>NZ_WYDQ01000001.1:1423750-2135625 GCF_024105635.1 Oceanicola sp. 502str15
AACCTTTTCGATGCGCTGGTCGAGGCGGGCACCACCCGCTTTCGTCCCATCGTGATGACGACGCTGGCGATGATCTGCGGGATGCTGCCGCTGGCGCTCAACATCCACGGCGGCTCGGGGCAAAACGCCCCCATGGCCCATGCGGTGATCGGCGGGCTGATCTCGTCCTCGCTGCTGACGCTGGTGGTGGTGCCGGTGCTGCTGACCTACATCGACAGCTTCGCCCGCCTCGTGCGCCCGCTCCTGCCCCGCGCACCCGAAGACGCGGAGCACCCTGCCTGAGGCAAGGTGCTCCACCGATGTCTGCGTGCTGTCTGGTGCCGGCCGCGTGCCTCCCGGCTAGGAGGCGGCCTCACGGCGTTGCATCCCCGCCGTCACGCGGGCGCGCGCAGAGCGCCGCTTGCCCGATTGCTTCTTCTGGATGCGCCCGAGACGGCGCAGGTTGCGCGCCGTGGTGTCGCGCAGCGGATGGATCATCGCCCGCCAGATCTCGTCGGGCCTGCGCCCGCTCACGGCCAGCATGACACCGGCCATTGCCGCCGCCGAGAAGGCCGTGCTCTTTTCCAGAAACATCCGCTGGATCTCGTCCGGCTCACGCGGCCCAAGCCCCGAAAGCCCCATGACGCGATGAGAGATGACCGATTGGCTTTCGGCCATGAGCCACGCCGCCTGAAGCCCGGTTGCCCAGACCTCCAGCGCCAGACGTTCCGGGCGCACCGTGGCAACCTGATGCCAGTCGGGGCCCGAAGACGTGAGTAAATTCCGTTTCAATCTGACGCTCCTGATGAGTTATCGACGTGTACTAAACCTCCCGAAGTCTCTCGCAGTCCTGGGTTCGGTCCGGCTCAGCGCGGCTCGAAGTCGGGCGCGAGGCTGATCTTGCCCTTGGCCCCGCTGCGCTTGGCCTCGGCCGTCTCGGTCTTCGCGGCCTCCCCCTTCGCCTCCGGCGCGGGCTTGGGCGCTTCAGGCTTGGCCTCCGGCGCAGGCTTGGGGGCCTCTGCCTTCACCTCGGGCGCAGGCTTCGGTGCTTCGGCCTTGGCTTCAGGCGCGGTCGTCGGGGCTTCCGCCGTGGCTTCGGGCGCGGGCTTCGGGGCTTCCGCCTTCACTTCCGGCGCAGGCTTCGGGGCTTCGGCTTTAACTTCCGGCGCAGGCTTCGGAGCCTCGGCCTTAACTTCGGGCGCAGGCTTCGGCGCTTCGGCCTTCACCTCAGGCGCAGGCTTCGGAGCCTTCGTCGCCGCTTTCGGCGCAACCTTGGGCGCGGTCTTCCGGGCGGCCGGCTTGCGCTTGGCCGCCGGCTTCGGCGCCGCCTTCGCGGCAGGGGCCGCCTTGGCAGCGGGCGCCTCGGAAACCGCCTCCTTGGGCGCGGCAGCGGGCTTCGCAGCGGCTTTCGCAACAGCCTTCTTCGGCGCGGCCTTCGCAGCAGGCTTCTTCGCCACCGCCTTCTTCGCCGCGGGTTTCTTCGCCGCAGCCGTCTTTGCCACCGGCTCCGCCTTCATCGGCACAACGTCCGCCTCGGCCTTCACGGCGGCCTTCGCCTTCTCCGGGGCCTTCGCCTTCCCGGGGGCCTTCGCAGCAGCCTTCCCGGCCGGCGTCGCCAGAATGCGCTCACCCGCCCCCGGCCAGACTTCCATCATGCCAAAACCGGCGCGGGCCATCGTCATCTGGGACTCGATCACCGAGCTCCAGAGCACAACGCCGTTGCGCCACATATCTATCGCTGTGAGTGTATGCCGCATTGGATATCCCCTTGCTGAAGTGTCCGGGGCGAACAGAAGCCCCGGAGGCGTTCAAAACTAACGAAATTCTCAGCGCACGGCCGCAGAGCCTGCTGCGCTCTCCCCTTTAGACTACGCGATTGCTGCAAGCGCGAAAAGACCCCATCTCGTCGCACCGGGCAAAGAATGCCTTTTTTACTTGAGATTTTCGTGAGTGCCCGAAGATTGGGCCAAGTTGAAATGCCGCATTGCAGCAACATCCCGCTCATCCCGTGACACCACCGCGGAATCACCTTCGCCCCGCTTCCCACGGGCCAGCCCCCCGAGGCACTGGCGCCCGGCGCCCGCCCGCGCTATCCCTGCCTCATGACCCAACGCCTCACGATCCGCCGCCCCGACGACTGGCACCTTCACCTGCGCGACGGGGCCATGCTCCGCGCCGTGCTGCCCCAGACCGTCGCCCATTTTTCCCGCGCCATCATCATGCCCAACTTGGTGCCGCCGGTTGTGACCATGTCCGACGCCATGGCCTACCGCGAGCGCATCCTCGCCGCCTCACCCGGCGTCGGCCTCTTCGAGCCGCTGATGACGCTCTACATGACCGAGGAGACGGACCCCGAGGATGTGGCCGCCGCCTATGCCTCCGGCCTCGTCAAGGCGGTCAAGCTCTACCCCGCCGGGGCCACCACCAACTCGGCCTCCGGCGTGCGCGACTTCGACAAGGTGCGCCCGGTGCTGGAGAAGATGGCCGAGATCGGCATGCCGCTGTGCATGCACGGCGAGGTGACGACCCACGATGTCGACATCTTCGACCGCGAGGCGGTGTTCATCGACACCGTGCTCGACCCGCTGCGCCGCGCCACGCCGGGGCTGCGGGTGGTGATGGAGCATATCACCACCGCTGAGGCCGTCGCCTACCTGAAGGAGGGCGGCGCGGATCTGGGCGCCACGATCACCACGCACCACCTGATGATCAACCGCAACCACATGCTGGTCGGCGGCATCCGCCCGCATTACTATTGCCTTCCGGTGGTGAAGCGCGAAAAGCACCGCGAGGCCCTCGCCGAGCTGGCCACATCGGGCTTCGAGCGCTGCTTCCTCGGCACCGACAGCGCCCCCCACCTCGCCACCGACAAGGAAAGCCCCTGCGGCTGCGCCGGGGTGTTCTCGGCCCCGGTGACGATGAGCTGCCTTGCGGCGCTCTTCGAGGAGGTCGGCGCGCTCGACAAGCTCGAGGCCTTCACCTCGCTGAACGGCCCCGCCTTCTACCGCCTGCCCGCCAACGAAGCGACGATCACGCTCTCCAAGGGCGACGAGGCCCTCACCTTCGCCCCGCAGATCGAAACCGAGAACGGCCCCGTCGTGGTCTTCGACCCGGGCCGCCCGCTGCACTGGCAGGTGGAGGACGAGCTCTGATCTCCCACCCTGCCCCGACGTCGCGCGGGTTGCAGGCGTCGCCGTATGGATATTTATGAGCAAGAAAATGACAGGAGCTGCGCCATGATCCCCACCTCGCATCCAGACGACGCCACCATCGCCCGCATTTCCGCGGGCATGTTGCTGGAAATCGGCGCGGTGCACTTCAACCAGCGCGAGCCCTTCACCTATTCCTCCGGCCTCAAGGGCCCGACCTACATCGACTGCCGCAAGCTCATCAGCTTTCCGCGCATCCGCTCCACGCTGATGGACTTCCTCGTGGTGAAGGTCATGCGCGACGCGGGCTTCGAGGCCTTCGACAACATCGCCGGCGGCGAGACCGCAGGCATCCCCTTCGCCGCCTTCGTCGCCGACCGCATGGCCCTGCCCATGAGCTACGTGCGCAAGAAGGCCAAGGGCTACGGCCGCAACGCCCGGATCGAGGGCGACATGTCCGAGGGACAGCGCGTGCTGCTGGTGGAAGACCTCACCACCGACGGCGGCTCGAAGATTTCCTTCGTCGACGCCATCCGCGAAACCGGCGCAAGCTGCGCCCATACCGCCGTGATCTTCTACTACGGCATCTTCCCCGAGACCGAAAAGACACTGGGCGACCACGGCGTGACCCTGCACCACCTCTGCACCTGGTGGGACGTGCTGGCGGTGGCCCGCGAGCGCGGCAGCTTCGACGCCGAAACCCTCGACGGGGTCGAGGCCTTCCTCAACGACCCCGAAGCCTGGCGCAAAGAAAACGGGGGATAACTTGTGGAAGGCTTCGGGGCAGAATCGCCCGAGGCCATGGCGCATCTAGCCGCCCCCTCGCAACCGACGGCCAGATATGGTATCAATCGGGGCGCGCAGGGAATGGCTCACAGGGTTATGCGCCCCTTATCCACAAGGATTTCCAGATACCCACGAGCCACCTTTTCAGCGTATGACCTGCCTCCACAGGGGGATCGAGCAGCATGAACGAGATCACAGCTTTTCGGCCGGAAGGGTCGGAGGCGCAGGAGACTGCGCCACATAACATCGAGGCCGAGCAACAGCTGCTCGGGGCGATCCTCACCAACAACGACATCTTCGACCGTGTCGCCATGGTGATCAGCGCCGAGCACTTCTACGACCCGCTTCACGCCCGCATCTTCGAGGTCGCCGCCGCGCGGATCGCCAAGAACCTCGCGGCCACGCCGGTCTCGCTCAAGAGCTACCTCGAGGACGAGCCGGGCCTGAAGGAGGTCGGCGGCGCCGCCTATCTCGCCAAGCTCGCCGGGGTGGCCGTGGCCAGCTTCGCCGCGCGCGACTACGCCCAGATCGTCTATGACCTCGCCATCCGCCGCGAGCTGATGGGGCTGGGGCGCAACATCGCCGCCAAGGCCTCCGACATCAATGTGACCTCCGAGCCCAAGGACCAGATCGTCGAGGCCGAGCAGGCGCTCTACAAGCTCTCCGAGCAGGGCCGCACCGAAAGCGGTTTTCAGAGCTTTCTCAAGGCCGTAACCGACGCTGTTAATGTCGCCAACGCGGCCTACCAGCGCGAGGGCGGGCTTGCCGGCATCTCCACCGGCCTCAACGACATGGACCGCAAGCTCGGTGGCCTCCACCCCTCCGACCTGCTGATCCTCGCCGGTCGCCCCTCCATGGGCAAAACCTCGCTGGCCACCAACCTCGCCTTCAACATCGCCAAGGCCTACAAGCGCGGCATGCGCCCCGATGGCACCGAAGGCGCGGTGGATGGCGGCGTTGTCGGTTTCTTCTCGCTCGAAATGAGCGCCGAACAGCTCGCCTCGCGCATCCTCTCCGAAGCCGCCGAGATCAGCAGCCACAAGATCCGACAGGGCGACATGGACGAATCCGAGTTCCGCCGCTTCGTCGAGGCCGCCAAGGCCTTGGAATCCTGCCCGCTCTTCATCGACGACACCGCCGCCCTGCCGATCTCCCAAGTCGCCGCCCGCGCCCGCCGCCTCAAGCGCACGCACGGGCTCGACCTGATCATCGTCGACTATCTCCAGCTCCTGCGCGGTACCGCCGAGAACCGGGTGCAGGAGATCGGCGAAATCTCCATGGGTCTCAAGGCCATCGCCAAGGAGCTGAACATCCCGGTCATCGCCCTCTCCCAGCTCTCGCGTCAGGTCGAAAGCCGCGATGACAAGCGCCCCCAGCTCTCCGACCTGCGGGAATCGGGCTCCATCGAGCAGGACGCAGACGTGGTGATGTTCGTGTTCCGTGAAGAGTATTACGCCGAACGTGAGAAGCCGTCGGACGACCAGCTCGACAAGATGGCCGAATGGCAGGAGCGCATGGCCCGGCTGCACGGCAAGGCCGAGGTGATCATCGGCAAGCAGCGCCACGGCCCCATCGGCACGGTCGAACTGTCCTTCGAAAGCCAGTTCACCCGCTTCGGCAACCTCGTCCAGCCCTGGCAGCAGGGCGGCGGCGGGCAGGTCGACCAGTTCTGACCACCGGCCCCGGCCACTGCCTCCCAACGCATTCTGCTTAGGTGAGCCCGGAGCTGCTTTCCCGCCCCGACCACAAGCGCAGGCCGGACATGGCACGGCGGGGTGGGGTCCTCTCGGCAGTCGCTTCGCGACCGCCTACCGGCCCGGTGTCCGCTGCGCGGACCCCGTTGGCGGGAGCCGCGTCATGTCCGGCCGCACATCACATCCCCGCGACCCCCTTCCCCAGAATCACCTCCTCCCGCATGATCCTCCTCATGCGCGCCGCCCTCCTCGCCCTCGCCCTCTCCACCCTGCCTGCCCAGGCGCAACCCATCGAGGTTGATGTCGAGCTTGCCCTGATGGTCGATGTCTCCCGCTCGATGACCCCCAACGAGGTCGAGATCCAACGGCGCGGCTACGCCGAGGCGATCCTGTCCAACGAGGTGATGACGGCAGTGCAATCGGGCCTGCTCGGCGCCATCGCCGTGACCTACGTCGAATGGGCCGGCGACTACACCCAGCGCGAGATCGTCCCCTGGACCGTGATCCAGACCCCGGAGGACGCCCGCGCCTTTGCCGAGGCCCTGAGCCAGACCTTCGCCGGTGGCATGCGCCGCACCTCGATCTCGGGCGCCATCGAATTTGCCGCAGAATCGATCGAGTCCAACGCCTTTTCGGGGCTGCGCCGGGTGATCGACGTGTCGGGCGACGGACCCAACAACCAGGGGCCGCTGGTGGAGCGTGCCCGCGACGCGGCGCTGGCCAAGGGCATCGTCATCAACGGGCTGCCACTGATGACCAACGAGGGCCTCTCGGGCAACTGGGACATCGGCGGCCTCGACCTTTATTACCGCGACTGCGTGATCGGCGGTGCCGGGGCCTTCGTGATTCCGGTGCATGAGTGGAGCGAGTTCGCGCAGGCCGTCCGGCGCAAGCTGGTGCTCGAGATCGCGGGCCTGCCGCCCCCGGCCCAGATCATCCGCGCACAGGGCCCGTTCGATTGCCAGATCGGCGAAAAGATGTGGGAGCAGCGTCGCCGCTACTGGGACGAACCCTGAGGCACCGCCCCTAGAGCGCGACGATCTCCACGTTCTCGCCCTTCAGCGCAAGGGCCACGCGGCCTTCACACAGCTTCAGCGCATCCTCGCCGAACACCTCGCGCCGCCAGCCGCTCAGGGCCGGAAGGTCGCGCTCGCCGGCGGCGATCTCGTCAAGCTCGGCGGCGCTGGCAATGAGCCGCTGCGCCACGTTGAACCGGTCGCCCTTGGCCTTCAGCAGCACCCGCAGCAGATCGGCCAGCGCCGGGTTGACCTGAAGCTTCTCGCGCCGCCGGTCGACCTGCGGAAACTCCTCCGGGTCCGCCTCGAGCCCGGCGGTCACCGCGCTCAGGATACCTTCGGCAATCTCGCCGCGCCGGGCTTCTCTGAGCAGCAGGCGCGAGCGCGACAATTCCTTTTCATTCCGGGGCTTTGTCGACGCAAGCTCAAGCAGTGCATCATCCTTGTAGACCCGGTTGCGCGGCACGTTCCTGCTCTGTGCATAGGCCTCCCGAAACCGCGCCAGCTCACGCACGATGGCAAGGAAGCGGCCCGAGTTGGTGCGGGTCTTCACCCGCCGCCAGGCCTCGTCGGGCTGCACCACGTAGGTGTCGGGGCTGAGCAACACGCCAAGCTCTTCCTCCACCCAAGGCGCGCGCCCCGATTTGGCCAGCTCGGCGGCCAGAAATTCGTAGACCACCCGCAGGTGGGTCACATCGGCCAGCGCATATTCCTTCTGCGCATCGGTCAGTGGGCGGCGCGACCAGTCGGTGAACCGGCTGCTCTTGTCGACCTGCGCCTTCACGATGCGCTTCACCAGCGTCTCGTAGCCCGCCTGCTCGCCAAAGCCGCAGACCATCGCCGCAACCTGGGTGTCGAACAGCGGCTCGGGGATCACCCCGCCCTCGACAAAGAAGATCTCCAGATCCTGCCGCGCCGCATGAAACACCTTCACCACGTCGCGATTGCGGAACAGCTCGTAGAGCGGCTCCATCGACATCTGATCGCCCTGGATCGGGTCCACCAGCACCGCCTCGCCGTCGCCGGGCAAGGCCAGCTGCACGAGGCAAAGTTTGGAGTAGTAGGTTCTTTCCCGCAGAAATTCTGTGTCCACGGTGATGTAAGGGCCCTTGGCTGCCGTCTGACAGAATGCCGACAGCTCCTCGGTGGTCGTCAATGTGCGCATAGGATGCGGTGGCTCTCTTTTTTCCCGGCGCAGGCTGCGCCACTCGTTTTTGCCGCTCCCAGCTTTCTAGGACCATGCGGAAGGAAAGGAAAGCCTGCCTTGACGTCGATTCAGGACAAGTAAAGTGGCTGGCGTTCACCGCCAGCAAATCGGCGCAAACAGGCCGGGTAGAGCGCGTGTTCGCGGATCAGCACCCGTGCCGCCAGCGCGTCGGGGGTGTCGCCGGGCAGGATCGGCACCCGCGCCTGCCCCAGAATCGGCCCGTCATCCAGCTCCGGCGTCACCTCGTGCACCGTGCAGCCCGCCTCGGCGTCGCCCGCCTCCAGCGCGCGCGCGTGAGTGTGCAATCCGCGATACTTGGGCAGCAGCGAAGGGTGGATGTTCAGCATCCGGCCTTCCCAATGGCGCACGAAGCCTGCCGTCAGCACCCGCATGAAGCCCGCAAGGCAGATCAGGTCCGCTCCGGCGGCCTCCAGCCGCGCCGTCAGCTCGGCCTCGAAGGCGGGGCGGTCCTTGCCGAAGGGCCGGTGATCCACCGCATCCGTCGCCACGCCCAAAGCCTGCGCCCGCGCAAGCCCGCCCGCGCCGGGATCGTTCGACATCACCAGCACCGGGCGCGCCGGATGCCCGGCCTCGCCCATGCTTTCAACGAGCTTCACCATATTGGAGCCGCCGCCCGACAGCAGGATCGCGCAGTTTCGGCTCAAAGCAGCTTCCCGCTGTAGGAAACCCCCTCGCCGGCCACAACGCGGCCCAGCTCGCAGACGGTTTCGCCGGTGTCTTCCAGCAGCGCCTTCAGGCTCCCGGCCTGCTCGGCGTCGACCACGAGCACCATGCCGATGCCAGAGTTGAAGGTCTTCAGCAGCTCGGCCTCCTCCAGCCCGCCGGTCTCGGCCAGCCAGCGGAACACCCCCGGCAACTCCCATGCGCCTAGGTCCACCTCAGCACCCAGCCCCTCGGGCAGCACCCGCGGCAGATTTTCGGTCAGCCCGCCGCCGGTGATATGGGCCAGCCCGTGCACGCCGCCCGCGCGGATCGCCGCCAATACCTGGCGCACATAGATCCGCGTCGGCGTCAGCAGCGCCTCGCCCAGCGTGCCACCGCCGAAGGGCGAAGCCGCCTCCCAGCCAAGCCCGGCCATCTCCACCACCCGGCGCACAAGGCTGTAGCCATTCGAATGCACCCCGTCCGAGGCCAGCCCGAGCAGCACATCGCCCTCGCCCACGCCCTCGGGCAGCGCCGCACCGCGCTCCATCGCGCCCACGGCAAAGCCGGCAAGGTCAAAGTCCTTGCCCTCGTACATCCCCGGCATCTCCGCCGTCTCGCCGCCGATCAGCGCCGCACCGGCCGCCTTGCAGCCCGCCGCAATGCCTTCCACGATCGCGGTGCCCGCGGTCACGTCGAGCTTGCCGGTTGCGAAATAATCAAGGAAAAACAGCGGCTCCGCACCCTGGCAGACAAGGTCGTTCACGCACATGGCCACAAGGTCCACGCCCACGCCGTTGACCACGCCGGTATCAATCGCGATCCGCAGCTTGGTGCCCACCCCGTCGGTCGCCGCCACCAGCACCGGGTCCGTGAACCCCGCGGCCTTAAGGTCGAACAACCCGCCGAAGCCCCCGATGGAGCCCATCACCCCCGCCCGGTCGGTCGATTTCACCGCCGGCTTGATCGCCTCCACAAGCGCATTGCCCGCGTCGATGTCCACACCCGCCTGGGCATAGGTCAAACCGTTCTTTCCATCGCTCATCCGCGCTCTCCTCGGTGCCGTCCCCGGCCCTCTTGGGTGCCGTCCCCGGCGCTTTAAGGCAACTGCTGCGCAATTGCCAGACTGGCTTGACCGCATCCCGCCACGGGCCTAATCAGGCCCCCGGCGGGCCTGTAGCTCAATTGGTTAGAGCAGAGCGCTCATAACGCTTTGGTTGCGGGTTCAAGTCCTGCCGGGCCTACCACCGCTCTCCCCCCCGTTTTACCTGTCACCGCCGCCGCCCCTGCGGTAGCCTGCCCCATGGTCGATGATCTCACCCCCGCCCGCCTGCCGCTGGCCGAGGCCGCCCGGGCCGCCGCCTCAGGCAATGCCGCAGGGGTCAAGACGCCGGCCCTCAAGGCCCTGTCGGTCAAGGAAATCTCCGCCCCCGAGCTGTCCCGGGCCGTGACCCTGCTGCTCGATGCCGGCCACGGCGAGGCGGCCCTGCGCGCGCTGCGCAAGCATTGCGAGGGCAAGGCCCCCCTTGCCGCCGGATTCGCCCGCCTCGGGGCGCTCTATTTCGAGGCCGACAAGCGAGGCCCCGCCGTCCGCGCCCTGTCCCGCGCCCTGCGGATGCATGCCGATGACCGCCAGAGTGCCTTCCTGCTGGCCGACCTTCACCTGAAGGCGGGCGATGTCGCGGCGGCAGAGGCCGTCTGGCACACCGTCTTCGCCGCCCGCCCAAGCGATGCCGACATTCGCCTGCGCGCCGCCACCCAGTTCGCCCATTTCGGCGCAACCGACCCTGCCCGCGCCTTCGTGGCCCTCGCCACCCCGCTGCATGACGACCCGGTCGAGCTTGCCTTCATGGGGGCCGCCATCACCGGCGACGAGCCCCCCGAGCTGCCCGACCCGGGCTATATCGCCCGCTTCTTCGACCGCACCGCCGCGCATTTCGATGCCAGCCTCGCCGGGGTGCAGTATCGCGGCCCCGAGGTGCTCTCCGCCACTCTCAAAAGCCTCGCCATCACCCCCGGCGCCGGCCTCACCGTGCTTGACGCCGGCTGCGGTTCCGGCCTCTCCGCCGCCATCCTCTCCCCCATCTCCGCCCGCCTCGACGGGCTCGACATCAGCCCCGGCATTCTCGAAGAGGCCGCCAAGACCGGCGCCTACGCCAGCCTCTTCACCCTCGACCTTGCCCGCGATGCCGCGCCCGAGCCGGGCCTCTACGATCTTGTCGTGGCGATGGACGTCATTATCTATACCGGCAATGCCACCCCTGCCCTCGCCACCATGGCCCAGGCCCTCAAGCCCGGAGGCCGCCTTGTCGTAACCTGTGAAGACGCCCCCGACCGGCCCGATGGCTGGCGCCTCACCCCCTCCGGGCGCTACTGTCACGGGCAGGACTACATCCGCGCCGCGCTCGCCGAAGCCGGCTTCAACCCGCCCGACCACGTCGCCGCCGAAACCCTGCGCAACGAGTTCCGCCGCCCGGTCCCCGGCTTCGTGATCTCCGCAACCCGCAAGTAAGAACGCCTCCAGCCATGCACCTGCCCCTCGCCCAAAGCTATGCCACCCTCGGCCCGCAGTTCTTCCGCGCGCAACCGGCCGAGCCCGTCGCCGCGCCCGAACTGCTGCTGCTGAACGAGGCCCTCGCCCGCAGCCTCACCCTCGACCCCGAGGCGCTGAAATCCCCCGAAGGGCTCGCCCTGCTCTCCGGCAACGAAGCCCCCGCGCAGCACAGCCCCATCGCCCAGGCCTATGCCGGCCACCAGTTCGGCGGCTGGTCGCCCCAGCTCGGCGATGGCCGCGCCCTGCTGCTGGGTGACATCACCACGCCCGAGGGTACCTTCGACCTCCAGCTCAAAGGCTCCGGGCGCACCCCCTTCTCGCGCAACGGCGATGGCCGCGCATGGCTCGGCCCGGTGCTGCGCGAATACATCGTCTCCGAGGCCATGCAGGCCCTCGGCGTGCCCACCACCCGCGCGCTGGCGGCCGTCGCCACCGGCGAGCGCGTCCAACGCGAGCGCGCCTATCCCGGTGCCATTCTCACTCGCGTCGCCGCCAGCCACATCCGCGTCGGCACCTTCCAGTATTTCGCCGCCCGCAATGATGTGCAGGCACTGGAGGCCCTCACCGCCTTCGCGCTCAAGCGCCACTACCCCGAGGCCGAGGGCCCCATGGGTCTGCTCTCCGCCGTTGTGGCGGCGCAGGCCCGGCTCATCGCCCACTGGATGTCGCTCGGCTTCATCCACGGCGTCATGAACACCGACAACATGGCGATCTCCGGCCAGACAATCGACTACGGCCCCTGCGCCTTCATCGACGCCTACCACCCGCAAACCGTCTATTCCTCGATCGACCGGATGGGCCGCTACGCCTACGACCAGCAGGCCCAGATCGGCGGCTGGAATCTCGCCCAGCTCGCCTCCGCCCTGCTCCCGATCATGGGCGGCGAAGAGGCGATCCCCGAGGCCACCGAGCGCGTCAACGCCTTCCGCGACATCTACCAGGCCGAATATCTCGCCCGCTTCGGCGCCAAGCTCGGCCTCGCAGAGCCGACCGCCGAGGATCTCTCCCTCGTCACCGGGCTGCTCGAGATCATGGCCACCGAACAGGCCGATTTCACCAACACCTTCCGTGCCCTCACCGAGGGCCACAATCCCCTGCCCGACAGCCTCGCCTTCGCCGCATGGCATGGCCGCTGGCAGGCCCTCGCGCCGTCCCTCGATCTGATGAAACAAGCCAACCCGGCCCTGATCCCCCGCAACCACCGCATCGAGCAGGCGATCGAGGCCGCCGTCGCGGGCGACCTCGCGCCCACCACCCGGCTCATTCAGGCCCTCGCCACCCCCTTCGATCCCCCCGAAGGCACCGAAGACCTCCGCCTGCCACCCCTCCCCGAAGAGGAAGTGCAAGCCACCTTCTGCGGCACCTGAGCGCCCCGCTCGCTCCACCAAACCCGTCATCCTCGGGCTCGACCCGAGGATCTCCCCCCAAAGCCGATCAGCCCAAGCCAGCCCCTCCCCCTCACACCGTCCGAACCCGCCCCACAGGCCGGTTCACCAGCCAGAGCCCCGCCGCCACCAGAGCCAGCGCCAGCAGGATGACCCCCGGCAGCGGCTCGTTCAGAATCAGCCAGCCCAGCAAGGTGCCGAACACCGGCGTCAGAAACCCGAAGCTCGCCACCGAGCTCGCCGGGTAGAGCTTCAATATCCACATCCAGAAAAGAAACCCCGCGCCCGAAATCACCAGCCCCTGCACCAGCAGAATGCCCCAATGCAGCAGCTCCGGCCCGCGCATCAGCGGCCCGAAGAGCGGCGCCAGCAGGCAGAGCAGCGGCGCGCTCACCGCGAGCTGCCACATAAGCTGGCTCTCCGCCCGCATCTCCCGCAGCCGCGTGCCCCGCGCCACCAGCGCGATCCCGGCCCAGCACCATGCGCCCGCCAGCGCGCAGAGATCCCCCGCAATCGCCCCCTCGCCCTTGGCCCCGGCCAGCAGCGCGATCGCCACGCCCGAGAAGGCCAGCGCCAGCCCCGCCAGTTTCACCGCGGTCAGCCGCTCGCCCGGCAGCAGAAAATGCGCCATCAGCGCCAGCCACACGGGCATGGTGTAGAACATCAGCGCCGAGCGGGCGACGGTGGTGAGATCGAGCGCCACGAACAGCGCCACGAACTCGCCGGTAAACAGCAACCCCAGCACCAGCCCCAGCCCGCGCACCCCGGGGCCGATCTCCAGCGCAATCCCGCGCGCCCGCATCCACAGCAGCAGAAAGACCAGCGACAGAATCGAACGCATCCCGGCAAAGAACACCGGACCGAACCCGCCGTTCCCCACCTTGATGATCACCTGCCCAAAGCCCAGCAGCAGCGAAAACGCCACAAGGCTCGCTGCCCCGAAGGCATCAATTCGATCTTTCCGCTCCATCCCCGCCTCGCCTATAACCTCCCCCAACGCGGGGTGCTTCCCGTCACCTGTTCACGAAGGCAAAGCCGCCGCAACCCTAGGCGACCTACAATAGAGGGGCCGAAAATGACGGACTCGAACAAAGGATTCACCCAAGACCTTCAAGAATTGAATCGCCAACATGCATTACGTGCCTTTGATCAAAATCGGCGCGCAGCCGAAAGTGCGCGCAATGCAGCGATAGATTCAGCTAACATTGTTATTCGATCACTAATCTTGGTGAACGGCGGTGCAGTAATTGCTTTGCTAACCTTCGCTGGAACAATTGAGAACGGTCCCACTGGGCCAGCCATAGAACTCGGGCAACTCGCGAACTCTATCAGGTACTTCGCGTTCGGAGTGGGTTCGGCTGTTATCGTCGCGGCTTGCGCCTATCTTGTGAATATGTGGGACGAGGAGATCATCTCATCTGTCGAACACGTTTGGGAGCATCCGTATGTTAGGGCGAAGAGCATCGCCAAAGTGTTTACTTACGTTAGAGTCGTCGTTCACCATTTTGCAATCGCACTGTCAGTAACATCTATATTGTTGTTTTTCCTAGGAATTTTTTCGGTTACCAATACAATAACCAGTATGAACTCATAGCTCTCTTTAGTTCTTCCAAAACCAAGTCTGAACCATAATGACCCTGCTCCAGATCGCCTCGCTCCTCATCGTGCTGGCCGCCGCCTTCGGTACCATCAACTACCTCGTCCTCAAGCTGCCCTCCGCCATCGGCATCCTCGTCGTGGCCCTGCTGGCCTCCCTCGGCGTGCTCGCCTTCGACTTCATCTTTCCCGCCTCCACCGTGGAAGAGAGCATCACCGCCGTGGTCAAGGACATCGAGTTCTCCGACGCCCTGCTTGAGGGGATGCTCGGCCTGCTGCTCTTTGCCGGCGCGCTGCACGTGAAGGTCGCAGACCTGCGGGCCGAATGGCCGGCGGTGCTGATGATGGCCACCATCGGCGTCGGCCTCTCCACCGTCATCGCGGGCGTCGGCTTCTCGTGGATCACCGGCATGCCGCTGATGATCGCACTGGTCTTCGGCGCGCTGATCTCCCCCACCGACCCGGTCGCGGTGCTCGGCGTGCTGCGGGCCGCCAAGCTCGACAAGCGGCTCGAGACCAAGATCGCCGGCGAAAGCCTGTTCAACGACGGCGTGGGCTACGTCGTCTACCTCGTGCTGCTCGGCCTCGCCTTCCCCGGCCTCTCCGGCCATGGCGAAAGCACCGTGACCCTCGAGGCCGAGCACCTTGCCGAAGAGGCCGCCTCCCATGGCGGCTCTGCCCTTGCCGATGCGGCGGTGCTCTTTGCCCAGGAGGCGCTCGGCGGCGCGGCGCTCGGCATGATCCTGGGGTGGATCACATGGCGCGTCATGCGCCGGATCAACGACTACTCGCTCGAGGTGCTCATCACCCTCGCGCTCGCCTTCGGCGGTTACGAGCTGGCGATCTGGCTGCATGTCTCCGCCCCGATCATGGCGGTCTGCGCCGGGCTGCTGATCGGCGAGGTCAGCTACCGCGACGCGATGTCCGAAGAGACCCGCAATTACGTCGACGCCTTCTGGAAACTGATCGACGAGATCCTCAACGCCGTCCTCTTCCTGCTGATCGGGGTCGAACTCTTCGCGGTGAGCTTCGAGGCCAGCTTCCTCGTCTCCGCCGTGGCCGCCATCGGCCTGGCCCTGCTGGCCCGCCTCGCCGCCGTGGCGGTGCCGGTGCTCATCCTGCGCCCCTTCCACAACATGCCCGACAACGTCATCCCCCTGATGACATGGGGCGGCCTCAAGGGCGGCATCTCCGTCGCCCTCGCCCTCTCGCTTCCCGATTCGGAGTGGAAGCCGCTGATTCTCACGACCACCTACGTGATCGTGCTGTTTTCGATCATCGTGCAGGGCCTTACTGTTGCCCCATTTGCGGCAAGATTGGACAAAAAAGCCTCCTGAGCCACACTGTCCACAGCGCAAAAACCTCGGCGGCGCGGCAATATATTGGGTTCGGAAACAATCGCCCCACTACTTGAGCTTTGTCACCTAAACCCTTGGGCTCATTGGCACACCACGCCACATACTTGCCCTTTTTCTGACATTTTCTCTCGCCCTCGCGCAGACTCCGGGTAATCTGTCCCTCGCCTGACATATGGGACTGCCAATGCCCTCCACTGCCTCAATCCGAGCGCTCGCGCCCGGCGACGATGTCGCTTGGCGTAGGCTCTGGACCGATTATCTGACGTTCTACAAGGCCACCCGGCCCGAGGAGGTCTATGCGACCACCTTCGCCCGGCTTGTGGATGCGTCCGATCGGGGCACCTTCGGCTTCATTGCCGAGGTGGATGGCGAGCCTGTCGGCCTCGTGAACTGCGTGATCCACCGCCACCTCTGGAGGGTCGAGGATGTCTGCTACCTCGGCGATCTCTACGTGGACCCGACCGTGAGAGGCACCGGCGCTGGCCGGGCGCTGATCGAAGCGGTCTATACCCATGCGGAGGCGCTGGGGGCGCCTTACGTCTACTGGATGACGCAGGACTTCAATCGCGAGGCCCGCAAGCTCTACGACCGCATCGGCGAGCTCACACCCTTCATAAAATATCAACGGAGAGCTGCCTGATGCTGAACCGCTTGCTGCCTGCGGGTCTTGCCCTCACCCTCGCTGCCTGTTCCACCACATCCCTGCCGGATGTCGACGTGCCCCAGCGGCGTGCCAGCTATGCCGGGGATCTTCCGGCCATGCGCACCTTCTCCCAACCCCGCGCGGTGGCGACCTATCGCTCCAACGCCCAGCTCGCGGCCGATTTTCTCGAGTTGAGCTTCCAGATGGAAAGCGGGCGCAAGCTGCCCCAGTTCTCCCGCTTCGAGGGGCCGGTGACGATTGCGGTCAAGGGCGCGGCCCCGGCCTCGCTCACCGGCGACCTGTCGCGCCTCGTGGCCCGGCTGCGCTCGGAGGCCCGGATCGACGTGCGCCTCTCCAGCGGCGGCAGCGCCGCCCCCTCCATCACCGTCCAGATCGTGCCCAAGCGCGAGCTTCAGCGTCTCGTGCCCCAGGCCGCGTGCTTCGTGGTGCCCCGGGTGTCGTCCTGGTCCGAGTTCCGCAAGGCCCGCCGCTCGCGCACGGTCGATTGGGCCTCGCTCTCCGAGCGCAAGCAGATCGCCGTGTTCATGCCCGGTGACGTCTCGCCCCAGGAGGTGCGCGACTGCCTGCACGAAGAGATCGCCCAGGCCCTCGGCCCGCTCAACGACCTCTACCGCCTGCCCGATTCCGTGTTCAACGACGACAACTTCCACACCGTCCTGACCGGCTTCGACATGCTGATGCTGCGGGCCTATTACGACCCCTCGCTGCACTCCGGCATGACCCGCGCCCAGGTGGCCTCGCGCCTGCCCGCCATCCTCAACCGGATCAACCCGGCCGGCAATCGCGGCCGCGGCGGCCATGCCTCGCTCACGCCCCGCGCCTGGATCGACGCGATCGAAACCGCGCTCGGCCCGCGTGCCCGCCCCGCCGCGCGGCTCGACGCCGCCAAGCGGGCGGTGAACATCTCCAAGGCGCAGGGCTGGCGCGACAACCGCGCCGCCTTCTCGCTCTACGCCCTCGGGCGGCTGTCGCTCTCGGCCGAGCCCGAGCTGTCGCTGGCCAGCTTCCTCGAGGCCTCCCGCCTCTACCGGAACAACCCCGAAACCCAGATCCAGGCCGCCCATGTGGCGATGCAGCTCGCCGCCTTCTCGCTCTCGGCCGGTCAGGCCGATGGCACCATCGGGCTCATCAACGAGGTGCTGCCCGCCGTGCGCCGCGCCGAGAACGCCGCGCTGCTCTCCACCCTGCTGCTGCTGAAGGCCGAGGCCTACGAGCTGATGGGCCGCGCACCCGAGGCCGCCTCGGTGCGCACCGAGGCCCTCGGCTGGGCGCGCTACGGCTTTGGCGCCGACAACGTGGTGCGCGCCCGCGCCTCCGAGATCTCCGCGCTCAAGCCCGTGCGCCGCTCGGCCGTCAACTGAGCGGGCACCCCTGCGGCGATTGCACCGCAGCCCGCAACACCTGCTTTCACCGGGGCGTCTTCTGGACTAGAAGGCGCCCCGTAACCTTTCGGGAAAGCGCCCCATGATCGTCCTTGCCGCCCTCGTCCTCGGCGCCCTCACCGGCCTCGCCCATGCCACCCGCCGCAAGGGCGGTGTGCTCGACAAGCTGCAATACATGGCCGTCTACGCCCTGCTTTTCGGCATCATCGGCCTCTTCGCCACCATCGCGCTCGAAAAGATGCTCTGACGGCGCGCGCCCCTCGGCGCGCCCGGCCCCCCGCAACGCCAGCCGCGCCTCAGGCCCCGGCCTTGCTCATGTGCAGATAGGTCTCGTCATAGCGCTTCGACAGGTGGTCGCCCGCCCGTCGCGGGGCCGCCGCGCCCTCGGGCGCGACATCCGCATCCCACTCGGGGTTGAAGAACAGCGGTATCGAGATCCGCTCCGCCGCGCCCCCCTTCACCCGGTGCAGCGTGGCCCTTACCCGCCCGCCAGACCACATTTCCAGCATCTCGCCGAAGTTGATCACGAAAGCCCCGGGATCGGCCGAAACCGGCTCCCAGCTGCCATCGCGGCGCAGTACCTCCAGCCCCGGCGCCCCATCGGTGGCCAGCAGGGTCAGGCAGCCGTAATCTGTGTGCGGCGCAATGCCGAAGTCCTTCTCTCCCGCCCACTCGGGCCGGGCCGGGTAGTAGTTGGCCCTGAGCAGCGCCATCGGATGGGTGAACTTCCCCGCAAAGTACCCCCGGTCCTCCCCGATCGCCTCCGCCACCGCGCCCAGCAGCGCCCGGCAGAACCCCAGCGCCTCGCGGTAGTAGCCCTCCACCTCGGCCCGAAACCCCTCGGGCGCCTCCGGCCAGAGGTTGGGCGCATAATACCGCTCCGGGGCCCCCGCCGCCCCCGCGCCGGGCCACTCGTAACCGCAGTCGAACACTTCCTTGAGGTCGGGGTTGCTCGCCGGGTCCACCTGCTCCGAGCGCATCCCGCCCCAGCCCCGGTTGGAGCCGGTCGCGGCCATGTCCACCCGCGCCTTCTCGGCCTCGGGACGGTGGAAGAAACCCCGGTAGATCTCGATCAGCGCGCGCATCCGCGCCGGCGCAAAGGGGGTGTTCTCCAGCACCATGAAGCCGGTGTCGAGCGCCGCCGCACGCACCGCCTCCAGCATCGCCGGATCGCCGGCCAGCAAGGCCTTCGCGTCAATTCTGGGGATCATCTCGCAGCCTCTCTCCGCACCGCTCTCCTGATGCCAGTGCGGGGCGATGCATTCAAGCGGGCTTACTCGCTCTGCGCGTCCAGCAGGCTGTCGATCGAGGGCAGCTCGTCGCCCCGCGCCACCGGATACTCCCGCGGCGCCTCGGCCTCCGCGCTGCGCTCCTCTTCCACCGCGGCCATCGCCCCGGCCAGCCCCGGCACCGCCGCCACGGCCTGCACGCTCTCGGCCTGCGCCTCGATCACCGCGATCTCCTCGCGCATGTCCGCAAGCGAGGGGTCGTCCGCGAGGCGTTCGCATCCGCCCGCGCCACCATCGTCGCAGGCCACCTTGCCGCTCTCCAGCGCCAAGGTCGCACCACCCGGCAGCCAGCCGTTGCCCAACCCGGCGGTGCGCGCCTCAAGGTCTTCCATCGTCGGGAACCGGCCCGCGCGGATCACCTGCGCCACCTCGGGCGCAAGCGCGCCCTCTTCCACCGCCAGCCGCAACCGCAGCTCCAACTCGCGCCCGGCCTCGCTCGAGGGCAGGCTCGTCGCCACCGCCGGCGTCGCGACAACCTCGGCCCCGGGCCGCAGCGCAGGGCGGATCGAGGTCTCTACCAGCCCGCTCTCGCGGCGGATCACCGGGCCACGCGGCGTGCTCGCACGCGGCGCGCGCTCGCGCTCCACCCGCACATCCACGCCGAGCTTGCGGCGCAGGTCGCGGCGCGCCTCTTCCACGTCGCGCTTGAATTTCTGCAGAAACGGGCCGCCCTGCGCCATGGCCACCTGCGGCACCACAAAGCTCGATGCGAGCGCAAGGCCCAGGGCGAATGTCAGATGTCGTGTCATGGCAGCCTCCTTGAGCCAGCGCCAAGGCCAGCCCTTCCCCCATTCAACCCCATCCCGCGCCTCCGGTTCCACGGCTTTCCCGCCTCCACGCCCCGACCCGCGCCTTTTCGCCACCGCCCCCGCCTTGCAAGCCCGCCCGGTTCGGGGCTTACTCGCGCCAAACCAGAACGGGAGGCCGGAGATGAGACGCAAGCTCGCCGCAGGCAATTGGAAGATGAACGGCCTCAAGGCCAACCTGAGCGAAATCGAGGCCCTGGCCACGGCCCACCCCGCCCCCGGCTCCGATATCCTGCTCTGCCCGCCCGCCACGCTCATCGCCCCGATGGCGCAGGCCGCCTCGGGCACCGCGCTCGCCATCGGCGGGCAGGATTGCCACGCCGCCGCCTCCGGCGCCCATACCGGCGACATCGCCGCCGCCATGCTGGCCGATGCCGGGGCCAGCCACGTGATCCTCGGCCACTCCGAGCGCCGCGCCGATCATGACGAGCACAACGAAGACGTCCGCGCCAAGGCCAATGCCGCCCTCGCCGCCGGTCTCACCTGCGTCATCTGCGTGGGCGAGAGCGAGGCCCAGCGAGACGCCTCCAACACCCTCGACATCATCGGCGGACAGCTCTCGGGCTCCATCCCCGACGGGGTGACGGGCCACTCCCTCGTGGTCGCCTATGAGCCGATCTGGGCCATCGGCACCGGGCGCACGCCCACGCTGGAGCAGATCGGCGAGGTGCACGACTTCATCCGCATGCGGCTTGAGCGGCGCTTCGGCACCGGTGTCGGCCGTTCCACCCGCCTGCTCTACGGCGGCTCGGTGAAGCCCGGCAATGCGGCCGAGATCTTCGCCGTCAGCAATGTCGACGGCGCGCTCGTGGGGGGTGCAAGCCTCAAGGCCGCAGACTTCTCCGCCATCATCACCGCGCTCGAAGCCGCCCCGCCCCAGGGCTGAGCACTGGCCCCTTGACCACCGCGCCCCAATCGCGCCACTGCTAGCCCATGGCCTTCAACGCCCCGCAATGGTTCTCTGACGCGCTCACCACCGCCTCGGGCGATCCCGCGCTCGATCGCGATCCGCGCTGGCCGCGCTTCACCAGCCCCGACTGGCGCTGCCCCTGCTGCGGCATCCGCTCGCCCGGCCTTGCCGATATCGGCTTCGACCATCCCGGCGTCTGGCCCCACGGCTCGCGCCACGCCACCGGCGAAGTGCTGATGCAGGTCGGCGCCGACCGCCTCACCTCCGACCTCTGCCGCTACAAGGACGCCCACTTCCTGCGCTGCATCCTGCCGCTGCCGATCCGGGGCTACGATGGCTATGTCTGCTACGGCCCCTGGGCGCGGGTGGCGCGCGAGCACTTCGAGGCCTATGCCGCCTCCACCCTGCCGCCCTTTCCGCCCTTCGATGGCTGCGACGCGGTGCTGGCCAACGCCCTGCCGGGCTCCGACCCGCGCCTGCCCACCGCCTGCCGCCTCACCACCGCAGGCCCCACCGACCGGCCCGCGCTCTTTGCCCACGGCGGCCCGCTGCGGGCCGCGCAGGAAAACGGCATCGGCCTCGACGACCTGCTCCAGATCTACGCCAACGCCGGCACCGACCTGCGCGGCCACCTCGACGCCGGTGATCCCGAAGGTCCGCCCCCCGAGGAAACGCCCCCCGAGGAAACGCCCGAATCCGAGGCCGACTAGGCCGGTCTCCGCCTGCTCACACAGAGCTGACCGCCTGCGACCGCCTGCCCCACTGGCCGCTGACGCCCGGCCCTGTTAGGCCGCCGCTCCACCCGGGTTCACGCCCGGGTGCTGCCTTTTGGAGACCATCACATGACCCAGCCCAAATCCGGGCCGAAGACCGGCGCCGCCAAGGCGGCCCGGATCGCCACCACGCCCGACGCGCTCGACCTCACCGCGCTCGCCCTCATCGGCGTCGTCGGCAGCCCCACCGCCCGCCGCGCCCTGCTGCGCCACCGTAACGGGCGGATCGAAAGCGTCACCACCGGAGACCGTGCCGCCGGCGGCACCGTGCTCGAGATCGGCGCCGATCACGTGACCCTCGCCCTCAAGGGCCGGCCCGTCACCCTCGCCCTGCCGGGCTGAGACAGGCCGCGCGCGGTCCCGCCCTGCCCCCACCGCAAAGCGCCCGGCCAGACCGCGCCCACCCCACGGGGATTTCCCGCCCCGGCAGGAAACCTGCCAATCCCCGCTTGACGAGTCAGGCCCTCCGCGCCACACCCGGCGCCATGGAAAAGACCGCCGAAAAGACAGCCCTCGTCACCGGCGCCTCCCGCGGCCTCGGTGCCGCGATTGCCGAGGCCCTGGCGCCCAGCCACCACATCATCGCCGTGGCCCGCACCACCGGCGCGCTCGAAGAGCTCGACGATCGGATCCGCGCCCGCGGCGGCGCGGCCACGCTTGCGCCGATGGACATCGCCGTCGAGCCCGCCATGCAGCAGCTCGTCAGCTCCATCGCCGGCCGCTGGGGCGGGATCGACCTCTGGGTTCATACCGCCATCCACGCCGCCCCCCTCGGCCCGACGGCCCATCTCGACGAGAAGGACTGGCAGAAGAGCCTCGACACCAACGTCACCGCCACCCGCCGCCTGATCGGCCTTGTCGAGCCGCTGCTGCTGGCCCGAGGCGGCACCGCCGCCTTCTTCGACGATGCCCGCGCGGGCGAGAAGTTCTTCGGCCACTACGGCGCCACCAAGGCCGCGCAGATCGCGCTGGCCACGAGCTGGCAGGCCGAAACCACCAAGACCGGCCCCCGCGTGCTGCTGCTCGCCCCCGCCCCCATGCCCACCGCCACCCGCGCGCGCTTCTTTCCCGGCGAAGACCGGGCGCCGCTGGCCAGCCCCATTGATGAGGCGGCCCGCCTCCTTCCGGAGCTCACCGCCTGAAGCCGGCGTCGGATTGGATATTTTCAGCAAGAAAATGACAGCGGGCCGGTTCGGCGCGGCAGCCTTCCGCTTGTGAGCGGGCGGGCGCTCGCCTATTCAGGGAAGACGGGCAAGAAGCGGGGCACCATGCGCATTCTCATCACCAATGACGACGGCATCAACGCGCCCGGCCTTGCGGTGCTCGAACAGATCGCCAACGAGCTGGCCGGGGCGGCGGGCGAGGTCTGGGTGGTGGCACCTGCCTTCGAGCAATCCGGCGTCGGCCATTGCATCAGCTACACCCACCCCACCATGATCGCCCAGCTCGGCGAACGCCGCTTCGCCGCCGAGGGCAGCCCGGCCGACTGCGTGCTCGCCGGCCTCTACGACGTGCTCGCCGAGCGCCGCCCCGACCTCGTGCTCTCGGGCGTGAACCGGGGCAACAACGCGGGCGAGAATACCGTCTACTCCGGCACCATCGGCGGGGCCATGGAAGGCGCGTTGCAGGGCGTACCCTCGATCGCACTCAGCCAGTTCTACGGCCCCGGCAACGTGCGCCTCGAAAACCCCTTCGAGGCCGCCGCCGCCTATGGCGTGGCCACCGTGCAGGCGCTGCTGGAGCACGGCACCTGGGAGGGAGACGCCTATAACACCTTCTACAACGTCAACTTCCCGCCCCGCGCCGCCGCCGATGTCGGCGAGATGAAGATCACCTCGCAAGGGCGCAGGAAACATACCAATTTCGGGGTCGAGCCCCATGTCTCCCCCTCCGGCCGCAGGTTCCTGTGGATCAAGGGCGGCGAGCAGCACGAGCGCACCGGGCCGGGCACCGATGTCGAGGCCACACTCGATGGCCACATCTCGATCACCCCGATGCGCGCCGACCTCACCGCCCATGACACCCTCGCCACGCTCCGGGAGAAACTGGGATGACCGAGGAGGTGTCGGAGGCGGAACGCAAGATGCAGTTCCTCTTTGCCCTGCGCTCCCGCGGTGTCACCGACAAATCCGTGCTCTCCGCGATGGAAAAGATCGACCGCGGCCAGTTCGTCCAGGGCCTGTTCTCCGAACGCGCCTACGACGACACCCCCCTGCCCATCGCCTGCGGCCAGACCATCTCGCAGCCCTCCATCGTCGGGCTGATGACCCAGGCGCTCCAGATCACGCCCCGCGACAAGGTGCTCGAGGTCGGCACCGGCTCCGGCTACCAGGCCGCCATCCTCGCCCTGCTGGCGCGCCGGGTCTATACCGTCGACCGCTTCCGCCGCCTCACCCGCGCCGCCGAGGAGCTGTTTCGCAGCCTCGACCTCACCAATGTCACCACCTTCACCGCCGACGGCTCCCACGGCCTGCCCGAGCACGCGCCCTTCGACAAGATCCTCGTGACCGCCGCCGCCGAAGACCCGCCAGGCCCGCTCTTGGCCCAGCTTCGCATTGGGGGTATCATGGTGCTGCCCGTTGGCCAGTCGGACGCGGTGCAAAGCCTGATCCGCGTGCATCGCACCGAAGAGGGCTTGCGCTACGACGAGCTGCGCGACGTGCGTTTCGTTCCGCTCCTCGAGGGGTTGGGCAAGGAGTAGTTCGGGAGGTGCCGCAATAAGGCACCCCCACCAGATTGAGGGAACGAGCGCCATGCGTCTCACCACAACTCTCGTGGCATCCGTGAGCCTGTTCGCGCTCGCCGCCTGTGAAGATCTAGACAGCGACTTCCGCGGGTTCGGCGGCGGCTTCAACACCACGACGGCGGCCCAGAAGGCCACCGAGCGGCGCCCTGCCCCCGATGATCGCGGCATCCTCTCCTACCCCGGCTACCAGGTCGCCGTGGCCCGGCGCGGCGATACCGTCACCTCGGTCGCCTCCCGGATCGGCATTCCCGCCAGCGAGCTGGCCGCGCGCAATGCCGTGCCGCAGGGCGCAAGCCTGAACGCGGGCGAGGTGCTGCTGCTGCCGCGCCGCGTCTCCGAGCCCTCTCCCGCCACCGGCGCCGTCGCCACCGGCCCGATCCGCCCGCCCGAACAGGTCGACGTGGCGGTGCTGGCCGATGGGGCGATCTCGCGCGCCGAGGGCACCATCACCCCTGCCAACACCCCCGCCAGCACACCCACCCGCAAGCCGCAGACCGGGCAGGAGCCCATCCGCCACGTGGTGAAGGCCGGTGAAACCGCCTATTCCATCTCGCGGCGCTACGGCGTGTCGGTGCAGGCCCTCGACGACTGGAACGGCCTCGACGACAACCGCACCCTGCGCGTCGGCCAGACCCTGCTGATCCCGCCGGAGGCCCCCTCGCGCCCGGCCCCCGCCGCCGCGCGCACCTCCGAGCCGGGCCAGGGCTCGCCCACGCCCACGCCCCCCTCTGCCGCCGAGCCGCTCCCCAAGGACGAGCCCCCGGCGCAGACCAAGACAACCCAGGCCAAGCCCGCGCCCGGCACGCCCGAAAGCCCCGATCTCGGCAGCCAGGCCACCACCGCCTCCGCCAGCTCGGCCCGCTTCACCTCGCCGGTGCAGGGCAACATCATCCGTGCCTACTCGGCCAAGTCCGACGGGATCGACATCGCCGCCCCCTCCGGCGCCGCCGTGAAGGCCGCCGACAGCGGCACCGTTGCCGCCATCACCCAGAGCACCGAGAAGGTGCCGATCCTCGTGCTGCGCCACGCCGGCGGGCTGCTCACCGTCTACGCCAACGTCGACGGGCTGACCGTGAAGAAGGGTGACAAGGTGTCCAAGGGGCAGACCATCGCCAAGGTCCGCGCCGGCTCGCCGTCGTTCCTCCACTTCGAGGTCCGCGACGGGCTCAAGGCCGTCGATCCGGCCAAGTATCTGCCCTGAACGGTCCGGTAACGTTAACCATCGGGTGCGAAACAGCGTATGCACGGGAGTCATACGCCTTGTGTACGGGATGTGACATTGCCTGTTGGCAGGGTTAACGCCGCAAAGGTTAACAGCAGCGCGTCAGGCTGTAGGGTGGGTGAAACCCACCGCCCTCAGAGCTTGACGCCCCGCCGCCCTGCCAGATCGGTGAAGAACTGCCAGGCCACCCGGCCCGAGCGCCCGCCCCGCGTGGCCTGCCACTCGATCGCTTCGGCACGCAGGGTCTCGGGCTCCACCTCCACGCCGTATTCGGCGCAATAGCCTGAAATCATGGCCAGATACTCGTCCTGCGAGCAGGGATGGAAGCCCAGCCACAGCCCGAAGCGGTCGGAGAGAGACACCTTCTCCTCCGTCGCCTCGCTCGGGCTGATCGCGGTGGAGCGTTCGTTCTCGATCATGTCGCGCGGCATCAGGTGGCGGCGGTTCGAGGTGGCGTAAAACACCACATTGTCGGGCCGCCCGGCTATGCCCCCATCGAGCACGGCCTTCAGGGATTTGTAATGTTCATCGTCATGGCTGAACGAGAGATCATCGCAAAACAGCAGGAATCGCGCGTCCGAGCGGCGCAGATGGCCCAGCAGCCGCCCGATGGAGGGCAGGTCTTCGCGCTGCACCTCGATCAGTTTCAGCTCGGTGAAATCTGCCTGAACAGCGGCGTGCACCGCTTTGACAAGGCTGGATTTTCCCATGCCGCGCGAGCCCCAGAGCAGGGCGTTGTTGGCGGGCAGACCGGCGGCAAACTGGCGGGTGTTCTCCACCAGCGTGTCGCGCGAGCGGTCGATGCCGATGAGCAGGCCGATATCGACCCGGTTCACATGGGCGACGGGCTCCAGATGGTCGGGGTCGGCGTGCCACAGAAAGGCAGAAGCCGTTGTAAAGTCGGGGTTTTCCAGCGGCGGTGGGGCCATCCGCTCCAACGCGGCGGCAATCCGGTCAAGCGGGTCGTTCTCGCTCAAAACTCTTCGTCCTCATCCAGAATGCCCTCGGCCCGCAGCCGCGCCGTGCGCTTGCGCTCGACCCGCGCCACAAGGAAGATCGACACCTCGTAGAGCCCGTAAACCGCAACGAAAAGAATGATTTGCGTGAACACATCCGGCGGCGTCACGATGCCCGCCAGCACGAGGATCGCCACCACGGCGTATTTGCGCATCGCCGCCAGACCGGCCGAGCTGACCAGCCCCGCCGTGCCCAGCAGCGTCAGCAGCACCGGAAGCTGGAAGCAGATGCCGAAGGCCATGACGAAGGTGATGGTGAGCGACAGGTATTCCGAGATCGAGCCTTGAAACACCACCGAACCCGAGCCCACCGCCAACTGCCCGTCATCCGCCGTCTCGCCGTTGGTCACCGGCACGGCACCGCCGCCAAAGTCCTGGAAGCCAAGGAAAAAGTCGTAGGCCAGCGGGATCACGATGTAGTAGCAGAAGGCCGCGCCGAGCAGGAACATCGCCGGCGAGGAGATCATGAAGGGCAGGAAGGCCGAGCGCTCGTTGCGATAGAGGCCGGGCGCCACGAAGCGCCAGAGCTGGAAGCCGATCACCGGAAACGACAGCGCGAACCCGGCCAGCATGGCAATGCGGATCTGCACGAAGAACCCGTCCTGCAGCCGGATCATCTGCAGATTGCAGGCCTGCATCCGCTCCGCCATCGCGTGGCAGACCGGCTGTTTAAGGAAATCGAAGATCGGACCTGCGAAATAGAAGCAGACAAAGACCGAAATGATGAAGGCAATCGCAGACCGGATCAGCCGCGTGCGCAATTCCGCAAGATGCTCAATGAGCGGGGCGGAGGAATCCTCCAGTTCGTCTTCGGCCTGGGTCATGGTGTCAGCTCACGCCGGTATCGCCTGCCGCGCTTTTGGGTGCGGGCTTTGGCTTTGATTTTGCAGGAGTTTTCTTGGCGGCCGGTGCCTTCTTGGCGGCCGTTTTCGGGGCGGATTTGGCGGCGTGCTTCTTTGCGGCGGGTTTCTTCGCCGGGGCCTTCTTCGGCGCAGGCTTCACCTCGGCCTCCGCCCCGTTAACCGCCTGTTCACCTTCCGGCTCCCCGGCCATCTCGGCCGCCTCCGAAGCCTCGATCGCCTCGCGCCGCTTGCGCTCCTCGGCGGCCTTGGCGCTGGCCTCCTGGATCTTGCGCTTGGCCTCCGCCCGCTCTTCCGAGAGCTTCGAGGTTTCCGGCCCCATCGCCTTCTTTTCCGGCTCTTTCTTGCTGGGGTCCCACTTGTCGAAGCGATCCGCCGCATCGCGCAGCTTGTCGATCCCCATCGACTTGGGGTTCATCGTCCGGTTGAGGTCGCTGGCCACGTCCTTCATGCCGGTGCTGTCGGCGGCATCCTCCATGGCGCGCGAAAACTCCCGCGCCATCCGCTTGACCTTGGCCGTCATCTTGCCGAGTGACTGGAACATCACCGGCAAGTCCTTCGGACCCACCACGATCAGCGCCACGACGCCGATCAGCAGAAGCTCGCTCCAGCCCATTCTGCGACCCCTAAAGCCCTATCAGGCCTTGTCTTTCTCTTCCGGCGTCACGTCACGCGCGGCAGCGGCATCGGCCTCTTCCAGCTCTTTCGTGCCGTCCGAGACGCCCTTCTTGAACGAGGTGATCCCCTTGCCCACTTCGCCCATCAGCGAAGAGATCTTGCCGCGCCCGAAGAGCACCAGCACCACGACGGCAATAAGAAGCCAGCCGACCGGGGGGATATTGGTGATGAACATCGCTTGCATGATTTGCCCGTCCTTTGATCCCTGAAAACCCTCCCGCAAGGCCGGTTCAGGCCCCGCGAAGTCGCCCCTATTTATGGAGTTTCCGCCCCGGGCGAAAGGGGCCAATCCATCACGATTGGGCAAATCGCCTTGTCAGATGGCCGCAGCCCGCGCTCATTCGGTGCGCAGCGGAAACAGAAAGCACCTGTCGCGCCGAATTGTGAGCCAGAGCACAGTGCCCGGCTTGGGCAGGAAAACCGAGGGAATCGTGGCCCGCAGCACCTGCCCGTCGTGGTCCATCTTCAGCTCAACGAGGCTCTCGCGCCCCATGAACCGCGCCCGCTCCACCACGCCCCGCGCCGGCATGCCGTGGCTCTCGGTCGGGTTCGGGCCCCGGCCCGCGCGGTCGAAGTCGATGGTCAGGTGCTGTGGCCGAATGACAATCTCCACCCCCTGCCCGTCCGGCACCCCCGGCGCCAGAAAGCTGCCAAAGGCGGTTTCCGTCAGAGCACCCTGCACCTCGCCGCGCAAAATGTTGATATCGCTGAAGAAGGCCGCCGCCTTCCGGTCTACCGGGTTGTTGTAGATCGTGTAGGGCGCGCCGCGCTGCACGATCCGCCCGTCGCGCATCAGCGCAATCTCGTCGGCCATCCGCATCGCCTCGTCCGGCTCATGCGTCACCAGCAGCACCGCCGCGCCTTCTTCCTTCAGCACAGCCAGCGTCTGGTCGCGGATGTCGTCGCGCAGCCGCATATCAAGGCCCGAGAAAGGCTCGTCCATCAGCATCACCCGGGGCCGCGGCGCCAGCGCACGGGCCAGCGCAACCCGCTGCTGCTCCCCGCCCGACAGCTCGTGCGGATAGGCCCGCGCATGGCGCGAAAGCCCGACCTTCTCCAGCAGCTCCTCCACCCGGCCCTTCGCAGCGCCGCGCTTCAGCCCGAAGGCCACGTTCTTTGCCACGGTCAGGTGCGGAAACAGCGCAAAGTCCTGAAACATCAAGCCGATGTGGCGCTGCTCGGGCGGCACGAAGCCGCTCTCGCCGGAAACCTCCGTCCCCTCCACCAGCACCCGCCCGGCATCGGGTTGGTCGACGCCGGCGATCATCCGCAGCGTCGTCGACTTGCCGCAGCCGGAGGGGCCGAGCAGGCAGGTCACCTGCCCCGCGCGCACCTGCAACGACAGATCACGCACCACCTCGCGCCCGCCGAGGCGGCGCGTCAGGTTTTGCACTTCCAGCCTGTAGCTCTCGCTCACGCCATCGCCTTCCCGTTACCCAAGCGAAAGCATCGGGTTTCGGGGGGTGGTAGCAGCCCCCCCGAAGCCGGACAAGTCAGGCAAGCGTGTAGTTCAGCGAGCCGCCGTCGAGCAGAATGTTCTGCCCCACCATGTAGCCGGCGTGCTGCGAGCACAGGAAGGCACAGGTCGCGCCAAACTCCTCAGGCGTGCCATAGCGGTTGGCCGGAATGGTCGAGGCCCGCTTGGCCCGCGCTTCCTCCATGGTGATCCCCTCCTTCTCGCACACGCCCTTGTCGAGCGAGTCGGCCCGGTCGGTTGCATGAATGCCGGGGAGCAGGTTGTTGATATTCACGCCATATTCGGCCACCTGACGGGCGGTGCCGGCAACAAAGCCGGTGAGCCCGGCGCGCGCCGAGTTGGAGAGGCCAAGCACCGCGATCGGGCTTTTCACCGACTGGCTGGTGATGTTCACCACCTTGCCCCAGCGCCGCTCCATCATGCCCGGAAGGGCCGCCTGCATCAGCGCAATGGGGGTGAGCATGTTGGCATCCAGCGCGGCGATGAAGTCGTCGCGGTCCCAGTCCTGCCACATGCCCGGGGGCGGGCCGCCCGCATTGGTCACGAGGATCTCGACGGTGCCCGCGGCGCCCAGCAGCTTGGCCCGGCCCTCTTCGGTGGTCACGTCGCAGGCCACGGTCTCGACCTCCACGCCGAAATCGGCGCGGATCGCGGCCGCACTGGCCTCGAGCGCCTCTTCTCCGCGGGCGTTCATCACCAGCGAGCACCCGGCTTCCGCCAGCGCCCGTGCGCAACCCAGCCCGAGCCCCTTGGAGGAGGCCGCAACCAATGCCCGCTTGCCAGAAATCCCCAGATCCATCGCTCATCTCCTTGAATTTTCTGCCCGATCCGTCGGGCCAGAGTGTCTGCCGCAGCTATGCCCCCTCACCTCCCGATTCGCCAGAAGCCAGCCGGAGGGTGCAGACAGGGCCGCGCCTTGTGTCATTGTTAATTGTCCCCCTGCACAATTGCCACATCCTGCCGCCAAAGCCACCGGTTCCACCGTCCCTGCCGTTGACCTTCATGGCCCGCGCCCGATATTGAGATGTGCAGGTGGTGGCATGATGAAATGTGGGGAGATCTCCCGCAGCAACACGAACTCAGAGTGTCGATGACCACGCCTTCCTCCTCCTCCTCTCCCGACGGGCCAGAGACCGCGCGCCAAGGTGCCGAGCGCCGTGCCAGCTATGGCTGCCACGTGTTCAGCGGGGCCGATCTGCATGTGACCTCGGGCGCCAACCTCGGCGACACCCTCGGCCCGGTCGACGAGCTGTGCGAGGGCGACACCTACGGGCTGGCCGAAGAGGCAGAAGTGTCGAAGCTGGCGCTGATCACCGAGGCTGGGCGGCTTCTGGTTGCGCCCGACAGCGAGCTTGGCCGCGTCGGCGAGGCCGTGACCCTTGCCGGGCGGCTCACCTTCATGGGCGGCGACGGCGGCGGCATGGACCTGCTGGTCATCGAACTGCCCGGCGCCGAGGGCGAAACCCGCCATTTCCTGCCGCTCGAACCTATGGAGCCGCGCGTCGACTATGCGCTCATCGGCGTCTCCGACGAACCGGGCGAGGTGCAGCTTTCCGACCTCACCTCCTTCGCCTTCGCCCGCGGCACCGCCATCACCCTCGCCTCCGGGGCGCAAAAGCCGGTGGAAGAGCTCGCGCCCGGCGAGCGCGTCCTGACCCGCGACCACGGCGCCCAGCCCGTCCGCTGGATCGGCACCCAGACCGTGCGCGCCGTCGGGGCCTATGCGCCGGTGGTCATCACCAAGGACACGCTCGGCAACGCCGCCGACCTGATCCTGAGTCAGCACCAGCGCCTCTTCGTCTACCAGCGCGGCGCCGACCGCGTGACCGAAACCGCCGAAATGCTGGTGAAGGCCGCGCTGCTGGTCGATGACGACGCGGTCTTTGTCCGCAAGGGCGGTTTCGTCGATTACTTCACCCTGGTCTTCGACCATCACGAGGTAATCTACGCCGAGTGCATCCCCGTGGAATCCCTCGAGCTTTCGCCCGACACAAGGCACAGCCTGCCCGGCGAGATCGCTGCGGGGATCGAAGCCGAGTTCGGCGACCTTGCCCATACCCCGGCCTTTGGCACCGAACTCTCGGGCGATCGGATCGACCCGGAGAAACGACGCAGGATCTTCAAGGGCAGCGCGGGGCGTTAACCTTTTATACAGCTTTGTCAGCAAGGCTCTCAGCGGTTATCTTTCCCCAGCGATACCTTGGGGAAGGGACACGCGATGAACAAGGGTCAGCCCACCCGCAAGAGCGAGATCGTCGCCGCCGCCTTCGAGGCCCTCATGGCCGAGGGGCTGCCGATGCTGTCTTACGATACCATCGCGCGGCGCGGCGCCCTGTCGCGCCAGTTGATCCGCTATCACTACCCCGAGCCTGAAGACCTGATGATCGACCTCTGCGACCATCTCGCCGGGCTCTACCGCGAGGCGCTGATTTCAGAGGTGATGAAACGCGAGGGTGCGGCCCGCTTGCGCTGTTTCTTCGATTTCTACTTCGACCTGATCGAGGGCAACCTCAAACCTCGTGACGATCAGGTCTACGACGCCATGATGTCGCTCTCCGCCGGCAGCCCCCGCATCCGCACCAACCTGCGCAGCCAGTATTCGCTGCTCGGGCAGGTGCTCTCCCACGAGCTGGAGTTGGAATACCCCGCTCTCGGCTCGCAGGGGGCGCAGGAGCTGTCCTGGCTCTTCGTCAGCCTCATGTACGGCCACTGGAAGATGGTGGCCTCCCTCGGCTTTTCCGGCGAACACCGCCGCGTCACCCGCGCCGCCATCGACCGGCTGATCGAGTCGTACCTCGCCCGCCCCACCGAGGCGGGGCCGAAAATCTGGTCCGCCCCCGCGAAAGACTGATTTTCGGTCCGAAAAACTTGCCCTGGCGGAAGGCCCGAAAGCCAAATCTTCCCTGCCCGCGAGCCTGGCCCGCGGGCCTTTCGAACCGAAAACCACCCCTCGGAAAGATTGACAGAACCCCCTTGTTTTGCTGCCCTTGCGTCATTGATTGAAACCGGGCGTGGAGAACCGATAACCGCCGCGATTACGACCCGATGGGCAATTTCTGCCCACCCCTCAAAAGCAGCCACGCAGATACCGTTTTCCGACGGACCCGCCCGGCATCTTTTCCTCTACCGGCGGCAGCGGTCCAACGCGAAACACAGATGCCAGCCACCCTGCGCTGCCTCCAACCACGGGAAGGACATTAGGAAATAATGAGTATCAATGCCTCCACGCCACTGGGCGTCATGAGCTTTTTCTTCATCACCCTCTGCCAGAAAGACAAGCATTTCCCCGCCGAGCTGTCCCGCCGCCTGCCGCAGCTCTCCCCCCTCCTCGCCATCCGGATCGGGGCGATCCTAGACAACTGCGCCTTCCATGGCATCATCCGCCGCGACGCCGTCACCTGGAGCATCGGCGGTAGCTACCCCAGCAACCTGACCATCGGCCAAAGCTCCATGCAGCAGGTCGCCAATGACGTGCGCTTTGGCCTGAAGCCGCTGCGCATCGACGTGTCGTTGCAGGAAGCCATGAAGACCTGCCAGTCCATCACCAATGACGCGATGATGCTCGGCATCGGCAAGATCACCGATGCGATGGACGGCACCCTCGCCAACCTCTCGGCCGTCTACAAGGACGGCAAGAAGTACTGGACCTACGGCGGCAAACCCCTGATCGAGAAGGGCCCGGTGCTGACCGAGCTCAACAAGAAGATCATCAACTACGACGGCAATCTGGTGGATCTCTTCATTCTGGCGATCTGACTACCCCCGCAGCGCCTCGATCAGCTCTTCCTTGGTCATCTCGCTGCGTCCCGAGATATCCAGCTCCTGCGCCCGCTCATAGAGCTCGGCCGCCGTCCATGCCTCGTAGGGCGGCGCCTTGCCCCCCTTCTCGCTCGGGTCCATGTCGGGGTTGGCCTGCGCATTCGCGATCCGCGCCGACTTTTCCTTGGAGTAGCCCTTGTCGCGCAGCGCCTCGTAGGTGTCGTGGTCCTTCACGCTCGGGCCGGGATCTTCGCGGGTGTCATCACTCTTCGCCATCTCGCATCTCCTTTGGCTCCTCAACGCCCATGCCCGCTTGCCGTTCCCGCCCGGCATGGTAGAGAGCGCCATGCTCGACAATCGCCCCACCCTTCCGCCCGAAATCGCCCGCCGCCGGACCTTTGCGATCATCTCGCACCCCGACGCCGGCAAGACGACGCTGACCGAAAAGTTCCTGCTTTACGGTGGCGCGATCCAGATGGCCGGACAGGTGCGCGCCAAGGGCGAGGCGCGGCGCACGCGCTCGGACTTCATGCAGATGGAGAAGGACCGGGGCATCTCCGTCTCGGCCTCCGCCATGTCGTTCGACTACGGCAACTACCGCTTCAACCTCGTCGACACCCCCGGTCACTCCGACTTCTCCGAAGACACCTACCGCACCCTCACGGCGGTGGACGCTGCGGTGATGGTGATCGACGGCGCCAAGGGCGTCGAGAGCCAGACGCAAAAGCTCTTCGAGGTCTGCCGGTTGCGCGACCTGCCGATCCTGACCTTCTGCAACAAGATGGACCGCGAGAGCCGCGACACCTTCGAGATCATCGACGAGATCCAGGAAATGCTGGCGATCGACGTGACGCCCGCCTCCTGGCCCATCGGCGTCGGCCGCGATTTCCTCGGCTGCTACGACATGATCCACAACCGTCTCGAACTCATGGACCGCGCCGACCGCAACAAGGTCGCCGAGAGCATCAAGATCGAAGGGCTGGACGATCCCAAGCTGGCCGAACACATCCCCGCCGAGCTGCTGGAAAAGCTTCTTGAAGAGGTCGAAATGGTGCGCGAGCTTCTGCCTCCGCTCGACCCCCAGGCGCTGGCCGAAGGCACGCTGACCCCCATCTGGTTCGGCTCCGCCATCAACAGCTTCGGCGTCAAGGAGCTGATGGACGGCATCGCCGAATACGGCCCCGAGCCGCAGCCGCAAAGCGCCGAACCGCGCCAGATTGCGCCCGAAGAGACCAAGGTCACCGGTTTCGTCTTCAAGGTGCAGGCCAACATGGACCCCAAGCACCGGGACCGGGTGGCCTTCCTGCGCCTCGCCTCCGGCCACTTCCAGCGCGGCATGAAGCTGACCCATGTGCGCACCAAGAAGCCGATGGCGGTGAGCAGCCCCGTGCTCTTTCTCGCGTCGGACCGCGAGCTGGCCGAAGAGGCCTGGGCCGGCGACATCATCGGCATCCCCAACCACGGCCAGCTCCGCATCGGCGACACCCTCACCGAGGGCGAGGCGCTGAAGGTCACGGGCATTCCCTCCTTCGCACCCGAGCTGCTGCAAAACTGCCGCGCGGGCGATCCGCTGAAGGCCAAGCACCTCGACAAGGCGCTGATGCAGTTCGCCGAGGAAGGCGCCGCCAAGGTGTTCAAGCCGGTGATCGGTGCGGGCTTCATCGTTGGCGTGGTCGGACAGCTTCAGTTCGAGGTGCTCGCCAGCCGGATCGAAATGGAATACGGCCTGCCGGTGCGCTTCGAGCCCTCGCAGTTCACCTCCGCCCGCTGGGTCAATGGCCCGCGCGAGGCGGTGAACAGGTTCGCCGAGGTGAACAAGCAGCACATGAGCACCGACAACGACGGCGACCTCGTCTATCTCACCCGCCTGCAGTGGGATATCGACCGCGTGGAGCGCGACTACCCCGAGGTGAAGCTCACCGCGACCAAGGAAATGATGGTGTAGGGCGGGACTTGTCCCGCCTTCCCTGCCCCGCGGGCTAGGCCCCGGCGATCACCTCTTCCACCAGGCTCTGAAGGGCACCGAAGTATCCGCCGCTCCGGGCCGGCTGGTTCGGGTCCGAGGTGATGACCACCACCACCTCCGCCTCCGGGCACACCGCCAGCACCTGCCCGCCATAGCCCCGCGCCAGCCCGTAGCTCATGCCCCCGGCCTCGCCCAGAAACCAGCCGTAGCCATAGCCCAGACCCGACCACGGCGAGCGGGTGCGTGCAACGAAGCTGCGGGTAATCCAATCCGCGCTCACCAGCCGCGCGCCCTCGTGCATCCCGCCTGCAAGGATCATCTCTCCGAAGCGGGCAAGCCCGTCCGGCGAAACCGCCATCTCGTTGCCCCCGAGGTAGTAGCCCTGCGGATCGCGGGTCCATCGCGGCACCTCGCCAAGCACCGCCCCGAGCCGGTCGCGCATCAGCGCCAGCAGGCTTTCGCCCGACACCTCAGCCAGCACCGCCCCCAGCACATGGGTCGAGCCGGTCGAATACAGCATCCGCCCGCCGGGCTCGGCCACCATCTCGCGCCCCAGCGCGTTGGCCACCCAGTTCCGGCTGGCGACCCAGCCGCCGTAGTTCGCGCCCGAAGTCCGCTCGAGCCCCGCGCGCAGCGTCACCAGATCCTCCAGCGTGATGTCGGCCACCTCCTCCGCCGCCTCCGCCGGAATCAGCCCCGGGGCAACTTCGCCCAGGCCTGCCGACACGCCCGGCACCTCGCCACGGTCGAGCGCGCAGCCCAGAAGGGTGGCCACAAGGGTCTTGGAGGCCGATTTCACGTTCACCGGCATCGCCACCCCCGGCCCGCGAAACACCTCTTCCACCACCCGCACGCCGCCCCGCTGCACCAGCAGCGTCCGCATCTGCTCATGCGCCTGCGCCCTCGCGACCAGCGAGGGCTGTGCCTCCTGAGCAAACAGGGGCCGCGACAGCAGCAGGCAAGCAGGGGCGGCAAGAAGGCTTCGGCGTGTGATCATCATACCGCCAGATTTGCGGCCCTTGCGCCTCAGGCCAACAAACCTTTTTGTGAGCGCGTAGGCATCGCCGCTTTCCTGCGTAGAATGCGCCAAGGAGACAGAGAGAGATGACAGAGCTTACCCGCCGCACCCTGCTGGCCGGCCTCGCCGCCTTTGCCGCCCTGCCCGCGCAGGGCGCCACCGTGCGGCGCGACGTTGCCTATGGCCCCGACCCGCTGCACCGCTACGACGTCTACCTGCCCGAAAGCCCCTCGGCCGCGCCGCTGGTGGTTTTTCTGCACGGCGGCGGCTGGGCCTTTGGCGACAAGGGCAACGACACTGTCTGGAAGGCGAAATCGGCGCATTACAACGCCCGCGGCATCGGCTTTGTGTCGGTCAACACCCGCCTCCTGCCCGAGGCCGACCCGATGCAGCAGGCCGCCGATCTTGCCCGCGCCCTCGCCCATGTGCAGCAGACCGCGCCGGGCTGGGGGGCCGATCCGTCGCGGCTCGCGCTCATGGGGCACTCCGCCGGGGCTCATCTGGTATCGCTTCTGGGGGCCGACCCGGGCCTTGCTCGCCGCTGGGGGGCCAGCACTTGGCGGGCGACCGTGGCGCTCGACACGGCGGTGTTCGACACCGAGCGCTACATGGCCCGCAAGCCCTCGCGCATCCACCGCCGCGCCTTCGGCACCAGCCGCGCCTTCTGGCAGGACGCCTCGCCCTATGCACGGCTCGGCGCGGGCGCCACGCCCTTTCTTCTCGTCGCCTCCACCAAGCGCCCCGCCTCGCTCTCCGCCGCGCGCCAGTTCGCCCGCGCCGCCAAGGCCCGCAAGGTCGAGGCCGAGCTCTACGAGATCAACTATTCCCACGCCGCCATCAACGCCGCCCTCGGCATGCCGGGCCCCTATACGGATACAGTCGACGCATTCCTGAGCCGCCATGGTGTCGGCTGATTGACCTCGTCGCAAAACTGCGCTAGTCCGCGCTTGGCCTCACGATGCGCGTGCTGGCCAACGCGGGGCGCCTGAGCATTGCGTCCCAATCCCGCGGGGGCCCGTCCCCGCAAGACACGGACGTACATGACCAAATTTAGCGATCTGAAGCTGGACCCGAAGGTCCTCAAAGCCGTCGAAGATGCCGGCTACGAAACTCCCACTCCCATTCAGGCCGGCGCCATCCCGCCCGCGCTCGAAGGCCGCGACGTGCTGGGCATCGCCCAGACCGGCACCGGCAAGACCGCGAGCTTCACGCTCCCGATGATCTCGCTGCTGAAACGTGGCCGCGCCCGCGCCCGGATGCCGCGCTCACTCGTGCTGGCCCCCACCCGCGAACTCGCCGCTCAGGTGGCCGAGAACTTCGATATCTACGCCCAGCACACCAAGCTCACCAAGGCCCTGCTGATCGGCGGCGTCTCCTTCGGCGAGCAGGACAAGCTGATCGACCGTGGAGTCGACGTGCTGATCGCCACACCCGGCCGCCTGCTCGACCATTTCGAGCGCGGCAAGCTGCTGCTGACCGGCGTGCAGATCATGGTGGTGGACGAGGCCGACCGAATGCTCGACATGGGGTTCATCCCCGACATCGAGAAGATCTTCCAGCTCACGCCCTTCACCCGGCAGACCCTGTTCTTCTCCGCCACCATGGCGCCAGAGATCGAGCGGATCACCAACACCTTCCTCTCCAATCCCGAGAAGGTCGAAGTGGCCCGCGCCGCGACAACCGGCGAGAACATCAAGCAGGGCGTGCTGATGTTCAAACCCTCCCGCCGCGACCGTGCCGCCACCGAAAAGCGCAAGGTCCTGCGCGAAATGATCGACGGCGAGGGCGAGGCCTGCACCAACGCCATCATCTTCTGCAACCGCAAGGTTGATGTGGATGTGGTCGCCAAGTCGCTGAAGAAAAACGGCTATAACGCCGAGCCGATCCACGGTGACCTCGACCAGTCGCAGCGCATGCGCACGCTTGCGGGCTTCCGCGACGGTTCGATCCGCTTCCTCGTCGCCTCCGATGTCGCCGCCCGCGGGCTCGACATTCCGGCGGTGTCCCACGTGCTCAACTACGACGTGCCCAGCCACGCCGAAGACTACGTGCACCGCATCGGCCGCACCGGCCGTGCCGGGCGCTCCGGCACCGCGCTGATGATTTGTTCGCCCACGGACGAACGCAATCTCGCCGATATCGAGCGCCTCGTCCAAAACGAGATCCCGCGCCTCAATGCGCCCGACAGCAGCACTCCCGACAGCGCCCCTGCCCCCGAGGCACAGGACGGCGCTGCCGAGGAAAAGCCCAAGCGCAGCCGGTCCCGGTCGCGCCGGAAGAAGGAAGATGCACCCGCGGAGGCCCCCGTCGAAGAGGTCAGCGCCGTCGAAGCGCCTGCTGCACAGCCCGAAGAAGCCCCCGAGCGGGAAGAGCGCGAACCGCGCCGCCGCTCTCGTGGCGGACGCGGACGCAGCGACCGTTCCGATCGCTCCGAGCGCGGTGGCAACACCCCGCAGGGCCTTGGCGACCACCTGCCCGACTTCATCGCCCGCAGCTTCGAAGATCGCTCCGAAACGCCCGACCCGAGCTGACGGCCGCAAAAAAAGGGGCGGCACCCATATCCGGGTGCGCCCCTCTTTCTTCCCATTCGCAAACCTGAACGCGGAACCCGCCTTGCGGGCGCCCACCCCGGTCTGTCGCGCCGGGCAAGGCGTTCTGCGCCCTGCCCCGCTGCGCATGAGCACTCCGCTCAGGTCAGGCGGCTGATCACCACCACGACCTCGGGCTTCTTGCCGATCTCTTCCACCGAAGTCTGGCGCACGACCCGGCGCAGGCCCTCTTCGAGCTTGTCGTCGTCGGTCAACACCTTGTCGTCGGCCCGGCCCAGAAAGCCATCTGCCGCCGCCTCGATCAGTTCAACCAGCGAAGCTCGCGAGCGGCCCATCTCCGGCAGGCCCACCAGCTCGGCCCAGGGCTCCCCAAGCGGCTCGTCGTTCTCGTCGAGGATCAGCGTCAGGAAGACCTGCCCGTTCAGCGCCACGCGGATACGGTCCCGCACCACGCCATCCAGCGCCCCGATCTTCACCGAACCGTCCAGATAGGTGCGCCCGGTTTCGATGTATTCCACGATCTCGGGCTTTGGCCCGGTGAGGTCCACCATCGAACCGTTCACCGCCACCACGGAGGGGATGCCCTTGGCCTCGCCCACCTTGGCATGTTCCCGCAGCATGCGGTGCTCGCCGTGCATGGGGATCAGCATCTTGGGGTGCATCAGGTCATGCATCGCCTCGAGGTCGGGGCGGTTGGCATGGCCCGACACGTGATAGAGGTCGCTCCTGTCGTCGATCACATCCACGCCCATCTGCGAGAAGGCATTGACGATGCGCAGCACGCCGCGCTCGTTGCCGGGGATGGTCTTGGAGGAGAACAGAAAAGTATCGCCCTCCTTCATCGTCAGCCCCAAGAACTTGCCGCGCGAAAGCTGCGCCGAAGCCGCCCGCCGCTCGCCCTGGCTGCCGGTGACGATGAGCATGAGGTTCTCGCGGGGGATATCCACCGCCTCCTCGGGCGTGACCGTGTGCGGAAACTTCTCCAGCACGCCGGTGTCGATGGCCACCGCGACCATCCGCTTCATCGCCCGGCCCAGCAGGCACACGGAGCGGCCCGCCTTGGCACCGGCCTCGGCCAGCGTCTTCACCCGCGCCACGTTGGAGGCGAAGGTGGTGCACACGATCATGCCGCTCGCGCTCTTGACCAGCTCACCGAGCGCCGGGGGCAGCGTGGCCTCCGAGCGGCCCGGGTTGGGGCTCATGATGTTGGTGCTGTCGCAGGTCAGCGCCTGCACGCCCGGCTCGGCAATCTCGTTCCACAGCTTGGGGTCAAAGGCCTCGCCCACCACCGGGTTGCCATCGAGCTTGAAGTCGCCCGTATGCACCACACGGCCCGCCGGGCTGTCGATTACCAGCCCCGAGCTTTCGGGGATCGAGTGGCTGACCGGCACGAAGCTCACCTTGAACGGCCCCGCCTCGATCATCTCGGGGTAAGGGCCGACCGCATTCACATGCTCAACGTCTTGCCCCTGCTCATCCATCTTGCGCACCGCCAGCGCGGCGGTGAAGCGGCGGCAGTAGACTGGCGCGCGCAGGTCGGCCCAGAAGTGGCCGATGCCGCCCACATGGTCTTCGTGGCCGTGGGTGATGAAGATCGCGTCCAGCCGGTCGCGGTTCTCCTTCAGCCAGGTCATGTCGGGAAAGATCAGATCCACCCCCGGGGTGCCATCCATGTCGGGAAAGGTCACCCCGATATCGACCAGAATCAGCCGTTCCTTGCCCGGTTTGCCGTAGCCATAGACATAGGCATTCATCCCCACCTCACCGGCCCCGCCGAGAGGAAGGTAGATCAACCGTTCGTCACTCATTCAGTCTGCCCCGCTTGGCTCATGTTGTGGGCATGGATCACCGTAAGCCCATGCATCGTCAGATCGTCTTCAAATGCGTCAAAACGGGCATGTCCCATCTGAAACAGCGGCGCAAGCCCGCCGGTCGATATCACCCGCATTTCACCGCCATATTCGGCCTTTATCTGGTCGCAGATGCCGTTGACGAGCCCGACGTAGCCCCAGAAAACCCCCGATTGCATGCAGGCCACCGTATTGGTGCCGATCACCTTCTCCGGTTTGGTCACATCCACATGGGGCAGCGCGGCGGCGGCCATGTGCAGGGCTTCGAGGCTCAGGTTGACCCCCGGCGCAATGACACCGCCGACGTAGGCCCCGTCCTGCGCCACCACGTCGAAGGTGGTCGCGGTGCCGAAATCCACCACGATCAGGTCTCCGCCATGCCGGTCGAAGGCGCCTGCCGTGTTCACCAGCCGGTCGGGGCCCACCGCCACGCCCGCATCCACGCGGGGCGCGACCGGCAGCTCGCAGCCGGGCTTGCCCACCACCATGGGGCGGCAATTGAAATAGCGGTCGGAGAAGACCCGAAGGTTGAACACCACCCGCGGCACCGTCGATGAGATGATGACCGCGTCGATGTCGATCGCCACCTTGCGATGCTCCATTAGCTGGCTGAACCAGACCCAGTACTGATCCGCCGTGCGCTGGTGTTCCGAGGAGGTGCGCAGCGTGGCCACAAAGCTGTTTCCGTCCCAGACCGAAAAGACCGTGTTCGTGTTCCCGCAGTCGATGCAGAGCAGCATGGGCGCCCTCTCAGAAAAAAACCTCGGCGGCAGCAATGCCGCGCAGGCCGGATTTGGTTTGAAGTTGAAGGTAGCCTAAGTCGTCGATGGTTTTGAAGGTGCCGGTAATCTCTTCGCCCGGGAGCCGCGCGGTGATGACCTCGCCGAGCCGCGCCGCCCGATCCAGCCAGGCCCTGCGGATCGGGGCAAACCCGTGGGCGGCAAAGGCCGCCTCGTGGCGGGCAAAGGCCGGGGCCAGAGCGTCCAGAAACTCTTCCGGCGTCACCGTCACGCCCCCCTCCTGCGCCAGCGCCACGGGCCGCAGCGCGCCGGGCTCGACCTCTCCCGTGTCGGGCGGTTCGATCAGGTTGACCCCGATGCCCACGAGCAGCCCGTCCAGCTGACCGTCCGGGCGGGGCCCGAGGCTTTCCAGCAGGATGCCTGCCACCTTGCCGCCGTTCAGCAGCACGTCATTCGGCCATTTGAGCGAAAGCCCCTCGGGCCTGCCGGTGACGGAAACGAAGGCATCGAACAGGGCGAGCGCGGCAACGAAGCTGCGTTGCGCCGCCTGCTGCGCCGTGCCGGGGCGCGGCAGCGCCAGCGTGGCGGTGAAGGCCCCGCGCGGGTTGGCCCATGGCCTGCCCCGCCGCCCATGGCCGCCGGTCTGGCGGAGGGCGAGCACCCACGTCGATCCGGCGTAGCCCGCGAAACCATCGCGGGCCACCGTCATCGTCGAAGGGCAGCTCGGAAGAACGACCCGGTCTGCGTCAGTTGACAAGTGTTGCCGCCGCTGCCGCCGCGTAGCTGTCGACCCCGAAGAGGTTGACGATGCCCAGCAGCATGATCGCGGCCGAGGCCACCAGGAAGCCGAAGGTCAGCGGGCTCATGTGGCCCTCCACCGGTTCCACGCTCTCCTCGCCGAAGTACATGTAGTAGACGATGCGCAGGTAGTAGAAGGCACCGATGACCGAGGCCACCGCGCCGGCCACCGCGAGCCAGGCCATGTCGGCATCCACCGCGGCGCGCAGCACCGCGAACTTGCCGAAGAATCCGAGCAGCGGCGGAACGCCTGCCAGCGAGAACATCAGCACCAGCAGCGCCAGTGCCTTCACCGGCTCGCGGCTGCCAAGCTGGCGCATGCTGTCGATCGAGGTGATGTGCCGCCCGTCGCGCTCCATGGTGAGGATGAAGGCAAAGGTGCCGATGTTCATCGTCACGTAGATCGCCATGTAGATCAGCATCGCCGTCACGCCCTGCTCGGTGCCCGAGGCAAGGCCGACAAGCGCATAGCCCATGTGGGCGATCGAGGAGTAGGCCATCAGCCGCTTGATGTCGCGCTGCCCCACGGCTGCAATCGCGCCGAGGAACATCGAGAGCACCGCCAGCAGCGCCAAGATCTGGCCCCAGTCGCCGGTGGCATTGCCGAAGGCATCGTGCAGCACACGGGCAAACAGCGCCATGGCGGCCACCTTGGGGGCTGTGGCGAAGAAGGCGGTGATCGGAGTGGGCGCGCCCTCGTACACGTCCGGTGTCCACATGTGGAAGGGAACGGCCGAGACCTTGAAGGCCAGGCCCGAGATGATGAAGACAAGCCCGAGCAGCAGGCCGAGCGGCATCGCCCCCTCGCCCGCAGCACCGATGATTCCGCTGAACAGGGTCGTGCCCGCATAGCCATAGGTCAGCGAGGCGCCGTAGAGCAGCAGGCCGGAAGACAGCGCGCCGAGCACAAAGTACTTCAGGCCGGCCTCGGTGGATTTCACCCCGTCGCGGCGCAGGGCGGCAACCACGTAAAGCGCCAGCGACTGCAGCTCCAGCCCCATGTAGAGCGCCATCAGGTCGCCCGCCGAAACCATCAGCATCATCCCGACCACGGCCAGTACCACCAGCACCGGATATTCGAACCGCAGCAGCCCGCGCCGCGCCATGAACTCCTGCCCCATCATCAGCACGCAGGCCGCGCTGACGAGGATCACCACCTTGGCGAAACGGCTGAACCCGTCGTCGATGAACAGCCCGCCAAATGCCGCCCGGTCATTGCCGCCCGAGAGCAGCACCCAGACCGCCACCGCGATCATGACCGCGCTGGCCGCCCATGTGAGCGTGCCGGCCATGGCATCCTTCTCGGTGTAGACGGCCCCGATGAGCGCCAGCATCGCGAAGAGCGACAGGAAGATCTCCGGAAGGAGAATGGCAAGGTCGGTCGAAATCATCAGTGGTCTCCCGTTTCCGCCACTTGCGTCGCCGGGCTGAAGTCGGCCACGGCTGTTTCATACTTGCCCACCAGCGCCTCGACCGAGGGACCGATGATATCTGTCACCAGCGCCGGGTAGACGCCGAGCAGCAGGGTCATCACCACCAGCGGCGCAAAGATCGCGCGTTCGCGGCGGGACATGTCGGTGATGGTCTTCAGGCTTTCCTTGATCAGATCGCCCAGCACCACCCGGCGATAGAGCCAGAGCGCATAGGCCGCGCTGAGGATCACCCCCGAGGTGGCAAAGAGCGCCACCCAGGTGTTCACCTGAAAGATCCCCATCAGCACCAGGAATTCCCCGATGAAGCCGGAGGTGCCCGGCAGGCCCACATTGGCCATGGTGAAGAAGCAGAAGATCAGCGCATAGGCCGGCATCCGGTTGATGAGGCCGCCATAGGCGTCGATCTCGCGGGTGTGCATCCGGTCATAGATGACGCCCACGCAGAGGAAGAGCGCGCCCGAGATGAACCCGTGGCTGATCATCTGGAAGATCGCACCGTCGATCCCCTGCTGGTTGGCGGCAAAGATGCCCATGGTCACATAGCCCATGTGCGCCACAGAGGAGTAGGCGATCAGCTTCTTCATATCCTCCTGCGCCAGCGCGACCAGCGAGGTGTAGACGATGGCGATGGCGCTCATCCAGAAGACCAGCGGCGACAGGATCTCGGAGCCGACCGGGAACATCGGCAGGCTGAAGCGCAGGAAGCCATAGCCCCCCATCTTCAGCAGGATCGCCGCCAGCACCACCGAGCCCGCCGTAGGGGCCTGAACGTGGGCATCGGGCAGCCATGTGTGCACCGGCCACATCGGCATCTTCACCGCGAAGCTGGCGAAGAAGGCGAGGAACAGCAGCGTCTGCAACCCGCCGACGATCTGGAAGCCGAACAGGCTCATCGTTCCGGTCGAGAAGTCGTGCTGCAGCAGCGCGGCAATGTCGGTCGTGCCGGCATCCACATACATCGCAATCATCGCCACCAGCATCAGCACAGAGCCGAGGAAGGTGTAGAGAAAGAACTTGAACGCCGCATAGATCCGGTTCGCCCCGCCCCAGATCCCGATGATCAGGAACATCGGGATCAGGCCCGCCTCGAAGAACATGTAGAACAGCACCAGATCGAGCGCGCAGAACACGCCGAGCATCAGCGTTTCCAGCAGCAGGAAGGCGATCATGTATTCCTTCACGCGCACCTTGACGTTCCACGCCGACCAGATGGTGAGCGGCATCAGGAAGGTGGTGAGCATGACGAAGAGCACCGAAATGCCGTCAACGCCCATCTTGTACTTCAGGCCCATCAGCCATTCGCGCTCTTCCACGAACTGGAAGCCGGTGTCGGCCGGGTCGAACTGGGCGATCAGGAAGAGCGACACAACGAAGGTCGCGCCGGTGGCGATCATCGCCAGCCACTTGGCATTCTTCTGGGCTGCTGCGTCGTCGCCGCGCAGGAAGAGCGCGAGGATCACCGCCGCGATGGCCGGGATGAAAGTGATGATAGAGAGCAGGTTGTCCATCAGTGGGCTCCTCCGGTGATAGACATCCAGGTGACGAGCACCACGATCCCGAGCACCATCGCCGCCGCATAGGCGAAGATGTAGCCCGACTGGGCCCGGCCCGCGAGCCGGGTGAAGAAGGGAATGACCCCCATGGCCAGCCCATTGATCCCGCCGTCGATGGTGTTGGTGTCACCCTTCTTCCACAGGAAGTTGCCGAGACCCTTGGCCGGGCGCACGAAGATCACGTCGTAGATCTCGTCGAAGTACCACTTGTTCAGCAGGAAGCGGTAGAGGATCGGCTGGTTCTCGGCCAGCTGCTTGGGCGTCTCGGGGCGGCGGATGTAGAACACCCAGGCCAGCACCAGACCGAAGAGCATGGCGAGGAAGGGCGAGAGCTTCACCCATTTCGGCACCTCGTGGGCGTCTTCCAGCACGGTGTTTTCCGGGCCGAAGTAGAGCGCGCCGTCCCCGGGGTTGCCGCCGAAGGCAGCATGGTGCTCGCCCTCTTCGGCGCCGTGATCGTCGGTCACAACGACCGTCACATCCTCGGGGCTGGTTGCCACCTCTTCGCCGTGGCCCTCTACAGCCGCCTCTTCCGCGTGCTCGTCCGCCGCGCCGTGGCCCTCTTCGGACGCCTCGGCATGGGCCTCGCCGGCCAGCGGAATGCCATAGAACTTCGCCACCTGATCGGTGTGGCCGAAGAAGCTGCTCATCCAGATCATCCCGGCAAAGACAGCCCCCAGCGCCAGCACGCCAAGCGGCACGAGCATGGTCATCGGGCTCTCATGGGCGTGCTCATGGGTGTGCTTGTCGCCGCGCGGCTCCCCGAAGAAGGTCAGGAAGATCAGCCGCCAGGAGTAGAAGGAGGTCATCGCCGCCGCGACCACCAGCATCCAGAAGCCGAACTGCCCCGCCGGATTGCCGGCCGCAAAGGCGCTCTCGATGATCGCGTCCTTCGACAGGAAGCCTGCAAAGCCGATGTAGGTCAGCGGAATGCCCACGCCGGTGATCGCCAGCGTGCCGATCATCATTGCCCAGAAGGTCAGCGGCATCTTGCTGCGCAGCCCCCCGTAGTTCCGCATGTCCTGCTCGTGGTGCATCCCGTGAATGACCGAGCCGGCCCCGAGGAAGAGCATCGCCTTGAAGAAGGCGTGGGTGAAAAGGTGGAACATCGCCGCCGAATACATGCCCACGCCGGCGGCCACGAACATGTAGCCGAGCTGCGAACAGGTCGAATAGGCGATGACGCGCTTGATGTCGGTCTGCACGAGGCCGACGGTCGCCGCGAAGAAGGCGGTGAAGGCACCGATATAGGTGATGAAGGTCGTGGCCGTGGGCGCAAACTCGTAGAGCGGCGACATCCGGCAGACGAGGAAGACCCCCGCCGTCACCATGGTGGCCGCGTGAATCAGCGCCGACACCGGGGTCGGGCCTTCCATCGCGTCGGGCAGCCAGGTGTGCAGGAAGAGTTGCGCCGACTTGCCCATCGCGCCGACGAACAGCAGGAAGCCCAGCAGGTTGGCCGCGTTCCACTCGGTCCACAGGAAGGTGATGTTGGTCTGCGCCAGCTCGGGCGCGGCCGCAAAGATCACGTCGAAATCGATGCTGTCGGTCAGGAAGAACAGCCCGAAGATGCCGAGCGCAAAGCCGAAGTCGCCCACCCGGTTGACCACGAAGGCCTTGATCGAGGCCGCCCCGGCGGAGGGCTTGCGGATGTAGAAGCCGATCAGCAGGTAGGAGGCCACGCCCACGCCTTCCCAACCGAAGAACATCTGCACGAGGTTGTCGGCGGTGACGAGGCTGAGCATCGCGAAGGTGAAGAACGACAGGTAGGCAAAGAAACGCGGGCGGTAGCTCTCGCCCTCGCGGAAATGCTCGTCATGGGCCATGTAGCCGAACGAATAGAGGTGCACGAGGCTCGAGACGGTGGTGACCACGATCAGCATGATCGCCGTCAGCCGGTCGAGCCGGATCGCCCAGTCGGTCGAAAGCGATCCGCTTTCGATCCAGCGCATGATGGTGATCTGCTCGGTCTGCCCGTCAAAGCTGAAGAACACGATCCAGCTGAGGATGGCCGACAGGAACAGCAAGCCGGTGGCAAACACCATGCCCGCCTTTTCGCCGACGATCCGCCAGCCGAAGCCGCAGATGATGGCACCGATCAGCGGTGCGAAGAGGATGATGGTTTCCATGGCCCCTTACCCCTTCATGTTGTTGACGTCTTCCACCGCGATCGTGCCACGGTTGCGGAAGAAGCAGACGAGAATGGCGAGGCCGATGGCGGCCTCTGCGGCGGCAACGGTCAGCACGAAGAGGGTGAAGACCTGCCCCGTCAGATCGCCGAGGAACGCGGAGAAGGCGACGAGGTTGATATTGACCGCCAGCAGCATGAGTTCGATCGACATCAGGATGATGATGACGTTCTTCCGGTTCAGGAAGATGCCGAAGATGCCGATGACGAACAGTGCCGCCGCGACTGTCAGGTAATGTTCCAGGCCCACCATCAGTTGCCGGTCTCCATCTTGAAGCGTTTCTTGCCGTTGCGCATCTCGGGAAAGGCCGCGGCGCAGCCGCAGGTCTCGCGCGGCTGGACGATGTCGCTGACCCTCAGCGCCTTGCGGGCCAGCCCGGCCTTGAGTTGATCGAAGGAATAGCTCTTTTTCGACGCGACCATGCTCGCCATCGCGGCCTTCACCCGGTCGGGCCGGGCGAGCGGGCGCTTGCGGCCATCGCAAAAGCCGGGCGTCTCCTCTTCGCAGGCCGATTGCGCCGAAAGGCTGCGGCCCGAGGTGCAGGCGGTGACGACCAGCCAGCGCGTGTCGTCGCCGTTCACGCGGTTTTCCGAGGTATGGGCCACGAGGCCCTTGCCGATGACATCATGGCCGCGTTGGGCTTCATAGCCCAGCGAGCCGACGGAGCGGTTGCACTGCTCCAGCGTCAGGGCACCGGCAGGCACCGCCAGACCGGCGGCACAGGAGAAAGCGAGCGCGCGCATCACACCCCCTGCCCGAGCCGCAGCGCCCGGCGCAGTCGCCAGCGGCGATAGAGGCGCAGCGCGGCCACGCCCACCAGCGCCTTGACGATCCAAAGCGCCGCGACACCGCCGATCCCGACGGTCGCAAGCATCATCTGGGCCCAGTCGAGCATCATCAGAGCCCCTGCCCCGGTTTCACGTCTTTCAGCTCCATCGCCTTGGCCGGATCGCGATACATCTGCGCAAGGATGTCCTGGCGCTTGATGTCGGGGCGATGGCGGATGGTCAGAACGATGGCGCCGATCATGGCCACCAGCAGGATCAGCCCGGCGATCTGGAACAGCAGGAAATACTGGTCGTAGATCACCATGCCGAGCAGGCCGGTGTTGGGGTTGTTGGTCGGGGTGATCTCGCCGAGGCTTCCGGCAAGAGCAACGCCATCGGCCGAAACCCAGGCACCGTAGACCATCCCCAGCTCCATCAGCAGAACCACGCCGATCACGGCGGCAAGCGGCACATAGCGTGCCATCTCCCCGCGCAACTCGGCAAAGTCCACATCGAGCATCATCACCACGAAGAGGAACAGCACCGCCACCGCGCCCACGTAGACGATGATGAGCAGCATGGCCACAAACTCGGCCCCCAGCAGCACGAACAGGCCCGCCGCCGAAAGAAAGCTCAGGATCAGCCAGAGCACCGAGTGCACCGGATTGCGGCTGACCACCACGAAGAAGCCCGAGACAACCACGATGATCGCGGCCACGTAAAAGGCAAAGTCAGCGACCGTCATGCGCCCTCTCCCTTGGTTTTCTGAATTTCGGCCTGCGCCAGCTCCATCGCCTTGGTCATCGCCGGCACACCGCCGAACATGCTCATCATGGCGATGACCTCGGCCACCTCCTGCGGGGTGGCTCCGGCCTCCAGCGCGTGGCGCACCGTCAGGGTGATCTGGTCTTCGGCCTGCGCGCCCAGCACCGTAAGGGCCGCAAGCGTCACCAGTAGGCGGGTGCGCGCATCGAGCCCTTCAGGGTTGAAGGTCTTGCCCATCCACATTTCCATCATGTCCTTGGGCATGGTGGGCATGAAATCCCCCATCCCGGGCATCTTGAAGGAGGTCAGATCGGGGTTGACCGACTTTGCCATCTCCTGGCCCTGCTCCATGAGCTGCTGGAAGAGTTTGCTGAAGTCGGTCATCGGTAGGGCGCATCCAGTTCCAGGTTGCGGGCAATCTCGGCTTCCCAGCGTTCCCCGTTGTCGAGCAGCTTCTGCTTGTCGAAGAACAGCTCCTCGCGGGTTTCGGCGGCAAACTCGAAGTTCGGCCCCTCCACGATGGCATCCACCGGGCAGGCTTCCTGGCAGAAGCCGCAGTAGATGCACTTGGTCATGTCGATGTCGTAGCGCGTGGTGCGGCGCGAGCCGTCTTCGCGCGGCTCGGCGTCGATGGTGATGGCCTGCGCCGGGCAGATCGCCTCGCAAAGCTTGCAGGCAATGCAGCGTTCCTCGCCGTTCGGATACCGGCGCAGCGCATGTTCGCCGCGGAAACGGGGCGAAAGCGGCCCCTTTTCATGCGGATAGTTCAGCGTCGCCTTGGGGGCGAAGAAATACTTGAACCCGAGCCTGAAGCCCGCAATCCAGTCGGACAGCAGGAAGTACTTGGTCGCGCGGTTCCAGTCGATCTGGGTCATTGAGTTCTCATCATCCCCGCAGGTTGAAATCAGAGCGCATCGTCGGCGCGTTCTTCATCCGCTCGGCGTTTTCCTTCTGCTCCTCGAAGGGGTCGATCCCCCTGAGCGAGCAATGCAGCGCGTGGAGCACGCCCGTAAAATCGTCGACGCTGACAAGCGCAGGCGTCTTCACCTTGGCCTCGAGCTGGGTGAGCCACTCGCGCACCACCTGCCCCGTCTTGGCAAGCTGCGGACCCTCCAGCTGCGGCAGGTCGTACCCGAGCCGCTCCTGGGCCAGCCAGGCGTTCACCACCATGCCGGTGGTTTCGGGGGTGATCTGCTCCCACTTCGGCTTGTCCTCGCCAAAGCTCGAAAGCATCACCTTCCGGAAGTCGCTAGCTTCGCTGTAAATCGTCTGGTGCGGCGCCTGTTCCATCCAGGTCGCCACCGCGTCCGCGGCCTTCATTTCCTCGTCATTCATGGTTTACCCTCCCATCGCAAACCGCGCCCAAAAGGCACCGAAGACTTCGAACTTGGCGAGGAAGGCGATCAGCACAACCCAGGCCAGCGAGAACGGAAGAAACACCTTCCACCCGATCCGCATCAGCTGGTCGTAGCGGTAGCGGGGGGTGATCGCCTTCACCATGGCGAAGACGAAGAAACACATGAGCATCTTGCCCACCATCCACAGGATGCCGTCGGGCAGCCCAGGAATGGGCGAGAGCCAGCCGCCGAAGAACAGCAGCGTGACGAGGGCACACATCAGCACCACGGCCACCAGCTCGCCGATCATGAACAGCAGAAAGGGCGTGGAGGAATACTCAACCTGATAGCCCGCCACCAGCTCCGATTCCGCTTCCGGAAGGTCGAAGGGCGGGCGGTTGGTTTCGGCCAGCGCCGAGATGAAGAACAGGAAGACCATCGGGAAATGCGGCAGCCAGTACCAGCCCAGCAGGCCCCAGCCGGTGTCCTGCGCCGCGACGATCGAGCCAAAGTTCATGCTGCCGGTCGAGATGATGATGCCGATGATGATCAGCCCCAGCGACACCTCGTAGGAAATCATCTGCGCCGCGGAGCGCAGCGAGCCGAGGAACGGATACTTCGAGTTCGACGCCCAGCCCCCCATGATTACGCCATAGACCTCCAGCGAGGACACGGCGAAGACATAGAGGATGGCCACGTTGATGTCGGCCAGCACCCAGCCGTCATTGAACGGAATCACCGCCCAGGCGATCAGCGCCATGACGAGGGACACCATCGGCGCGAGGAAGAACACCGCCTTGTCGGCCCCGGCGGGCACCACGATCTCTTTCACGATGTACTTGCCGAAGTCCGCAAACGACTGAAGAAGCCCGAAAACGCCCACGATGTTTGGGCCTTTGCGCAGCTGCACGGCCGCCCAGATCTTGCGGTCGGCGTACATCAGGAAGGCAAGCGCCACCATCAGCGGGATCACCAGAAGCAGCACTTGCCCAACGGTCAGGAGGAAAATGCCGAACCCTGTGTTCAAGAAGAAATTTGCCATCTGCCTTCGTCCTTAAACCGTGGGTATGCCCCGAGCCCGGCAATCCTCTACCGTCACTTCCGCGTCGATATTGGTTGGCCCGCTCGGCAGCGCTGGCGATATGGTGTAAACAGCATCCGCCCGCCAAAGGCCAGCCTCTTCGGCGACCCTTGTGCGGACGTGACGCACGAAGCCGTAGCCCCGGATCAACGTGTATTGCGCGGCGGCGCAGAGGGCATATTCCTCAACATCCACCTCGTCGCGCGCGCCCTTCATCTCGACGATGAACCCCACGAGGTCGCCGTCGAGCAGGCGGGTTTCGATGCCTTCGTATTCCGGCTCGAAGGGCAGCGCCCGCCGGCTCACCACCTCGGGCAGCGCATCGCCCTCGGGGTTGTCGAAGGCAATGCCATGACCACCGGGCCCGGCCTCACCGCACCCGGCGAGCAGAGCCGCCACCAGAAGAGCCGCAGGCACCCGCACCCCGGATTACTCCGCCGCCATCGGCGCTTCGCGCCGTGCCTTGGCCCCGGCCGCAAGCTCGGCCATGACCTCGGAGGCTCGTGCCACGGGGTTGGTCAGGTAATGATCCTTCACGGCGGTCACGAAGTCTGCCGAACCGAGCTTGCCGGTCTTCAGCGGCTGCCACTCGTTTTCCGGCACCGTGTCGATCGCGGCCAGATGCGGCACCTCGGCCACCAGCGCCTGACGCAGCTGTGCAAGGCTGTCCCAAGGCTGGGCCTCGCCCTCCATCTGCGCCGAAGCGGCGCGCAGGATGGCCCAGTTTTCCTTGGCCTCGCCCGGCGGGAAGCCGGCGCGGAAGGCCAGTTGCGGGCGGCCCTCGGTGTTCACGAAGAGGCCGTTCTCCTCGGTCCATGCGGCGGCAGGCAGGATCACGTCGGCGCGGTGTGCGCCCCGGTCACCATGGCTGCCCTGGTAGATCACGAAGGGACCGTCCTGAATGTCGACCTCGTCGGCACCGAGGTTCCAGATCACCTCGGCCCCCTCCATGGCGGCCTCCATGCCGCCCTCGGTCACGGCGCCCACATCCATCGCGCCCACGCGCGATGCGGCGCTGTGCAGGATTAGCAACTTGGCCTTGCGGGCAGAGGCAATCTCCATCGCCGCAGCCAGAACCGCGGCCCCGTCCGCCTCGCGGATGGCGCCCTGCCCCACGATCACGATGCCGCGCTCGTCGTCCCCGACGGGCTCGTCCTTCGAAACCTTGATGTGCTCGGCCAGCGCCGCGCGGTCGGCGCCAAAGTGATGCGCGTCATAGGTCAGGTCGGCCATCGGCCCGATCACCCCGACCTGCGCGCCCTTGAGCCAGGCCTTGCGGATGCGTGCGTTCAGCACCGGGGCCTCGCTGCGCGGGTTGCATCCGATCAGCAGAATGCCGTTGGCGTCATCGATGTCTTCGATGCGCGCCGTGCCGGCATAGCCCGAGCGGTTGCCCGCGGGCAGCTTGGCCCCGTCGGTGCGGCATTCGATTGCGCCACCCCGCGACTCGACCAGCTGTTTCAGCGCAAATGCGGCCTCGACCGGGGCCAGATCCCCGACCAGCCCGGCAATCTTCTTGCCCTTGGTCGCCTCGGCCACCCGTGCCAGCGCCTCACCCCACGTTGCGGGGTTCAGCTTGCCGTTCTCGCGGATGTAGGGCCTGTCGAGTCGCTGGCGGCGCAGCCCGTCCCAGACAAAGCGGGACTTGTCCGAAAGCCACTCTTCGTTCACCCCGTCATGGTTGCGCGGCAGGATGCGCATCACTTCGCGCCCCTTCACATCCACGCGGATGTTGGAGCCAAGGGCATCCATCACATCGACGGTCTCGGTCTTGGTCAGCTCCCACGGGCGGGCGGTGAAAGCGTAGGGCTTGCTCACCAGCGCGCCCACCGGGCAGAGGTCGATGATATTGCCCTGCAACTCCGAGTCGAGCGTCTCGCCCAGATAGCTGGTGATCTCTGCATCCTCACCCCGGCCGGTCTGGCCCATCTGGGTGATCCCGGCCACCTCGGTGGTGAATCGCACGCAGCGGGTGCAGCTGATGCAGCGCGTCATGTGAGTCTCGACCAACGGGCCGAGGTTGAGATGGTCGGCGGCCCGCTTGGGCTCGCGGTAGCGCGAGAAATCCACGCCATAGGCCATAGCCTGGTCCTGCAGGTCGCATTCGCCGCCCTGATCGCAGATCGGGCAATCGAGCGGGTGGTTGATGAGCAGAAACTCCATCACCCCCTCGCGGGCCTTCTTCACCATCGGAGAGTTGGTTTTCACCACCGGCGGCTCGCCGTCCTTGCCGGGGCGCAGGTCTTTCACCTGCATCGCACAGCTGGCGGCAGGCTTGGGCGGGCCGCCCACAACCTCGACCAGACACATGCGGCAGTTGCCAGCAATGCTCAGACGCTCGTGGTAGCAGAAACGCGGAACTTCCACCCCGGCCTGTTCGCAGGCCTGGATGAGCGTCATAGCGCCCTCTACCTCAACTTCTTTGCCGTCAATGATGATCTTGCGCAGGTCGCTCATGCGGGGCCCTCTTGGCTGCCCCCGGTCGGCACCTGCAAAGGGCCCTCTGCCCCGCCGCGCCGCATCCGGGTGATGCTGCGCTCTTGTAGGCTTGCGGGGGGGTGAGTTTCAACCCTCACACCCCCGAAAAATCCTTAACACTCGCCACGTCTTATGGGGAGCGCCGCACCGCGGCACTCACCCACAGTTTCGCAAGGCTATTTCGCCCGCATCAGGCCCCCGGCCTGGGTGCCCGCGGCAATCTCTTCGCGGCCAAGTTTGCAGTAGCTCGCCGCGCTGCCGTCCGCGCCCTTCGAGCGCATGTAGGCCCGCGCCTTGCCAATCAGCCGCTCCTTCTGCGCCTTGTCGTCGACGTAGGCATCAATCTCGTCATCGCTGAACCCTTCCGAGCGGGCCTGCCGCTTGAGGGCGTTCAGAAAGCCGTAGCCCTTGATCGTCCGTGTCGAAATATCGGGGCACTTCTCGGCAATTTCCAACGCGATGCCCACCGAAATGAGCCCGCTGTTCACGGCCTTGCTGTCTGCGAGCGATTTGGCTGCCGCCGCGCCGGAGAATCCCATCGCCAGCATCACCGCGATCACCGCGCCGCCCAGCATCTTGCCTGCATGTGTCATTGCATTCACCTTCTCTGTCCGTTTCGAGCGCATTTTGCGCCTCGGCTTCGATGAACCAGATGGGGCCACCATATTGGCTATGCAATAACAAGGGCCTTGTCATCCACTGACAATGACTCACATGTCCTTGATTTTCATGAAGATACGCGAAAAGCCGCTATTGCGGGCGCGGCCACTTGATGAGGGCGACGATCAGCACGACTACCGAGCTGATGAATCCGCCGATCGGGTGCGCCATGATCATGTACTCGCCCGGCAGGCCCAGCGAACCGATCAGAATCCTGACAATCGTGGGCAGCAGAAAGCCCAGACCCAGCATCACCATACCCACTGCCACCGCCGCACCGATCCCGAGACCGGTGCGAAGCGTGATCAGGCAGACGGCGCCGATCAGAACCAGCATGGAGAGCGTGCCCATGATCTGGGCGAGCGTGAAGACGAACGGGCTCACTCGGCGGCGATGGCGCCGCGCTTGCCGGCGATGCGATCTTCGATCACGTCGCGGAAGTTGCGGATCAGGCCCTGAATCGGCCAAGCCGCCGCGTCGCCGAGGGCGCAGATGGTGTGGCCTTCAACCTGCTTGGTCACGTCGAAGAGCATGTCGATCTCTTCCACGCTCGCCTCGCCCCGCACAAGACGGTCCATCACCCGCATCATCCAGCCCGTGCCTTCGCGGCAGGGGGTGCACTGTCCGCAGCTCTCATGCTTGTAAAACTTGCTGAGCCGCCAGATCGCCTTGATGATGTCGGTGCTCTTGTCCATCACGATCACCGCCGCCGTGCCGAGGCCGGAGCCCAGCTCGCCGCGCAGGTAGTCGAAGTCCATGATGGCGTCTTTCATGTTCTCGCCGCGCACGCAGGGCACCGAAGAGCCGCCCGGAATCACCGCCAGCAGGTTGTCCCAGCCGCCGCGAATCCCGCCGCAGTGCTTTTCGATCAACTCCTCGAAGCTGATCGACATGGCCTCTTCGACCACGCAGGGCGTGTTCACATGGCCCGACACCGCAAACAGCTTGGTGCCCGCGTTGTTCTGGCGGCCGAAGCCGGCAAACCAGCTCGCGCCACGGCGCAGGATGGTCGGGGCCACGGCGATCGATTCCACGTTGTTCACCGTGGTCGGGCAGCCGTAAAGGCCCGCGCCCGCCGGGAACGGCGGCTTCATCCGGGGCATCCCCTTCTTGCCTTCGAGGCTTTCCAGCAGCGCGGTTTCCTCGCCGCAGATATAGGCCCCTGCCCCGTGGTGCAGGAAAATGTCGAAATCCCAGCCCGACCCAGCGGCATTCTTGCCCACCAGCCCGGCGTCATAGGCCTCGTCGATCGCGGCCTGCAGCGCCTCGCGCTCGCGGATGTACTCGCCGCGCAGGTAGACATAGCAGGTGTGGGCATTCATCGCGAAGCTGGCAATCAGGCAGCCCTCGATCAGCGTGTGCGGATCGTGGCGCATGATCTCCCGGTCCTTGCAGGTGCCCGGCTCGGATTCGTCGGCGTTCACAACCAGATAGGCCGGGCGTCCGTCGCTCTCCTTGGGCATGAAGCTCCACTTCAGCCCGGTCGGAAAGCCCGCGCCGCCGCGCCCGCGAAGCCCGCTCGCCTTCATCTCCTCCACGATCCAGTCGCGGCCCTTCTTGATGATGTCGCCGGTGCCGTCCCAATGCCCGCGCGCCTGCGCGCCCTTCAGGGTGCGGTCGTGCATCCCGTAGATGTTGGTGAAGATGCGGTCGCTGTCCTGCAACATGGGCTGGCTCCAAATTCGGCTTCGCAACTCGGGGGATAGCTGAACCCCCGCGCCAATGCCAGAGTGTTCTGGCACCGACAGGTTTACATTCCACTCCCTCGCGGCCTCATGCCTGCGAGGGCAAATTCACTTTCGCCGCCGCCACATCGCGGCGAGGTTGACCATGGCAAAGACGAAGCAGGCCATGGCCACGAGGTAGAAGAAGATCTCGTAGCGCGCCTGTAGTCCGAGCTTCACCACCAGCCAGGGTGCCAGAACCGCCAGCATCCCCGCCGCCGCGATCAGCAGCGCAATCCGGCGTCCCAAGCGGGCAAAGGCCTGATCGTCCTCGCGTGTCACCGGGCCCGCCTCAGTAGACATCGCCCTTCTTCACCCGGCCCGAAAACTCGGTCTCGCCGCCCTCTGCCAGAACCTTGGCCTGGCTGACCCATTCGTCACGCCGGGCGCGGCCCTTGAAGCCTTCAAGGTTCTCGTCCACCCAGTCGAGCTCCTCGTCGCTCCATTTGGCGATCTGGTCGAAGTGGTAGAAGCCCATCGAATTCAACAGCTTCTCAAGCTTCGGCCCCACGCCCTTGATGGACTTGAGGTTGTCGGCCTTGCCACCGCGCGCCGCGCTCAGCGTCTCCGGCTTGGTGCCCGCACTGGCAGGGGCCTCCCCGGATGTCTCCGTCCTGGCTTCCGCGCTTGCAGGCGCCTTCTTCTTGGCCTTGCCGGTCGTGTCGTCCGCGCTGGCGGTCGCCTTGTCGGCGCCGGCCTTCGGCCCTGGCTTCGACGCCTTGGCTTCACTGGCCTTGCCACCATCCTTCGAGGTCACATCCTCTCCGGCACCGCCGGCGGGCGCAGTGGCCTGGCCCTTGGCATCGGCAGACTCCTTGCCCGCATCGGCCTTGCGCTCGGCATCACCCTCGCCGTCCACCTTCTCGTGGTCGGCCTCGGCCTGCTTTTCCTTGGCGGCGGGCTTCTTCTTGGCTTCCGCGTCCTGCTGCACCGAAGACTTGGGCGTCTCGGCCTTCACAGGCTTGCTGCCGGTCGCAGCGGCATCGGCACGCTCCCGCGAGGTCGGGGTGGCGTTCTTGCCGCTCCACGGGGTGAGCAGCGGCACTTCCTGCCCGTCGATCCGCTTCACCGTGTCGCCAAGATCGGTCGCAAGCTGCACCGAGGCGTTGTACTTGGTCTTGCCGCTGTCATGCTCTGTCAGCGAGGTCAGCCCGCTCAACGGCTCGGCAGCGTAGCGGCCGTTCTGCGGCCCCGGCACCGGCACCTTGCCCGCGCGGAGCTCCTCGATGATCTCGCCAAAGCGCTCGGCGGTCAGATCCTCGTAGTAGTCCTTGCCGATCTGGGCCATCGGCGCGTTGGCGCAGGAGCCGAGGCATTCGACCTCCTCCCAGCTCAGCTTGCCATCGGCAGAGATCTCATGCGGGTTGGCCGCGATCTTTTCCTGGCACACGGCCATCAGATCCTCGGCGCCGCAGATCATGCAGCTCGTGGTGCCGCAAACCTGAATATGGGCAACAGATCCAACGGGTTGGAGCTGGAACATGAAGTAGAAGCTCGCCACCTCCAGCACCCGGATATCGGCCATGCCCAGCATATCCGCCACATGCTCGATCGCCGGACGAGTCAGCCAACCCTCCTGCTCCTGCGCCCGCCACAGCAGCGGGATCACGGCGCTTGCTTCCCGGCCCTCGGGATACTTGGTGAGCTGTGCTTCGGCCCAGGCCTTGTTGGCGGGCGTGAAGGCAAAGCTCTCGGGCTGTTCGTGATAGAGACGGCGAAGCATGGGCTACCTCAGGTTCATGGGGTGGGCGCGTTCAGAATGGCGAACGACATGCCGAAGGTGATGATGAGAAACAGCAGGAAAAAGACCGCCCCGCCCGCAACGATCGCAACCGGATAGGCCAGCGCCGCGCTCGGCACCCGCCGGGCAACGAAGACCGTCACCGAAAGCGATGCGACCAGAAGCAGGAATGCGACGAGGATCGGGGTCATGGCGTCAGCGGTCCACTTCGCCGAACACGATATCCATCGTGCCGATGATGGCGGCGATGTCGGCCAGCTGGTGACCCTTGGCGATATGGTCCATCGACTGCAGGTGCAGGTAGCCCGGTGCGCGCAGCTTGGCGCGGTAGGGTTTGTTGGTTCCGTCGGCCTTCAGATACACGCCGAACTCGCCCTTCGGCGCCTCGACCGCGCAATAGACCTCGCCCGCGGGCACATGGAAGCCCTCGGTGTAGAGCTTGAAGTGGTGGATCAGCGCTTCCATCGACTGCTTCATCTCGCCGCGCTTGGGCGGGGTGATCTTGCCGCGGGAGAGCACGTCGCCCTGCCCTTCCGGAGCGCGAAGCTTTTCAATGGCTTGCAGGATGATGCTGGTCGACTGGCGCATCTCTTCCATCCGCACGAGGTAGCGGTCGTAGCAGTCGCCGTTCTTGCCGATCGGAATCTCGAACTTGAACTCGTCGTAGCACTCGTAGGGCTGGGCGCGGCGCAGATCCCAGGCCATGCCCGAGCCGCGCACCATCACGCCGCTGTAGCCCCAGTCCAGCGCTTCCTGCTGGCTGACCACGCCGATATCGGCGTTGCGCTGCTTGAAGATGCGGTTCTCGGTCAGCAGCCCGTCGATATCCGCCAGCCGCTTCGGAAACTTCTTGGCCCAGGTCTCGATATCGTCGAGCAACTCGGGCGGCAGGTCCTGGTGCACACCGCCGGGGCGGAAATAGGCCGCGTGAAGCCGCGCGCCGCAGGCCCGCTCGTAGAAGATCATCAGGTCTTCGCGCTCCTCGAAGCCCCAGAGCGGCGGGGTCAGCGCACCCACGTCCATCGCCTGCGTGGTGACGTTCAGCAAGTGGTTTAGGATGCGGCCGATCTCGGAATAGAGCACCCGGATCAGGCTGGCCCGGCGCGGCACCGGGGTGCCGGTGAGCTTTTCGATGGCGAGGCACCAGGCGTGTTCCTGATTCATCGGAGCCACGTAGTCGAGCCGGTCGAAATAGGGCAGGTTCTGCAGGTAGGTGCGGCTCTCCATCAGCTTCTCGGTGCCGCGATGCAGCAGCCCGATATGGGGGTCGCAGCGCTCCACGATCTCGCCGTCAAGCTCCAGCACCAGCCGCAGAACACCATGCGCCGCAGGGTGTTGCGGGCCGAAGTTGATGTTGAAGTTGCGGATCTTCTGCTCGCCCGTCAGCGCGTCTTCAAAGCCTTTGCCATCCATCGTCTCAGACCTTTTCCATGTTGCGCTGCCATTCTTCCGGGAGCGCACCCATCTTTTCGGCCACCGCCGCGTATTGCGGGGCCAGCATCCTCTGCAGCGCGCTGCGGCGGCCCTCGTCGAGGTCCACCTCCGGCCCTGCGTTGATCTTCTCCTTCAACTCCGCCTTCACCCGGTCGATCCCGAGAAAATCGCAGAGCGACCGGACCGAGCCGGCCTTGAACAGGTTCTCGTAGAACCCGCACATCACCTGGTTGCGCGGCAGCCCTTCGAGCTTGGCCAGAACAGCGGCATAATCGCCCCGCTGGGCAATATCGGCATTCTCGCCCCGCAGCGCCCTGTCGAGCAACTGCCGCGCCGCCGACTCCGGTTCGCCGCCCTTGCCGCGCTCGGCCCGCTTGCCGGCCATGAAGCGGCACTGGCTCCAGTAGCGGTCCACCGGGTCACGCATCAGGAACAGAAAGCGCGTTTCCGGCACCACCTCGGCCATGGCCTGCAGGCGCTTCTGCGGCAGCAGGCAATAGGCGGGGGTGATATCGGCCACCAGCCGGGACTCGCCCACGCCGTCATAGAGCAGGTCGAGATAGGCGCGCGGGTCGCGTGCGCCAATCACCAGCACCGCCAGCCAGCGTTCCATCTGCTTCAGACGGCGGCGCAGGCGCGGCAACCGCCCCTCCTCCTCGCCAGCTTCGATCCGGGCAATCCGGTCGCGCAGGCGGGTGATCTGGGCGACCACGAAATCCTTCTGCCAGTCCGGGTTCATCCCCTCGACCGTATCCCAGTAGTGCAGTTCCTTGGCCACGGGCATGTGGCATTGCGGATGGGCATCCAGAAAGCTGTAGAGCCAGCTCGTGCCGGTCTTCGGCGCGCCGATCCCGAACAGCAATGTCGCCCGATCCGACATCAATCAGCCCTTGGCCTGCTTGTTCATTTCGCGTCCTCGGTCTTCTCGTCACCGGGCAGGATGTACTCGGCACCCTCCCAGGGGCTCATGAAGTCGAACTGCCGGTAATCCTGCGTCAGCTTCACAGGCTCGTAGACAACCCGCTTCTCGACCTCGTCGTAGCGCACCTCGGTATAGCCCGTGGTGGGGAAGTCCTTGCGCAGCGGGAAGCCGCGAAAGCCGTAGTCGGTGAGGATGCGGCGCAGGTCGGGATGGCCCGAGAACATGATGCCGAACATGTCGAAGACTTCGCGCTCGAACCAGTTGGCACTGGGGTGCTCGTTCACGATCGAGGGCACCATCTCGTCCTCGCGCACGGCCACCCGCAGGCGGATACGCTGGTTCTGGTACATGCTGAGGAAGTGGTAGACCACGTCGAACCGCTTCTCCCGCTCCGGGTAGTCGACGGCGGTGATGTCCACCAGCGACGAGAAGCGGCAGTTGGCATCGGCTTTCAGGAACTCGACGAAGCCGGGCAGGTTCGACGGCGCCACATCCACGTTCAGCTCGCCATGGCTCACATCCCAGCCGAGCACGCAATCGGGGCGGCGCCCCTCGAGGTGCTGGCCAAGTTCGTTCAGGGCATCAGACATGTTGCTCTCCTTGGCTCAGCGAACCAGCGTGCCGGTGCGGCGGATGCGGCGCTGCAACTGCAACAGCCCGTACAGCAGGGCCTCTGCGGTGGGCGGGCAGCCCGGCACGTAGATGTCGACGGGCACGATCCGGTCGCAGCCACGGACAACCGAGTAGCTGTAGTGATAGTAGCCCCCGCCATTGGCACAGGAGCCCATCGAGATCACGTAGCGCGGTTCGGCCATCTGGTCGTAGACCTTGCGCAGCGCCGGAGCCATCTTGTTGGTCAGCGTGCCGGCCACGATCATCACGTCGGACTGGCGTGGGGAGGCGCGCGGGGCGATCCCGAAGCGCTCGGCATCATAGCGCGGCATCGAGGTGTGCATCATCTCCACCGCGCAGCAGGCCAGGCCGAAGGTCATCCAGTGCAGCGAGCCGGTGCGCGCCCAGTTGATCAGATCCTCGGTGGAGGTCAGCAGAAAGCCCTTGTCCTGCAGATCGCGGTTCATCGACTGAAGCGCAACCTCCTTGTCGACCCCGGCGGTGGTGGCGCCATAGGGGGCCAGCTCGCCCTGCACCTGCGGCGGTGCCAGCGGGCTGTCTGCTTTCGTGGTCACTCCCATTCCAGCGCCCCTTTCTTCCATTCATAGGCAAAACCCACCGTCAGCACGGCGAGGAACACCATCATCGACCAGAAGCCCAGCATGCTGATGTCCTTGAAGGCCACGGCCCACGGGAACAGGAAGGCAATCTCGAGGTCGAAGATGATGAAGAGGATCGAGACGAGGTAGAACCGCACGTCAAACTTCATCCTGGCGTCATCGAAGGCGTTGAACCCGCATTCGTAGGCACTCACCTTCTCCGCATCGGGGTTGCGCACCGCCAGTACGGCGGCGGCAAGGATCAGCACCAGCCCGAGGCCGATGGCGATACCGAGGAAGATGACAATGGGCAGATATTCTCTGAGCAAAGCGTCCAAAGCCGGCTCCTTTCTCGCGTGCTGCACGGGTCAGGCCGAGGGGCTCCGGGCGCGCGCATCGTGGCTGTGTCCGGTCTTACTCCCCGTCCCCGGGGGGGTCAACCTGCAGGCCTTTCAAAAACCGGGCTTTTCGCCCCGATTCACTCGGCAGCCAGCGCCGCGGCACCGGGGCGGCTGCAGAAGCTCTCCACCACGTGCTCGGCAAGGGCCCGCGCCGCACAGCCCGCATCGTCCTGCTCCATCATCCGAAGCTGGTACTTGCCGATGTCGCCAAAGCCCTTGTCCGCCGTCAGCCGCTCCATCTCGGGGGTGAAGTTGGCAAGTGGCAGCGGGGTGATCGCAAGGTCCGCCTCCACGGCCGCAAGCAGCGCCTGCCCGCTCTCCGAAACATAGGCAACGCGGGCCGTCTTGCCCACGAGTCCCATTGATTTCAACGCCTTGCGCCGCCAGACGCATCCATCCTGCGACAGCGCCAGCGGCACCGGGTCGCTCTTCCAGGCGCGCCCGCCGCGCTTGCCGGCCCAGGCCAGCGATTCCTCGTAGACCAGCCGCCCCGCTCCGCCGGTGGTGGCGCAGACCGTGTGCAGCGCCACGTCGAGCTCCCCGGCCTCATGGGCCGCCGTCAGCCGCTCGGAGGTGTCGAGCGTCACCCGCACGTCGACGCCGGGGTGAGACGCCGCAAATCGCCGCAGCACGATCGGCAGGGCATGTGCACCCAGGTCGCCGGGCGCCCCGAAGCGCACCTGCCCCTCGATCGGCGCGCCCGAAAACCGGGCCAGCGCCGCCTCGCTCACCCGCATCATCTCTTCGGCATAGCTCAGAAACGCCTCGCCATCCCCGGTCAGCCGCACCTCGCGCGGCAACCGCTCGAAGAGGGTCCGCCCGAGCTGCTCCTCCAGCCGCTTGATCTGCATCGACACCGCCGAGGGCGTGCGCAGCACCCGCTTGGCGGCGGCGCTGAACGATCCCGTGTCATGGATCGCAAGGAAGGTGCGGATCAGGTCTGTGTCGATCATCGCGGGGCCTTTCGCGGGGTGCTGTCAATTTTTCTGAACGATATGGTCAATACTATTCGTTTGATTGAATCCTCGTCAAGGCACACCTTCAGATCAATCGAAACGACATCCCGAAGGATCATCACCATGACCTACTTCCACCCCGCCCAGGCCGCCCGCTTCCCCTACCTGCGCCGCGCCCTCGCCGCCCTCGGCCGCGCCATCGCCGCCAATTTCGAGACCCGCGCCCGCCGTCGCCGCATCGGCAGGCTCGACGCCCTCGACGACCGGCTCCTGCGCGACATCGGCCTCACCCGCGACGACATCACCTACGCGCTCTCAAATCCCGACACCCCGGATGAAACCCTGCGCCGCCGGTCGCTCACCAACCGCAGGACAGACCTCGAGCGCCCTCGCCTGCGCGCGCACTGACCTCCCCCACCGCGCAAGCGCAGAGGGGGCCGCCTCGGCAAGGCGGCCCCCTCTCGTCCCGGGTGATCGCCGCCCAAAGGCCGCCCTCACACCGTCTCCGTCACCTTCTTCAAATGGGGCGGCGCGTCCGGATCAAGGCCCCGCGCCCGCGCCACCGCCTCGGCCATGGCATAGAAGGCCACGATCAGTACCAGCGGGTCGGTCAGCCCGTGGCCGCTGCGCGGCGCCTCGAGCATACGGGCCGCGCGCACGAGCCCCGTGGTCGCAAACACATCCGCCCCCTGCCCCGCCAGCCGGTCGGCCATCTCGGCCACGCCCTGCTCCGCCGCATCGCCCCCCGCCAGCGCCAGCACCGGAAAGCCGCGCCCTACGATCGAGACCGGGCCGTGCAGCACCTCCGCCGAAGAATAGGCCTCGGCATGGGTCTGGCAGCATTCCTTGAACTTCAGCGCCGCCTCGCTCGCCATCGCCCAGCCCGGCCCCCGCCCCAGCACGTAGAGCGAGCCGCCCTCGTCCATCGCCTCCGCCGCCGCGCTCCAATCCGCCTCCACGGCGCGGGCCAGCACCTCGGGCAGCGCCCGGATCGCCGCCAGCAAGGCCGCATCCTGCGCCACCTCCGCCACCAGCCAGAGCGCCGCCAGCGCCGAGGTCACAAAGCTCTTGGTCGCCGCCACCGAGCGCTCCGGCCCGGCGCAGATATCCACCACATGCTCCGCCGCGCCCGCCAGCGGCGAGCCCGCCGTGTTGGTGAGCGCGACCGTCAGCGCCCCGCCCTCCCGCGCGGCGCGGGTCATTTCCACGATGTCGGGGCTCCCGCCCGATTGCGAGACCGAGAGCGCCACCGCCCCCTCCAGCCGCAGCGGCGCACCGTAGACCGAGGCCACCGAAGGCCCGACCGAGGCCGAAACCCGCCCCAGCACCAGCTCGGCGGCATATTTGAAGAAGGTGCAGGCATGATCCGAAGAGCCCCGCGCCACGGTCACAAAATACGCCGGATCGCGCGCCGCCACCGCCCGCGCCACCCCGGGCACCGCTCCTGCCGCAAGCAGCCGCTCCACCGCCGCCGGGATCTCCTCGATCTCCTGGCGCATCAGGCTCTTTGTCACCATGCCCACTCCTCCTGTTAGCGCTACCCTGCCTCGCCTGCGCCCCGGGCACAATGCTTGCCCTCCCTCGCCCGCCGCGCCACAACTCCCCCAAAGGGAGACCCATATGACACGCGTTCTCATCGTCGGCCTCGGCAACATGGGCCAGAGCCACGCCCTCGCACATCACGCCAACCCCGAAAGCGAGATCATCGGCCTCGTCAACCGCTCGCCACGCGAGCTGCCCGAGGCATTGCGGGCCTATCCGCTGCTCACCAGCTTCGAAGAGGGCCTCGCCCTCGCCCCCGATCTCGTCGTCATCGCCACCCACACCGACAGCCACGCCCCCTATGCCATCGCCGCAATGGAGGCTGGCGCCCATGTCTTCGTCGAAAAGCCCCTCGCCGCCACGGTGGAGGACGCCCGCCGCGTCACCGACACCGCCCGCGCCACGGGCCGCAAGCTGGCGGTGGGCTACATCCTGCGCCACCACCCCTCGTGGCAAAGGCTGATCTCCGAAGCCCGCGACCTTGGCGGCCCCTACGTCTTCCGCCTCAACCTCAACCAGCAGTCGTCCGGTGCGCAATGGGAGGCCCACAAGGCCCTGATGCGCACCACCTCCCCCATCGTCGATTGCGGCGTGCACTACGTCGACGTGATGTGCCAGATCACCGACGCCCGGCCCCTGCGCGTTCACGGCATGGGCCTGCGCCTGAGCGACGAGATCGCGGAAGACATGTACAACTACGGCCAGTTTCAGGTGGTGTTCGAAGATGGCTCCGTCGGCTGGTACGAGGCCGGCTGGGGGCCGATGATCTCGGAAACCGCCTTCTTCGTGAAAGACATCGTCAGCCCCGCAGGCTCGGTCTCGATCATGGACGGCGACAAGGGCGGCTCCTCCGAAATCGAGGGCCACACCCGCGTCGGCGGCCTTCTTGTGCACCGCCCCGAAGGCGACAGGCTCATCGACCTGCCGGGCGAGCCGGACCATCAGGCGCTCTGCGATGCCGAACAGGCCTTCCTGCTGCGCGCCATTGCCGACAACATCGACCTCGCGCGCCACATGGACGATGCGGTGCAAAGCCTCGCCATCTGCCTTGCCGCCGATGAGAGCATCCGCACCGGCCAGCCCGTGACCCTCTAGCCGGGCGGCAGCCGGTCAAAACAGGGCACGCCCTCGAGCACCTGCTGCCACGCCTGCCCCTCCTCGCAGAAGATCGCAAGGCGCGGCCCGCCGAAGACCTCGGGCGCATCAAGCGTGCCCACCTTCAGCACCACCCCCTCCAGCCCGGCCCGCCGGGTGAGGATATGTGTGCCGCAGGTGGCGCAGAAATCGCGGGTGACGGCGCGGGCACTCTCCGGGTGGCTGTAGCTTGCCGCCACCCCGGCCTCCCAGCCAAAGCCCTCCGGCGGGATCACCATGAAGTAGTTCGCCCCGCCGCCCGACACATGGGTGCAGGCCCGGCAGTTGCACTGCGCCTTCAGCACCGGCGCGGCGCTGACCCGGTATCGCAAAGCGCCGCAAAAGCACCCGCCGCGCCAATCGACTGTCTCTCCGCCCATCTTCCCCTCACATGAAGGCGCAATCCGGCCCCCGTTCCAGCGGCGCATCGATCGACATGCCCGACGGCCGCCAGTCGAAGATCGCCACCGCATGGCCCCCGTCGAACCCGATGAACAGCGTGCCCGTCTCGGGCTGAAGCGCCACCCCCTCGGCGTCAAATCCCCAGGCAGAGAGCGGTGTGACCGTCAGCACCGCGCCATCGGGGGCCAGCTCGAAGAGCGCATTCAGCCCCTCGTTGTCATCCACCACGAGGATATTGCCCGAGAACGGATCACGCTCCACGCCCTGCGGCTCCACCATCGGCGGGTCGAACCTGTCGCCCCAAAGCTCCATCAGCACCTCGCCGTCAGGCGCCACCCGCATCAACCGCGACGGGTCGTCCTCCACCACCAGAAAGCTGCCATCGGCATCGCGGTGCAGCCCCTCGGTGTCGACCAGCGTGGCGCTGAGGCTGAAATCCTCCGCCCGCGCCCGTCCGTCCCGGTCGACCCGCCGGAACCGGCCCCAGCCATCGGCCAGCAGCAGCCCCTCCGGCTCCACCGTCAGGCTGCGCACCGAGGGCATCCCGGCATCGAACCGCATGATCTCGCGCCCCGTCGTCCCGATCAGGATCACCTCGCGCCCCTCCGTCGCCACCCAGACCCCGCAGACCTGCGCGTCATAGGCCAGCGACACGCCCCGCAAACCGGCAATGGTTTCGCGGTGCAGCAGTTCGGCCCCGGCAGGCGCGGCCCAGATCAATGTGAGGAATAGCGGCAGGATACGCATGACAGCCCCCTTCCCGCCTACCCTGCGAGGCAGGGCGCGCGGCGGTCAAGTCACGCTTTCGGACGGGTCTCGGGGGGATGCTGGCGGAGAGACAGGGATTCGAACCCTGGAGACGGTTCCCCGCCTACACACTTTCCAGGCGTGCGCCTTCGACCACTCGGCCACCTCTCCGGCCCGCGTCTCTTAAACGAAGCGGCGGGGCGGGCGCAAGGGGGTCAAAGCACCGCGTGGTGCAGAAAGGCAATCATCCTCCCCAAAGCTCGAAATCCTCGATCCGGCCCGAGGCCGCAAACTCGGCGCGGCCCCCCAGATCTTCGGGCGGATAGGAAAAATCCATCCGCAGCCGCCCCTCCGGGCGCGGGATCACGCGGGTCACATGGAACGCCTCCGCCGCGGTCTCGGCATCGACCGGCCCGGTCACGACCAGCTCGAGGCCCCCCGCCCTTCCATGCCCCGAGACCGGGCCCGCCTCGGGGGTGACGGCCACCCGCAACCGGCGCAGCCCGGCAAGATGGGGGGCAATCTCGGGATGGCCCAGCAGGGCCTCAACATGGGCAAGGCTCGGTGCGGCGTCGGCGGCGGTTTCGGGCGGCATTGTCTGGCTCCTTTTGCCAGATCAACGCCGCAGGCCGCGCCCCCGTTCCAAGCCCGCGCGTCGCCCCGCCGCCCTAGCGGGCATTGCCGGCCATCCACTCCCGCATCGCCCGGAACTGCCACACACCCTGCGGAAACAGCCTGCGCCCGTAGGCGGCGCGCTCGAAGGCTTCGCCCTCCTCCGCCCCCGGGTCCACCCCGTCCCGCGCATCGCCGAAATGCACCAGCTCGTGCAGCAGGACGCCGAGCAGGAACTGCTGAAACATCTTGTCCTGCCGGTTCTCCTCGCTCGCGTCGAACATCTCGAAGTAGTACTTGTTCATGTAGATCCAGTTCACCTTCGAAGAGTCGAACTGGCCCTCGTAGCTGCCGTAGTTGTGGCGCCCCATGTGCACCGGCAGCAGGGTCGGCTCCGAGCCCTCGCGGATCACCTCCAGCGCCTCGTCCTCCATGTATTCGCCATAGAACATGAACTCTTCCCAGACCTTCTTTTGCTGGGTCGGAAGCGTTGCGAGGGCGCGGCGCAGGTAAACGGTGGAATGCGGGTAGTCCCGCGTCATCAGATGCGAAAAAATCATGTGTAACCCCGAATATCGGTCATTGATGATGCAAATGCAGAGCTAGAATAGCGTCCCTACCAGACCGGGCAAGACCGTGCAGGGGCTGGCGCGGCCAATGAGGGGCCGCAGGGCTAGGGTGCGTCAGGGTAGCCGAAACTCTCGAAATCCACCGCATACATCCGCCGGATCTGCGCCAGCGTGGCGGGGGTGATGAAGTTGTCGTAGCCAAACCCGTGCAGTGCCACTCGCCGCGCCGGAATGTCGCCCAGGTAGCCCGGTTCCGGCCTGCGGGCGGTGCGGGTGCTGTTGGAGCGCCGGGGCTGCCAGATCATGCCCAGCTCGCCGGCCAGCGCGCCAAGCTCCCGGTCCAGCGCTTCCACGTGCAGCACCACGTCATGGCGAAAGCCCTGCGCAGCGAGCCATGGCGGCATCTGGGTTTCCCAATGGCCGTTGATCGGCAGGTGCGGCTTGTCGCGCGCGCGCATCTCCGCCTCTATGGTGGCCAGAAACTGCTCGAAGCTCATCAGGTTCTCCGCCAGTTTCACGCCCTGCCGCCGGCAGAACTGGTCGTGCAGGGCGCGGGCAAAGCTCTCCAGATCGTTCCGCTGGGCAAGCCGCCGCCCCTCATAGAGGCAGAACTTGTTGAAGAAGGCGCTGATGATCCGCGTCACCGGATGGCGCACGAGAATGACCGAGGCAAAGCCCCGCCCCTCTATCGCCTCCCGGCAGGGGCCGGTCGGTTTGCTGGCATCGTGGAAATGGTGCTTGTCGGCGGGCCGCTCGGCCATGTTGGCGGCCAGAAACTCGAACAGCGTGGTGCAGGCCGCCTTCTGCGACCAGAAAAACACCACCCCTCTCGCCTCGTCGATATAGCCGCGCCAGCCCAAGCCGGTCCCTCCAGGAAGACTCACTCCGCCTGTCAGTACACCGGCATGGTTGCCAGCTCGTTAACCTTACCCGAAGAGGATGTTGACCCGCCGGTTGGCGCGGCCCTTCTTTTCCAGCTTGCCCAGCTTCAGCGGGCCGATCTCGCCGGTGCGGGCCACATGGGTGCCGCCGCAGGGTTGCAGGTCCACCTGCCCGTCGCCCTCCCCGATCCGCACCAGCCGCACCCGGCCCGCGCCGCGCGGCGGCGCCACCGACATGGTCTTGACCAGTCCCGGGTTGGCATCCAGCTCGGCTTCGCTGATCCAGTCCTCGCTCACCGGCAGGTCCCGGGCGACAAGCGCGTTCAGCGCCGCCTCCACCGCCTCGCGGTCCTCGATCGGCTCTTCCATCATGAAGTCCAGCCGCCCCTTCTCCGCACCAATGCTCCCGCCCGTTACCGGAAAGGCAAGCACCACCGACAGCAGGTGCAGCGCGGTATGAATGCGCATGTGCGCATAGCGCCGCTCCCAGTCGAGCGACTGGCGCAGCCCGGTGCCGATCTCGGGCAGCGCACCGGGGCCCGATGGCACCAGCACCACCGCCTCGCCCTCGCCCTTCACCGCCGTGGCAATCTCGAGCTGGCCGCCCTCCCAATGCAGCATCCCCGCATCGCCGGGCTGGCCGCCGCCGGTCGGGTAGAAGATCGAGGCATCGAGCACCACGCCCCCTTCCGAGGTATGGGCCACTACGGTGCCGCGCGCATCGCGCATGTAGGCATCGTCTCGAAACAGCTGCAAACTCATCTGTCACCTCCACCGCCGCCGCCGCCGCCATCACCTTCCAGATCCCCCTCGGTCAGCCCGGCTCGGGCGGCCGCACGCGAGGGGCTCTCGGGCGGCTTCGGCGGGCTGGCCTCGGTGCCCGGCACCACCGGCTCGGCCTCCACCGCCGCGCCGCCTGCCTTCGCACCGCTGATCGCCGCGGTGATCGCTTCGGGGTTGCGCAGCCAGAGGTCGCGCTGCGCGAAGGGAATCTCGATCCCCTCTTCCGCAAAGCGCTCCGCGATACGGTGGCGGATCTCGGTCTGCACCACGATGATCGAGAACACGTCGCGCAGGATCACCCGTATCTCGAAATCGAGGCTATCGGCCCCGAAACCGGTGAACACCACCTGCGGCGGCGGGTTCAGGATCACGATCGGATGCTCCTCGGCCACGGCCTGAAGGATCTCGGCCACCCGCCGCGTGTCCGAACCATAGGCCACGCCCACCGGCACCATCAGCCGGCCCGACATGTTGGTTTTCGTGTAGTTCGTCACCTGCCCGCTGATCAGGTCGGCGTTGGGCACGATCACATCGGTCTTGTCGAAGGTCTCGATCCGGGTCGAGCGCACCGAGATCTTCTTCACGATCCCCATGACCCCGCCCGAGCTGATCCAGTCGCCCTCGCTGATCGGTCGCTCGATCAGCAGGATGATGCCCGAGACGAAGTTGCTCACGATGGTCTGCAGGCCAAAGCCGATCCCGACCGAGAGCGCACCGGCCACGATGGCCAGCGACGACAGGTCGATCCCGGCGGCGGTGATCGCGATGACGGCGGCGAGGAAGATGCCGATGTAGCTGACCCCCGACAGGATCGCCGTGCGCCCGCCGGTGTCGATCCGGGTCTTCGGAAGCACCGAGGTGCGCAGCGCCCCCTGCAGAAGCCGCGTAAGCAGGTAGCCCAGCACGAAGACCACCGCAAAGAGCAGAAAGTTCGAGGGGCTGATCGTGCTTTCGCCAATCGTGAACCCGCCCAGAAACTGCTGCCAGATCTCGGTCAGGTCCGCCACCCGCGCGCCCCAGATCAGCGCCAGGAGCGGCAGCGCCAGCACCAGGATGAAGAAGGAGATGAGCACCGCCACCAGCCCGTCCGACCCGTCGTCCTGACGGCCGAAGAACAGCGCCCAAAGATGCGAGAAGAAGCGTTGCAGCAGCGACACCACCGCCAGCACCGCGAGCGTCGAGAGCGGCGCGGAAATGAGGAAATCTCCTGCCTTCAGGTAGCCCAGCGCCGCCATCACCGGCCCCGCCAGCGCCATCAGCACCGCCGCACGTCCGATCAGATGCACCACCCGCGCCCGAAAGCCCTTGGAGGTCTGCTCGTCGATCTCCTCGCCCGACTCCCGGTTGTGCCGGATCAGCAGCTGCCCCAGCCGGAACAGCGCAAAGGCCCCGAGCAGGATCAGCGGGAAGTTCAGAAAAATCGCCGCCTCCTCGGTGATGCCGGAGAAGGCGGTCAGCGAGACCAGCAGCGCCCCCAGCGCCCCCGAGACCCCGGCCATGGTCGCCCAGAGCCGCCCGGCCCGGCGCTGCGCGGCGTCATGCTCCAGCGGCGGCGGCAGGATCTCGATCTTGGGAAAGCTGTGAAAGCCCAGCCAGCGGGCGCCGAAGATGAGCACCCCCATCACCGGAATCGTGCGCAGGATCTGGTCGGTCAGCAGCCCGCCGACCCCGGTGATCTGCACCCCGGCCACGATCAGCACCAGCCCGATCTGCGGCAGAACGAGCTGCCCGATCGAAACCAGCATGGCAAAGATCACCGTGCTCTGCTGCCGGTTCGAGCGCGTCAGCAGGCGCTCCGAAAGCGCCATGCTCCAGCCCCGCCCGCGCAGCACGAGGATCAGCCCGATCAGCGCCACGATGATCGCCGGCGCGATGTTCTTGCGCAGCGCCGCCTGCTGCACCCCGTTCTGCCAGCTCGACCGGAGGTTGGAACTCAGCGTGTTGCGTACCCCGGCAAGCTGTTCGAGCGGCTCGATCCAGTTGGTCGGAAACAGCGGGCTCGGCCCCACGTCGAGCAGCTCCCGGGTCTGGCGCTCGCGCAGCACCGTATCGACCTGCCCGATCAGCCCGTCGGCGCGGATATAGGCCTCTTCGGCAGCCCGGATCGGCACCAACAGGCGCGACAGCTGCGAGGTCAGCTCCTCCCGCCGCTGCGCCAGCTCCACCGCCTCGGCCTCACCCTCGGCAGGCGCAGGCCCGAGCGCCTCGATCTGGCGGCGCAGAATGTCGATGCGCCCGGCGTTGGAAGACTGTGCGTTCTGGAACTCGGTGCGCCATTCCACCAGCCGGTCGCGCAACTGCTCCAGCGCCAGCGACGAGGCGCCATCGCTGTCAAGCACCTCCTCGGCCTGTCGCGCCACCTTCTCCCAGGCCACATAGTCCGGCCCGCCCGGCAGGCTCAGGGAGGCTGCCTCGAGGCTGTCGGAGACCGGCGGAATGGTCAGGTCTTCCGATGGGGCGTCGCCCGCCACATCGGGGTCCGACACCGTGGCCCCCGGCTCTCCCGCGCCGTTCACAAGGTCGTCGGCCAGCGATTGCGCCACGCCCGCGCCCGGGAGCGCAAGCGCGCAGATGACCAGCCAGAGCCGCAGAAGATGCATGGGTCGGCTCATGCCTCCAGCGTCACGTCCGGCATGTCGGAACGGGTGCCACGGGTCAGGAAACCCGGCACCGGCAGATCCTTCTCGCGCAGGAAGTCGGGGTTGAAGAGCTTGGTCGCATAGCGCGTGCCATAGTCGCAGAGCACGGTGACAATCGTGTGCCCCGGCCCCATCTCCTTCGCCATCCGCACCGCGCCCGCGATGTTGATCGCCGAGGAGCCGCCAAGGCACAGCCCCTCCTCTTCCAGCAGGTCGAACACATAGGGCAGCGCCTCGCCGTCCGGGATCTGCCAGGCCATGTCGGGGGTGAAGCCCTCGAGGTTGGCGGTGATCCGCCCCTGCCCGATCCCCTCGGTGATCGAGCCGCCCTCCGACTTGTGCTCGCCATGGGTGTAGTAGTTGTAAAGCGTCGCGCCGCAGGGATCGGCCAGCCCGATCTTCACCCCCTTGGGCTGAAGCACCTCGGCCACCCCCGCCAGCGTGCCGCCCGAACCGACAGCGCAGATGAACCCGTCCACCTTGCCCCCGGTCTGCTCCCAGATCTCGGGGCCGGTGCCCTCCACATGGGCCTGCCGGTTGGCCACGTTGTCAAACTGGTTGGCCCAGATCGCCCCGTTCGGCTCGCTCTGGGCGAGGCGCTCGGCAAGGCGGCCCGAGTAGCGCACGTAGTTGTTGGGGTTGCGATAGGGATTGGCATCCACCTCCACCAGCTCGGCCCCGGCAAGCCGGATCATGTCCTTCTTCTCCTGGCTCTGGGTGCGCGGAATCACGATGACGGTCTTGAACCCCATAGAGGCCCCCACCAGCGCCAGGCCAATGCCGGTATTGCCCGCCGTGCCCTCCACGATGGTGCCCCCCGGACGCAGCGTGCCCTTGGCAATCGCATCCTTGATGATGAACAGCGCGGCCCGGTCCTTGATCGACTGCCCGGGGTTCAGAAACTCGCATTTGCCGAGAATCTCGCAGCCCGTGGCGTCGCTCACCTTGTTGAGCCGGATCAGCGGGGTGTTTCCCACGGCGGCGGCAAGATCGGGTTTGATATCCATGGCTGGCGTCCTTCCTGTGGCCCATCTGGGGCGCTCTCCCACTTGATAGGCCCACGGCCCGCGAGGTCAACAGGTGCCACGCCACCCAGCCTCTCCCGGCACGGAACAGCAGACCGCCCCGAACGGCAAAAGCCCAACCCGGTTCGCCCGATCGCGCCGGTCAGAAAACGTCATCACGCCGGGGGTCCGGGGCGTGGAAATTCCGGCGAAAGTCCTTCACGTCGCGGCACGCAGCCCCGCGCGCCGTGCCGCAAGCTGAAGCAGCGAAATCACGGTCGTCCCCACGTTGATCTCGCCGCTCTCCAGCAGCGCCATCGCCGCGTCGAAGCTGACGATATGGGCGCGAATGTCCTCGCCCTCCCCCGGCACCCCGCCAAGGCCCGCCGCGCCATCCGGCAGATCGGCAATCCCGATGAAGCCATGCAGGTATTCGCTCTTCGCGCCCGGGCTCGGATAGTAGCCCCCGAGCGGCACCAGCCGGTCCACCTCCAGCCCGGCCTCCTCGCGCGCCTCGCGCAGGGCGCAGTCCTCGGGGCTCTCGCCCGGATCGACCCGGCCCGCAATCGGCTCCAGCACCCATGGCTGCGCGTCCCCCCGCGCCACCGGGCCCACCCGCAGCTGCTCGACCAGCATCACCCGGTCGCGCTGCGGATCATAGGGCAGCACCGTGGCCGCATCGGCCGAGATGAAGGCTGCCCGCTCGATCTGCCCGCTCCGGGTGCCGTCGAACCGGCTGTGCACCAGCTCGTATTCCTCCACCGCAAAGAAATTGGCATAGGGCCGCCGCCTCTCCGCAACCTCCAGGTCGCCCGGCCCCGCCTTGCGGCGCAGCGTCGCGGGCGCGCTCTCGCGGGCGTTCAGCCGTGCCTGCGCCCGAGTGCAGATCAACCCGTAGCGCCGCCCGACCTCCGCGGTCGTGGCCCGGCCCATCCACCACATCACCTCTTCGGCGGCCAGCACGCTGACCTCGCCCCATTGCGCCGCCCAGCGCTCCAGGCTCCACGGCCCGCCGCGCTGCCCGTCCTCGGCCAGCGGCACGTAAACCGTCGCCTCCGCGCGCCCCTCCCCGGTCAGCACCTCCACCGGCTTGCGCAGGTAGCCGTAGTTGTCCAGCCCTTCATAGAAATCGGCCCGCGCCAGCGCCGCGTCGTCGAGGCCCCGCAGCAGCAGCCCCTCGGCCTCGGCCCCGCGCTCGGCCCGCACCATCGGATAGACCTCTCCGGGCACCGCCTCCACGCGCCAGCCCGGCAGCCGCGCCGGGCATTGCGCCACCGCGTCAAAGCTCTCGCCCAGCACCACCCGCAGCAACGGCTGGTGCATCAATGTTCCGTAGATGAAGATATCCGACATGCGCCCTTTCCACCCGGGCGCGAGGCAGCGGTCAGGCGATCCTGCCCGCTTCCACCGAACGCTCCTCGGTCCACTCCGCGAACCATCCGCAGAGCATGCCGCCCACGATCAGCAACAGCGGCACCTGGGGCAGAAAATAGCTTCCCTCCGCGATGGTAAAGCCGATTCTCGCGTCGGTCAGGATCAGCACACCGTAGTCGAAGACCAGCCCGAAGGCGCCGTTGATCGCCTCCACCGGGCCGGCATAGGTGCCCACCCGCGTCGACTGGCGCAGCATCTCCCAGATCGCCCAGAAAAGCAGACACCAGAAGGTCATCGCCAGCGCCGTCCGCACCCCGCCACCGGCGGCCGCGAACTTGCCCCGTCCGGCCAGCCGCCCCATGATGAACCAGCCGCACAGAAAGCCGATCCCGGCATTCACGAACGACAGCATCCCCAGCTTCGTGCCCTCGGGCAGAAGCGGCTTGAAGATCTCCGAAACGAAGAAGGCCAGCACGGCAAAGACCAGCCCGGACATCAGTTTGGTGGCGGTAGGCATCGGCGTTCCATCACATGAAGGGGGCGCACACTGGCCCCTCGAATGCGGCGATCACACCATGCGAGTCCGGCAGAAATAAGGCAAAACCTCGGGAAACCGGCGACAACCCCGGCGCAACCGCCCGATTGTCCCGCGCTCAGAAATCGCGATCCTCATAGGCCGCCAGCGCCGCCTTGCGCCCCGCCTCCAGCCCCACCACGGGCTGCGCCGGCCGGTCCTCGCCCGGTGTCAGCCCCCAGCTTTCGGGCACCGCTGCATAGTAGCTTGCCGCCGTCTCGCCGCTGCCCAGCCAGCGCTCGCGGTATGTGCCGCGCGCGTCGAACTTCTCGGCCTGGCTCGCCGGGTTGAAGATGCGGAAATAGGGCGCCGCATCCGGCCCGCAGCCCGCCACCCACTGCCAGCCCAGCGCGTTGGAGGCCTCGTCCCAGTCGATCAGCGTATCGGCAAACCAGGTCTGGCCCACCCGCCAGTCGGTCATCATGTGCTTGGTGAGGTAGCTCGCCACGATCATCCGGGCGCGGTTGTGCATGGTGCCGGTGACGTAAAGCTCGCGCATCGCCGCGTCGATCACATCAAGCCCCGTACGCCCCTGCTTCCACGCCTTCACCTCTGCGGCGCGCTCGTCATCCTTCCACGGAAAGCGCCCCCAGTCCTCGCGCCATTCCCGCTCGAAGATACGGGGAAAGTGGAAGCCCAGCTGCCAGCCAAACTCGCGCCACGCCAGCTCCTTGCGAAAGGTCTCGCTGCCCTCGCCCTCCGCCGCATTCCAGCACTGGCGCGGGGAAATCTCGCCATAGGTCAGGTTCTCGCTGAGGCCCGAGGTCCAGTGCTCGGCCAGCAGGTCGCGCCCCTTGGGGTAGTTGTGCATCCGGTCCGAAACGAAGTCGCGCAGCCGCTGCTGCGCCGCCGCCTCACCGACGCAGACATGCTCTGCCACCACATCCGCCCCGCGCCGCATGGCGGTCCCCAACGCCCAATCCTCCAGCGCCTCGCTCTCCGGCCAGCTCTTCGGCCCCGCCAGCTCCCGTGGCCTCGGGCATTCCTCGCCCGGAACCTCGCCCTTCATCGTCTTCCACATCGGCGAAAACACCTTGTAGGGCGTCCCCTGCCCCGTCTTCACCTCCCAGGGCTCCCAAAGCAGCTTGCCCGGAAAGCTCCGCGCCTCCACCCCGTCCTCGCGCAGCGCCGCCTTCACTTCCGCATCACGCTCGCGGCACACCGGATCATACTCGCGGCTCCAATAAACCGCCTCCGCCCCGGTTTCCTTCACCAGCGCCCGCAGCACCTCCAGCGCATTGCCCGAGCGCAGGACAAGCCGGCTCCCCACCGCCTCCAGCTCGCGCCCATGCGCCTCCACCGAAAGCCCCATCCGCCAGGCCGCCGCCGCGCCCAGCGCATCCACCTTCCGCTCGCGGATGAACACCGGAATCACCGCCCCCTCCTCCCGCGCCGCCGTCAGCGCGGGCAGGTCCGAAAGCCGCAGGTCGCGACGATGCCAGAGGATGGTGGTGCGGGTCATGGGCTCTCCTTCACGGTCTCCTGCTGACTAACGCAGCAAGCCGCCATCCGGATCAACCTTCGTAGGGCGGGACTTGTCCCGCCCTCCTGTCAGCCCATCAAAAAGCCCCGCCCGGATCGCGCCGGACGGGGCTGCATCTCACGTCGTCAAAGCCCTATTCGGCAGGCGCCTTGGGCGCATCCGGCCAGGCCGTCGGGTCGGTATCGAGCTCCGGAAACTTCGCCGGATCGAAGATCGGCATCTTCACCCCCGCCTTCAGCTGCGCCCGGAAGTCGTTGATCAACCGCACCGCCACCGGGAAGAGCATCGCCAGCGCCAGCAGGTTCACCACCGCCAGAATCCCCATCATCGGGTCGGAGAAGTTGAAGATGAAGGTCGCGCCGGGGGCCACCGCACCGAGGAAGACGATGCCCACGATCGCCACCCGCAGGATCTGGATCGCCATCGGATTGCCGGTCATGAAGCTCAGCGCGTTCTCGCCAAGGTAGTAGTTGTACATGATCGAGCTGAACGAGAAGAGCAGGATCGCCACCGTCAGGTAGTACTGCGCCCATCCGCCCACGTGATTCACCATGCTCTGCTGGGTCAGCGCCACCCCGTCGATGCCTTCCGCGCCGGGCTGGTAGACGTCGCCCAGCAGGATCACGAAGGCGGTGCAGGAACAGATGATGATGGTGTCGATGAAGACCGAGAAGCTCTGGGTGATGCCCTGGCTCACCGGGTGCTTCACATAGGCCGTCGCCGCCACGTTCGGGGCCGAGCCGAGGCCCGCCTCGTTGGAGAAGAGGCCACGCCGCAACCCGTTGGCAATCGCCGCGCCCATGCCGCCCGCCACTGCTTCGCGGAAGCCGAAGGCATTGGCGAGGATGTCGCCGATGACACCGGGCAGCGACCCGATGTTGAGCACGATGATCACCAGCGCCATGCCGATGTACATGAAGGCCATGACCGGAATGATCACATCCGCCGCCTTGGCGATCCGATGGATGCCGCCCCAAACGATGAAGGCCGTCGCCGCCGCCAGCACCACGCCGGTCGCGATACGCGGAATGTTCATGCTGTCGAGCGCTGCGCCCGCCACCGTGTTGCCCTGGAAGGCGTTGAACCCGATCGAGAAGGAGGCAATCAGGCAGACCGCGTAGATCACCGCCAGCCAGCGGTAGTTCGCGCCGAGCCCGTGGATGATCGCCCGCGCCGGGCCACCCCGGTAGTTGCCGTCCGCCTCGGTGCGCTTGTAAAGCTGCGCCAGCGTGGCCTCGACCAGCGCCGAGCACATGCCCACCAGCGCAATCGCCCACATCCAGAACACGGCACCGGGGCCGCCCGCAGTGATCGCCACCGCCACGCCGGCAATGTTGCCCCCGCCCACACGGCCCCCGACCGAAACGAAAAGCGCCTCGCGCGCGCTGATCTTGGTCGGGTCGTTGTCTTCATTCGTGCCGGTCAACACGTTGAACATGCGCCTGAAGAAGCGAAACTGCACAAACCCGCTGGCAATCGTGAAAAAGCACCCGAGCACAACGAGGAAGGGCACCAGCGCCCAGCCCCAGGTCAAATCGTTGATCGAATTGAATATCGTGTCCAGAAATCCCATCGTCCGCGTCTCCTTGTAACTATCTTCGCGGTGTCCTTGCCCCGAGCCTGCCGGACCGGCGCGGCTCAGGTAACGGGAGCGTGACACAACCGGGCGGAAAGTCGCATGAAATCCGCGCACTCGCCCACCAAATGAGCAAATGCCCGCTCAATGGATGCAGAATGCACACATCGCACATGCCGCCCGGCGCCCGCACCCACGAAAAAACCCGCCCGGATCGCTCCGGGCGGGCTCCGTTTCGCAATGGTGAGGCTCAGGCGTTACGCTCGGCCACCAGCCCCTTGTAGATCGCCCAGCACATCAGCAGCAGCACGATGGTGAAGGGCAAGCCGGTGGAGATGACCATCGACTGAAGGCTCGCGAGGCCCCCGGCAGAGAGCAGCAGCACAATCGCCACCGCCCCTTCGAACACGCACCAGAACACCCGCTGGGGCACCGGCGCATCCACCTTGCCGCCCGCCGTGATCGTGTCGATCACCAGCGACCCGGAGTCCGAGGAGGTGACGAAGAACACGATCACGAGGATGATCCCGATGAAGCTGGTGATCGAGGCCAGCGGCAGTTCACCCAGCATCTTGAAGAGCTGGATCGGCAAGGCCGCATCCTGCGCCCCCGTAAAGCCGTCCTGCACAACCTGCTGGATCGCCACGCCGCCGAACACGCTCATCCAGAGCACGCAGACGAGGCTCGGGATCAGCAGCACGCAGATGATGAACTCCCGCACGCTCCGGCCCCGGCTGACGCGGGCAATGAACATGCCCACAAACGGTGACCAGGAAATCCACCACGCCCAGTAAAAGCTGGTCCAGCCCTGCGAGAAGTTCACATCTTCACGTCCCACCGGGTTGGAGAGCTGCGGCAGGTAGCTGACATAGGCCACGAGGTAATCGGCAAAGCCGGTCAAAATCGCCACCGTCGGGCCCACGATGAGCACGAAGAGCAGCAGCAAAAAGGCCAGCCCCATGTTGATCTCGCTGAGGATCTTCACCCCGCCATCCAGCCCGCGCAGCACCGAAACCAGCGCAATCGCGGTGATGACCGAAATCAGGATCACCTCCGTCGTCGGGCCAACCGGAATGCCGAACAGCTCGTTCAACCCCGCATTGGCCTGGGTCGCGCCGAAGCCCAGCGAGGTGGCCAGACCGAAGAGCGTGGCAAACACCGCCAGCGTATCAATCGCATGGCCCCACCAGCCCCAGACCCGGTCTCCGAGGATCGGGTAGAAGGCCGAGCGGATGGTGAGCGGCAGGCCCTTGTTGTAGCTGAAAAGCGCCAGCGCTAGGGCCACGACCGCGTAGATCGCCCAGGGGTGGAGACCCCAGTGAAAGATCGTCGCCGCCATGCCGAGCCGGATCGCCGCCTCGTCATCGCCCGCCGCCGCGCCAAGCGGCGCCCAGTCGGTGCGCCCCGTGGTCGGTGCAAACAGCCCCTTTTGGCCTTCCGGCACAGCCGCGTCGATCTGCGCCTGAACATCCGCCGGCGTTGCGCCCGAAAGGCCCGTCGCCGCATCAAAGCTCTCGCGGTCGGCCCAGCCCTCGGGCGTGTCGCCCTCTGCCGGGGTGTCGCCCGCATAGGTCACCCCATAAGACACACCGCCCTTGGAGGTGCTGTAATGGCTCATCGGCTCCGAGACGCCGTAGAACATCAGGCCAATGCCCATGCCGGCGGCAAACAGCATGGCGAACCAGCCGACATAGCCATAATCCGGCGTCGCCTCCTTGCCGCCAAGGCGCACATTGCCCAGCGGGGTGACGATCAAGAACAGGCAGAACAGCACGAAGATGTTGGCCGCCCCGAGGAAGAACCAGTCGAACCCCTTGGTCACCGAGCTGAACAGCCAGGAGAAGGCCGCGCCCGACTGCTCGGGCAGCGCCAGCGTGTAGAAGACGAAGGCCACCACCGCGAGGCCGGAAATCAGGAAAACCGGGTTGTGGATATCAAAGCCGAACGGCCCCACCGAGCCGTCGATGTTGTTCTGCCCTATTTCGTAGTCGGTCTCGATGACCTCCGAGACCCCCTCCGGGGCGGGTATGCCCTGGTCGTCGGGTTTGTCTGTCATGGGGTGCTCCCTGTTCACGTCCGGGGGCTACTCTCATTCGGAAGCCGGGCTTCCGTGCAGCCTGTCGTGTGCCGGAGCCGCCCCGCCCCCATGGGGGTGGCTCGGCATCCATGCTAACGTCACATAGGTGTGAACAACACCCGCAGGCGGCGAGTTTTTTGCTATTTCCGACATGGGCTTGTCGCAAACAGGCCGTGAAGCGGCGGTTTCGCCCCTCAGCCCTTGATGTCCACCACAACCCGGCCGCGGACCTGCCCTTTCAGGATATCGGCCCCGAGCTGCGGCAGGTCGCCCAGCGTCGCGGGCTGGATCATCGCCTCGAGCTTGTCCATCGGCAGATCGGTGGCAATGCGCTTCCACGCCTCCAGCCGGTTGTCATAGGGCTGCATCACCGAGTCGATGCCCAGCAGGTTCACCCCGCGCAGCAGAAACGGCACCACCGTCGCCGGAAGCGCCGCGCCGCCCGCAAGGCCCACGGCGGCAACGCTGCCCCCGTATTTCATCTGCCCCAGCACCCGGGCCAGCATCGCGCCGCCCACGGCATCCACGCAGCCCGCCCATGTCTCGCTCTCCAGCGGGCGCTTCACCGTCTCGGCAAGCTCCTCGCGGGCCACGATCTGCGTCGCGCCAAGGCTCTTGAGATACTCGCCGCTCTCCGGCCGCCCGGTCACGCCCGCCACCTCGTAGCCGAGATTGGCCAGAATCGCCGTCGCCACCGAGCCGACACCGCCGCTCGCGCCCGTCACCAGCACCGGTCCGGTGCCCGGCATCAGCCCGTGCCGCTCCAGCGCCATGACCGCCAGCATCGCGGTAAACCCGGCGGTGCCCACCGCCATCGCGGCGCGCGTGCTCAGCCCCTCGGGCAGCGGCACCAGCCAGTCGGCCTTCACCCGCGCCTTCTCGGCATAGCCGCCCCAATGCGCCTCGCCCACGCGCCAGCCGGTCAGCACCACCTTGTCGCCCGGCGCGTAGCGGGCATCCTCGCTCGCCTCCACCGTTCCGGCAAAGTCGATCCCCGGCACATGCGGATAGTTGCGCACCAGCCCGCCGCCGGGGCCGATGCACAGCCCGTCCTTGTAATTCACGGTCGAATAGTCGACCGCCACCGTCACCTCGCCCTCGGGCAGGCGCGACTCCTCGATCTCCTGAACGCTGGCCGAGGTCTTCCCCTCGTCGTCCTTCTCCACGATCAATGCGCGCATGGTCGCTCTCCCCCTCAGGCTGCTGCCGCTTTCTCCGCCACGCCGCGCACCCGCGCCACCATGGCCCTCAACCCGTTCGAGCGCTGGGAGCTCAAATGCTCGTCCAGCCCCAAACGCTTCAACTCCGCCGCGGCATCCACCGCCTGCACCTCGCCAACCGTCGCACCGCTGTAGAGCGCCCGCAATATGGCAATCAGCCCGTTCACGATCATCGCATCGCTCTCGCCGGTGAAGCGCAGCACCGCGCCTGGCCCCTCGCCCTCGATCTCGGGCACCAGCCAGACCTGGCTGGCACAGCCCTCCACCTTGGTCGCCGCCACCTTCTGGCTTTCCGGCAAGGGCTCCATCTCGCGGCCAAGCTCGATCACATGGCGATAGCGATCCTCCCAGTCGTCCAGAAACTCGAATGTCTCCACGATCTCTTCAAATGCATCTCGCGCCATGGGCCGGGCTCCTTTCGAGAGCCAGAGCTAGGGCCTCTCACAGGCGAGGTCCAGCCCCGCACAGGCTTTTCAACGGCCCGGCTTTGCGCTAACCCTCGGTTAAAGAAAAGCCGAGGGACGAGCATGACCAAACCGCTTCTGGCCGCCATGGCGCTGGTGACAGTGCTCTCCGGGTGCTCACGCCTCGCCGAGAGCCGGATCAACCCGTTCAACTGGTTCGGCGGCTCGCGCTCCGAAGCCCGCACCGCCACGGCGGTGGAGACGGTCGCCGTGCGCGACAGCCGCCAGCTGGTCGGTCAGGTCACGCAGCTCACCGCCGAGCGCACTGCGGGCGGCGCGATCATCACCGCCGTCGGCCTGCCGCCCTCGCAGGGCTACTGGAACGCCGAGCTGGTGCCCGCCACCCCCGACGGCCTGCCCCGCAACGGGGTGATGGTCTACGACTTCCGGGTCGAACGCCCGCTGGAATTCCAGCGCGAAGGCAGCCCCTACTCGCGCCAGATCACCGTGGCCCTCCACCTCTCCAACGTGGAACTCGCCTCGATCAGCCGCATCGTGGTGCGCGGCCAGGTCAACCAGCGCAGCACCGCCCGCTGACCCGCCCGGGCGGGCCACCCCCCGCCCCGGTCCCAGTCATGCGGCCCCCTTCGCCCCGAGGGCCGGCCCCGCACGCCAGGCGCACGCCGCGAGGCGGGTGAATCCCACCACCACGCACCCTACCCCAACACCCCCAGCACCAGCACCGCCCCCCCGAGCGTGCCGCCAAGCAGCACCACCAGCGCCACATGCCCCAGCCCGAAGGCCTGCCGGATCGCCTCCACATGCAGCAGCGTCCCGGTCAGATAGACCCCGAGCACCCCCAGCAGCAGCGGGCTCTCCACCATCCAGGCCGGATGGCCCAGCACATCCTGCGCCACCCGCCAGCCCAGCAGCGCCGAGGCCCCCGCCCATGAAAACGTCATCGCCAGCGCCAGCGGCGTCGCCTTTTCGCGCCAGAGCCACAGGAAGGTGCCCGAAAGCGTCGCCGCCATCGCCACGAGGGCGGCGCGGGCAAGGTCCATCGCGGGCACAAACCCGAACGGACGCGCCAGCACACCCAGCGCCAGCAGAATGAAGGCCAAGAGCCCCAATGCACGTGTCATTTTCCCAGCATCTCCTTCAGCGTCGCATCCAGCACTTCGGCGGCGGCGCGGTTGCGGTCGGTTTCTCGCTGCATCTCGCGGCCCATCAGCAGCCGCGCCGCGGCCCATCGGGCCACCGTCCCGAGCCAGCTCATTTGTCGCCCCCCGAGGCACGCATCTGGCCCTGCCCGGGCAGGCGCTCGCGGATCAGCGTGGTCAGCTCGATGATGATCTCGGTGTTGCGATGCAGGGCGGCGCGGGTGGTCTCGTCCTTCTTGTGATCCTTGAACAGCAGGAAGAAGACGAGCAGCACCCAGGGCCCGTGCTCGGTCAGAATGCTGACCCAGAGCGCGTCGGGCATCACCCCCGCCCCTCCCGCCAGTCGGCGAGCGCCGGGTTGTCGTCGCCCACGCCCTCCGGCAGGCCCTCGACCTCAGCCCCCTCGCCAGCACCAGCCCCCGCCCCTGCCTGCAAGGCCGCCAGCGCCGCCATGTTCGCCTGCACCTGCGGCGCCAGCGCCACCGTCGCCGCGATCGAGCGCTGAAACGCCTGCCCCTTCACCTGGTGGCGCGCCCCGAAGTAGAAGCTCACGATCGCCCCCATCAGCCACCACAGCGGCTCTGGCACCAGCGCCACCCCCTGCATCCGCGCGGCAAACCAGATCGGGTCCACCAGCGCCGACACCATCAAGAACAGCGTGCCCAGCGCCAGCGCCGGGCGCGGCAGGCGGTTCACCCCGTCGACAACCCTGTCGAACCACCCCCGCCGCTCCACCAGAAACTCGCGCCCGAACTGCTCCAGCGCCGCCCCCTGATAGGCCGCCGCCCGCGCCGCACCCGCCTCGGCATTCTCCCGAAACACCTCGACCGTCTCGGCAATCGCATTGCGTCCGCCGCCGAAGATCGCCGTCATCACCGCGTTCATCAGCCCCATGCCGCCACCCGCGCCCGATGCTCGGACTCGCTCAGATGGTATTTCGGCGCCATGAACTCCTCGGCCCGGGTGATCCAGCCGCCCTTGCCGCCATCGCGGCGCCGGGCGTATTTGCGGCTGGAGGGGCGGGCATCGGCGAGGCCGTAGTAGTAGTTGCGCCGGGCGATCCCGTAGGCATCGGCCAGATGCGCCGGCGCCTCCTCAAAGGCCGCGCGGGCGGCGGCAATGGTCTGCGGGCCGATCGCGCCATCCACCGCGCAGGGCTGGCCCATCCGCGCCAGCAGCCGCTGAAGGATCTTCACCGCGTTGCGACCCGCGTTCACATACATGTCGAAGACCGAGGCATGGAGCACCACCGGCAGCTCGGCAATGCGCGGCCGCTTGAAGTAGTGCTCGATGAAGATGCCCCGCGCCTGCTCGGCGGTGAGCCGCTTCACATCGCGCAGCGTGGTGCGCCCGTCGCCATCGAGGTCCACCCCCAGCCGGCGCAGCGTGCCAATGGTGACCCCGTATTTCGTCGCCCCCCCGGGATCATCGGGATCATTCACATAGCCGCCCTCGCGGGCCACGATCTCGCGGGCAATCTCGTCGACAGTGGGCATGACAGCCTCCAGGCGTTTCCTCGAACCGCCCGGAAGACTCCGGCATTTGCTTTAAGATTTATGAAGTGGTGCGCGCGCACCGACCCGGCCAAGCCCCGTCATCCCCGGCCACAACCCGTCATCCTCGGGCCTGACCCGAGGATCTCATGAAAAACCCCACCGCCTCACGAAGGCATAACGCCAGAACCGCCCCTAGCCGGCCTTCTCCTCGGCCTGCGCGGCAAGGCTCTCGGCGCGGGCCGCAAGCTCGGCCATGAACTCCTCGACCTCGCGGGGCACCACCGGCACCTCCACGCGGGCCGGCTCGGGCTTGGGCGCGGCCTCCAGCGCGGCAACCTGGCGCTCCAGCTCGGCCACCCGCTGCTCTGCCGCCGCCGCCTTCTCCTCAAAGGCCGCGGTGCGGTCGGCCAGCATCAGCCCGGCCATCAGCAGCATCCGCGCCTCGGGCAGACGCCCGATCTGGCTGACCAGAGCGCTCGCCTCCCGGTCCAGCATCACCGCCGCCCCGGTCAGGTAGTGCTCCTCGCCCTCCTGGCAGGCGACCTGAAAGTTCCGTCCGCCAATGGTAATCTCGACCTCAGCCATGTGCAGCCTCCCCCACCAGCGGCTCCAACGCGGCCAGAACGGCGTCCAGCTCCTCGCGGTCCTCGGCCTGCTTGGCGCGCAGCGCCGCCTCGGCCTCCTCCAGCTCGGCAATCCGGTCCTGCTGGCGTTCCTTCAGCGCCTTCATGGCGTCGATCCGCTCACGCAGCTGGGTGTTGGCGGTCTGCTCCGCCTCCAGCGCCTGCGTCAACTGAAGCACCTGCGCCTCGAGCCCGCGCAGCGCCGAAAGCTCTTCTTCGCTCGGCCCCGCAGCCTTGGTGTCATAACCGGCCACAGCCGCGCCGATCCTGTCCATCGCCGCCGTGAGCCGACGCTCCAATGTGGAAATCTCACTCATTCTGCCGTCCCCTGCGATGTGATCCACCGCTCTTTTGTCTTGCACCTGTCAATCGGAGCTCCCGCCTCCCGAATCGACCCGGCGGCCCCCGCTCCCTCGATTGTAACCAATGGCAGCAATGATTGCGCCCCTTTTGTTCCAAGCACTTACCGCACGGCCTTCATGCTGCCTTGATCTCGCCCCCGAGCCTGCTATCACGACGCAACTTTATTGCACCGAGGGGAAACTTCCGTGGACATCGACGCGCTTCGCACTGCACATCCCGAACACTGGATGAAAGCCGCCTGCATCCGCACGCTCACGCTCGATGCGGTCGCGGCCGCAAACTCGGGTCACTCCGGCGCACCGATGGGCATGGCCGATGTCGCCACGGTGCTCTTCGAGAAGCACCTCAAGTTCGATGCCAGCCAGCCCACATGGGCCGACCGCGACCGCTTCATCCTCTCGGCCGGGCATGGCTCGATGTTGGTCTACTCGCTGCTCTACCTGACCGGCAATCCCGAGATAACCCTCGAAGAAGTCAAGAATTTCCGCCAGCTCGGCGCCAAGACGGCCGGCCACCCCGAGAACTTTCTCGCCAAGGGGATCGAAACCACCACCGGCCCGCTCGGCCAGGGCATCGCCAATGCCGTCGGCTTCGCCATCGCCGAGGAGAGCCAGCGCGCCCATTGGGGCAACAAGGTCGTCGACCACTACACCTACTGCATCGCCGGTGACGGCTGCCTGATGGAGGGTGTGAGCCAGGAGGCCATCGCGCTCGCCGGCCACCTCAAGCTCTCCCGCCTCATCGTGATGTGGGACAACAACGACATCACCATCGACGGCAAGGTTTCGCTCTCCGACAGCACCGACCAATGCGCCCGCTTCGAGGCCTCCGGCTGGAACGTGATCCAGTGCGACGGCCACGACCCCGAGGCGATCGACGCCGCGCTGACGGCGGCCAAGACCTCTGACAAGCCCACCATGATCGCCTGCAAGACCCACATCGCGCTGGGGCACGCCGCGCAGGACACCTCCAAGGGCCACGGCGCGCTGACCGATGCCGACCAGCTCGAAGCCGCCAAGAAGGCCTACGGCTGGACCTCCCCCGCCTTCACCATCCCCGAGGATCTGAAGTCGGCCTGGGAAGCCATCGGGTCGCGCGGCGCGCAGGACCGCAAGGACTGGGAGGTTCGCCTCGGTGCCCTCTCCGAGCGCAAACGCGCCGAATGGGACCGCCAGCAAAGCGGCGAGGCCCCCAAGAAGCTTGCCGCCGTGGTCCGCGCCCTGAAAAAGCAGATCTCCGACGAGGCCCCCAAGGTCGCCACCCGCAAGGCCTCCGAAATGGCGCTCGAGGTGATCAACCCGGTGATGACCGAAACCATCGGCGGCTCCGCAGACCTCACCGGCTCCAACAACACCAAGACCGCCGATCTCGGCGTGTTCTCCGCCGAGGACCGCAAGGGCCGCTACCTGCATTACGGCATCCGCGAGCACGGCATGGCCGCCGCGATGAACGGCATGGCTTTGCATGGCGGATCAAAGCCTTACAGCGGCACCTTCATGTGCTTCACCGACTACGCCCGCCCCTCCATGCGCCTCTCCGCGCTGATGAAGGTGGCCCCGGTCTACGTCATGACCCATGACTCCATCGGCCTCGGCGAAGACGGGCCCACCCACCAGCCGGTCGAGCACCTCGCCATGCTGCGCGCCACGCCCAACATGCTGGTGTTCCGCCCCGCCGATGCGGTCGAAACCGCCGAAGCCTGGGAAATCGCCCTGAGCCAGACCGGCACGCCGTCGGTGCTCGCGCTCTCGCGTCAGGGCCTGCCCACCGTGCGGACCGAGCACAAGACCAAGAACCTCACCGAACAGGGCGCCTACGTGCTGGCCGAGGCCGAGAACAAGCGCCGCGCCATCCTCATGGCCACGGGTTCCGAGGTCGCCATCGCGATGGAGGCCAAGGCCCTGCTCGAAGCCGAAGGCATCGGCACGCGCGTGGTCTCCATGCCCTCGATGGAGCTCTTCGCCAAGCAGGACGAGAAGTACCGCAAGCGCGTCCTGCCCGCCGGTCCGGTGCGCGTGGCCGTCGAGGCTGCCGTGCAGCAGGGCTGGGATCGCTGGTTGCTTGGCGAGCGTGGCCGCGAGGCCAAGGCCGGCTTCGTCGGCATGACCAGCTTCGGCGCCTCCGCCCCGGCCGAGGAGCTCTACGAGCATTTCGGCATCACCGCCAAGGACGTGGCCGAGAAGGTCAAGAGCCTGCTCTGATCCGCACAAACGGTCATCCTCGGGCCTGACCCGAGGATCTCCCGCCTACGAGGTCCTCGGGTCAAGCCCGAGGACACCTCCTACCCCCCGAGCGCAAACCGCCCCGGCCCGGCCACCGCCAGCGCGAGGCAGCCACCGGCAATCGCCCAGTTCTTCACGAAGATGGTCATCTGCCACGGGTCGCTCGGGATGTAGTGGAACATGCTGGTAAAGGCGCAATAGGCCGCCAGCGCCAGCGCCACCGGCGTCACCCAGACGCCCAGCACAAGGCACACCGCCGCACCGGCGTTGAAGGCCAGCGCAGGCCAGACCAGCCATCCCGGCATCCCCTTCCCCGCCAGCAGCTCCATCACCGGCGTCGGGTTGAACTTCTGCACCGTCCCGCCGATGAACAGCGCCGCGATCAACAGCCGCGCCACCAGCAGTGCCACCGATTGCCACATCATGAGCGCCTCCGTAGGGCGGGACTTGTCCCGCCGCCTGTTGTCAAAAAGCTCACCCGCGCACCGCCTTCCAGGCGGGGGCCAGCACGAAGGTGACCAACGGGATCAGCACGAAGCCCAGCAGCAGCCCGCCCACCCCGGCCAGCCCGGCCCCGGCGATCCATTCCACAACCCCGTGCCAGCTCTCCGGCGCCTTTGCCGCCGCCACCACCGCCGCGTCATGCACCCAATGCTCCGGGTCATGCCAGCCCATCACCGCCAGCGAATGAATGATGATCTGCCCGCCGACCCAAAGCATCGCCGCCGTGCCCACGATCATCAGAAACTTCAGAAACCACGGCATCCCCACCACGATCCCGCGCCCCAGCGCCCGCGTCAGCCCAAGCCGGCCCCGGTCGGCCATGTGCAGCCCCACGTCATCGGCCTTCACGATCACCGCCACGCTGCCATATACGGCGGCGGTGATCATCACCCCCGCCAGCCCCAGCGCCGCACCCTGAAACCAGATGCCCGCATCCGGATCTAGGTTCGACAGGATGATCGTCATGATCTCGGCCGACAGGATGAAATCGGTCTTGATCGCGCCCTGAATCTTCTGCTCCTCCAGGTGCGCCTTGTCCCCCTCGATGTGTATGTCCACATGGTGCGAGCTGGGGTGGATCAGATGCCATATCTTCTCCGCCCCCTCAAAGCACAGGTAGGCCCCACCCACCATCAGCAGCGGATAGATCATCCAGGGCGCAAAGGCCTGAAGCAGCAGCGCAGCGGGCAGCAGGATCACCAGCTTGTTGAAGATCGAGCCCCGCGCGATCCGCCAGACAATCGGCAGCTCCCGCTTCGGCTCGAACCCCTGCACATATTTCGGCGTCACCGCCGCGTCGTCGATCACCGCGCCCGCCGCCTTGGCGCTCGCCTTCGCCGCCTGGCTGGCGATGTCGTCCACCGAGGCCGCCGCCAGCTTTGCAATCGCCGCCACGTCGTCCAGAAGTGCCAGAAGTCCGCTCATGCCCGTTCCCTATGTTCACTCCCCCAACCTAGGGATTCGGCCCGCAGAGGCAAGCCGGGGCCCGCCCCCGGCGCCGTTTGCGTTAACTGCTACCGCTAACAGGCGATGTTTACGCTAACACGCTGATTTCCCGCACTTTCCGCCCCCCGCATCCCTATGTTACCCGCTCTCCAACGGGCCAGTGCAGGAGCAGGAAGATGACAGTCACCATCGGGATCAACGGATTTGGCCGCATCGGGCGCTGCACATTGGCCCATATCGCCGAGAGCGCGCGCAACGATGTGCAGGTCGTGAAGATCAACGCGCCCGGCGATATCGAGACCCACGCCCACCTGCTGCGCTACGATAGCGTGCATGGCCGCTTCCCCGGCGAAGTGCGCGTCAAGGACAAGGCCATCGACCTCGGCCGCGGCCCGATCGACGTGATGAGCAGCTACGACCCCGAAACCCTCGACTGGGGCGGCTGCGACGTGGTGCTCGAATGCACCGGCAAGTTCAACGACGGCGGCAAGGCGGCCATCCACCTCGAGCGCGGCGCCGGCAAGGTGCTCATCTCCGCCCCCGCCTCCAACGTCGAGCGCACCGTGGTCTACGGCGTCAACCACCGCGCCCTCACCGCCGACACCCGCATGGTCTCCAACGGCTCCTGCACCACCAACTGCCTCGCCCCGCTGGCCAAGGTGCTCAACGACACCGTCGGCATCGAGCGCGGCATCATGACCACGATCCACAGCTACACCGGCGACCAGCCCACGCTCGACCGCCGCCACCCCGATCTCTACCGCGCCCGCGCCGCCGCCATGGCGATGATCCCCACCTCCACCGGCGCCGCCAAGGCCCTTGGCGAGGTGCTGCCCGAACTCTCCGGCAAGCTCGACGGCACCGCCATGCGCGTGCCCACCCCCAATGTCTCGGCGGTCGATCTCACCTTCGAAGCCGGCTGCGACGTGACCCGCGACACCATCAACGAGGTGGTGGCCGAGGCCTGCGCCGGGCACATGGGCTGCGTCATGTCCTACGACCCCGAGCCCAAGGTCTCGGTCGATTTCAACCACACCCCCCAAAGCTCCATCTTCGCCCCCGACCAGACCAAGGTCGTGGGCCGCATGGTCCGCGTGCTGGCCTGGTATGACAACGAATGGGGCTTTTCCGCCCGCATGGCCGATGTCGCAGGCCACATGGGCCGCCTCAACTGACGCCCCAAACCCCGCGCGGCGCGGCGCACTGCGGTGCCCGCCCTGCGCCAAACCCACGCCTTCCAGCCGCCACGGTTGCCCGCTAAGAAGGGCCCATGACCAACCGGCTCGCCATCATCCTCTTCATCATCGCGATCCTCGCCCTCGTGGCGGACGCGACCCTGAACGAGAGCGCGGCCACCCTCTTCATGCTGAAGAAATTCTCCGACCTGACCGAGTGGCTCGCCTTCTGGCGCTGACCGCCCCCGCCACGGCGCGCCACCCCGCACCCCAAACAGCAAAGGGCCGCCCCAAGGGACGGCCCTTCTGTCACATGGTGTGACGGCTAGTCGTTAGCCCTCAAAGGCGCTCTTCACGGCCGACTCGATCTCGGCGGGGGAGTCACCATTGTTGAAGGCCTGTGCCAGCGACGCCACTTCCTGGTCGTCGAGGGTCGAGACGTCGTAGTCCCAGCCACGCACGTCAAGCTTGGCCTGAAGGATCTCGCGCATGTTGTTCACGTCGAGGTTCAGGTCGATGTCGGCTTCGGCCAGCTCGGCGTAGTATTCGGCGCGGGTGCCTTCGATCACTTCACTGATGGCACCGGACTTCTGCGAGGCAGAGGTGCTGGAGTCGGCGGTGATCATGTAGATCTGCACGACCTGGTCATCGGTGAGGGTTTCGATCTCAACTTCCGGGGCGTACTCGGTCAGCTGGGCTTTCACACTGTCACGCAGTTGCTCGGGCGCCATGGCAAAAGCCGAGGTGGCGGAAATGGCAACAGCGGCTACGGTCATCATCAGGCGTTTCATATCAGAATTACTCCTTCGTCTTCTCTCTCCCCGGCCCTATCGGCAGGGTCGGTGGCTCGCGGGGCCGTCATTGGCCTGCCGCTGCACCGTCATTGCCTCTACAACACGCTGTCGGCCCGGATCGTTCCAAAAAACTTTCCGCAATCGCTCCGAGGCGCCGCCGGGCCCCCGCCCTCTCACCGCGCCTACCCCCCGCCCCATGTCACCCGACTCTCGCGCTTTGAGCGCCGGTGTGTATGCTGACATCCATAAGCGGAATGGCCCCGCCTCGACTTGACATGCGCCCCGCAATCGCAATGTTAGCGTTAACACCCAACCAGGAGGTTCCCATGGCCGTCAAAGTCGCCATCAACGGATTTGGCCGCATCGGCCGCAACGTGCTTCGCGCCATCATCGAGTCGGGCCGCACCGACATCGAGGTGATCGCCATCAACGATCTCGGCCCGGTCGAGACCAACGCCCACCTGATCCGCTTCGACAGCGTGCATGGCCGCTTCCCCGGCGAGGTCACCGTGTCGGGCTCCACCATCGACGTCGGCCGCGGCCCCATCGAGGTCACCGCCATCCGCAACCCCGCCGACCTGCCCTGGAAGGATGTCGACGTGGTGCTCGAATGCACCGGCATCTTCACCTCCAAGGAAGCCTGCGCCGCGCATCTCGAAAACGGCTCCTCCCGCGTTCTCATCTCAGCACCGGGCAAGGACGCCGACAACACCATCGTCTACGGCGTCAACCACGACACGCTGACGAAAGACCATATCGTCGTTTCCAACGCCTCCTGCACCACCAACTGCCTCGCGCCGGTGGCCAAGGTGCTCAATGACAGCATCGGCATCGCCAAGGGCTTCATGACCACGATCCACAGCTACACCGGCGACCAGCCCACGCTGGACACCATGCACAAGGACCTCTACCGCGCCCGCGCGGCGGCCATGTCGATGATCCCCACCTCCACCGGCGCCGCCAAGGCCGTCGGCCTCGTGCTGCCCGAGCTGAACGGCAAGCTCGACGGCGTGGCCATCCGCGTGCCCACCCCCAATGTCTCGGTCGTGGACCTCACCTTCGAGGCCGCCCGCGAAACCACCGTCGAAGAGATCAACGAGGCGATGAAAGCCGCCGCCGCAGGCCCGCTCAAGGGCATCCTCGGCGTGACCGACCAGCCCAACGTGTCGATCGACTTCAACCACGACCCGCACAGCTCCACCTTCGCCCTCGACCAGACCAAGGTGATGGAGGGCACCATGTGCCGCATCCTCTCCTGGTACGACAACGAATGGGGCTTCTCCAACCGCATGTCCGATACCGCGGTGGCCATGGGCAAGCTCATCTGACACCACGCCGCATTGCAGAACCAGGGGGCTGCCGTTACATCAACGGTAGCCCCTCTGCTTTGCTGACCGCCCGTAGGGTGGGTGCCAACCCACCACTCCAACCCGGCCGCCATGCTCTCCTTCACCCAACTCCTGCAAGAATTCATCACCCTCTGGGTCGTCATCGACCCGATCGGCACCGTGCCCGTCTTCCTCGCCGTCACCGCCGGGATGACCGTGCGCGCCCGCCGCAAGGTGGCGCTGAAGGCGGTGGCCGTGGCGGCGCTGGTGCTGCTGGCCTTCATGCTGGCCGGACAGGTGATCCTCGAGGCGCTGGGGCTCGGCCTGCCCTCCTTCCAGATCGCGGGCGGGCTGGTGCTGTTTCTCTTCGCGCTCACCATGATCTTCGGGCCGGGCAAGCCCGAGGCCGAGATCGCCGAGGCTGAAGAGAGCACCACCCAAACCGCCATCCACCCGGTCGCCATCCCCTCCATCGCCAGCCCCGGCGCCATGCTCGCCGTGGTGGTGCTGACCGACAATGACCGCTTCTCCATGGTTCACCAGGCCCAGACCGCGGTTCTGCTGCTGCTGATCCTCGGCGTGACCCTCGGCTTCCTCTACCTCGCCTCGCCGATCCTCAAGCTGATCGGCCCGGCGGGCGCCTCGATCATCTCCCGCGTCATGGGCATGATCCTCGCCGCCGTGGCGGTCGATGCCGTGCTGCGCGGCTTCGTCGAGATCGGAGCCCTCGCCCCCTTCTGAGCGCGCCGGGGCGCGCGCCCCCCGAAGCCATGCATTCCACACAACCCCGTTAGCGCAAACTGTCAATTGTGCTGCGGCGCAGCATGCCTATTTGATGGGGGTGAGAGGAGACATGACAGTTCTGAAAGGACCACAGCAATGACCATCTACACCGCCCTGAGCAACGCCGTCGCCAAACGCCTCGCCTACCTGCGCACCCGCGCCGAACTGGTCGCCATGCCCCGGCAAACCGCGATCGATCTCGGCCTCTTCCCCGAAGACGCCACCAAAACCGCCCGCCTCGCCGTCTACGGCTGAGGCCCGCGCCCCCTCCCAACCCATCCGGCTGTCATCCTCGGGCTCGCCCCGAGGATCTCCCGCCACAAACCCCAACGTTCGCCTCGAGCCGCAACCGTCATCCTCGGGCTAGACCCGAGGATCTCCCGCCACACCCCTCACCGTCATCCGCGAGCCGCAACCGTCATCCTCGGGCCCGCCCCGAGGATCTCCCGCCACGCGCCCCACCGCCATCCGCGAGCCGCAACCGTCATCCTCGGGCCCGCCCCGAGGGTCTCCCGCCACAAACCCCACCTTCATCCTCGGGCCTGACCCGAGGATCTCTCGGCTGCCAGCAGATCCTCGGGTCAAGCCCGAGGATGACCTCCACCAGTCGGCCAGCCCAGCCGCTCACAATCGCGTCACCGCACGCTGCGGTAACACCCGCCAATCATGTCATTTGATGTCTGCACAGCTTGTGTACGGGATGTGCACGGCTTGTGCCTGTGATCTCAAAACCACTTAACGCCGCCGCGCACGCCCCGTTAAACGCGCCTCAGGCGGCCGGCATCCGCTTTTCCACGATCTCGGCCCACCAGCTGCAACCCGCTGGAATCGCTTCATCATTGAAGTTGTATTCCGGGTGATGCACCGCCGCGGTGTCGCCATTGCCAACAAGGATGTAAGCCCCCGGACGCTCCTCCAGCATGAAGGCAAAATCCTCGCCCCCCATCACCAGCGGCGCATCCGCGCAATCCCCCGAAACCGACCGCGCCACCTCGGCGGCAAACTCGGTCTGCTCCTCGGAATTGACCATCACCGGGTAGCCCCGCATGTAGTTCACCTTGGCCTTGGCTCCGAACATCTCGGCGCATTTCTCGGCGATCGCCGGAAGCCGCTCCTCCACCAGCGCCCGAGTGTCGGCACTCAGCGTGCGCACCGTGCCCTTCAGCTCCACCCGCTGCGGGATCACGTTGAAGGCCTTGCTCGAGGTCTCGAAGCTGGTGACAGACACCACCGCCTCCTTGGTCGGGTCGGAGTTGCGGCTCACGATGGTCTGCAGCGCCAGCACCGTGTGCGAGGCCACCACCGTGCTGTCCACGGTCTCCTGCGGCTTGGCCGCGTGGCCGCCTTTTCCTTCGATTTCAATGACAAACTGGTCCGTCGCCGCAAAGAACGGCCCCGGGCGGATGGCAAATTGCCCGGTCGGAACGCCGGGCCAGTTGTGCATCCCGTAGACCTCCTGGATGCCCCAGCGCTCCATCATCCCGTCTTCGCACATCTCCCGGCCACCGCCGCCGCCCTCTTCGGCGGGCTGGAAGATCACCACCACCGTGCCGTCGAAATTGCGGGTCTCCGCCAGGTATTTCGCCGCGCCCAGCAGCATCGCCGTGTGCCCGTCATGGCCGCAGGCATGCATCGCGCCATCGGTCTTGGAGGCATAGTCGAGGCCCGTCTGCTCGTGGATCGGCAGCGCGTCCATGTCGGCCCTGAGCCCGATCACCTTGCCCGAGCCATTCGCCTTGCCCTTGATCACCGCCACCACGCCGGTCCGCCCGATCCCCTCGGTAACCTCATCGCAACCGAAATCCCGTAGCTTGTCGGCCACCACCTTCGAGGTCCGGTGAGTCTCGAACAGGATTTCCGGATGCATATGAAAGTCCCGTCGCCATTCGGCGATCTCGGGCTGCATCTCGGAGAGGCGATTCTTGATGGGCACGTCTGGTTACTCCTTGAGGTGGTCGAGAAGGCGCTCCATGAAGCGGCGGCCTTCGTCAAACTGTGCGATGGTCATATATTCGTCTGCCTTATGGGCCTGCGCAATGTCTCCCGGCCCGCAAATCACGGTGGAGTAACGGGCATTCTGAAATTGCCCGGCCTCCGAGGCAAAGCTCACCACCCCGCCCGGCGCATTGTCGCCGGTGAGGCGGCGCACCAGCGGCTCGGCATGGGCCTCGGGGCCGGTTTCCGGGGCAAGCCCGGGCACGTCGAACAGCTCATGCAGGGTAAAGCCGGTCTCGGGGTGCGTCTGCTGCATCCCGGCCTCGATCTCGGCCACCCTGGCCTCCAGCCGCGCCCGCCAATCCGCTGTAGCTTCGCCCGGCATCACCCTGAAATCAAACAGAAGTTCGCAATGCTCCGCGGTGATGTTATGCACCTCGCCGCCCTTGATCCGGCCCACGTGCAACGTGGTGCAGGGCGGGTTGAACACCGCCTCCTCGGCACTTGGCTTGCGCGCGAATTGCGCCGCGTTCACCTCGTTGGCCCAGCCGATCAGCCGCGCCGCCTCCATGATCGAGCTCACCCCCTCGTGCATCATCGACGAGTGCACCGGAAAGCCCTTCACCTCGATCCGAAAGCCAAGGTTCCCCTTGTGCCCGGTCACCGGCTTCAGCATCGAAGGTTCGCCCACCACCACCGCCTCGGCACGCGGCAATCCACTGGCCTGCAACGCCTCGATCATCGGCGGCGCGCCAAAGCAGCCAACCTCTTCGTCGTAGCTGAGGCCAATCTGCAATGGGCGCGACACCCCCCGCTCGGCGGCCTGCCCCATCGCCCAGAGCGCCAGCGCGTCAAACCCCTTCATATCCGCCACGCCCCGGCCATAGAGCCGCCCGTCGCGCTCCTCCACGGCCCATGGGTCACTGGCCCAGTTCTGCCCCTCCACCGGCACCACGTCGGTATGCCCCGACAGCAGCACACCCCCCGGTGCATCCGGCCCCACAGAGGCAAACAGCGCCGCCTTCTGCCCGGTCGCATCGGGCACCCGCGTCGCCGCAATGCCCCGCTCCGCCAGCCAGCCCTCCACCCAGTCGATCAGGTCGAGGTTGGAGGCCGAGGAGACGGTCGGAAAGGAAACGAGCTTGTCGAGGATGTCGCGCGGGGTCACGGGAGGATGAGAGCCTTCTGATCGGCCCGGACACCGGGCCTTGTTCAAAGGGTGGTGCGCAGCCGCGCAGAGGTCAAGGCCCCCTGCCCATTCGGCAGGCACTTGCTCAATTGCGTCGCAGGGTCATGCGACGATTCCATTGCGCCACGAAAGTTTCATGTTACCGTCATCGTCAGGGGATGGCGCGACCGCGGAGGCGGTGGCGTGAAAACACCCATAAACGCAAGGTTGGACAGGGAGAGCGCATGGCCCGCAAAGGCACCTGCTCTGCTCAGGGAAACAAGTGCATGACCGGGCCGTCACATGGCTTACCGGCACCGTTCCCACCCGTCCGGCGTTTCCCAACGACCAAAAAAGCAGCCCCGCAGAGGGCGCGAGGCGTCGAGCACCCAACAAGGAGAACCTCATGAAACTCAGAACAGCTCTTCTCGGAGCGGTCGCGACCTGTGCATTGGCCCCCATGGCCTTTGCCGAAGCCCACGAGGGCGAGCGCGGCCGTGACGGCAATGTCGGTATCATCTACTGGCAGGCCCCCTCCATCCTGAACCCCTACCTCTCGGGCGGCACCAAGGACATCGAAAGCGCCAGCCTCGTGCTCGAGCCGCTGGCCCGCTACGACGAGACCGGCACCCTCGTGCCCTGGCTGGTCGATGAGATCCCCACCGTCGAAAACGGCGGCGTGAGCGAAGATCTCACCACCATCACCTGGAAGATCAGCCCCGGCATTACCTGGTCCGATGGCACGCCCTTCACCTCGGCGGATGCAAAGTTCACCTACGAGTACTGCACCCACCCCGAAGGCGGCTGCGCCCAGCTCACCAAGTTCGGCGGCGTCACCTCGGTCGAAACCCCGGACGAGATGACCGTGGTGGTGACCTTCGACAAGCCCACCCCCTTCCCCTACGGCCCCTTCGTGGGCGGTGAAAGCCCGGTGCTCCAGGCCGCGCAGTTTGCCGACTGCCTCGGCGCCAAGGCGCCCGAATGCACCGATGCCAACTTCAACCCGATCGGCACCGGCGGCTTCAAGGTTGTGGAGTTCAAGCCGAACGACGTGATCACCTTCGAGGCCAATGACAACTACCGCGAAGAGGGCAAGCCCGCCTTCGCCTCCATCACCTTCAAGGGCGGCGGCGATGCCACGGCGGCTGGCCGTGCGGTCATGGAAACCGGCGAATTCGACTACGCCTGGAACCTCCAGCTCGCCCCCGACGTGATCGCCGAGATGGAAGCCGCAGGCAAAGGCACGCCCGTTGCCGGCTTCGGCCCGCTGCTCGAGCGGATCATGATCAATCAGACCAACCCCGACCCGGCCCTCGGCCCGGACGAGCGTTCGGTCATCAAACCCCACCCTTACCTCTCCGATCTTAACGTGGTGAAGGCGATGTCGATGGCCATCGACCGTCCGCTCCTCGTCGAAGTCGGCTACGGTCAGGCCGGCAAGGTGACCTGCAACTGGGTGCCCGCCCCGCCGGCGGTGGTCTCCGAGAAGTTCACCTGCGACACGCAGGACATCGAAGGCGCCAAGGCGCTGCTCGAAGAGAACGGCTGGGTCGACAGCAACGGCGACGGCATCCGCGAGAAGGACGGTGTCGAGCTGAAGATGCTCTACGCCACCTCCACCAACGCCGTGCGTCAGGACTTCCAGGCGCTGATCAAGGACTGGTGGGAGCAGATCGGCTTCGAAGTTGAACTGAAGAACGCCGACAGCTCGGTCTTCTTCGGCGGTGATCCGGGCTCGCCCGACACCTTCCAGAAGTTCTACGCCGACGTTGAAATGTACGCCAACACCTTCAACGGCACCGACCCGCAGACCTACCTCGGCAACGCGCTCTGCGACCACGCGCCCTCTCCCGCCACCCAGTGGCAGGGCGAGAACATCTCGCGCTGGTGCTCCGAGGAGTATGACGCGCTTCACGCCAAGCTGGCCGAAACCGCAGATGCGGCCGAGCGGGCTGAAATTGCCAAGCAACTCAATGACATGGTCATCGAGGGCGGCGCGATGATCCCGCTGGTGCACCGTGGCCGTCTCTCGGCCCACGCCAACAGCCTCGGCGGCGTCAAGCTGAACGTCTGGGACAGCGAAATCTGGAACGCTGCCGACTGGTATCGGATCAAGACCAACTGATCCGGCGCAACTGAAACAGGGCCGCGCGGCATGCGCCCGCGCGGCCCCCTCTCCTTCTCGGGCTCCCCTGCATGATTACCTTCATCATCCGACGGCTGATCCTCGCGGTCCCCACGCTCCTCTTCATCTCGCTGGTGCTCTTCCTGCTGCTCGATCTCGCCCCCGGCGATCCGATGGCGCAGATGCCGCTCACCATCCCCGACGAGGTGAAACAGAAGATGCGCGAGGCGCTTGGCGTCGGTGAACCGGTTCACATCCGCTACCTCAAATGGCTCTACCAGTTCTTCGTGGTCGAGCCCGGCTATTTTCTCGACTGGCTCTTCGGCACCAACATGATGGACGGCACCCAGCGCGTCGTCTCCTGGCAGTTCCGCTCGCCGGTCTTCGACATCATCGTGCAGCGCCTGCCCCAGACCCTCTGGGTGGTGGCTCTGGCCTATGCGGTGGGTGTCATCATCGCCATCCCGATCGGCATCATCTCGGCCTACCGCCAGTATTCGGCCTTCGATCAGGTCGGCACGCTGGTCTCGATGATCGGCTTTTCCGTGCCGCCGTTCTTTTCCGGCGTGGTGGTCATCGTGATCTTCTCGGTCAAGCTCGAATGGCTGCCCTCGATCTACGACACCACCCATGTCGTCAACGACTGGGCCTCGATGAAGGTGCAGCTCAAGCAGATGATCATGCCGGTCATGGTGCTGGCCCTGCAAACCACGGCCCAGATCAGCCGCTACATGCGCTCGGCCATGCTCGACAACCTCAACCAGGATTACGTCCGCACCGCGCGCGCCAAGGGCCTAGGCGAATGGTCGGTGGTCATGGTCCACGTGCTGCGCAACTCGATGATCCCGGTCGTCACCGTCATCGCGCTCGGCATCCCCTCGATCTTCGGCGGGGCCATCATCACCGAGCAGATCTTCAAGGTGAACGGCATCGGCCAGCTCCTGATCACCGCGATCTATGCCAACGACATTCCCATGGTGCAGACCATCACCTTCATCTTCGCCGTGCTGATCGTGCTCTTCAACCTGATCGCAGACGTGCTCTACGGCGTGCTCGACCCGAGGATCCGCTATGACTGACCCGGCATCCCCCATCGAGGCAGAAATCATCACCGAGGCCCAGCCCCGCGGCAAGGAACAGTCGCAATGGGCCGATGTCTGGCGCCAGTTCCGCAGCCACAAGGGCGCGATGATGGGGGCCTTCGTGCTGCTCTTCATCACCTTCGGCGTGATCTTCGGGCCCTGGCTCTGGGATATCGAGCCCACCAAGCTCGACATCCGCAACAAGAACTGGCGGCCGGTCTACATGCCGCTGTTCTCCTGCTCCTGGACCAGCCTGTGCATCCCGCCCGAGGCGCTCGAAGGCATGAAATACGGCTGGGCCCATCCGCTCGGCACCGACAACCTCGGCCGCGACATCCTCTCGACGCTGATCCACGGCGGGCGGGTGTCGATCTCGGTCGGCTGGGTGGCGATGGTGCTGGCCATGCTGATCGGCACCGCCATCGGCGTGGCCTCGGGCTACATCAAGTGGCTCGACGGTCTGCTTATGCGCTTCACCGACCTCGTGCTCGCCCTGCCCCTGCTGCCGCTGCTGCTGGTCATCATGCTGCTGTTCCGCGATGCGCTGCGCGCTGCCTTCGGGCCGGAGATGGGCATCTTCATCCTGATCGTCTGCGTCATCGGCGCAACCTCCTGGATGCAGACCGCCCGGATCGTGCGGGCCGATATCCTGGCGCTGAAGGAACGCGAGTTCATCCTCGCCGCCCGCTCCATCGGCACCCCGCCGCTGAAGATGGTCACCCGCCACCTTCTGCCCAACGTGCTCTCCCCCATCATGGTCTCGGCCACGCTGGGGCTGGCCACGGCGATCATCACCGAAAGCGCGATCTCCTTCCTCGGCCTCGGCTTCCCCTCCGACTTCCCGACCTGGGGCAAGCTGCTGTTCGACGCCACCGACCGGATCCAGAACTTCCCCGAACGCGCCCTTTGGCCGGGGCTGATGATCTCGCTGGTGGTGCTCTCGGTCAATTACATCGGAGACGGCCTGCGCGACGCGCTCGACCCGCGCATTCGCGGCCGCTGAGGCGGCGGGCCCTCGGGCCGGCTTGCCACCCCTTGCCATGGGGCGCTAAAGCCTCATGTCCAAGGGCCGTGGGCAAAGGAGAGGCGCCATGTTCGAAAGCTTCGGGTTCGAAGAACTGACTGCACGGCAGGCATCTGTCTGGCTCGGGCTGGGCATCGGGGTGCTGTTCGGCGTGATGGCCCAGATCAGCCGCTTCTGCTTCCGCCGCGCCGTGGCCGGGCCGCTTGACGAGCGCCGCAGCGCCGCCGGGGTCTGGGCCGCCGCGCTGGCGCTTTCGGTGCTGGGCACCCAAGGGGCCGTGGCCATGGGCTGGATCAGCTTCGAGGGCCACCGCTTCTTTGCCCCCGACCTGCCATGGCTCGCCGTCACCCTCGGCGGGCTGGCCTTCGGGGCGGGCATGGTGCTGACGCGGGGCTGCGTCTCGCGGCTGACCGTGCTGGGCGGCACCGGCAACCTGCGCGCCCTCACCGTGCTGCTGGTCTTCGCCGTCACCGCCCATGCCACGCTCAAGGGCATCCTCGCGCCGCTGCGCACCACGCTCGGCAGCGCCACCCTCTCCGTGGGCGAAACCGCCTCGCTCGCCGCCCTGCCCGGCGGCACGTGGCTCTGGACCGGGCTGATCGCCGCCGCCTGCCTCGCCTTCGCCGCCCTCTCCCGCGCCCGCCCGCGCGACCTTGCCCTCGGCGCGCTCATCGGCCTGCTGGCCCCGCTGGCCTGGGTCGGCACCGGCTTTCTGCTCTATGACGACTTCGACCCGATCGCCATGGAGAGCCTCTCCACCACCCTGCCCTCGGCTGACAGCCTGTTCTGGCTGATCGCCTCCTCCTCCATCCCGCCCGGCTTCGGCGCAGGGCTGATGGGGGGCATCCTCGCCGGGGCGCTGCTCGCCGCGCTCACCCGCCGCGAGTTCGCCCTGCAAAGCTTCACCTCACCGCGCCAGACCGGGCGCTACATGGCCGGGGCGGTGCTGATGGGGCTCGGCGGCGTGCTGGCCGGAGGCTGCACCCTAGGTGCCGGGCTGTCGGGCGTCGGCACCCTGTCGCTCGCCGCGCTGCTCGCGCTGGCGGCCATCGCGCTGGGGGCCACCGTCACCGTCCGCCTGCTGGGCGAGGCTAATGCAACCTCTTCCGGATCCGCCGCACCGCAAGCCAGACCAGCGCAATGACCACGGGCGTCAGCCCCGCCGTCAACCAGCCCTTCTCGATGCCTGCGCTCTTGGCGAAGGGCTCCAGCATGTAGGTGCCAAGGCTCACCGCATAGTAGCTGATCGCGACCACCGAGAGCCCTTCCACCGTCTGTTGCAGCCGCAGTTGCAGGTCGGCCCGCTTGTCCATCGACGCCAGCAGCGCCTGGTTCTGCGCCTGCCGCTCCACGTCGACCCTTGTGCGCAGCAGGTCGCTCGCCCGCGCCGAACGCGCCGCCATCGCCTGCAACCGCCCTTCGGTGCTTTTCACCGTGCGCATCGCAGGGTCATAGCGCCGCGTCATGAACTCCTTCAGCGTCTGCCGCCCCAAGAACCGCTGCTCCCGCAGCACCTCGATTCGCTGCCAGACGATCGCCTCATAGGCCTGCGTCGCGCCAAATCGAAAGCTGGCATGGGTCAGCAGCGTCTCGATTTCCACCGCCACCTTCAGCAGTTTCTCCAGCTCCGCCTCCGCCGGGCGCGCGCGCTCGCCGGTCATTGCCGCCATCAGCTCGGACAGCTCGTCATCCAGCTGCGACAGCGGCCCCGAAAGCCGCCGCGCCCGGCCCAGACCGAGCATCGACATCGCCTTGTAGGTCTCGATCTCGGTGAGCCGCTGCACCACCCGCCCCACGCGCTGCGGCCCCACGCCGGGCTTCACGAAGCAGCCAAAGCGCACATGGCCGCGCGGGTCGATCCTGAAATCGGTGCCCACGATCACATCGCCATCCACCACCTCCGACACCGCAATGCTCTCGGCCACCATCCAGGAGTCGAGCTTCTTCGAGGCGGTTTCCGGGCTGTCGGGCATCGGCTCCACCCGCACCAGCGCCGAGGTCACCCGAACACCGGGCGCACGCGCAAGCCAATCTTCAGGGAACATGCCGAAAGTGGCCGCATCAAAAGGGGTGTCCGCCACGCCGGGACCGAAGATCGTGTAAGTCACGAACTCGGTGTGGCTCTCCCATTTGATCTGATGGCGGCCCAGCTGGCCCGAGTAATGGGTGGCATCGGGCTGCGGATGCGGCGCGCCGTGGCGATCGAGCAGGTCGATCAGATGCGCCCGCTCCGCCTCCCGGTCCCGACCCGCCGCGCCCTCGGCGGGCTTCAGCGCCAGATAGGCCGCGCGGCAGGGCACCTCCAGCGCCGGAAACGGCCGCGCATGCAGCTCGTTGGCCAGCTGGTAGCGCAGCGGGTGATCGTTGATCTCAGCCATTCTCGCCCCTCGTTTCCTCCCTGCTAGGCGCTGCGCCCCCTTCTGTAAAGTGAAAGAATGTCGCAATATCAGTCGCTTATCGGCATACCGCGGTGCACCGAATGCGCCATTTGCCGGTTATGAAGGGGCAATCGGAGGGCAATGTCACAAACAGGCACCGCCCGGCCTTTCGACCGGGCGGCATCCGAGGCGGCCATTCAAACGTTCCGTGCAAAGGCTGCTGCCGTGATAACCCGGCCGCACCCCGTCCTCCTCGACACGCTGGAACGCGAGGCCAGCCCGCAACCTCAGGCGGTCAGATCACCACCACGTCCAGCGGCGGGAAGCCGTTGAAGCCGACCGACGAGTAAGAGGAGGTGTAGGCACCGCAGTTGCGGATCACCACCTTGTCGCCCGCCTTCAGGCTCATCGGCAGCGGCATCGGGCGCTTCTCGTAGAGCACGTCGGCGCTGTCGCAGGACGGCCCGGCAAGGATGCAGGGGCCGGTGGCCTCGCCGTCATGCGGGGTCAGCATCTGGTAACGGATCGCCTCGCCCTCGGTCTCGGCCAGGCCGGAGAAGCGGCCAATGTCGAGATAGACCCAGCGGTGAATGTCGTTGTCCGACTTGCGGCTCACCAGCAGCACTTCGGCGGCAATCGCACCGGCCTCGGCCACCATGCCACGGCCCGGCTCCGCCATGATGCGGGCACCCGGGAAACGGGCCTCGACCATCTTACGAACGCCTTCTGCATAGGCCGTGGGGGCGTCGATCTCTTCGCCGTAGAAGGCCGGAAAGCCGCCGCCGATGTTGATGAGAGTCAGCTGATGACCGGCCGCCTGCGCATCGGCCCAGATACCGCCAACATAGTCGAGCACGCCCTGCCACATGCGGGTGCGTTTGGTCTGCGAGCCCACGTGGAACGAGAAGCCCACCGGGTCCAGACCCAGCTCGCGGGCCACGCCCAGCAGCCGCAGCGCGGTTTCACGCGAGCAGCCGAACTTGCGCGACAGCGGCCAGTCGGCCTCGGGGTTGTCGACCAGCAGGCGAATGTAGACCTGCGCACCCGGCGCATGCTCGGCGAGCTTCTCCAGCTCTTCGTCGCTGTCGGCGGCGAAGAGGGTCAGGCCCGCAGCATGGGCAAAGGCAATGTCGGACACGCGCTTGATGGTGTTGCCAAAGCTGATCTGCTCGGGACGGGCCCCCAGCGACAGGCACAGCTCGATCTCGCCGCGCGAGGCGGCATCGAAGTTGGAGCCCTCGTCCAGCAGGCGGGCAATCACCTCGCGGGCCGGGTTGGCCTTGACGGCATAATGAATGGCAGCCCCACCCAGACCGGCCTTCAGCGCATGAAACTGACGGGCCACCGCATCGGTGTCGATCACCAGCGTCGGCTTGTCGAAGTCATTGGCGAGGATGAAAGCCTCGGCGCGGTTGGTTGCAGGCAGGGATACGGGAACGGCCGGCAGGCCGGCGTCAAACATCATCGTCATGGTCATCTCCAATAGACCCGGCCATACATGACCGCTCACTTCCAAGGGAGACGTTACCGTCGCTACGTAAACACAGGCGATGATGTGCCGGCCAGAGGCGCGTGCGTTGGCGTCTATGGCCGCGCATTTGGGGCTTTTCCGGATTCGGATCAAGAGAAATTTCCGTCCCGGGCAAAGATTTTCGGGGCCGGGCAAAACGGCATCAACCGCCCTGCCCGACCCCAGGTGTTACTTCTTGTTTTTCTTGCCTGATTTCGACTTCTTCGAAGCGGCCTTCTTGCCGGCCTTCTTCTTGTCGTCCTTGGCCTTTGCGGCCTTTTTCTTCTCGGCCTTCTTGGCAGCGGCCTTTTCGGCCGCCTTCTTCTCGGCCTTCCGGGCCGCCTTCTTCTCGGCGGCCTTCTTCTCGGCGGCCTTCTTCTCGGCGGCCTTCTTATCGGCCTTCTTCGTCTTTCCCTTGGCCCCGGCCTTCTTGGCCGCCGCCTTTTTGTCCGCCGCCTTCTTCTCGCTCGCCTGCGGCTCCGCCTTCTCCAGCTCGGCCTTCTTTTCCGCGAGCGCGACAGCCTGGCCCACGGCCCCGGCAGAGGGCTTCTCCTCGATCGGAACCGCCTTGGCGGCGGGCGCGGGCTTGGTCACTCGGCGCTTGATCGGGGCGCGGGCAGGCGTGACAGGGCGGCGCGACGCCGGCGCTGCGAGCTTGCCGGCCGCCGCCGCTTTCCACGCGCCGGCGCGGGCGGGCGAGATGCCCGGGATCGCGGTGAGCGTGGCCACCGTGGCCGCCGCCAGGCCGGCAGGGTCGGAAATGCCCGCCCCCACCAGCTTGGCCGCCATGGCAGGGCCGATGCCCGGAATGTCGGTCAGGCGCACCATCAGGCGGCTTTCTTCAGCGCCTTCTTGGCGACTTTCAGCTTCTTCTCCTGCTTGGCAACCTTCGCCTTGCGGGATTTCACTTCTTTCTTCAGCTCTTTGATCTTGGCTTTCTTGGCCATTGCTCGGTCCTTTCAGTCAGTTTTGTCAGAGCCGTTTTCCTTCACGAAACCGCGGATGAACCGGCGGATCTCGCGTGCGGCGCTGGTGTCGAGCTCTTCGCAAAGGTCTACAAAGGCATCGCGCTCATCCTTCTTGATCCGAATGATGAGCTGGCTGTCCTTGCGGTCCTTCTTGGGTTTGGTGCTCTTGGCCACGCGGGTTGGCTCCCTCTCTTGAGTGCAGCTTTGTTACTACAATGCATAGCCATTGTATATACACTTTTTCATCCCCCCGGCACGGAACCGCCCTCGCCCCTTCTCTGTTGGTCCCCAAAGGAGACTCACATGACCCATTCCCACACCGACAAGGACATCACCGCCCTGCGCAAGGCGCTCTTCGACGCGCTCGAGGATGAGCGCACCGGGATGCTCGCCATCAACGACCGCGATTCCCATGCGCAGCCCATGACCCACTACTTCGACAAGAACGCCCGCGCCCTTCGCTTCATCACCGCCAGCGACACCGGCCTGGCCCGCGATGTAGGCACCGGGGCGCAGGCCCACTTCACCCTCACCAGCCGCGACGGCCAGGTCTACGCCTGCATGACCGGCCCGATCGTGGCCTCCGAAGACCGCGCCCTGCTCGAAAGCCTGTGGTCCCCCGCCGCCGGCATGTGGTTCGAAGACGGGATCGACGACCCCAAGGTGCTGCTGCTCGAAATGCCGCTGCGCGAGGCCGCCGTCTGGACGGTGGATGCAAACGCCCTGCAATTCGGCATCGAGATGCTGCGTGCCAATCTCGGCGAGCACAAACCCGACCTCGGCGATCACGCCGTCATCGACCTCGCCGCCTGACCGGGCTGGCGGAGCCCGCAGCAGCGGCTCCGCCAGACCTCCGCCTACTGGCTGGCCGCCATCGGCAGTTCGCCGCGCGGCAGAACGGTGTGCGAGAACACGTAGTTCAGCGCCTCGGGCAGCGTGTCGATCCAGACCTGCCACTCGTGATCGCCGTCGATCACCCGATATTCCACATCGTTCGGCTGGTGCTCGCGCAGTTTCTGGTAAAGCACCGCGCCGTGGTAGGCGATGTCGAACACGTCATGGTCGCCCGAGTTGATATACATCGGCACCACCACATCCCCGGCGAGGTAGTCATCGAGATAGGCGGTGTAGTTCAGCTCGGTCCACTTTTCGGGGTCATAGTTGCCCTCCGCGTCCAGATAGGTGGCGTGGCGATTGGCCGAAGAGCTCGCAGGCGGCTGCGGCACATAGGCGGCCGGCGACATGGCAGCCCCGGCGGCAAACATCTCGGGGTGTTCCAGCACGAAATTGACCGTGCCATAGCCCCCCGCGGAGAGCCCGCCCACAACCCGACCCTCGCGCTCGGGGATCACCCGCCAGGTGGCCTCGATATGCGGGATGAGATCGTCGAAAAACGCAGTTTCCGCTGCCTCGTTGTAGCCATCGACCCACCAGCTCAGGCTGCCGGGCATGATGACCACGGCAGGTGGCATTGTGCCATCGGCAATCGCCTTGTCGAGGATCTGCTTGGCATGGCCATCCACCACCCAGCTCGTCTCGTTGCCGCCCGAGCCGTGCAACAGGTACATATGCGGATAGCTCAGCCCGCTCTCCTCGTAGCCTTCGGGCAGATAGACCGTATAGGCATAATCCCGCCCGAGCGTCTCGGACGCAAAGCTGTAGGTCGCAATTTCACCGGCAAAACTCGGAAACGCACAAACCGCCGCACCAGCGGCATAAAGCATCATCTTCATGAAAACCTCCCTTGCAGGCAGACGGAAGTGGCTGCCCCAAGGGAAGGATCGCCCCTCGGCGGATTGCATGTCAATGGCACACTTGCAACCGGAAGCTGTGATCAGGCCGGTCAGCCCTTCTGCGCCCGCTCCGCAATGGCAGGACGGTCCGGCTTGCCGCTCGGCAGCATCGGGATCTCTCCCGCCTCCGCCAGCACCAGCGCATCGGCCACCACCACGCGCTTTGCCACCCGCGCGCGCAGCGCTTCAAGGTCGCCGCCGGGCTCCAACACCGCCAGCAGCGCCAGCCTGTCTCCCTCCGGCCCCCGGATCGGCGCCGCCCCGGCCTGGATCACCCCCGGCACGGTCTCGGCCAGCGCCTCGATCAGCTCGGGCGCAAACTTGTTGCCACCAAGGCTGATGATGAAGTCGTCGCGCCCCAGAAAGCACAGCGTCCCGTCCGGCGCGACAGAGACGATATCCCCCGTCTCCACCCAGCCCTCCGGGTCGTAGATCGCGCCACCGCCGATGTAGCCCTGCACCCTGAGCTGCTCGGGCACCTTCACCGCGATGCGCCCGGCCCCCGGGGCGAGGTCGGCGTAAAGCTCCGGGTCGCGCAGCTCGTAGGTCACATGGGGCATCACCGTTCCGGCCCAACCCGCAGGCACCTCGCTCCCGTCATGGTCTCCCATCGAGAACAGCAGCGTCTCGTTCGAGCCGCCCACCACCGTCACCACCGGCCCGTATTGCGCATGAAGCCGCGCCAGAAGCTGCGGCCCCGTCGCCCCGCCGACCGCGCGGATGAACCCGAAGGCCGGCCCCTCGGCACCCTGCTCGGCCGCCGTCACGATATCCTGCAACACCGCCGGCGGCGCATGGAGGATCTCCGCGCCGAAGTCCTTGGCCGCCGCCAGCGTCTCCTCGACCGTGCCCCGCTGGAGGCACATGCCATGGCCGGTGACAAAGCACATCAGCGCCGCCATCAGGAAGGCCGAGGTGGTGGGGGCATAGGTCACGAGGCTCGCGCCATGCCCCTTGCCGCTCAGCTGCAAAAACCCGAGGGTCTGCGCATACCAGATGTCGGCAGATTGCCACATGTACTTGGGCAGGCCGGTCGAACCGGAGGTGGCAAAGAGCAGCCCGCCGCCGTCGATGTCCTCCGGCTCGGCGCCCTCTGCGGGCGTCATCCAGCTCTCGTCGAACACATGCCACGCCGGCCCGGCCACCTGCGCCTGCCCGGGGTCGGCAATCACGTGATCCACCTTGATGCCCCGCCCCATCGGACGCGAAGGCGCGTCGGTCAGGATCGCATCGGCCCCGCGCCGCCAGACCGCAAGGATCAGCGCCACGCGCACCACGAGGTTCTCTGAGACCGGCGCAACCCGCTGGCCCGGCACCACGCCCAGCGCCTCCAGCCGCGCGGTGCACCCGCTCACGAGCTGCGCAAACCGGGCATAGCTCACCACCTGCCCGTCCTGCGCATGCATGGCCGGAGCGTCACCGGCCTTGGCAAAGGCCGCCCGGAGCGCCGCGTTCATCGGCATCGGATCAGAACTTGTAGGTCGCGTTCGCGCTGATGGCGCGGTTCTTCCACTCTGCCACCTTCTCGCCGTCGGTGGTTTCCATGTCGTCGTGAATGATCTCGATGCCCACATCGAACTTGTCATTCACGCTGTAGCCCATGCCGAGCGCGAGGGTGCGGCCCTCGAAGGTCGAGGCTTCATTGTCGGAGCCGGGGTAGAAATCGCCCTTGGCAATCGCGTAGCCGGTGGCCGCGTAGAGATCGAGATCGCCGGTGCGGAAGCCGCCCAGCAGACGGGCGCGGTGCAACTGGTCGAGCGAGCCGCCCGAGGAGTTGCCGAAATTGTCGGTGCCGCCGATGGCAAAGCCGAGAGACAGATCGCCGCCCACGTAGAAGCCGCGCTGCCCCAGCGGGTATTTCACATCCCCGATCAGCTTGAACAGGCGGTAGCTGTCGCTGCCCCGGTCATCGATGCTGCCGAGGAACTCGGTGCCAAAGGTGCCTTCGCCGTACTCCAGCGCCGTGCCGAAACTGAACTCCTGCGCAGCGGCAGGCAGGGCGGCGGCAAGGGCAATGATGGAAACGGCGGCAAGCTTGGGGGAAGGTCTTTTCATGTCGGCTCCAGAGGGCCCTTATGGGCCAGATTGGCGATACGGCTCGCAGGGCACGACGCCCCATCACTCGGACCCGGTTTTTCTACCCGCTTTACCCTCGGTTAACAAAGCAAAAGCCGCCGCGAGTCTCTCGCGGCGGCCATATCTGCCAGCTTATGTGGCTATTTAGTCGATCATCGGCAGCAGCTTGTTCACCGAGTCCTTCGCATCGCCGTAGAACATCCGCGTGTTGTCCTTGAAGAACAGCGGGTTCTCGATCCCCGAGTAGCCCGTGCCCTGCCCCCGCTTGGAGACGAACACCTGCTTGGCCTTCCAGACTTCAAGCACCGGCATCCCCGCGATGGGAGAGTTCGGGTCGTCCTGCGCGGCCGGGTTCACGATGTCGTTCGAGCCGATGACGATGACCACGTCGGTATCGGGGAAATCGTCGTTGATCTCGTCCATCTCCAGCACGATGTCGTAAGGAACTTTCGCCTCGGCCAGCAGCACGTTCATGTGCCCGGGCAGTCGGCCCGCGACAGGGTGGATCGCAAAGCGCACCTCCTTGCCGGCGGCGCGCAGCTTGCGGGTCAGCTCGCTGACCGCGCCCTGCGCCTGCGCCACGGCCATGCCGTAGCCGGGCACGATCACCACCGAGTCGGCCTCGTTCAGCGCGTTGGCCACGCCATCGGCCTCGATCGCCACCTGCTCGCCTTCCACGGCCATCTGCTCGCCGCCCCCGCCGCCGAAGCCGCCGAGGATCACGCTCACGAATTGCCGGTTCATGGCCTTGCACATGATGTAGCTCAGGATCGCGCCCGAGGAGCCCACGAGGGCACCCACCACGATCAGCAGGTCGTTGCCGAGGCTGAAACCGATCGCCGCCGCCGCCCAGCCCGAGTAGCTGTTGAGCATCGAAACAACCACCGGCATGTCGGCGCCGCCGATGCCCATGATGAGATGGTAGCCGATAAACAGCGCGCAGAGCGTCATCACGAAGAGCGGAAAGAACCCGCCGGTGTTGGCATACCACAGCAGGCAGATGACCGAGAGCGCCGCCGCGCCCGCGTTCAGCATATGCCCGCCCGGCAGCTTGGTGGCCGCCGAGGTCAGCTTGCCGGCCAGCTTGCCATAGGCGACGACGGAGCCGGTGAAAGTCACCGCGCCGATGAACACGCCCAGAAACAGCTCGACGGCCAGAATGTTCAGCTCGACGGCAGACTTGTGCGCAACCAGCTGAGCAAAGGTGCCAACCACCTCAGCGCCATGCGCCCCTTCCACGGCCTTCACCGTGAAATGGGCGTTGAAGCCGACGAACACCGCCGCCAGGCCGACGAGCGAGTGCATCGCCGCCACAAGCTGCGGCATCTCCGTCATCTGAACCTTGGTGGCGACCATGTAGCCGATCGCCCCGCCGCCCGCGATGAGCAGCAGCGTCAGCAGCCACAGGCCCGATCCGGGGCCGATGAGCGTGGCGACAACCGCCAGCCCCATGCCGACAATGCCGTACCAGACAGCTCGCTTGGCGCTTTCCTGGCCCGAAAGCCCGCCCAGCGAGAGGATGAAAAGAACCGCCGAGACAACGTAGGCGGCCGTAGTGAATCCGAAATCCATTGCTCAGGCCCCCTTACGATTTCTGGAACATGGCGAGCATGCGCCGGGTGACGAGGAAACCGCCGAAGATGTTGATCCCGGCCATGAAGACCGAGAGCGCGGCGAGCAGCACCACGATGAACGAGCCGGAGCCCATCTGCATCAGGGCGCCAAGGATGATGATCGAGGAGATCGCGTTGGTCACGGCCATCAGAGGCGTGTGCAGGCTGTGCGACACGTTCCAGATCACCTGGAAGCCGACGAAGACCGAGAGCACGAAAACGATGAAGTGCTGCATGAAGCTCGCCGGGGCCACCAGACCCACGGCCAGCAGCAGCGCCGCACCCACGGCGATCAGCGTCACCTGTTGCTTGGTCTGCGCCTTGAAGGCGGCCACCTCGGCGGCGCGCTTCTCCTCGGGCGTCAGCTCCTTGGGCTTTTCCCGCTTCACGGCCGCAATCGCCTGAACCTTCGGCGGCGGCGGCGGGAAGGTGACTTCGCCCGCATGGGCCACGGTCGCGCCCCGGATCACGTCATCTTCCATGTTGTGGTCGATGACACCGTCCTTCTCGGGGGTGAGATCGGTCAGCATGTGACGGATGTTGGTGGCATAGAGCGTGGAGGACTGGGTCGCCATCCGGCTCGGGAAGTCGGTGTAGCCCACGATGGTCACGCCATTGTCGGTCACGATCTTCTCGTCGGCCTTGGTCAGCTCGCAGTTGCCGCCGCGCTCTGCGGCAAGGTCCACGATCACCGAACCGGGCTTCATCATCTCGACCATATCGGCGGTCCAGAGCACGGGCGCGGCGCGGCCCGGGATCAGCGCGGTACAGATGACGATGTCGATCTCGGGGGCCAGCTCGCGGAACTTCTCGAGCTGCTTCTCGCGGAACTCGGGGCTGGAGGGGGCCGCATAGCCGCCCGTCGCCGCACCGTCCTGCTGGGCTTCCTCGAAGTCGAGGAAGACGAACTCTGCGCCCATGCTCTCGATCTGCTCGGCCACTTCGGGGCGCACATCGAAGGCATAGGTGATCGCGCCGAGCGAGGTGGAGGTGCCGATCGCGGCCAACCCGGCCACACCTGCGCCCACCACCAGCACCTTGGCCGGGGGCACCTTGCCCGCCGCCGTCACCTGCCCGGTGAAGAAGCGGCCAAAGTTGTTGCCCGCCTCAATCACGGCGCGATAGCCGGCGATGTTGGCCATCGACGAAAGCGCATCCATCTTCTGGGCGCGGCTGATGCGGGGCACCATCTCCATGGCAACCACGGTGCTGCCCTTCTTGGCCAGCGCGCTCATCTGCTTTTCGTTCTCGGCCGGAGCGAAGAAGGAAATGAGGGTCTGCCCCTCGCGCATCCGCTTGGCCTCGGTGTCGGTCGGGATGCGCACCTTGGCGATCACATCGGCCTCTTTCCACAGTGCCGCCGGGGTCTTCACCACGGTGACACCTGCCGCCTCATAGGCCGCATCGGAGAACCCGGCCTTTTCGCCGGCTCCGGTTTCGATCAGGCACTCATGTCCGAGCTTTTGCAATTGTGTCGCCGAATCCGGCGTCATGGCCACGCGGTTCTCGCCGTCGAGAACTTCCTTGGGCGTTCCGATTTTCAACGGATGGTCCCCCTTCCCTCATATGTCGCCGCTTTCCGCAGCGTCTGGCAGCGGGGTCTATCTATCACTCAGGGTAATTTTGTTACAAGCCGATCCCTGCATATCGCCCCGAAAGTCTGCGTTCCACCGAGCCAAAGCGGTACGAAGGCGCCTCGCGGGGCGGATCGGCGGCGTCAGCCGACGCTTTTGAGGCCCGGACGGCGGCCCTCGGCACGCCACTCGCGCACCGCACAGCCGAAGGCTTCGAACAGCGGGCGACTCACCGGGTCTTCCGCGGCGTTGTACTCGGGGTGCCATTGCACCGAGAGCGTGAAGCCCGGCGCATCGCGCACCACGATCGCCTCCGGAGTGCCGTCAGGGGCCGTCCCCTCGATGTGAATGCGCGGCCCGGGGTTCTTGATACCCTGCCCGTGCAGCGTGTTGGTCATCACCTCGCGCGCGCCAAAGACCTTCTCGAACTGCCCGCCCTCTTCCAGCGTCACCTTGTGGCGCAGGGCGAACTTCTCCTCGATGGTGCCGTCTGGGGGCATCCGGTGGTTCATCCGGCCCGGAAGCTCGCGGATCTCGGGGTGCAGCGTGCTGCCCATGGCCACGGCAACTTCCTGAAAGCCCCGGCAGATACCCAGGATCGGCTGGCCCTTCTCCACGCAGGCGCGGATCAGCGGCAGCGCCACCGCATCGCGGGCCCGGTCAAAGGCGCCATGGGCCTCGGTCTCGGCCTCGCCGTATTCCTCGGGGTGCACATTGGGCCGCCCGCCGGGAAAGACGAAGCCGTCGCACATCTCCATCAGCTCCGCCACGCTCACGAAGCGCGGATCGGCCGGGATCAGCACCGGCATCGCGCCCGTCACCTGCGCCACCGCATCACTGTTCATCGTCCCGCCCGCGTGAACGGGGTATTGCTCGTTCATCAGGTGAGAGTTGCAGATGATACCAACGATGGGACGTGTCATGAGCGTGATCCTGCCATATGCCTTGGCCAGACTATAGACTTGCGCGATGAAGGCTTAAAGTCGCGTGTCTATTGCACAGGCGCACAGCACTATGGGCCCCATATGCGCAACCGGCGGGCAGAAATTGGCCCCAAAACGCGCAGCCGCCACCGCCCTTCCCCCGCCAAACCTGCAACATTCACCACGCCCGCGTGACACAGACCGGCCCGATCCATCACGCCGCAGTCAGCCGGTTGAAACACCAGCACACACGGCGCCGTGATCGCCCGCGAGCAAGCAGGCCCCGGCGGGAGGATATTGTGACACAACGGTTTTTCGGCCCCCGATTTGTCTCAGGACATATCGCCTGCCTTTTCTCATTGCGTCTCCGCTAAACGCCCCGCCCCGCGCGACAAGCCCCGCTCGTGTTTTCGTGATGCGCGCAACTGCACAGCAACCACCGCAAGTTTTGCCATTTTTCCAGACGGTTGGATGACCCATTTCCTAATCACGACCAGCGGACACCGACGCTCTCGGGATGAGGGCAGCCCGCCGGACACCAAACCCAACAGCCCAAAACGGGCACCGCACATATGATGCATAAGGAGACATGATCATGACTTTCACCAAAACCTCTATCCTCGCCCTGGCCGCCGTCGCCATCACCGCCCCCGCCTTCGCCGACAACGCCTCGCTGTCGCGTTCGGTCGGTGTGGAGCCCGGCGTCTACTCCGTCGAGCAGCTGATCCAGCTGAAAGCCCTCGACGACGGTGACAACGCGCAGCGCCAGTTCATCCTCGACAACCCCGAAGGCGCCTCCGCCGCCGTGTCCTCCAAGTCGATGATCGGCGCTTCGGGCACCGACAAGCTGGCCGCCTCCGTGGGCGTGGCCCCCGGCGTCTACTCGACCGCACAGCTGATCGAGCTGGCCAGCCTCGACGATGGTGACCAGGCACGCCGCGCCTTCATCCTCGACAACCCGGCCGGCAACTAAGCCCGACCGGAAAGACCGGTTCCTCCCCGGGGCGCACGAACCATGCAGGTTCGTGCGCCTTTTTTCGTGGTCTCGAGGGAAATCGCAGCGTTACCGCTACGCGTTTCAAACCCCGGAACAGCCCGCTTGGTTCCGCGCAGATCCGCACAGGGCATGGGGCACTTGGCCGCCTGTTACCCTGCCCTGCCCGACCCCATATGCAAGTCATCCCGAACGGGACGCCAAGAGGCCACAAAGACCCCCCCGACGCCCCAGATCTTCAACGCCCCCAAACCGGGGCACTCAAAAGGAGTTCTGTCATGAAACCCGTCAAATCCACCCTGCTCGCCCTCTCCGCCGCCGCCATGCTCGCAGGCCCGGCGCTGGCCTCCGAAGCCTCGCTCTCGCGGGATGTCGGCGTTGCACCCGGCAAGTACTCGGTGCAGCAGCTGGCCCAGCTGAAAGCCCTCGACGGCGACCAGCACAGCCAACGCGCCTATATCCTCGCCCATCCGGCCAACCCCGACGCCCAGCCCGCCCCCGAGGTGACGCGGACCCTCTACGTCATCCACCAGTCCAGGCCTCAGGGCGGCACGCCCACCGGGCAGGATGAACTGGCCGACAGCGTCGGGGTGCGCCCCGGTCTCTACTCGACCGATCAGCTGATCCGCATCGGGGCGCTGCAAAACGGCGGCAACGGCGATCAGGCGGTGCTGGATTACATCCTCGCCCACCCAGCTGGCCCCGGCGCCAGCTGACCCGCTCCTCAACCTCTCCGGTTGTCTCCCCAACTGGTGCGCGGCTCGCCCGCGCACCTTTTTTGCTGTGAAGGGTCGGCCCCGTGGCGCGGTCAGCCCTGCGCCTTGGCCTCGATCCGCCGCGCCTGAAGGATGTTCTGGGTATAGCCCGAAGGCTCGTCGCGCCCCTTGAACACAAGGTCGCAGGCCGCCTGAAACGCCACCCCGTCAAACCCCGGCGCCATCGGCTTGTAGGCCGGATCGCCCGCGTTCTGCTGATCGACCACGACGGCCATCTTCTTCAGCGCCTCCAGCACCTGGTCCTGGCTCACCACGTCATGCAGCAGCCAGTTGGCCAGCGCCTGTGCGCTGATCCGTAGGGTGGCGCGGTCTTCCATCAGCGGCACGTCATGCACATCGGGCACCTTCGAGCAGCCAACGCCCTGATCGACCCAGCGCACCACGTAGCCCAGCAGGCTCTGGCAGTTGTTTTCCAGCTCGGTCTGGATCTCGGCGCCAGGCAGCTCGCCCTCCTGCAGCGGAATGGTCAGCAGCTCGCTGAGATCGTTGCGCACCTGCCCCTTGGCCTGCTCGTTGATCTCGAACAGCCGGGCAAAGACATCGGCCTCGTGGTAGTGGGTGGCATGCAGCACGGCAGCCGTCGGGCTCGGCACCCAGGCGGTGGTGCCGCCCATCTGCAGGTGGCCCTTCTTCTGCTCCAGCATCCCGGCCATGTCGTCGGTCATCGCCCACATGCCCTTGCCGATCTGCGCCCGCCCCTTGAGGCCGCACTGCAACGCGATATCCACGTTGCGATCCTCATAGGCGCCCAGCCAGGCTGCCGCCTTCATCCGGCCCTTGGGCACCATCGGCCCGGCCTCGATGGAGGTGTGAATCTCGTCGCCGGTCCGGTCGAGGAAGCCGGTGTTGATGAAGGCCAGCCGCTTGCTGGCGGCGGCGATGCAGGCCTTGAGGTTGGCCGAGGTGCGACGCTCCTCGTCCATGATACCGATCTTGATGGTGTTGGGCCTCAGACCGAGGATCAGTTCGACCACCTCGAAGGTCTTGCAGACAAACTCCACCTCCTCCGGCCCGTGCATCTTGGGCTTCACGATGTAGATCGAGCCCTTGGGCGAGTTGCGCGGGCGGTCCTTGTCTTCGCCGCCGATGATGTCGTGCAGGGCGCAGAGCGGGGTGATGAAGGCATCGAGCAGCCCCTCGGGCACCCGGTTGCCCTCTTCGTCGAGCACCGCGTCGGTGTACATCAGCAGGTCGACATTGCGCACCAGCATCAGCGCCCGGCCCTTCAGCAGCGCGGGGCGGCCCTCTTTGCTTTCAAAGCCGATATCGGGGTTCAGCTCACGGATATAGGCCTTGTCGCCGGAGCCGACGGGCGCGGTCAGATCGCCCTTCATCAGCCCGAGCCAGTTGCGATAGGCCACGATCTTGTCCTCGGCGTCCACCACGGCCACCGAGTCTTCCATGTCCATGATGGTGCTGACGGCGGCTTCGAGGAAGATATCGGCAATGCCCGCCGGATCGTTCTTGCCGATCGGGTCGGCCCGGTCGATGAACATCACGATATGCAGGCCGTTGGCGCGGAAGTAGACGTCGGTGATCTTGCCCTTCTCGTCGCGGTTGCACCCGGCATATTGGCTCGGGTCGGCCAGCTCGGTCGAGTTCTTGCCGGCAATCACCATCAGCTTGCCCTGCCCGCCCGGCGCCATGGTCGACACTTCGGCCCACGATCCCTTCTTCAGCGGCAGAACCTTGTCGAGATGCGCCTTGGCCCAGGCCACCACCTGCTTGCCACGCTCGGCGTCAAACTCGCCCTTCGGCGGCAGCGAGCCCATCGCGTTGGTGCCGTAGAGCGCATCATAGAGCGAGCCCCAGCGGGCATTGGCGGCGTTCAGGGCAAAGCGGGCGTTGGTGATCGGCACCACGAGCTGGGGGCCGCAAACAGAGCTGATCTCGGGGTCGATCCCCTCGGGCTCCACCGCAACCTCCTCCGGCTCCTCCACCAGATAGCCGATCTCGCCCAGCATCTTCATGTAGGCGTCCATATCCGGCACGCCCCGGTTGGCGACATGCCATGCGTCGATTTTCTGCTGCAATTCCTGACGTTTGGCCAAGAGCTCGGCGTTGCGCGGTGCAAAGACCTTCACCAGTTTGGCAACGTTTTCCCAGACCAGATCGGCCTCTACGCCGGTGCCGGGGAGCACTTCGTTTTCGATGAAGGCGGCCAGGCCAGCGTTCCACTGCAACCCGGATTTCTCAATGCGGTCGGTCATGAATTGTCCCTGTTCTCAAATCTGCGGCCACGTTCCGACCGACGGAGGCAGCCTAGGCCAAATGCGAGGGTGTCGCAATCTGGCCAAGGCTCAATTTGAGGCAGGGGCTGGCGTGGGGCGGCTCAGTTGCCCTCGGGCGCGATCACGCCGCCTTCGGGGGTGGCCTCGCGCGGGCTCTGGCCTTCGGACGAGGACCAGATGAGCCAGGCCGCGATGGCCAGAATGCCGGTGCCCACGGCGAGGGCTATGCCCATCAGGGGGGCACCGTGCTTTTTCGCTTGTTTTTCAACGTTGGTGTCGGGGGCCGACATGGTCTCTCCTCTACGGTTCAAACTTTGGTGCCCCCTTGGAGGCACCCTAGAGCTCGGGTTTGACAGGTTGATGAGCCCGCTTCAGAGGCCTAACGTCCGTGAAGCCGATTTGGTTCATTTCCCCACAGGAGCCCCATGAAAGACGCCGCCCCCCAGCCCGTTCGCCTCTCCGAGTACACGCCCTTTCCCTTCGTCGTGGAGCAGGTGGACCTCCGCTTCACCCTCGCCGGAGCCGAGACGCGGGTGCACTCCAAAGTCCGCTTCGCCCCCAACCCGGCGGCCGAACCGGCGGGCGAAATCTTTTTGCATGGCAAGGAGTTGGAGCTGATCTCGGCGCGCATCGACGGGGCCGAGGTGTCGCCTGTGGTCACCACCCGGGGCCTCACCTGCCCGGTCCCCTCCGGCGCCTTCACCTGGGAAGCCGAGGTGCGGATCGACCCGACCACCAACACATCCCTCGACGGGCTCTACACCTCGGGCGGCATGTATTGCACCCAATGCGAGGCCGAGGGCTTCCGCAAGATCACCTTCTACCCCGACCGCCCCGACGTGATGGCCCCCTTCCGGGTGCAGATCGACAGCGACATGCCGGTCAGGCTCTCCAACGGGAACATGGTGGAAGAGGGCGTTTGGGACGACCCATGGCCCAAGCCCGCCTACCTCTTCGCGCTCGTCGCGGGCGACCTGCGCAATTTTCCGGGCGAATTCAAAACCATGTCCGGCAAGGACGTGGAGCTGAACATCTGGGTCCGCCCCGGAGACGAGGCCCGTGCCGAATATGCGATGGACGCGCTGAAGCGCTCGATGGCCTGGGATGAGGAGGTCTATGGCCGCGAGTACGACTTGCAGATTTTCAACATCGTGGCGGTCGACGACTTCAACATGGGCGCGATGGAGAACAAGGGCCTCAACATCTTCAATTCAAAGTATGTTCTGGCCTCCCCCGAGACCGCGACCGACACCGATTACGACTTCATCGAGGGCATCATCGCCCATGAATATTTCCACAATTGGACCGGCAACCGCATCACCTGCCGCGACTGGTTCCAGCTCTGCCTGAAAGAGGGGCTGACCGTGTTCCGCGATCAGCAGTTCAGCTCCGACATGCGCGGCGCGGCGGTGAAGCGGATCACCGAGGTCATGCAGCTCCGCGCCCGCCAGTTCCGCGAGGACCAGGGGCCGTTGGCGCATCCGGTTCGCCCGGAAGAATATATCGAGATCAACAACTTCTACACCGCGACCGTCTATGAGAAAGGCGCGGAGGTGATCCACATGCTCAAGGCGCTGGTGGGCGACGAGGGCTATGCCAAGGCGCTCGACCTCTACTTCGAGCGGCACGATGGCGATGCCGCGACCATCGAGGATTGGTTGAAGGTCTTCGAAGACGCCACCGGACGCGACTTGTCGCAGTTTTCGCGCTGGTACTCTCAGGCCGGCACGCCCCGCCTCACGGTGGAAGAGCACTTCAAAGACGGCACCCTGACCCTTGATTTCAAACAGGAAACCAAGCCAACACCGGGCCAGCCTCAAAAGCAGCCGCAGGTGATCCCCATTGCCGTCGGCCTCATCGGGCCGAACGGCAACGAGGTGGCCGAAACCCGCGTTCTCGAGATGAACAAGAGCGAGCAGAGCTTTGAATTCACAGGCCTTTCTGCCAAGCCCGTTTCCTCCATCCTGCGCAACTTCTCCGCCCCCGTGGTGCTCGACCGCAAGCTCGACAGTGCCTCCCGCGCCTTCCTGCTCGCCCATGACACCGACCCCTTCAACCGGTGGGAAGCGGGCCGCGTGCTGGGCAAGGAGGTGCTCACCCAGATGATCACCGAGGGCACCGCCCCCGCGCCCGACCTGCTCACCGGCCTGTCCCGCGTGGTTGCCGACGAGAGCCTCGAGCCGGCCTATCGGGCGCTGATGCTGGGGCTGCCGTCCGAAGACGACCTTGCTCAAACGCTTTTCGATAGCGGCCACGTGCCCGACCCGGCGGCGATCCACGCGGCCCGCGACGCGTTGCAGGATGCCATGGCAGCCGAGATGGAGCCCATTCTCGCAAGCCTCTATGAACAAATGGAAACCCCCGCGCCCTACTCGCCCGATGCCGAGGCCGCAGGCAAGCGCAGCCTGCGGGGCGCCTGCCTCGGGCTCCTGTCGCGACGCGACGGTTGCGCCCGCGCCAAGGCACTGTTCGAGGCCGCCGACAACATGACCGAAGAGCTCGCCGCGCTCGCCGTGCTCATCCGCCATGGCCAGGGCGAGGCCGCGGTTCAGGCCTTCTACGACAAGTGGCGTCACGACCGGCTGGTGATGGACAAGTGGTTCATGCTCCAGGTCGTGCAATCTTCGCCCGAGACCATGGCCGAAACCGTGAAGTCTCTCACCGAACACGCTGATTTCGATTGGAAAAACCCCAACCGCTTCCGCTCGGTCCTGGGCGGCATGCAGGCCAACCCTGCGGGCTTCCACCGCGCCGACGGGGCGGCCTACCGGCTCTATGCCGACTGGCTCCTCAAGCTCGATCCGGTGAACCCGCAAACCACGGCGCGGATGACCACCGCCTTCGAGACATGGGCGCGCTATGATGCCGATCGCCAGCAGATGATGCGCGAGCAGCTCGAGCGCATCGCCGCGCTGCCCGGGCTTTCGGAGAACACCGGTGAAATGGTCGGGCGGATCCTCGGGTAGCGCCCGAGGCGGGCGGCCTTTGGCCCAGCCTCAGCCCCGGCGCGGGCTGGGCTTGGGTCGGACCGAGGACAGCGGGCGGCAGTAGCTTTGGTTTCGGGTGTAAGCCGCTATGTCCGCACGCTTTTTGCGGTAGACCATCGGCCCCCAGTCGGCCGCCACCCCGCCCCGGCCCGAGGCCCCCACCTCGCCGTCGCGCAGCACGGTGCGGGTCATGATGCGGATGGCGCAGCTCAGGTTCGTCGGGCCGTGCAGCAGCGCCGCTCCGGTGCGGGCGCGGCAGCCGTAGAGCCGCGCCGTCGACGGAGTGATCTGGAGCAGCCCGTGCCAGCGCCCGCCGCCGCCCACCACGCGGGGGCGATAGGTGCTTTCATGCTTGGCCAGGGCAGAGAGGAAGCCAACCCAGAATTCGGCCCGCTTCTCAATCGGTTGCTGGGCATAGCTCGGGCACCACGTGGCAATGTCCTCGGGCTCGAACTCCAGCAGCGGGCGGCCGTGGGACTTGAGCGCCGAAATCGCCGCGCGGGTCCAGATGGTGCTGCCGGGCACATTCTCCCAGCGGGTGCGCGGAATGGTGACGGGCCGGGGTTTGGGGCGCAGGCGGGTCACCTGCGGCACCGCCGGGGTCAACCCCGCCGGCAGCACGCCGCCCATGGCCGAGATGCGCGGCACGGGCCGCAGGGCCGGCGCCTCGGCTTCAGCCCGCGCAATGGCGAGCAGCAGCACCAAACCCGCTGCACATATCTGGAACACCCCCGGCATCAGCCGTAATCTGTGCAATATTGCAAGGGTTTAGCAAGGGGTCTTGAGGTTGGTAAACGGCGTATTAACGCCGATCCGGCAACAATTCCCGGCAATCCGCCCTATTGTGGCCCTGCTCTAACACAATTCTATCGCGCCGCCCCCACACACACCCCATCCTCGCACAAACAGGCAAATCCCGCGTAAACCGACCGTCTTGCCCCCTTCTGCGCAAGGGCCTAGAAGGGCCTAAACAGCCCAAGGTGCCACCATGCTCGACCTCTCCTACACCGCCCCCAAGCCCAAGATCATCTCCGGTGCGACCGGCGATTGGGAGCTGGTGATCGGGATGGAGGTGCACGCGCAGGTCTCCACCAAGGCCAAGCTCTTCAGCGGCGCCAGCACCCAGTTCGGGGCCGAACCCAACAGCAACGTGGCCTTCGTGGACGCGGGCATGCCCGGCATGTTGCCGGTCATCAACGAGGGCTGCGTGGCGCTGGCGGTGAAGACCGGGCTGGGGCTGAAGGCCGAGATCAACCTGATGTCCGCCTTCGACCGGAAGAACTATTTTTACCCTGATCTTCCGCAGGGTTACCAGATTTCGCAGCTCTATCACCCGATTGTCGGCGAGGGCGAGGTGCTGGTGGAAATGGGCGAAGGCGTGGCCCGCACGGTGCGCATCGAGCGCATCCATCTCGAGCAGGACGCGGGCAAGTCGATCCACGACATGGACCCGAACATGAGCTTCGTGGACCTCAACCGTACCGGCGTGGCGCTGATGGAGATCGTCTCCCGCCCCGACATCCGCGGCCCCGAAGAGGCCGCCGCTTACATCTCCAAGCTGCGCCAGATCCTGCGCTACCTCGGCACCTGCGACGGCAACATGCAGAACGGCAACCTGCGGGCCGATGTGAACGTGTCGGTCTGCAAGCCCGGGCAGTACGAGAAGTACATGGAAACGCAGGATTTCTCGCACCTCGGCACCCGCTGCGAGATCAAGAACATGAACTCCATGCGCTTCATCCAGGCCGCCATCGACTACGAGGCCAAGCGCCAGATCGCCATTCTGGAAGACGGCGGCACCGTCGATCAGGAAACCCGCGGCTTCAACCCCGACACCGGCGAGACGCGCACCCAGCGCTCGAAGGAAGAGGCGCATGACTACCGCTATTTCCCCGACCCCGACCTGCTGCCGCTGGAGATCGAGCAGGGCTGGGTGGACGATATCAAGGCAAGCCTGCCCGAGCTTCCCGACGACAAGAAGGCGCGTTTCATGGAGGCCTACGGGCTGACCGACTACGACGCCTCCGTGCTGACGGCCGAGGTGGAAGCCGCTGATTTCTTTGAGGAAGCCGCCAAGGGGCGTGACGGCAAGCTGGCCGCCAACTGGATCATCAACGAGCTCTACGGCCGCCTGAAGAAGGACGAGACCGAGCTGGCCGACAGCCCCGTGTCCCCCGCCCAGATCGGCCAGATCGTGGACCTCATCAAGTCGGATGCCATCAGCGGCAAGATCGCCAAGGATGTCTTCGAGATCTGCTACACCTCGGGCCGCGAGCCCGAAGAGATCGTGGAAACCGAGGGCATGAAGCAGGTCACCGACACCGGCGCCATCGAGGCCGCCGTGGACGAGGTGATTGCCGCCAACCCCGACCAGGTCGAGAAGGCCAAGGCCAACCCCAAGCTGGCCGGCTGGTTCGTGGGTCAGGTCATGAAGGCGACCGGCGGCAAGGCCAATCCGAAGGCGGTGAACGAGCTGGTTGCGGCCAAGCTGGGGCTATAACGGCTTTCTATCGCCGCGTCGGCTATAGCAAAAATTCATGGGCACAGGCTGTACACATCCCGTACACATCCGGTGCCTCCGTGAATCGCGCAAAAGTTGATGATCGGTTAGGCAAAAGCGCCACAGAAATTTCGAATTGGACAGGCTTTCGCTCCCGTGTTTGGACTCGGCGCGAGGGCCGCGCTAGGGTGCGCCCTGTTGCATGAATATTTCTGACTTCTGGGGGGCAGCGATGCCGCGTTACGAATATCGAGTTGTGCCCGCGCCGGAGCGTGGCAAGAAGGCCAAGGGCGCCAAGGGCACCTCGGGCCGCTTTGCCGTGGCGCTCGAGGAGCTGATGAACGAGATGGGCGCGGCGGGCTGGGAGTACCAGCGCACCGACACCCTGCCCTGCCAGGAGCGCGTCGGCCTGACCGGCAAGCAGACCACCTTTCAGCACATGCTGGTGTTCCGCCGCGAGCTGGCCGAGGAGGCCGTGAGCGACGCCGAGGTGACGGCGCTGCTGGAGGCCCCCAAGGCCGAAGCCGCGCCCGCAGAGGCCCCGGCCGAGGTGACGGAGCTGCCCGACCAGCCCGAAGAGAAGCGCGATGCCGTGGCCGCCGCCCGCGACGTGGCCGCCGCCCTCTCGGCCCGTGCCCGCGAAGGCAAGGCCCCGGCCCTCGGCCCGGCCACCCCGGGCGACAAGCCCGCCAGCAAGGCAGACGTTGCGGCCGAGTAAGGCCCGCGCCTGCGCAAGACTGCAGCCCGCCCTCCTCGGGGCGGGTTTTTTGTTGGGAGAATGGCGCCCTTGCTCAGTAGCCGCCGCCCTGCCGCGTGTCCCAGAGCCGCAGCACCTCGATGCGCGTTGGCGCGACCCGGTAGATCAGGAGGAAGGGCGTGCGCGGAATGGCCAGCTCGCGCACCTGGAGGCACCCCTCACCCCGCCGCCCCGCGTAGGGGTTGGCCTCCAGCGTCGCCACGGCGGCGCGGAAATGGGCCGACGCCTTCGGGCTGCCACCGGGGAAGACGGAGCGATAATATTGGCGAAACCACACCAGATCGCGCGCGGCACTCGGCAGAAAGACAACGCTCATTTGCCCGGGAGGATGTCCGCGTCCGGCAGGTCGGTCTCTTCGGCGCTATCCCAACTGTCGACCCAGGTCATCATCGCCTCCTGCGAGATGAACCGCCCTTCCTCCGCCTCGGCCAAGGCCGCCTCGATGGCGGTGCGTTTGGCCTGCCGCGCTTCGATCAGGGCGCGGATTGCGTGAACCGCAAGCTGGGCCGGCGGGCGGTCGTCTAGCGCGGCCTCGCTCTCGAGCTCGCGCTTCAGGGCATCGTCCAACCGGATGGTGTAGGGGGCGGTGGCCATGGTGCTCTCCCGATTGAGGGGTGTATTACAAAAGAATACACCCACATCGGCACACCGGCAAGCCTGCGCGTCACCGCGCAGATCAGCCGCAACCCGCCCCTAAACCTCTATTACCAGAGCGTGAATCCGCGGAAACAGGTCGGCCACCGCCGCGTTCACCGCGCGGTGCTTGGCCACCCGGCTCTTGCCCTCCAGCGCCTCCGCCACCATCCGAACCCGAAAGTGGCTGCCATCGGGCGAATATCCGCCGTGCCCCCTGTGAGCCTCGCTTTCGTCAAGCACGTCTAGGCTCTCGGGCGCGAACACCTCCCGCAAGCGCGTCTCTATCTCGAATGCAAGCGTCATTTTTTCGTCTGCCCCCTTCTCACCCGGCCTGAAAACACTAAACTTCATGGTCCGAGTCGAGAAGGTTGCCAAGCGAAATGGGGCTGCAGGCATGAACAAAGACGATCCATTCGGGTTCGATATGTCCGTTTCTTCGGACAAGAAGAAGCGCCAGCGCGGCCGCCGTGGCATGTCTGGCGCTTTCGAAACCTCAAAGCGGACCTGCGAGCACGAAGGCTGTGACGAGTCGGCGCAGTATCGTGCGCCCAAGAATCCCGACACGCTGGACGACTACTATTGGTTCTGCCGCGACCACGTGCGCGAATACAATCTGAAGTGGAATTTCTTCAACGGCGCGACCGAGGAAGAGATGGAAGCCCAGATCGACAGCGACCGGGTCTGGAACCGCGACACCAAGCCCTTCCGTCGCTCGGCGGAAGAGAAGGCCTGGGCCCGGCTCGGCGTGGACGACCCGCATCAGGTGCTGGGCGAGAATGCCACCCAGAACCCCGGCCGCGGCGGCACCGGCGCCACCACGCGCCGCCTGCCCCCCACCGAGCGCCGCGCGCTCGAGATCCTCGAAGCCCGCGACAACATGTCCAAGGCCGAGATCCGCAAGAGCTACAAGGCGCTCATCAAGGTGCTCCACCCCGACATGAACGGCGGCGACCGGTCCGACGAGGAGCGCCTGCAAGAGGTCGTCTGGGCCTGGGATCAGATCAAGGAAAGCCGCAGCTTCAAGGATTGAGGCGCGGCTGCGCGGGCCTTAGCGGCGGGCCCGCCCTCAGCCTTTCGGCGTGCAGCGCCGCACCATCCTGTCGAGGCTGCCCGTCACACCGCGCGCGGTGAATTCGTACTTGGAGCCAAAGGGGTCGACCACGGTGAACTTGCCGTTGCTGTCGGCCTTCTCCAGCGCCACCAGCCGGTTGAGCACCGCCTTGGCATCCTCCACCTTCTCGATCTGCAGGTAGAACTGGGGCGAGGGAAAGAGGTTCTTCATCACGAACTCGCGGCCCGCGATCTCGAGCCGGGCCATGCCGCCGGGCGGCACCCGGCGCGGGGCGATGAACTCGGGGAAGATGCCGCGCCCGTCGCGCGCATCATAGAGCGAGAACTGCGTGCGCCCGCCACGTCCGGTGCCGCAGGTGCCATCGACGCAGCTCACCACCTGACAGGCGGCATAGCTCACCCCCACACCTCGCTGGGTGTAGAAGAGCCAGGCTCCGAGATTGTCGATGAGCGTGAATTCCGCGCGCGCGGGGCGCGCATCGACCATCCCGAACAGCATGGCCAATAGGCACACGACGGATGTCGACCGGGAAAAAACTCCTGAAAAAGGCATTTTTGTTCTGACCTGTGGCAGCAAATCCTTCACAACGTAACGCCAAGTAAAAGCAGTGTCACGTGACGGATTGTTTAGGGCAGCTTCAACGGTGCTTTTCCGCCTGTGTCCCAGGCGCCCCCCACCCTTGCACCTCCCCGCGATATCGGGCACCACCACCCTGATGGATCACGCGCGCCCCCGGCGGCGCCAACGACGAAGGCAGACGGCATGAGCGATCAGGCAATGAAACCCACCGAAGAAATCTCGGTCCGCGAGGCGTTCGGCATCGACAGCGACATGGTGGTGAAGGGTTTCGCCGAGGGCACCGACCGGGTGCCCGAGATCGACAGCACCTACAAGTTCGACCCCGACACCACGCTCGCCATCCTGGCCGGGTTTTCCCATAACCGCCGGGTGATGATCCAGGGCTACCACGGCACCGGCAAGTCGACCCATATCGAGCAGGTCGCCGCCCGCCTCAACTGGCCCTGCGTGCGCGTCAACCTTGATAGCCACATCTCGCGGATCGACCTGATCGGCAAGGATGCGATCAAGCTGAAGGACGGCAAGCAGGTCACCGAGTTCCACGAGGGCATCCTGCCCTGGGCGCTGCGCAACCCCGTCGCCATCGTCTTCGACGAGTATGACGCCGGGCGCGCCGACGTGATGTTCGTCATCCAGCGCGTGCTGGAGCATGACGGCAAGCTGACCCTGCTGGATCAGAACGAGATCATCACGCCCCACAAGAGCTTCCGCCTCTTCGCCACCTCCAACACCGTTGGCCTTGGCGACACCACCGGCCTCTACCACGGCACCCAGCAGATCAACCAGGCCCAGATGGACCGCTGGAACCTCGTCGCCACGCTGAACTACCTCAGCCATGACGCCGAGACCGCGATCGTTCTGTCCAAGTCGCCCCACTACAACACCGACAAGGGCCGCAAGCAGATCTCCCAGATGGTCACCGTGGCCGACCTCACCCGCACCGCCTTCATGAACGGCGATCTCTCCACCGTCATGTCGCCCCGCACGGTCATCAACTGGGCCCAGAACGCCGAGATCTTCCGCGATGTCGGCTATTCCTTCCGCCTGACCTTCCTCAACAAATGCGACGAGCTCGAGCGCCAGACCGTGGCCGAGTTCTACCAGCGCTGCTTTGACGAAGAGCTGCCGGAGAGCGCCGTTTCGATGGCGGTATGAGGGCCGCCGCCGCCCTCGCCCTCCTGCTTGCCGGCGCGGCTCCCGCGCTGGCCCAGGCCCCCAGCCCGCAAGAGGTCGTCGCCGCCTGCATCTCCCTGACCGAAGCCGCGCTCGAGGGCGCGAGCGGTGCGCGCCGCGAGGCGCTGGCCGCCGATCTGGACCTGATGCACAAGGCGCTCGAAGGGCTCAACCTGCTCGGCACCTCCGCCGCCGAAATGGCCCCCCCGGTTGCCCGCCTGCCCACCCGGCTGGCCGAGTGCTCCGACGCGGGCTGAGCCCCGCCCTCCTCACCCGGAATTAACCTTTATCGGTCAGCCTCCCCGCAAGGGCAGGCCCTTTCGAGTTTTCAAACTGCCCATTTGACAGGCGCAATCAAAGGCGCAATGGTCACAACATGAGCAGTTTAAAAACGACAACCCGTGCAGGGCTGCTCCTTCTCCTCGCCCTGCCGGCGAGGGCCGAGCCGCTCGAAATGCAGTTTGCCGCCTGTACCGGGCGCTTCTCGGCGCTGATGGAGCATCAATGGCTCCTGCCCGACCCCGCGGTCGAGCAAACCACCCGCCGCCGCGCCGCCATGATCTCGCTGCTCGAGGCGGTGATGCCGCCCGACACCGGGCGCGAGGTGCTGGCCCGCCGGATCGAGGCGAAATACGCGCAGGCGGTGCTGCTCACCCGCGCCACTTTCAACGACGACCCCGAAGATGCCCGCTGGGCCGCCACCCGCGCCGAGGCCGCCATCGCCAGCTGCGCGGCGCTCTTGACGGGCTGAACCGCGCCGGGCCAGATGGCCCCCATGCGCGCCACCGCCCGCCTCACCCTGCTGCTCGCCACGGCCGCCGCCCCCGCGTCGGCGCATGACCTCTCGCAACACGACGACCTGCCCTACCTCGCCGCCGATTGCGCCGGCTACTGGCAGGGGGTGGCCGATGCGGCGCCGGGCGACGACGGCATGGCGGCAGAGCTCGCAGAGCTCTACCTCGCCGCCGCCCGCGACCTAGCCCCCGCCCTCGCCCCCGACATCACCTATATCGCCCGAACCTCCCGCATCCGCGCCCGTCAGATGCTGAAGGACGCCGCCCAGATCACCGCCGCCGAACGGCAGCTGCGCGAACAGGAACAGTTCTGCCAGTCCGTCGGCCTCGCCCTGCCCGCCAAATGGGGCTTCCACTAACGCGAAACGGGGGCCGCAAAGCCCCCGTCCCCGTTCATTTTCTTGCTGCAAATATCTCCGGGGGGTGTGGGGGGCTGGCCCCCCACTGAACGTCGCGGCGTGGGGGGCTGGCCCCCCACTCCCACGGCGCGGCGATCACGCCTCGCGCGCAGCCTTGGTCGCATTGGCCCACCAGGCCATATCGTCAAACAGCGCATCCGCCGAGCCGCCGATCGCATCCTCGATCTCGCTGATCTCGGCGTTCTCGCCCATCGGATGCACCTTCATGAAGGAACCGGCAGCGATGTGCACGGCATTGCGCACCGGCACCATCTGCAGCTCCACACCGATCCCGCGCAGGTGCTCCACGGCCCGGGCCGCGCCCACGCCGCCGTAGCCAAGCGCGCCCATCGGCTTGCGCACCCACTGGGTGTAGGCCTGGTCGAGCGCGTTCTTCAGCGCGCCGGTGACCGAGTGGTTGTATTCGGCGGTGACGAAGATGTAGCCGTCGAACTCGGCGATCTTCTCCTGCCAGGCAATCGCGGCCGGGTCTTCGGAGGGCACCCACATGTTGGAGGCCTTCTCGTTGAACAGCGGCAGGTCGAAATCCTTCAGGTCCACCAGCTCCACGTCGAAATCGTCGCGCTTCTGGGCGCGCTCAAGCAGCCATTTGGCGGGCTTCTCGCCAAAGCGGGCGTCGCGGGTGGAACCGATGATGATGGCAATCTTGGGGGTGGTCATGTCTGTCTCCTGGGGTGGGGCGTTGTGTTTGCTGTTGTCTTATATGTTTCCCAACCAACTCCCCAATCAACGGGGAGTTCTGCGCGCATCTGCACAGGGGGCAACTCCGCTTCGCGCGGCTCTTGCGCAAGACTTCGCCCGGTGGTTTACCGATCCCATGGCTAAACCTACCGATAACCCGGCAGACCCCTTCAAGAAGGCGCTCGCAGAGGCCACCAAGGTCATGGCCGACGATCCCGAGCTTGGCGTCACCTATTCGGTCGACCCGCCCGGCACCACCGGCGACGGGCTGCGTCTGCCGCAGGTCTCGCGCCGGATGAGCGCCGAAGAGGTGCTGCTGGCCCGCGGCACCGCCGATGCGCTGGCGCTGCGCCACAAGTATCACGACGAGGGCACCGCCGCCCGCTACGCCCCGCAGGGCCAGCTTGCGCGTGATATCTACGCCGCGATGGAAACCGCCCGCTGCGAGGCGGTGGGCGCGCGCGTCATGCCCGGCACCGCCAAGAACATCGACGCCAAGATCGCCGCCGAGGCCGACCGGCGCGGCTACGGCTCGCTCACCCAGATGTCCGAAGCCCCGCTGGCCGAGGCCGCCGGCTACCTCGTGCGCAACCTCGCCACCGGCCGGCAGTTGCCCGCCAGCGCCCAGAACGTGCTCGACCTCTGGCGCGACCACCTCGAAGGCTCCGCCGCCGGCACGCTCGACGATCTGCAGGGCGTGCTCTCCGACCAGCAGGCCTTTGCCCGGTTCGCCCGCCAGGTGATCGAGGATCTCGGCTACGGCGACCAGCTCGGCGACGACCCCGACATGGAGGACGACGACGCCGAGGGCGACGAGGCCGAGGAAGATCAGGACGACGCCGACAGCACCGGCCAGGACGACAGCGATCAGGACGAAGAGACCGACGCCTCCCCCGAGCAGGACCAGGAACAGACCGACGACCCCTCCGAGGCCACCGTCTCGATGGACGACATGGCCGAGAGCGAAGAGGGCGAAGAGGCCGAGATGCCCGAGGGCGAAAGCCCGCTCGAGCCCCCGCCCCCTGCCCCGGCCTCCGAGGCCGACCCGAACTACGTGATCTACGACAGCACCTTCGACGAGGAGATCCCCGCCGAGGAGCTGGCCCAGCCCGCCGAGCTGGAGCGACTGCGCGATTACCTCGACCAGCAGCTTGAGCCGCTGAAGGGCGCCGTCTCGCGCCTTGCCAACAAGCTCCAGCGCCGCCTTCAGGCGCAGCAGAACCGGAGCTGGGAGTTCGACCGCGAAGAGGGCATCCTCGACGCCGGCCGCCTCGCCCGCGTCGTCGCCAACCCGACCACGCCGCTCTCCTTCAAGGTCGAGAAGGACACCGAGTTCCGCGACACCGTGGTCACGCTCCTGCTCGACAATTCCGGCTCCATGCGCGGGCGGCCGATCAGCATTGCCGCGATCTGCGCCGATGTGCTCGCCCGCACTCTCGAGCGCTGCCAGGTCAAGGTCGAGATCCTCGGTTTCACCACCCGCGCCTGGAAGGGCGGGCAGGCCCGCGAGAAGTGGCTGGCCGATGGCCGCCCCCAGGTGCCCGGCCGCCTCAACGACCTGCGCCACATCATCTACAAGAGCGCCGATGCCCCCTGGCGGCGCGCGCGCGCCAACCTCGGCCTGATGATGAAAGAGGGGCTGCTGAAGGAAAACATCGACGGCGAGGCGCTCGAATGGGCCCACCGCCGGATGGTGAACCGCCGCGAGGTCCGCAAGATCCTCATGGTCATCTCCGATGGCGCGCCGGTCGATGACTCGACCCTGAGCGTGAACCCCGCCAACTATCTCGAGAAGCACCTGCGCGACGTGATCGCCATGATCGAGAAGCGCCGCGCGGTGGAGCTTCTGGCCATCGGCATCGGCCATGACGTGACCCGCTACTACGACCGCGCCGTCACCATCACCGATGTCGAGCAGCTTGCGGGCGCGATGACCGAGCAACTCGCCTCGCTGTTTGATTCCGACCCCCGGGCGCGGGCCCGGTTCATGGGGATGAAGAAGGCCAGTTGAGCCGCACCCCTGCACGGACTTCAAGGCGAAGCCGCCGTGCAGCGCCTGCCCGCCCCCCGGGCAGGCGCTCCGTTGAAGGTTGCGCCTCCCTCGACCGTCAGATGACAACCGCACCCTGAGGCGCAGCCGACGTGCCGTTGCATGCGCCTCCCCGCGGTCAGGCGCTGCACGGGTTGCGATGCGATCATGGCAACCGAAGAAGGGGCAAACTCCGGGCCTCCCCCTCTGGCCATTCCCGCCCCCCCGATGCACTCTCCGCGCCAAGGAGACCGCCCATGTTCCAGACCTTCGACGCCACCACCAATCCCGCCGACGGCCCCTCCCGGCTGGCCGCCCTGCGCGCCGCCCTCTCCGGCCTCGGCCTCACCGGCTTTCTGGTCCCCCGCGCCGACCGGCACCAGGGCGAGTATGTCGCCCCCTGCGACGAGCGGCTGGCCTGGCTGACCGGCTTTACCGGCTCGGCGGGCTTTGCCGCCGTGCTGCCCGATGTGGCGGGCGTCTTCATCGACGGGCGTTACAGGGTGCAGGTGAAGGCGCAGGTCGACACCACCCATTTCACCCCCGTCGACTGGCCCGAAACCCGGCTGGCCGACTGGCTCATCGCGCAGGCCCCGGCGGGCGCGAAGATCGGCTTCGATCCCTGGCTTCACACCGTCAAGGAGGTCGCCGCGCTGTCCCGGGCGCTGGAGGCCAAGGGGCTGGCGCTGGTCCCGGTCGCACAGAACCCGGTCGACGGCATCTGGCAGGGCCGCCCCGCCGAGCCCGCCGCGCCCATCGTCGCCCATGCGCTGGAATTTGCCGGCGAGAGCAGCGCCGACAAGCGCGCCCGCCTTGGGGCGGAGCTGCGCGAGGCCGGGGTCGGCGCGGCGGTGCTGACCCTGCCCGATTCCGTCTGCTGGCTGCTCAACATTCGCGGCGCCGACATTGCCCGCAACCCCGTTGCCCGCGTGAACGCCGTGCTCGAAGCCTCTGGCAAGGTTGATCTTTTCTGCGACCCGGCCCAGGTCGAAGGGCTGGACCTCGGGGCCGATGTGGCCGTGCTGCCGCGCGCCAGCTTTGCCGCCGCCCTTGCCGAGCTGGGCGGCCATGTGCGGATCGACCCCGACAGCGCCCCCGAGGCCGTTGCCGCGCTCCTGCGCGGCAAGGCGGAGGTCGTCGAAGGCCCCGACCCCTGCCTGCTGCCCAAGGCCCGCAAGAACGCCGCCGAGCTGGACGGGATGCGCGCGGCCCATCTGCGCGACGCGGTGGCGATGGTGAAATTTCTCGCCTGGCTCGACGATGCCGCGCCCGGCGGCACCCTCACCGAGATCGCCGTGGTCGAGCAGCTCGAGGGCTTTCGCCGCGAGGCCAACGAGCTGCGCGAGATCAGCTTCGACACCATCTCCGGCGCCGGCCCCAACGGCGCCATCGTCCATTACCGCGTCACCCATGACACCAACCGCACCGTCCGCCCCGGCGAGCTGCTGCTGGTCGATTCCGGCGGCCAGTATCTCGACGGCACCACCGACATCACCCGCACCGTCACCGTCGGCCCGCCCCCCGAGGGCGCGGCAGAGGCCTTCACCCGCGTGCTTCAGGGCATGATCGCCATGAGCCGCATCCGCTGGCCCGAGGGCCGCGCGGGCCGCGACATCGAGGCGGTCGCGCGCTATCCGCTCTGGCTCGCCGGGCAGGACTACGACCACGGCACCGGCCATGGCGTGGGGGCCTACCTCAGCGTTCACGAGGGCCCCGCCCGCCTCAGCCGCCTGTCGGAAATTGCGCTGGAGCCGGGCATGATCCTGTCCAACGAACCGGGCTACTACCGCGAGGGGCACTGGGGCATCCGCATCGAGAACCTCGTGGTGGTCGAGCCCGCGCCCGCGCTCGAGGGGGCCGACGCGCGCGCCATGCTGGCCTTCGAAACCCTCACCTTCGTGCCGATCGACCGTCACCTGATCGTGACCGAGATGCTCTCGCAGGGCGAGCGCGACTGGCTCGATGCCTATCATGCCGAGGTCTGGCAGCGGGTCGGTTCGCGGGTGCAGGGCGAGGTGCGCGACTGGCTGCGACAGGCCACCGCGCCGCTGGGGTGAGTGCGCCATAGCAGCGCGGAGGTGTCAGGCGACATTTACCTGTCACACCGCAGCCCTATATAACCGCGTCAACAAACGATAAAGGGAGGCAAGGGATGGCCGATCACATCAAGATACGCGACGCCGAGGGCACATGGGTTGTCCGGGCCGGGGGCGCCGTGCTGGGCGAAAGCTCGAAGGCGCTGGAGTTGACCGAAGGCGAGATGCCCTTTGTCATCTATTTTCCGCGTGGCGACATCGCCATGGCCTTCCTCGACAAGTCGCAGACCGTCACCCATTGCCCCCACAAGGGCGATGCCACGCATTACGACATCGAGATCAAGTCGGGCACCATTCACGATGCCGGCTGGTCCTATGAAGACCCCAAGCCCGAGATGGCGCGGATCAAGGACCACATGGCGTTCTACGCCGAGAAGGTCACGGTCGAGCAGGTCTGACCCCGAAGGCGGGGGCGCGGCACGCCGCCGCCCCTGCTGGCGCACAGCCCGTCGCCGCCGCCCCCCCAGTGAAACCACCGCTCAGTTCGCCAGCTTCGGCGGCGGCTGGCGGAAGATCTCCCGGAAGATGCCGGGCGTCAGCACCGAGAGCGGGTTCACGCTCACCTTCGGCCCCGAGGTCGGCCCGGTCATCTTGTAGTTGAACCCGAAAAACCCCTCGCCCTTTTTCGAAATGATCCGCCCGATGCCGTTGAGCACGTAGATCGGCGAAAACACGCCCTGGATCTGCATGTAGTCGCGGTTCATGTCGTAGACCCCGGCCATCGAGATCCCGACCGAGGGGCCGACCGCCGAGCCATGGCTGATCTGCACCGCGTTCGGGGTGAGCCGAAAGTCGACCTCGGTGTTCGACAGCAGAATGCCCGGCCCGTTGGCCTGCTCCAGCAGCCCGACCACCGAGATGGCGTTGAGCAGCGCCGCAAGGCCGGGGGCGCTCTGCACCCGCACGTTCTTCACCCGCAGCTCGCCGTTGTACTGCCCGGGCTCCGGGCGCGGCGTCAGGGTGAGCTGCATCGCCCCGCCCCGCCCCTTCTTGAACAGCCCCGCCGCCCGAAACACCCGGCCCGCGTCATCCGAGGCGATCCGCACCGCCGTCTTGCCCCGCACCGGCACCACCGAGCCCGAAACCTGCGCCGCCCCGTTCACCGCGCCCCGGAAGGTGCCGTTGAGGCCGCCCCGGGTCTTCAGTTCCGAGCGAAAGCCGGTCAGCGCAATCGAGTCCGAAATGATCAGCCGGTCGAGCGCAAGGCTCATCGGGGCGCCGGCCGTGTCGCTGCCCCCGCCCTGCGCGAAGGAGGTGCGCCGGATGTCGACCCAGCCGCCGCGCACGCTCACCGCCGGGGTGGCGCCCTTGCCCCGCCCGGTGAGCGTCACCGGCGCGTCGATCCATGCGCCCGCCCTCACCCGGCTGAACTCCGCGGTGCGCAGGCCCCCGCCGGGGTTCAGGCTCACCCGCCCCTCAGCCGAGAGACCGGGGGCCGAAAGCTCCAGCCGGTCGATCACCGGCGGCTCGCCGAGCTGGCCCTCGACCCGCAGCGAGCCGGTCGCCGCCTGCCCCATGCTCCAGGCCAACTCGCGAATGGACAGCCCCATCCGGTTGAGGTCCGAGCGCAGGGTGAAGCGCGGCGCCTGCCCGCGGGCGAGGTCGATGGTGAACTGCCCGGTGCCCGCGCCCGAGACCATCCCCTTGGGCAGCCCGATGTTGAAGCGGTCCACGAAGGCCTGGCTCAGCTCGATGGTGCCCTCGACCCGGCTCGGCTGCGGCCCCGGCCTGTCGATCGGCTGCACCCATGCGGCGGTGATCGGCAGCCCCTCGATCCGCCCCGGCCCGCTGATCACGATCTCCTCGCCATGGGCCAGCACCTCCAGCCGCTCCGAGGTGAGCGTGCGCCCCGGCACCACCTTCTCCGAGCGCACCCCGGTCAGCACCCCGCCGACGCGAAACTCGATCTGCTCCTTGGGCACGTTCTCGATCAGCGGAAACCGGATCACCCCCTCCAGCGCCGCCTGCCCCTCGGCCAGGTCCACCGGCTGCCCGGCCTTGCTCATGAAGTTCCATGGCTCCTGGTCGAGAACCGAAAGCACCGCCGTCGCCGTGCTCTGCGAGGTGAGCTGAATTTCCATGTCCGCCGGCTCCTGGTGCACGTCGGGCACCCGCAGCACCGAGCCGGCCACGTCGATCCGCCCGCCCTCCGGCGCGTCCATGTAGCCCGCGTCCAGCGAGAGCGTATAGGCGTCCTCCGAGATCGAGGAGTAGCCCGAGGCCCCCTCCACCGGCGGCAGCGTGGGCAGCGGGAGCACCACCGCGTCGCGGAACTCGTAGACCAGGCTCAGCAGCGGGCGCGCCTCGCCGGGCCTCGCCCGCAGCGCGCCCTTCACGTTGAACAGCTCGCCCGCCTGCACCCGTTCCTCGATCCATTCGCGGGTCTTGGTGGCAAGGGCGAGCGGCCAGAGCGCCAGGAGCTGGCTGTGGTCGATCCGGTCGACCTCGAGATCGAGCGAGGCCTCCCAGCCCTCGGGCACCGGGCGCGCGCCGCCCCGCGCCCGCAGCACCACCTCCTCGCCCTCCAGCACCATCTGCCCGATGCGCAGCCGCAGCGGGTCGAGCGAGAGCTTCAGGTCGAGCGCCCCGGACTGAAAGTCGAGCCCGCGCTCGAACACGCCGGAGGGGTCGACCGTGACCCCCGAAAAGGCGAGCTGGCCGACAAGATCGGTGGGCCAGCCGGTTTCTTCCACGCCTTCGAGGTAGGCCTGCCCGCTGGCGCTGAAGCTTCCGTCGGGGGCGGAGAGGCTGAGTTCGTCGAACACCAGCCGCGCCGCCTCGGGCTGGTAGCGAAAGTAGCTGCGCCCGCCGTCGAGGCGGATCGGCGCCTGCCCCTGCCCCGGCTCGATCGCGCCCGCGCCGATCTCCAGTCGCCCGGCCAGCTCGTCGAGGCTGCCCGCCTCGTCGACCCGCGCGCGCATCGAGCCAGAGATCGGCGCCGCTATGAGATCGAGGAAGGCGGTGGCCGGGCTGAGGGTGGCAATGTCCTGCGCCGCCACCCCGTCGACGCTGGCCGCCAGCTCCGCCGAGACCGCGCCCTTGCGCGAGGAGAACGACAGCGCCACCTGCGCCGGTGCAACCTCGAACCCCGCCGCGCCGCCCGCCAGCTCGCTGCCATCGGCGTCGCGCTCCGGCGCGGCGGTGCCGGCCGGGCCCACCGAATCGGCGGCCAGCTGCAACCCGAGCCGGGCCGAAACCTCGCTGTCGGTCTGGGTGATGCTGAGGGTGCCGTCGTAGAGCACCCATTCCCGCCCGGTGCGGGCGTCGAAGAACTCGAGCACGAGATTGTCGGCGGCGATCTCCTCGATCGGGGCAAAGCTCGGCAGCGCCAGCATGTCGTCGAGCGCGCCGAGCAGCCCGGCAAGGTTGCCGGTGCCCTCCCAGCTCATCTCAACGTCGCCGAGCTGGAGGTCGAAGTTGCCCTCGCGGTCGCGGGTTGCCCGCATCGCCGCCCCGGTGATGGTGATGCCGCGCGGCTGCACCCGCCCGTGCAGCAGCGCGCCCTTGTCGAGCCGCGCGCCCATGGCGGGCACATGCACGATATGGGTGCCGTCGGCGGCGCGGATATCGACATCGCGGAAGGTGACGCGCGGCAGCGCGGTGCGCTGGAAGATCACGAACAGCCCGCCCACGCTGACCTGCGCGCCGCCCAGCCCCTCGTTCAGCCGCGCCTGCACCCGCTCGGCGAGCCATGCGGGCGCGGGCAACTCGCGCCCGGCGGTGAGCAGGATGGCAAGGATCACCGCCACCACGCAGAGCACCGCGATGTCGAAGGCCCAGACGATCGGGCGCGCCAGCAGCCGCCGCTTGCGGCCCCGGCTGCGTTTGCGCGCCTTCGGGTCGGCGGCAGGGCTTGGCGCGCCCTCGGGCTCCTCGCCATCCTCGGGCTCGGGCTCGGGCTCCAGCGCCCCGCCTTCGCGCAGCGCCTCCACCACCGCCGCGCCGCCCGTCACCGGCACCTCCGCCGCGCCAAGCGCCGGGGCGGCGCTTTCGGCCGGAAGCTCGGCCTCCAACCCCACCCGCTCGGGGGTCAGCAGCAGCACCGGCAGGCGCTCGGGCACATCGGGGTCGCGCTCGGGCACCCCCAGCGGCGGGGCCGCGCCCTCGGTCGCCGCAGGCCCCAGCCGCCCGGCCTCCCGCGCCTCCGCAGCCAGCCGCTCGGCCTCCGCGGCGGCATCGAACCACCGCGCAGCAGGTTCCGCATCCGTCTCCGTTGCGGCCCCTTGAGGCTTTTCTCTGGGCGGGCTCATCGGCCGTATTGGTCCTTCAGCTCTGGTCCCTCTGCTCTTGTGCGCCATATTCGCAGGAGCCGCGCGATTTGAGAAGCGCCTTGGACAACAGCGAGGAGACCCCGATGGACCTGACCGGCCAGCACGCCCCCGACTTCACCCTGCCCCGCGACGGCGGCGGCGAGGTAACCCTCTCCGCCCTGCGCCCCGCGCCCGTGGTGCTTTATTTCTACCCGCGAGACGACACGCCGGGCTGCACCACCGAGGCAATCGAGTTCACCGCCGCGCTGGCGGAGTTCGAGGCCGCCGGGGCAAAGATCGTCGGCGTCAGCCGCGACACCGTGGCCAAGCACGAAAAGTTCATCGCCAAGCACGGGCTCGGAATCCCGCTGGTGGCCGACGAGGAGGGCACGGTCTGCGAGGCCTATGGCACCTGGGTCGAGAAGAACATGTACGGCAAGAAGAGCATGGGCATCGAGCGGGCCACCTTCCTGATCGGCGGCGACGGCACGGTGGTGCGCGAGTGGCGCAAGGTGAAGGTGAAGGGCCATGTCGACGAGGTTCTGGAGGCGGTGAAGGGGCTCTGAGCGTCGCGGCAAGCCGTGCAGCGCCGTCCCGCGGGGTGGCGCATGCACCCTTTGTCGGTGCCACTTTATGGTGCCGTGGTCATCTTCCCTCGATGGCAGCAACCAGCCTCACCGAAGCGCCGCCCCGGGGGGCGGGACGGCGCTGCACGGCGGCTTCGCCTTGGCTCCGTGCGGGGGCAGAGCCAAACCGGGCGCACGGCTTCCCCCCGCCGCCCGCCTCCCCTAGAACCGCCCCATGACCAGCACCCTCGCCGCCCTCGCCACCCAAGTCCTCACCTGCCCCGAAGGCCGGGGCAAGGCCGAGCTGTCGCGCCGCAATGCCGCGCTCTGGCTGGCCTCCCGCGAGGCCGGCAGCCCGCTCGACATCGGCACCGCCGCCCCGCCCGAGGCCCCGGCCCGCCCCGAGCGCCCGGCCCTGCTCGACCCGCGCGACGTGCCCCGCCGCCGCCCCGGCACCGAGGCGGGCCGCAAGGCGATCCTCCATGCCGTCGCCCATATCGAGCTGAACGCCATCGACCTGCACTGGGACATCATCGCCCGCTTCACCGACACGCCCATGCCGCTCGGCTTCTACGACGACTGGGTGCGCGCGGCGGATGACGAGAGCCGCCACTTCATGCTGATGGACGATTGCCTCGCAGAGCTTGGCATGGGCTATGGCAGCCTCGATGCCCACGCCGGCATGTGGCGCGCCGCCTCCGACACCGCCCATGACCTGCCCGCCCGGCTCGCCGTGGTGCCGATGGTGCTGGAAGCCCGCGGGCTCGACGTGACGCCGGGCATGATCGCGCTGTTTTCCAAGGCGGGCGCCACCAGCGCCGTGGCCGCGCTGGAAACCATCTACGCCGAGGAGGTCGCCCACGTGGCCTATGGGTCCAAGTGGTTCAACTGGCTCTGCGGGCGCGACGGGCTGGACCCGAAAGAGGCCTTCCACAGCCTCGTGCGCCAGTACTTCCCGGGCGGTCCGAAGCCGCCCTTCAACGAGGAAAAACGCGCCGAAGCCGGGATGCCCCCCGATTTCTACTGGCCCCTCGTCACCTGAGGCCGGGGGGCCCCGCACCCCCTCCGCGCCCCTGCGACCGCCCGCCGCAGCCCGTGCCGCAGCACGCGAAAACACGCCCGCATCTCGGCAGAAAACCGCCGAATCACCCGCCACACCCATGGGTTAACTACACTGTGTGGCCTGCAAAACTTGCCATCCGGCAGAGGGTTGGGCTAACAGGACTGCATCCGATGGGTCGCTGGGGGGCCTTTCGGTGTAATTGGGGTACGGGGAACAGGAACGGATCATTGAAAGCACGCGTCTTGCATCGCATGCACAGCGCCCTTGAGCGCCACTTGCCCGAGCAGCGGCTGTTTCTGCGCTCGGATACCGAAACCCGGTTCATCCGGCTGCGTCCCGAAACCCAGCTCATCGCGCTGGCGGGATCTGCGCTGGTGGTCGGCTGGGCGATCATCGCCACCGCCGTCCTGCTGATGGATTCCATCGGATCGGGCTCGATCCGCGAACAGGCCGCCCGCGAGCAGCGCAGCTACGAAATGCGCCTCAACGCCCTCTCCGGCCAGCGCGACGCCCGCGCCGAAGAGGCCGCCGCCGCGCAGGAGCGTTTCAACGCCGCGCTGGCCCAGATTTCGGTGATGCAGTCGCAACTGCTCGCCTCCGAAGACCGCCGCCGCGAGCTGGAAACCGGCATCGGCGTGGTGCAGAGCACCCTGCGCCGCACCATGAAGGAGCGCGACGCCGCGCTCGAGGGGCAGGCCGAGGCCATCGCCACGCTCGAAGGCGCCACCGGCTCCGCAAAGACCACCGACGGACGGCTGAGCGATGTCGAGGGCACCGTCGACTTCCTGACCGTGGCGCTCGAGAGCACCGCGCGCGAGCGCGACGCCATGGCCTCCACCGCCGCCGCGGCGCGCGAAGAGGCCCAGGCGCTGGCCTTCGAGCGCGAGCTGATCCTCGATCGCAACGACCAGATCTTCACCCAGCTCGAAGAGGCGCTGACCGTGTCGGTCGCCCCGCTCGACAAGATGTTCCGCGATGCCGGCCTGCCGCCGGACCAGCTGATCAACACCGTCAAGCGCGGCTACTCGGGCCAGGGCGGCCCGCTGACACCGCTGACCTTCTCGACCAAGGGCCTGCCGCTGAACATGGGGCAGAACCGGGCCAACAACATCCTGCGCGGCCTCGAGCGGATGGACTACTACCGTATCGCCGCGCAAAAGGCGCCCTTCGCGGTGCCGGTCAAATCGGCCTTCCGCTTCACCTCCGGCTTCGGGCCGCGCTGGGGCCGGATGCACAACGGCACCGACTTCGCCGCCGGCTACGGCACCCCGATCTACGCCACCGGTGACGGCGTCGTGATCCACGCCGGACGCCAGTCGGGCTATGGCAACCTGGTGAAGATCCAGCACGAGTTCGGCATCGAAACCCGCTATGCGCATATGAGCGCCGTTCGCGTTAAAGTTGGCCAAAGGGTATCGCGCGGGGATCGTATCGGTGATATGGGAAGCACCGGACGGTCCACCGGCGTCCACCTCCACTACGAAGTGCGGGTCGGCGGCAAGCCGGTGAACCCGATGACCTACATCAAGGCAGGACAAGATGTTTTCTAAATCCAGGATCAACGAGCCTGGCGCCGGCGCTGGCGCCGATGCCGGCAAACCCTCCACGCCCGAGTCGTCTTCGGCCCCCACCGGCAAGCAGGCGACCACGCCGCCCTCGAGCAGCCCGGCACCCTCTTCCGCCTCCAGCGCGCCCAAGGCCAAGCCGCCCGCGTCGACGCTGTCGAGCGACCTCACCATCGTCGGCAACATCAAGACCACCGGCGACATCCAGATCGAAGGCACCGTGGAAGGCGACATTCGCGCCCACCTGCTGACCGTAGGCGAAGGCGCGACCGTGCGCGGCGAGTGCATCGCCGATGACGTCGTGGTCAACGGCCGCGTCGTGGGCCGGGTCCGTGGCCTGAAGGTCCGCCTCACCTCCACCGCCCGCGTCGAGGGTGACATCATCCACAAGACCATCGCGATCGAGAGCGGCGCCCACTTCGAGGGCTCGGTGCAACGCCAGGACGACCCGCTCGCCTCCGGCAACACCTCCGCGCCCAAGCCCCTGCCCTCCCCCGGCCCCGAGGCCAAGGCACAGGGCTGATCGGAGCGCCCGACGCGCTTCACCGGAATTTCGAAAGGGCGTCCCGCGGGGCGCCCTTTTGCATTGGTGTCCTTTGGTTCGGCAGAGGCGCCCGGGGGGCGGATGGCGCGCCCTCTTTGCGTTTCGGAGTCGGCTGTCGGTGGCCGCGCTGCGCGCGGCGGGCTGTCGGTGGCCTCGCTGCGCTCGGGGATGGCTCTCGGTGGCCTCGCTGCGCTCGGAAGGGGAGCTGGGGGCGGCCGGGCGTGCCGGAACTGCTGCTGTGCTTGGGGCGTCGGGTGGTCTGGGATATTTGCAGCAAGAAAATGAACATGTGTAGTGCCTTGCAGCCGCGTTGATCTGCGCTCATACCTCGGGCCCATGGTTCAGGTTCTTTCGATCTCCGGCACGATCTTTGCCCTCATCGCGCTGGGCTGGGTGCTGGTGCGGCGCGGGGTGTTCGACGGCAAGGCGCTCGATGTGCTCGGCGGCTACGTGGTGACCTGCGCCCTGCCCGCGCTGATCTTTCGCGCGGTCTCGTCGCGGCCGGTGGGGGAGACCTTCGACGCGGCCTACCTGCTGGTGCTGCTCGTCACCTCGCTGGCGCTCTTCGGGGCGGGCTACTGGCTGTTGCGGGGCGGCTTCGGCTGCACGCCGACGGCGGCGACCTTCGGGGCGATGGGGATGAGCTGTGCGAACTCGGGCTTCGTCGGCTACCCGATGCTGGGACTGGCGCTGCCGGGGGTGGCGGAGCACGCGCTGGCGCTGAACATGAGCTTCGAAAACCTGGTGATGATCCCGCTGGTGCTGGCGCTGGCCGAAGCCGAGAAGGCGCGCGCGGCGGGGGCGACGACCGCGATCGGCCCGCTCATCGCGCGCCGCCTGGCGGGCTCGCCGGTGATCCTGGCGCTCTTTGCCGGGCTTGCGGTGGCCGCGCTGGGGGTGCCGCTGCCGCAGGTGGTGACGGGGCCGGTGAACATTGTCGCCAACTCCTCGGCCGCGGTTTCGCTTGTGGTGATCGGGGGCGGGCTTGCGGCGCTGACCCTGCGCGACCTCGGGGCGCTGGCCTGGACCGTGACGGCCACCAAGCTGCTGGTGATGCCGGCCATCGCCTTTGCCCTGCTCACCGGGCTCGCGGCGCTCGGCCTCGCCCCTGCCCCGGCCTCCCTCGGCCCGGCGCTGCTGGTGATGACCGCCCTGCCGGCGATGTCGATCTACCCGGTGCTGGCGCGGCGCTACGGCGAGGTGACGACCCCCGCCGCGGTGCTGCTGTTGCAGACGCTGGCGAGCTTTGTGACGCTCACCGCACTGCTGGCGCTGCTCGGCCTGCCGGCCTGAGATCAGCCCTCGGCCTGGGCCTCGCTGCGGCTCTTGCCGGAAACATCCATTGCAAGGGTTGCGGCCATGAAGCCATCGAGATCGCCATCGAGCACGCCGCCGGTGTCGGAGGTCTCGTGGTTGGTGCGCAGGTCCTTCACCATCTGGTAGGGCTGGAGCACGTAGCTGCGGATCTGGTTGCCCCAGCCCGCAGAGCCCTTGCTTTCATGCGCGGCGTTGATCGCCTCGTTGCGCTTGTCGAGCTCCATCTGGTAGAGGCGCGATTTCAGCGCCTTCATGGCGATGTCGCGGTTCTGGTGCTGGGATTTTTCCGAGCTGGTCACGACGATGCCGGTGGGGGCGTGGGTGATCCGCACGGCGGAGTCGGTGGTGTTGACGTGCTGGCCGCCGGCGCCCGAGGAGCGGTAGGTGTCGATGCGGATGTCGGCGGGGTTCACCTCGATCTCGATGTTGTCATCGACCACCGGGTAGACCCAGACCGAGGCGAAGGAGGTTTCGCGGGTGCCCTTGCCGAAGGGGGAGATGCGCACGAGGCGGTGCACGCCGCTCTCGGACTTCAGCCAGCCATAGGCATTGGTGCCGCTGATCTTGTAGGAGACCGACTTGATGCCCGCCTCGGTGCCCGCTTCCTCGGATTGCAGCTCGACCTTGTAGCCACGCTTCTCGGCCCAGCGGACGTACATCCGCTGGAGCATCTGCGCCCAGTCGCAGGCCTCGGTGCCGCCGGCGCCGGCGTTGATCTCGAGGAAGGTGTCGTTGCCGTCGGCCTCGCCGTTCAGCAGCGCCTCGAGCTCCTTGGCGGCGGCGCGCTTTTCCAGCGCGACAAGGGCGTTCTCGGCCTCGGTGACGACCTCGGCGTCATCCTCGGCCTCGCCCATCTCGACCAGCTCGAGGTTGTCGTCGAGCTCCTGGGAGATGGCGTTATAGGTATCGAGGGAGTCGACCAGCATCTGGCGTTCGCGCATGAGCTTCTGCGCCTTGGCCGGGTCGTTCCAGAGATCGGGGTCTTCGGTGCGGGCGTTGAATTCTTCCAGCCGGTGCTGGGCGGTGTCGAGCCCCAGCCGCTGGCCCAGAAGCTCCAGCGATTTTCGTACCGCGTCTGCTGCGTTTTGCGCCTCGGCCCGCATGGGTCTGCCCTTTCTTGTGGTTCGATGTGCCTGATACCGCGTGGGGCGGCGGGGGGCAAGAATGGTGGAGGGGGATGTGGTTGGGTGCGCCTTGCAGTTCAGGTCCAGTCCGCCTCACCGCACCGTTTAGTGGAGGCCAGCCCCCCACACCGCGGCTTTCAGTGGGGAGCCAGCCCCCCACACCGCGGCCTTCAGTGGGGCCAGCCCCCCACACCCCCCGGAGATATTTTCAGCAAGAAAATGAACAGGCGTGGTGCGGGGGGCGGTGCCCTGCCCTCAGTAGAGACCGCCCGAGCTGAGCGAGCCGAAGCTGGCCTTGGGGGCGATACGAGCCTTCTTGCCGGTCGAGGTGGTGACGGTGCGGGACTCGCCGGCATCTTCCTCGCCCTCGGCGAAGAGCGGCAGGTTGGCGCCCATCGCGAAGCCGCCGTCGAGCATGGCGGCCATGCCGAAGATCGGCTCTTCGCCCTCGCGGAAGTACTCGGCCACCACGTTGGGGCCCGAGGCGCTGTCGGAGAGGCGGGCGCCGGTGAAGCGGTCGATCTTCACGAAGTAGCCGCCCGGGGGCACCTGGAACTTGCCGGCGCCGTATTTGGCGATCGCCTGCTTCATGAAGCTGTTGAACACCGGCGCGCACATGCCGCCGCCCGAGGCGCCCGGCATGGTGCGGGGCCGGTCGTAGCCGATGTAGCAGCCCGCCGCGATGGTATTGGTGAAGCCGATGAACCACACGTCCTTGGCATCGTTGGTGGTGCCGGTCTTGCCCGCCACCGGCACGCCGAGGCTGACCGCGCGCCGCGCGGTGCCGCGCTCGACCACGCCCTGCATCATCGAGGTGAGCTGGTAGGCGGTGATCGGGTCGATCGCCTGCTTGCGGTTGGCGCTGATGTGGGGCAGCTCGCCCGGCGCCAGAGAGGCCATCTCGCAGCCGTCGCAGATGCGCTGGTCATGGCGGTAGATCGTGCGGCCCCAGCGGTCCTGCACCCGGTCCACCAGCGTGGGCTCCACCCGCTGGCCGCCGTTGGCGAACATCGAATAGGCCGAGACCATCTTGAACAGCGTCGTCTCCTGCGCCCCCAGCGCATTGGCGAGGAACGGATCGAGCCGGTCATAGACCCCGAAGCTCTCGGCATAGCTGGCGACGGTTTCCATGCCGACCTCCTGCGCGAGGCGGATCGTCATCAGGTTGCGCGACTGCTCGATGCCGGTGCGCAGCGGGGTGGGCCCGTAAAACTTGTGGCTGGCGTTCTTGGGCCGCCACACGCCCTGCGGCGTGTTGATCTCGATCGGGGCGTCCACAACGATGGTGGCGGGGGTGTAGCCGGAATCGAGCGCCGCCGCGTAGACGAAGGGCTTGAACGACGAGCCGGGCTGGCGCGTGGCCTGGGTGGCGCGGTTGAACACCGAATGCTGGTAGGAGAAGCCCCCCTGCATCGCCAGCACGCGGCCGTTTTCCACGTCCATCGCCATGAAGGCACCCTGCACCGAGGGCACCTGCCGCAGGGTCCAGCGGATGAAGGCGCCATCCTCGGTCATCCGGCGCACGTGCACCACGTCGCCGACCTCGAAGTTGTCGTGAAAGTCGCCGCGCAGCCAGGCGATGTCCTTGCGCGGCACCACGGGCGGCTCGGCGCCGTCCATCGGGATGCCCTCGATGCCGAGGCCCAGCTCCTGGTCGCCGACGGTCATCACCACGGCGGGCAGCCACTTGCTTTCAAGCTCCACGTCGCGGGCCACTTCCACCGCGGCCAGCGCCTCGCGCCAGGCGGTCTCGTCGCCCAGCAGCGCGGTGTCGATGGTCTTGCCGGTGCCGTTCCAGCGGCCCAGCCCGCGGTCGTAGCGCTCCAGCGCGCGCTGCAACTCGGCCGCCGCCTTCTGCTGCAGCTCGGGGTCGACGGTGGCGCGAATGGTCAGGCCGCCGCCAAAAAACTCGTCCTCGCCGAAGTTGCGGCTGAGCTGGCGGCGGATCTCGTCGGTGAAGTAGTCGCGCGGCGGGAGCGAGCCCTTGAAGCTGTCGTAATCGCCGTTCTGCACCGAGCGCAGCGGCTCCAGCCGCTCGGACTGGTAGGTCTCGTAGGAGATGTAGCCGTTCTCGTACATCTCCTTCAGCACGAAGTTGCGGCGGTTGGTCGCCAGCTCCTTGTCGCGCACCGGGTGGTAGTTCGAGGGCGCCTTGGGCAGCACCGCAAGATAGGCCGCCTCATGGGGGGCCAGCTCGCCAAGCGTCTTGTTGAAATAGGTCTGCGCGGCGGCGGCCACGCCAAAGCTGTTCTGCCCGAGGAAGATCTCGTTGAGGTAGAGCTCGAGGATCTTTTCCTTGCTCAGCGCGGTCTCGACCCGGCTGGCAAGGATGATTTCCTTGATCTTGCGTTCGGCGGAGCGGTCGGAGGACAGCAGGAAGTTCTTCATCACCTGCTGGGTGATCGTCGAGGCGCCGCGCAGGCGCCCGCCCTTGGCCGCATCGACGGCCGCGGCGATCATGCCCATCGGGTCATAGCCCTTGTGGGTGTAGAAATTCTTGTCTTCCGCCGAGATGAAGGCCTGCTTCACCAGGTCGGGGATTTCGCTGGAGGGGGCGAACAGGCGGCGCTCATGGGCGAACTCGTCCATGATCTGCCCCTCGCCCGAGTAGATCCGGCTGATGGTGGGCGGCGTGTATTGCGCCAGCTGCTCGTGGTTGGGCAGATCGCGGCCATAGATCCAGAAGATCGCGCCAAGCATCAGGGCACCAAAGGCGGCCCCCGTGGTGATCAGCGCAAAAAGTCCGCCGAAGATGCCGGTAAAGAATCTGAGCACGTTGCCTGCTCCATTGCTGCTCCGAGGCCAAGTGTATACGCGAAGGGGCGGCGCGAAGCAAAAGAGATTGCATGACAAATTCGGCCATTTGCCGCTTGGCGGGTCACGGTTTTGCGAGGCTCGCGGCGCTGCGGGCGCGCGGTTGCCGGCGCCCGGTTACTGCCGGATGAGCGCCTTCAGCCGGGCATCCTCCGCCGCCCAGGCCGCCACGCCCTGCGCGATCCCCTCCGCCGCCTGCGCCCGCCACTCGGGCTTTTGCAGCTTTTCCAGCTCGCTGGTGGTCGACAGGAAGGCCGCCTCCAGCAGCACCGCCGGAATGTCGGGCAGCTTCAGCACCGAGAAGTCGGCCGAGCCGAGCGCATGCTTGTGCAGCCGCACCCCCTTGCCGCGCAGGCCCCCCACCATCGCCCGGGCCAGGGCCATGGTGCGCGGGGCGGTCTCGCGCCGGGCGATCTCGAGCAGCGCCTGGGCCACCGCGTCGTCGGTGCCGCTCAGGTCGGCCCCGCCGAGAATGTCGTCGCGGTCGTGCCGGTAGGCCAGCTTGGCCAGCGCCTCGCTCGAGGCCTCGTCGGAGAGCGTGTAGACCTGCGCGCCCCGCGCAATCCCCTCCTCCACCGCGTCGGCGTGGAGCGACAGGAACAGGCCGGCCCCGGCGCGGCGGGCGATGGTCAGCCGGGTTTCCAGCGACACAAAGCTGTCGTCCTCCCGCGTCATCACCACCTCGTAGTCGCCGGCGCGCAGCAGGGCCTCGCGCACGTCGCGGGCGAAGGTCAGCATCAGGTCGGCCTCGGTGATCCCGTCGCGGGTTGCGCCCGGATCGACGCCGCCGTGGCCGGGGTCGAGCACCACCACCAGCTTGCCGCCCGGTGCGGGGCGGCGCTTGGCCGGGGTGCTGGCCGAGGGGGCCGGAAAGGCCTCGCTGCCGCCCTGCCCGCGGGCAACCTGCGCGGCAAATTCCGCCTCGCTGACCGGGGCCAGCACAACCTCCACCCGCGCCGAGCCGTCGGCGGCGCCGGTGATCATCTGTGCGGTGTCGAGCCCGAGCGGGGCGGCGAGTTCGGCCACCAGCCGGGTCCAGCCCGGGCCGACGCGGCCGGTGCGCAGGGCGGTGACGGTTTCCATCGTGGCGAGGTCGGGGGTGCCGAGCGGGGCGAAGTCCACCTCGCGGAAGTCCACCACCAGGCGCGGCGGATCGGCCAGCAACCGCACCCGGTAGGCGACAGGCTGCGAGATCGTCAGGCGCAGCGTCACGCCCTGCCCGCTTTCCTCCAGCCCCGAGCGCGCCGGGTCCACCCGTGCAAGCCCCGAGAACCCCTGCGCCGTCGCGGCGCTCGCAAGGATGGCGCAGCACAGCGCCGCGAAGATGATGGTGAGAGCTGCCCGCATTCTGTCCGCCCGTTTTGCCCGTTCTACACGAGCCCCGCTGCGCCACCAAGCTCTGCCGCATCACGCCCTCGGGAGGCTGCGCAGGCTGAGAGAGTGCGGCGGGTTAACCGGCGCTTCTGTGCGAAAATCGCGTATGCACAGGCTGTGTACGGGTTGTGTACGGGTTGTGCCTCTGGGGTATCATATGGTGCGTTAACCACGTAACCCTCAGTCGCCCAACGGTTTCTTTCCCAAATGCTTGCGCAGACGCGAGGGCGTCGATTTGGTCTTGTTCTTGTAGGGGTTGGCGTCGCCCTGCCCACGGAAGAACAGCCGGATCGGCGTGCCCGGCATGTCAAAATCCTCGCGCAAGCCATTGACCAGATAGCGTTTGTAGCTCTCGGGCAGCTTGTCGGGGAAGGAGCACATCACCACAAAGCCCGGCGGCCGGGTCTTGGCCTGGGTCATGTAGCGCAGCTTGATCCGGCGCCCCCCCGGAGCCGGTGGAGGATGTTGCTCCAACATCCTGATAAGCCAGTCATTTAGCTTGGCCGTGGTGATCCTGCGGTTCCACGTTTCATGGGCTTTCACCACCGCCTGCTGCAACCTGTCGAGCCCCCGGCCCGTCTTGGCCGAAACGGTCACCAGCGGCGCCCCCTTGAGCTGCGGCAGCAGCTTTTCGAACGCCACGCGCAAGCCCTTGAGCTTGGCCTGTTTTTCCGGCTCCAGGTCCCATTTGTTGACGGCCACCACCACGGCGCGGCCCTCGCGCTCGGCAAGGTCGGCAATGCGCAGATCCTGCTGTTCAAACGGGATCGCCGCATCGAGCAGCACCACCACGACCTCGGCAAACTTCACCGCCCGGAGGCCGTCGGACACCGAGAGTTTTTCCAGCTTTTCCTGCACCTTGGCGCGTTTGCGCATACCGGCGGTGTCAAACATCCGGGTCGGCACGCCGTCCCAGTCGAGCGCCAGCGAAATCGAGTCGCGGGTGATGCCGGCCTCGGGACCGGTCAGCAGCCTGTCTTCGCCGACAATCGCGTTGATCAGCGTGGATTTACCGGCGTTCGGACGGCCGACCACAGCCACCTGAAGCGGCTTCTTTTTCGTGGGTTTCCAGGTCTCTGCCTCGTCACCCTCTTCCACCGACACCTCGATTTCGGGGTCTTCATCCGGCTTGTTAAGCGAAATTTCATCAACCACGGGCATCAAGGCAGCCAGAAGGTCCGACATGCCTTCGCCGTGTTCGGCGCTCAGCGGAATGGGGTCGCCCAGCCCGAGGCTCCACGCCTCGATCATGCCGCCCTCGCCCGCCCGGCCCTCGGCCTTGTTGCAGCCGACAAGCACATGGGCGTTCTTGCGGCGCAGGATGTCGGCAAAGACTTCGTCGGTCGGGGTCACACCGGTGCGCGCGTCGATCAGGAAGAGGCAGACGTCGGCCATTTCCACCGCGCGTTCGGTGAGGCGGCGCATCCGTCCCTGAAGGCTTTCGTCGGTCGCCTCCTCGAGTCCGGCGGTGTCGATGACGGTAAAGCGCAGGTCGCCCAGCCGGGCTTCGCCTTCGCGCAGGTCGCGCGTCACACCTGGCTGGTCATCGACCAGCGCCAGCCGCTTGCCAACCAAGCGGTTGAAAAGAGTAGATTTTCCAACGTTGGGGCGACCAACGATGGCAAGTGTGAAGTTCATGTTAACGGTCCGGTGCGGGGCGGTAAGAGCGCCTCATACACGGCTTTCAGCTCAACGGAAAGCCACCAGTTGGCCCTTGCGGTTCACCACGTAGAGCGTTCCGGCCACCACGATCGGGTGCGACGCCGCCCCGCCCGGCAGCTCGACCGCCGAAACCAGCGCGCCGGAGGCCGGGTCAAAGCTGCGGAGCAGCCCGTCGTCCGAGGCCACCCGCAGCAGCCCCCCGGCCAGAATCGGGCCGTAATGGGCGTAAACCGCCTTGCGGCGCCGGGTCTTGCGGGCCGAGAAGGTGGGCAGTTTCACCGACCAGATCGTCTCGCCCGTCGCCGCGCTCAGCCGCACGAGCTGGCTTGCGTCCGAGACCAAGAACACCGAGTCGCCCGCCGGGAACACCGGCGAATAGGCCCCGTCCTGCGCCGTCCAGCGCCGCTCGCCCGTGTTCACATCCAGCGCCACCGTGCGCCCCGACTGGGTGCCGGCGTACACCGTGTTGCCCACCACGACCGGATCGCCGGTCACGTCGGTATAGCCCGTGTAGGCCCGCCCGCGCCGCTCGCCGGCAACGATCTCGCCCCAAGTGCGCACGCCCGAAAGCTTAAGTGCAGCAATGACTTCGCTGGAGCCGAAGGGAAAGATCACGCTGTTCCCGGTCAGGGCCGGACCGGCCCCGCCGACCATCACCGAAGGCGTCGGCGTGCCGGGCATTTCCCACTTGAGCCGCCCGTTGGAGGCGTCGACCGCAAAGGCCCGGCTGTCGCGGCTGACAACGTAAACCGTGCCGCCCTCGACCGTCGGCGTGCCCTGCACAGGCCCGTCGAACTGCTGGCGCCAGCGCAGCCCGCCGGTGGCCACGTCGAGCGCCAGGAGCTGGCCGTAACCGCTTGCAACATAAAGGGTATTGCCCGAAACCGCGAGCCCGCCGCCAGAGGCGTCCTGGGTCCGGTCGCGGGCCGGGGTGATGTCGGTGGACCACAGCACGGCCCCGCCGGTCGACACGGCAGAGACCTGCGCCCGGCTGTCCATGGTGAAGATCCGGCCACCCGAAGCGACCGGGTCGGCCGTGATCCGCGCCTTGCGGCTATTGCCCTGCCCGATGTTGGCCCGCCAGACCGACGCCACCGAGCGCGCGAGCGCCGGGTGCTGGATGCGATGCTGCGGGCCGCCGCCACGGTGGGTCCATTCGCCATGGTTCACGGGGGCGGGCAGCGAGATCGGAGCGGATCCGCGATAAATCGGGGCAGTGCCGCCCTTCGGGTCCGAGACGCCAACCGCCTCGCGAATCCCGATGCGTTTGCCGGGCAAGGGCTGTTCGCCGCCGCCACAGCCCGAAAGAAGGGCCAGGATCGCGCCTGTGGTGATCCACGTCGTTGCTGCTCTCACGGCTTTTGCCTTCCTTGCCCCGTCACACGTTCCTGCGCCGCGCCTCTTGGTCGCGGGCGCCGGTCCGGTCAGCCCTGTTCGGGCTTTCCTCCCAATGCCACAATCACTTGCAGGAGGCGCTCTTGCAAGCCCCGGGTCAACCCGTCCTCCTCCACAAGCGCCTCTGCCGCGGCCAGTGCCGCGTCGCGTTCGCCCGCTTCGATCAACACGTATACCTGCTGTTCCCGCGCCATCTGCGCCATCGGAGAGGCCGAGCTGGCCAGCCCGTCGAGCAGGGTCTTGCGGGTGTCGGCCTCCAGCGCGTCGGGGCCGAGCATTACCGCCTTCAACGCGGCGAGGTCGCGCCACGGCTGCGGCAGGCTGGCGTCATTGGCCACGGCCAACAGCTTCTCCCCTGCCCCGGCCGGATCGTCCTTGCCCTGTGCCTCGGCGGCTTCGAGCAGGTCGAGCACGGCGGCAAATTCTCCGGTGGCATCAATGCCTTCGAGCGCGGCCAGCCGGGCATCGCCCTCTTCGGCCTCCAGCGCAACCAGCACCGCATCGCCGCGGGCTTCGGCCTCGGCCCGGGCGGTGGCGCGCTGCCACTCGAACCAGGCCGCGCCGCCCACAAGCGCCACGATCACAAGGATCGGAATCCAGCCATACCGGCGCATCAGCCGGAACAGCTTGTCACGCCGCAGCTCTTCGTTGACTTCGTCGATGAAGCTTTCGCTTTCGCTCATCTGCCTGCCTTCTTCCCCGCTGCCGGGTCTGCGCCCCGCAAGATCGCTGCTTCTTACCCGGAAATGCGCCCCAATGCCAAGGGGCTTGGCACGCCGCCCGGGCGGCCGCTGTTGCCCGATGTCAGCAGGGCGCGGGGCGCGGCCAACTGCCGCTTGCGCGGCGGGAATGACATCGCTAAACTAAACCAAACGGTTCAGGACAGCTCAGGCTTCAATCCGCCCGGGCTTTCTGCACCAGCGAAGGAATGTTGGGGCGCAGTGCGCCCCATTGTTGCAAGGAAGGACCGCCAATGCGGCTGTTTTCGATCCTCCTCGCGCTCTGCGTTGCAGCGGCGCTCTATCTCGTGGTGATGCAGCGCGATGTGTTGCTTTCTGTGGCAGGAGGCGGCGAGGCCGAGGCTCCGGCCTCCGAAACGGCGCCCGAAGCGCCGAGATCGGTCGAGGAAGACGGCACCGGCGCGGGCGCGACGCGGGTTGTTTCGGTCATGGCGATCGACAGCGAGGCCCGCGAGGTCGACAGCGCGGTCATCACCCGGGGCCGCACCGAGGCGGCGCGGCAGGTGACGGTGCGGGCCGAAACGCCGGGCCAGATTGTCTCGGAGCCGCTGCGCAAGGGCGCTTTCGTGGAGGCCGGGCAGATGCTTTGCGTGATCGACGCCGGCACCCGCGAGACCCAGCTTGCGCAGGCCGAGGCCCAGCTTGCCTCCGCCCGCGCCGGCCTGCCGGAATCACTGGCCCGCGTGGCCGAGGCCGAGGCCGCGCTGGAAGAGGCCGAGATCAACGACCGCGCCGCAAGCCAGCTTTCCGAGGGCGGCTACGCCTCCGAAACCCGCGTGGCCGCGACCAAGGCCGCGGTCTCTTCGGCCCGCGCCGCCGTTCAGGCCGCGCAATCGGGCGTCGAGGGGGCCAAGAGCCAGGTCCAGACCGCCGAAGCCGCCGTGGCGACGGCCCAGAAGGACATCGACCGCCTGACCATCACCGCGCCCTTCTCGGGCCTGCTGGAGAGCGACAGCGCCGAGCTGGGCGTGCTGCTTCAGTCTGGCTCCGATTGCGCCACCATCCTCCAGCTCGACCCGATCAAGCTGGTGGGCTTCGTGCCCGAAACCGAGGTGTCGCGGGTCAAGGTCGGGGCCAAGGCCGGCGCGCGGCTGGCCACGGGCGAGGAGGTCACGGGCGAGGTCACCTTCCTGTCGCGCTCCGCCGATGCCCAGACCCGCACTTTCCGCGTGGAGGTGCAGGTGCCCAATGCCGACCTCGAGATCCGCGACGGCCAGACGGCCGAAATCGTGATCTCCGCCGCGGGCGCCAAGGCACACCTGCTGCCGCAATCCTCGTTGACGCTCGATGACGGCGGCGCGCTCGGCGTGCGCTGGGTCGATGAGGAGAACACGGCGCGCTTTGCCCCGGTCACGGTGCTGCGCGACACCGTCGACGGCATCTGGGTGACGGGCCTGCCGGAGACGGCACGGGTCATCACCCGTGGGCAGGAATATGTGGTAGAGGGTGTTCCGGTGAAGGTCACGCTCGAGGAGCTTACGCAATGACCGGCATTGTCGATTGGGCCGCCGCCCGCGCCCGGATGATCCTTGCCTTCGTGGCAATGTCGATCCTCGTGGGCTGGGCCACCTACCTCAGCCTCCCCAAGGAGGGCGAGCCGGATATCGAAATTCCGGCGGTTTTCGTGTCGGTCCCCTTCCCCGGCATCTCGGCCACCGATGCCGAGAAAATGCTGGTCAAGCCGATGGAAACCGAGCTTTCCGACCTCGACGGCCTCAAGACCATGACCGGCGTGGCCACCGAGGGTTATGCCAACGTGGTGCTGGAGTTCGAGTTCGGCTGGGACAAGTCGGCCACGCTGGCCGATGTGCGCGCCGCCATGAACACGGCAGAGGCGAACTTTCCCTCCGGGGCAGACAATTACACCATCGGCGAGATCAACTTTTCCGAGTTCCCGATCATCATCGTCAACCTCACCGGCGCCCTGCCCGAGCGCACGCTGGTGAAGGTGGCCAAGGATCTGCAGGACAGCCTGGAGGGGCTCGAGCCCGTGCTCGAGGCCTCGCTGGCCGGGCACCGCGACGAGATGCTCGAGGTCGTGATCGACCCGCTGAAGCTTGAAAGCTACAACGTCACCGCCGCCGAGCTGATCAACGTGGTGGTCAACAACAACCAGCTCATCGCCGCCGGCGAGATCGAAACCCCGAGCGGTGCCTTCTCGGTGAAGATCCCGGCCAGTTTCGAAGACGGTCAGGACGTCTACGACCTGCCGGTCAAGGTGAACGGCGACAGCATCGTGACCCTTGGCGATCTGGCCGATATCCGCCTCACTTTCGAAGACCGCGTGGGCACCGCCCGCTTCAACGGGGTCAACACCGTTGCGCTGCAGGTCTCCAAGAAGAAGGGCTACAACATCATCGACACCGCCGCCGCGATCCGCGCCACGGTGGATGCCGAGATGGCCAAGTGGCCGCCCGAGCTGCGCGACGCGATCCAGGTCGGCACCTCCAACGACCAGAGCCGCGTGGTGAAGTCGATGGTGGCCCAGCTCGAGGGCTCGGTGATGACCGCCATCGCGTTGGTGGCCATCGTCGTGCTGGCCGCGCTCGGCATCCGCCCCGCCATGCTGGTGGGCATCGCCATTCCGATCAGCTTCCTGCTCTGCTTCGTGTTCCTCTCGATCATGGGCATCACCGTGTCCAACATCGTGATGTTCGGCCTGATCCTCGCGGTGGGGATGCTGGTGGACGGGGCCATCGTGGTGGTGGAATACGCCGACAAGCGAATATCCGAGGGCGTCGGGCCGATGCATGCCTATGTCGAGGCGGCAAAGCGGATGTTCTGGCCCATCGTCAGCTCTACGGCGACCACGCTCTGCGCCTTCCTGCCCATGCTGTTCTGGCCCGGTGTGGCCGGGCAGTTCATGGGGATGCTGCCGGTCACGCTGATCTTCGTGCTCTCGGCCTCGCTGCTGGTGGCGCTGGTCTACCTGCCGGTGCTGGGCGGCGTTTCGGGCCGGATGAGCCGCTCGTTCCACGGCGCGTCGCAGGCCCTTCGGCGCCTGCCGTGGTGGGTGCGCGCGGTGCTGGTGGTGCCTTCGCTCTACCTGCTGTTCATCGCTGCTCTCCAGTGCATCAACCCGGGCTACCTCTTCGGCGGCGAGTCTCCCCTGCCCGGGATGGCCGCCATGCTGCCGGGCCTCGTGCTGTTCGTGCTGGCCGCCTTCCTTGCCACCATCACCCTGACAGCCGCCAAGCTCGAGCGGGCACCCAAGCGGGTCTCCTCGGGGCATCGCCGCACCGCCTTCGGCTGGCTGATCAAGCTGATCGCGGGCAACCCGGTGATGCCGCTCGTCACCGTGGCGGCGGTCGTGGGTTTTGTGGTTTTCACCTTCGGCTACTACGGAGCGAACAACAACGGCGTCGATTTCTTTGTCGAGAGCGAGCCCGAGCAGGCGATCGTCTATGTGCGCGCCCGGGGCAACCTGTCGCTCGAAGAGAAGGACCTGATGGTGAAGGAGGTCGAAGATACGATCTCCCACATCCCGGGCATCGAAAGCGCGTTTTCCTTCGCCGGCGAGGGCGGGCTGAACTCCAACACCGGCGGCAGCCAGGCGCCGCTCGATACGGTGGGGCAGATCCAGCTCGAGTTGATCCCGTGGGAAGATCGCCCCGAATATGCCCGCACCCATGATGTGCCGCTGGCCGAGCTTGATGGCGACGTGATCCTCGAGAAGATCGAGCAGGCCGTGCTCGACATTCCTGGCATCCAACCCGAAATCCTCAACCTCGCCATGGGCCCCGGTTCGGGCAAGCCCATTCACCTGCGCCTGTCGGGCGACGACTTTGCCGCGCTCGAAGAGGCCGTGGGCACCGTGCGCGCGGAGTTCGAAAGCCTGCCCGGCATCATCGACCTCGAAGACACCACCCCCCTGCCCGGCATCGACTGGCAGATCGACGTGGACGTGGAAAAGGCCGGGCGCTACGGAGCCGATGTGGCCACCGTGGGCGCGATGGTGCAGCTGGTGACGCGCGGCATCCTGCTCGACACCATGCGGGTCGACAGCTCGGACGAAGAGATCGAGATCCGGGTGCGCCTGCCCTATGAAGATCGCGTGCTTTCCACGCTTGATGAGCTGAAGGTGCGCACCGCGGGCGGGCTGGTTCCGCTGTCCAACTTCATCAGCCGCCAGCCGGTGCCCAAGATCGGCCGCATCGACCGGGTCGATCAGCGCCGGGTCTACGACGTGAAGGCCGATGTGGCCGCCGGGCTGACCAAGTTGGTCGAGGGTGAAGGCGAAGAGGCCAAGACGCTGGCCGTCGTTCCCGCCGAAGAGGCCGATGCGCTGATTGCGCCGGGCGGGCGCTATGCCGGGGCGAGCAAGATCGCCGTCAACGCCAACGAGCGCATCGGGGTCATCACCGAATGGCTCTCGGGCGAGGAAAGCCCCCTGCCCCTCGGGATCGACTGGGAGTGGACCGGCGACCAGGAAGACCAGGAAGAGAGCGGCCAGTTCCTGATGAGCGCCTTCGGCATGGCGCTGGGGATGATGTTCATCATCCTGCTGGCACAGTTCAACAGCTTCTATAATTCGGTGCTGGTGCTTCTGGCCGTGGTGCTCTCGACCGCCGGGGTGCTCTGGGGGATGCTGCTGCTCGGTCAGCCCTTCTCGATCATCATGACCGGCACCGGGATCGTGGCGCTGGCCGGGATCGTAGTGAACAACAACATCGTCCTGATCGACACCTATCAGGAGTTCTCGGCCTACATGCCCCGTCTCGAGGCGGTGATCCGCACCGCCGAGGCGCGCCTGCGTCCGGTGCTGCTGACCACCATCACCACGATGGCCGGCCTGACACCGATGATGCTGGGTCTGTCGCTGGATTTCGTGAATGGCGGCTACTCGCTCGACAGCCCCACCGCGCTCTGGTGGAAGCAGCTGGCAACGGCGGTGGTCTTCGGGCTCGGCACGGCAACGATCCTGACGCTGGTGTTCACCCCCTCGATGCTGGCCCTGCGGATCTGGGCCTCCAAGGGCGCCTATTGGGGCCTGCGCGGGATCGGCTCGGTCACGCTCGGCCGCTCCAGCCGGATCGCCCGCGACGCCTCGCTGGCCCGGGCCGCGCATCGGGTGAAGAGCCCCGAAATCATCTGGTCGGAGGAGGCCCTGCCCGAAGTGGTCGCGGAGCCTCAGGCGGCGCCCGAGGCCAAGCAGGAAGCGGAGGAGAAGGCCGCAGATTCCGCGCCCGAGAAGCCTGCCGACGCCGGCTCAGAGGCCAAGGACGCCGCGGGCGGGGATGACAGCGACAAGGACGGCGAGGACAAGTCCACCCCACCCCACATCCGCGCAGCCGAGTAACCGCTCAGGGCGCGCCATGAAGGCGCGCCCTGCACATTCGCCTTAGCCAAGAGCGCAACCTTCAGGCGGCCTCGTCGCGCAATTGCTGCGCCCAGAGCGAAGCGTATTTGCCGTTCTGCACCAGAAGTTCGGCGTGGCTGCCCCGCTCCACCACCTCGCCCGCATCGAGCACGATGATCTCATCCGCCCCGGCCACGGTGCTGAGGCGGTGGGCGATGGTCAGCACCGTGCGCCCCTCTGCCGCCCGCGCCAATGCGCCCTGGATCTTCTGCTCGGTCTCGGTGTCGAGCGCCGAGGTGGCCTCGTCGAGTAGCAGGATGGCGGGGTTCTTCAGCATGGTGCGGGCAATGCCGACCCGCTGCTTTTCCCCGCCCGAAAGCTTCAGCCCGCGCTCGCCCACGGTTGTCTCGTAGCCTTGGGGCAGGCTCTCGATGAAGTCGTGGATGCGGGCGGATTTGGCCACCTCCACGATCTCCTCCATGCTCGCCTCGGGGCGACCGTAGGCGATGTTGTAGAGGATCGTGTCGTTGAACAGCACCGTATCCTGCGGCACCACGCCGATGGCATCGTGCAGGCTTTCCTGACTGACATCGCGAATGTCCTGCCCGTCGATCAGGATCGCCCCGCCCGTGACGTCGTAGAAGCGGAACAGCAGGCGCCCGATGGTGCTCTTGCCCGCGCCCGAGGCCCCCACGATGGCAAGGCTGCGCCCGGCAGGCACGGTGAAGCTGACGCCTTTCAGGATGCCGCGTTCGGCGTCATAGCCAAAGCGCACATCCTCGAACCGCACCTCGGCCCCCTTCACGGCCAGCGCCCCTGCCCCGGGCTTGTCGGCAACCTCTGTGGGCTGGCCGAGCAGGGTGAACATCTCGCCCATGTCCACCAGCGCCTGGCGGATTTCGCGGTAGACCGAGCCGAGAAAGTTGAGCGGCACGGTGATCTGGATCATGTAGGCGTTGACCATGACGAAATCGCCCACTGTCAGGGTGCCGTTCTGCACGCCCAGCGCCGCCATCACCATCACGCCGACGAGGCCGCCGGTGATGAGCACGGATTGCCCGAAGTTTAGGAACCCGAGCGAGTAGTTGGTGCGGATTGCGGCGTTCTCGTAGCCCGCCATCGCGCTGTCGTAGCGCTCGGCTTCGCGCCGCTCGGCCCCGAAGTACTTGACGGTTTCGAAGTTCAGCAGACTGTCGATCGCCTTCTGGTTTGCTTCGGTGTCGCTGTCGTTCATCTGCTGGCGAATCTTCACCCGCCACTCGGTGACCTTGAAGGTGAACCAGACGTAGAGAGCGATGGTGACGACCAGTACGCCGAGATAGCGCAGGTCGAAAACCCAGGCGAGGATGATGCAGACCAGCAGCAGCTCAAGGATCAGCGGGCCGATGGAAAACAGCATGAAGCGCAGCAGGAATTCCACCCCCTTCACCCCGCGCTCGATGATCCGGCTGAGCCCGCCGGTGCGGCGGGTGATGTGGTAGCGCAGGCTGAGGGCGTGGATGTGGTTGAAGGTTTCCAGCGCCAGACGCCGCAGCGCCCGCTGCCCGACACGGGCAAAGAAGGCATCGCGGAGCTGCTGGAAGCCCACCGTCAGCAGACGCGCCATGCCGTAGGCCACCGTGAGAGAGACCGCCGTAAGCCCGATCAGCAGGCCGGTGGAGGGGGCATCGCCCGCAAGTTGGTCGACCGCGGCCTTGTAGAAGAACGGCGTGGCGACCGAGATCAGCTTGGAGGTCAGCAGGGCGACCAACGACAGCACCACCCCCGTTTTCAGCCCGGTTTCCCCCTCCGGCCAGAGGTAGGGCGCCACGCGGGCAATGATCTCCCACCCGTTTCCGGGGGTCTTGGGGTTTGGCTTGGCCATGGGCCTGGCGCACCTCTCAGGGTCGTGAACGTTCGCCCGAACCTAGGGTGTGTTTCGGTGGCGTCCAGCCCGAAGGTTCAATCGGGCAGGTCGAAGATCTGACCGGGGTAGATCAGGTCCGGGTCGCGGATCTGGCCGCTGTTGGCTTCGAGCACCTTGTGCCACGACATGCCGTCGCCATAGCGGTCCGAGGCGATGGCCCAGAGCGAGTAACCCGGCTGCACGGTAATCACCGACACGGCCAGCCCTTCCGGGTCCGTTGCGGCGGGCGCGCTGCGGGCAAGGGCCGCCTCGCTCTCGCGCAGGAAAGGGGTTTCGAACCGCCCTGTCACGCTGCCATCGCCGGCGAGCTGGTCCACCCGCAGGGTGTAGGTGCCGGGGCTGACGCCGTTCAGCTCGGCCTCCCATGTGCCGTCCTGCTCGAGCGGGGCCATGGCGATGGGGGCGTTGTCGAGATAGATCCGCAGATCCGAAGGCCCGCCGGTGCCGCGCCCGGCGAGAGTGACGCCGCTGTCGGAATAGCCGATGGTTTCGACCCTGAGAGGCACAGTGGCGGCGCTGGACGAGGGCTGGATCACCTTCAGCCCTTCGCCGGAGGCCACCAGAAGCTGGGGCGCGGTGGAGGTCACAGTGGGCGCGGTCTGTGCCGTCTGGCTTTGCGCAACGGGCTCGGCCGGGGCGGCCTGCGGGGTTTCGGCGGGCACGGCGGCGGTGTCGATTGGGGGGCTTGCGGGCGTTTCGACAGGCAGGTCCGTGGGCTCGGACGGAAGGTCGGCGGCTGGCTCGGGCGTGGTGGTGTCGGTTGCGGCGACCTCGGCCGATGCCGTGACGGCGCCGGTGCTGGCGGGCTGGGTCTGCGGGGTATCCTGAGCGATGGTTTCCGTGGTTCCGGTGTTGACCGGGGCCGTATCTTCCTGCGTCGGCGTGGCAAGCTCGGTGGCCTCCGCCGCATCGCTGGCGGGCGTGCTTGGCGCGGTGTCGGGGGCGGCATCCGTGGCGGCGGCAAGCCCGGTATCGAGGGAGGAGGCCCCTGTGGCCTGCGATTGCTGCGCGGCAGGCGGTGTGTCCTGCGCCTCGGGTTCTGGTGTTTGACTGGCTTCGGCGGTTTCGACCTCGGCCTCAGCCTCGGTGCCCGCGGGCCTGTCCTCCGCTGAGGTTCCTGTGGCATCTGCACTGGCAACCGCCTCGGACACCTGCGGCGCGGCGGCGACGATCACGCTGGCCTCCGAGCGGCGCTCGCCGTTGGCGGTCAGCGTCAGGATCTGGGGGGCGGGGCCGGGCTGGATGGTGGTCAGGATCACGAAGGCCCCCTGCCCGTCTGCCTCGGCTTCGGCGATGGCGGTGCCGTCGAGCAGGAGCGAGATGTTGTCGCCCGGCGCGGCGGTGCCGGCGATGACCGAGGCGCCATCGGGTTCGATCCGCACGAGGTCGAAGCCCGGCAGGGTGGTGGCGGTGCTTTCGGCGGGTGCGTCTACGGTGGGATTGTCAGCTGGTTTATCGGTGGAGGTCTCTGCTGCGGCACTCTCCACCGCTTCAGGGCTTGCGGTTTCGGCAGGTGTCTCTGCGGTGGCGGTATCCTCGGGGCCCCCGGCGTTATCACCCTGAGCAGCCGCATCAGCGGCGTCAATGCCCTCCCCACTCCCGGTCACTTCGGCAGGCCCGGTTTCGCCAGCCGCCTCTTCCACCGGCTGCGGCGTTTCAGGGGCCAGACCGCCGCCCTGCCAGAGCCAAAGGCCAAGCCCGGCCAGCGCGAGTGCGGCAGCCGTAAGACCTCCCCGAAAGACGGGAGAGAGGGAATTCCAAGCCGACATTGCCCTTCCTCGATACAATCTCGTTGCGCCCGCCTTCCGGGGCGGGTTGAGCAACCATAGACACAGGGCTATCACGGGTCAAAACACTCCACCGATATAACGGTTCTTTTCAGAACTGCGCCCCAAACTCCCCAATACAGGACATTGCCATGACAGCCCCCCTCTCGCTTTGCGTCTACTGCGGCTCCCGAGACGGCGCCGACCCGGCCTATGCCGAGGCCGCCGAAGCGGTTGGCGCCGCGATTGCCGAGCGCGGCTGGCGGCTGGTTTATGGTGCGGGCGACGTGGGGCTGATGGGCCGGGTTGCGCGCACGGCGCAGGCTGGCGGGGCCGAGACCTTCGGCGTCATCCCGACCCACCTGCTGCAACGCGAGGTGGGCAAACGCGACCTCACCACCTTCATCGTGACCGAAACGATGCACGAGCGGAAGAAAGTGATGTTCATGAACGCCGATGCTGTGGTGGTGCTGCCGGGGGGCGCGGGCTCGCTGGACGAACTGTTCGAAGTGCTCACCTGGCGCCAGCTCGGGCTGCACCAGAAGCCGATCTACCTGCTCAATGTCGAGGGCTACTGGAACAAGCTGCTGGAGCTGGTGGATCATGTCATCACCAGCGGGTTTGCCGGTGATGACATTCGGGGGTTTCTCACGCCGGTCGACAGCGTGGATGCGCTGCTGGCGGAGCTCGATCGGGCCTAGGCGGCGGCCAGCTCACCCTTCACGATCTTCTCGATCTCTTCGACCGGGTGGTTGGTGAGGGTCTTGGGCACCTCGCCCACGACCTTGTCCGTCACCTCCTGGTGCAGCACCTTGCGCAGATCGCCCAGAACTTGCGGGCTGCACGCCAGCACGATGCGGTCGAACTCGCCGCGGTGGGCCTTCTCGTAGAGCAGGTCGGCGAGGTCGGAGGCAAAGCGGTGCTTCGCCAGCTCGTGCCAATCGGTGTCATCGAGGGCCGAGCGTTGCCCCTGCCCCCCGTCTGCCATGCGCCCGGGGCGGTTTGCGCCCTGCTCACGGTCGGAGGGGTTGTCCTGCTTTTCCTTGCCGGAGACGACGAGATAGGGATCTTCGGCGTCGGTGACATTGTGCAGGAACAGGGCCTTTTCGCTGTCGGCCACCATCACCCAGGTGCCTTGCGCCAAACCGGTCATTGATCGCCCTCCTCTTTCTCCATCGACTTCGTCACACGGGTCTTGCCCGCCGGGCGCTCGTTTGCGCGCTTGTACTCGTCGAGGCTGGCCACGTTGCGCGCCAGCTCGCCGCCCTTGCGGCCGCCGTGGGACACTTCGCCCTCGGCGCCCAGCACATTGTCGGTATCGCGGCTCATGTCGTTGGATCTCTTGCGTTCTGCCATTGAACTATCCTCCTTTGACAGTTCAACGGGCGGGCGGCAGGGCGGGTTCCTCGAAATGAAAGGCGCGACGCCCGTTTCGGGGCATCGCGCCTGAAGGTCAGCGGTGCACCGCGCAGGGGCGCGGCGCGCTGTAGGGTGTTACATCCGCGAGGCGACGTTTTCCCAGTTCACCAGCTTGTCGAGGAAGTTGCTGAGGTAAGCCGGGCGCTTGTTGCGGAAGTCGATGTAATAGCTGTGCTCCCAGACATCGCAGCCCAGCAGCGCGGTCTGGCCGAAGCAGAGCGGGTTCACGCCGTTCTCGGTTTTGGTCACTTTCAGGCCGCCATCGGTGTCTTTCACCAGCCAGCACCAGCCCGAGCCGAACTGGCCCGCACCGGCGGCGGAGAACTCTTCCTTGAACTTGTCGACGGAGCCGAAGCTCTCGGTGATCGCTTTCTCAAGCTCGCCGGGCATGGCCGAATTGCCGGGGCCCATCATCTCCCAGAACTGGTTGTGGTTCCAGAACTGCGAAGCGTTGTTGAAGATGCCGTTCTGGGCAACGGCGGAAGCATCGTAGGTGCCCTTGATGATCTCTTCGACGGATTTGCCTTCCCACTCGGTCCCGGCAATCGCCTTGTTGCCGTTGTCGACATAGGCCTTGTGGTGGATGTCGTGGTGATACTCGAGGGTTTCCTTCGACATGCCGAGATCAGCGAGCGCATCGTGGGCATAGGGGAGATCGGGAAGTTCGAAAGCCATTGGAGGTTCCTCTCAGTCCTTTAAATTTCGTTACCGGGATAAAGAGCGCGCTGGGGGGCGAGGTCAAGGGCAGCACCGCGCAAAACGCTGTGGCGGCTACGCAATTATTGGCGCGCAAAGCGAAACTATGCCGAGCCAAGGGGTGACTTCATGGCCCCGGTGCGTATGGTGATGGCGAACCGGCCGGTCGAGCCGGACGGGGCACCGGACGGCCATTGAACGCGCGTTAACCCGCCCTCTCTAGGCTCGCGTGCCAGAGAGCAGACACAGGGCAGAACATGACCAACTCCACCTCTCCGGACGGAGAGCCAGACAGCAAGAGCGAAAAGAAGGCGACCTTCACCATCATGTCGATGATGAAGGACGAGGGCCATTGCCTGATCGAATGGGTCGCCTACCACAACCACATCGGTTTCGATAACATCTGCGTCTACACCAACAACTGCAACGATGGCACCGACGCCATGCTGATGCGGCTGGAAGAGCTGGGCTATTGCAAGCACTTCCGCAACGACGTGCCCGAAGGCAAGAAGCCCCAGCCCAACGCGCTTTCGCTCGCCGAAAAGAACCCGGCGGTGATGAACAGCGAGTGGATCCTGACCATGGATGCCGACGAGTTCGTTTCGGTCAAGGCCGGGCGCGGCAAGATCACCGATCTGCTGGAGGCCCTGCCCGAGGATACCGACGCGGTGGCGATCACATGGCGGTTCTTCGGCTCCTCGGAGCTGACCGACTGGAACCCCGGCATGGTGATCGAGAGCTATCGCAACGCCGCGCCCGACAAGTTCCGCAAGGGCTGGGGCGTGAAGACGCTGTTCAAACCCTTCGATGACATGAAGCTGGGCATCCATCGCCCTCACATGAAGAAGGCCAAGCAAATCCCCGAGCGCGCTCAGGAAATGCTGAAGCAGAAATGGGTGAACGGCTCGGGCGAGCCGATGCCGACCGACTTCAACCTGTCTGGCTGGCGCTCGACCAAGCCGACGCTGGGCTACAAGCTGGTGGAGCTCAACCACTACGGGGTGAAGAGCTACGAGGCCTACCTGCTGCGCCGCATCAGGGGCAATGTGAACAACAAGGCCGGCAAGTATGACGCCGCCTATTTCGCCCTTTTCGACCGCAACGAGAAAGAGGCCACCAACGCCCTGCGCCACGCCCGCGGCACCCGCCGCCTGATGGACAAGATGCTGGAAGACGATCAGCTGCGCGGGCTCTACGAGGGCGCGCTGGAGTATCACAAGGGTCGGGTCGACATGCTGCGCACCACCGGCGAATACGACCAGTGGCTGACCGAGCTGAAAGAGGCCAGTCAGGTGCCGATCGACCGGCTCGACGAGATCCTCTTTACCCAGCACCTGCCGAAGATCTGGCAGGAAAAGGTGCGCGAGATGCAGGAGGCCGGGGTGCCTCCCAAGGAGATCGCCAAGCTCATCAACGCCTCGCAGACCGCCAAGAAGGCCGAAACCCGCGAGGCCATGCGCGCCGCCGCCGAGGGCCGCGCGGTGGAGAGCGAAAAGAAAACCTCAGCCGAATCCGCCGAGGAATTCGTGCTGTCGGACGAGATGAAGGCGGTGATCGCCCAGAAGATCCGTGAGGGCCACGCCGAGATGGCGCGGGCCAAGGGCAAGGCGCCTCCAACGCTTGTGCCTGTTGGCGGAGATGCGTCGACAAAGACGGACCGCCCCGGGGCGAAGGCCAAGACGCCTTCAGAAGCCGGGGCGACACCGAGCCCGCAGCGCCGCGTGAAGCTCAAGTTGAAGCAGGACCCGGCTGGCAAGGTCGGGAGCGAGGGCTGATGGACACCGCGCGCAAGATGGTCGTCACGACCATGAAAAACGAAGGCCCCTACCTGCTGGAGTGGATCGCCTTTCACCGGATGATCGGCTTCAACGAGTTCACGATCTTCTCCAACGATTGCACCGACGGCACCAACCTGATGCTCAACCGGCTCGACCAGATGGGCGTGGTGCGCCATTTCGACAACCCGCTCGGGCCACGGATGGACCCGCAGCGCGCCGCCTACTCCCGCGCCAACAAGCAGGAGGAGGTCAAAAGCGCCGATTGGGTGATGATCATCGACGCTGACGAATTCCTCAACGTGAAGGTCGGGGATGGCTCGGTCGATGCGCTGATCGCCAACTGCCCCGCCGAGGCCGATGCAATCAGCGTCAACTGGCGTTTCATGGGCTCTGGCGGCGCCGCCCATATGGAGCCGGACGGGCTTGTGACCCGCCGCTTCCTGCGCGGCTCCAGCTTCAAAGACCCGGAGAACGGGCTGATCTGGGGCTTCAAAACCCTCTTCCGCCCTGCCCGCTTCGACTACTTCGGCGTGCACCGCCCCAAGTTCCGCAAGGAGACCGAGGTGATCCCCGGCATGCGGCTCTGGGTCAATGCCGATGGCAAGCCGATGCAGGACCGCATCCTTGAAAAGGGCTGGCGCTCCAGCGCCGACGATATCGGCTATGACAGCGCCCAGGTGAACCACTACGCGGTCAAGAGCCGCGAGGAGTTTCTGCTCAAGCGGCTGCGCGGCACGGCAAACTCCAAGAACAAGGACCGCATCGACATGGGCTATTGGGAAAAGAACGACATCAACACCCATGAAGACAAGTCGATCCGCACCGAGGGGCTGGCCGAGGCCGTGGCCGAGTTGCTGCAAGACGCAGACCTCGCCGCGCTCCACCGCGCCTGCCTCGAAACCTGCCGCCGGGCCATCGCCTACCAGATGCAGGACCCCAAGCTGGCCAACTTCGTGAACGAGGGCATCTGGAAGGAGGCAGCGGAGTGACTGCGAGGTTTATCTGCATCGGCACCCATCACAAGACCGGCACGATCTGGATGCGAAAGGTGTTTCGGCGGATCGCCGAGGAGCAGGGCATTCCGTTCATGCAATGCTATCGCCCCAAGCGCCTGAAGGATCTGCCGGAATCCGGGCCGCAGATCGTGGTCAACTGGTCTTCGGGCTTTCCCGCGAAGCTCTTCGAGATGGAAGAGGCGCGGTTTATCCACATCATCCGCGACCCGCGCGACGTTCTGCTCTCAGGCATGCGCTACCACCGGATCGCGCCGCTGGGGAACGAGAAGTTCCTGCGCGAGACCCGCGAGGAATGGGATGGCCTGAACTACCAGGATCATTTGAACGCCCTCCCCGATGACAACGCCCGCCTGATGTTCGAGATGGAGAACAAGCACGATCTCACCCTGAAGCAGATGGTGAACTGGCCCTACGGCAACCCCAATGCCGCCGATCTGCGGTTCGAGAATCTCATCGAGGACGAAGATTGCGCGCTGTTTCGGTCTGTTTTGGAAGGCTTTGCCATCGAGGGGCTCGACATAGACCGGGCCGTGAAAAACTACTGGGATCTCAGCCTCTTCGGGGGCCTGAAGAAAGAAGAGAACCGGCCCGATCGTCTTGCCGCCCACGTCACGTCAGGAGGCCGCAAGACGGCGCAATGGGAGACCAGGATGCCGCGCTCCATCGCGCGCATCTATGCTGAGCGCTACGGCTCAGCGCTGGCCGCGCTTGGCTATGCGGCGGACGACAGTTGGGTCGAGCTCTGCCCCGAAGACGAGACGCTCGACGCGCCTCAGGTGACGGTGGGCGCGAAGTAGCGCAGTTCGCCGCCCGGCTCGGCGGCGGTTTTCAGCAGATCGAACATGTAGGCGGCGACCGAGCGGAAGCAGACCACGGTGGCTTTCGACTCGCTCTCCAGCCAGAAGGCCGCGGCGATCTGGCCGATGTGGCTGCGGCGATATTCCCCCAAGGGCAGGGCGTCGGGCGACATGTCCGCCGGGCAGAGCTTGGCGAGAAGGTCGCGGATGGCGCTGCCCTCGAGTGTGAAGACCGCCCGAGCATCGGAGACGTCCGCCGCCAGAAAATGGTTTCCTTCCAGAGCCTTGCCCACATGCCTGAAGGCTTCTGCGCTGGCGCCGTAGGGGCAAAAAAGCAGCAGTTCGTCGGGCGAGGCCCAGGCTGCGCCGGTGCCGAGGCCGCCTTCGATCTGGCGAGCCGCGGGGACCGATTGCCCGGTTGCGGCCTTGACCGCCTCGGCCATCGCGGCGCTCGGCAGATCGCCGCGCAGGGTCAGCATGCCTTGAGCGCCCGCCTCGGCAACCTTTACGTAACCTTGGTAAACCGCGCCGGTGAGGGCGCTCTGCGGATCAGACATTCTGCTTCTCCCCGTCCTTGTCATAAAACACCGGATCGGTGATTTTTGCTTCCACCGTGCCGCCATCGACCTTTCCGAAGGCCAGCACCTCACCCATTCGGTCCGGTCCGTTGTGGACCAGCCCCATGGCGATACCGCGGCCGAGGGTGGGCGAGTGGTAGGTCGATGTCACGCGGCCCTGGGTCACGCGCTGGTCGTTCTCGTTGGTGCCCTCCCCCAGCGCATAGGCGCCGTCGGGCAGCACCGAGCCATCAATGGTTTCGAGCCCGACCAGCTTCCAGCGGTCCGGGCTGGCCATGTGGCTGCGCTCCTGTGCGCGTTTGCCGAGGAAATCGGCCTTCTTCTTCGAGATTGCCCAATGGAGGTTAAGATCCTGTGGAATGACGGTGCCGTCGGTCTCGTCCCCGATCATGATGAACCCCTTTTCGGCGCGCATCACGTGCAGCGCCTCGGTGCCGTAGGGGGTGATGTTCCATTCTTTTCCGGCCTCTACGAGCTTTTCCCATAGCTCGAGGCCCCGGTTGGCGGGCACGGCGATTTCGTAGCTGAGCTCGCCGGAAAAGCTGATGCGGAAGGCGCGCACCGGCAGGCCGGCGAGGGTGCCCTCGGCATGGGCCATGAAGGGCAGCGCCTCCTTGCCGACATCCATGTCGCCGAGTTTTTCGAGCAGTTTCCGCGCGTTGGGGCCGACCACGGCGATCTGGGCATATTGCTCGGTGAGGTTGGCGGTGTAGACCTTCCAATCCCACCACTCGCATTGCAGCCAGTCTTCCATATGGGCGTGGATGTGATCGGCACCGCCCGAGGTGGTATGGACCAGGTAGCTGTTTTCATTGAGCTTTGCGACCACGCCGTCATCCATCAGGAAGCCGTTTTCGTTGCACATCAGCCCATAGCGGCATTTGCCCGGCTTCAGGGTGCTCATCATGTTGGTGTAGAGCATGTCGAGGAACTTGCCCGCGTCGGGGCCGGTGACGAGGATCTTTCCGAGGGTGCTGGCATCGAGAAGTCCGAGCGATTCCCGGGTATTACGGACCTCTCTTGAGACGGCGGCCTCGCGGCTTTCGCCCGCCTTCGGGTAGCAGTAGGGCCGCCGCCACTGGCCTACCGGCTCCCAGGCCGCGCCATGGGCTTCGTGCCAGTCGTGCATCGGGGTTTTTCTCAACGGTTGGAAGGTGTTGCCGGTGCCGGGCCCGGCGATGACGCCCATTGAAATGGGGGTATAGGGCGGACGGAAGGTGGTGGTGCCGGTCTGCGGGATGGGCTGGTTGAGCGCGCCGGAGAGCACGGCGAGGCCGTTGATGTTGCTGAGTTTTCCTTGGTCTGTCGCCATGCCGAGGGTGGTGTAGCGCTTGGTGTGCTCGACCGACTGATAGCCCTCCTGCGCGGCAAGCTCCACATCGGACACTTTAACGTCGTTCTGGAAGTCCAGCCACATCTTGGATTTTTTGGCCTTCGATGCACCCTGCGGCATGACCCAGACCGGGGCCATTGGGGCCTCTTCCTGACCGGTGCGGGAGGGGCGCCAGCTTTGGGCGGCATGGCCGAGGTCTGCGAGAGCAGCGACGGCATTTTTGCTCGCGTCTTCAAGCACTTGATGGGTGAGCATCGCACCGGAGGCGATGCCGGCGGTGCGAACGTATTGCTGCCCCCCATCGCCGGTGGGGAAGCGGGTGACATCGGGGTAGAAGTGGAAATTTTCTTCTGACCACAATAGCTTACCGCCACAGTGGCTCCAGAGGTGGACCACGGGAGACCAGCCGCCCGACATAGCGACGGCCTCGCATTCGACTGTTTCGAGCACCGCGCCCTCGCCGGCCTGGGCACAAATATCGACGGATTTCAGTCGCTTACCGCGCATTCCTACAGCAGCGATGGCCTTGCCTGATTCGACCCTTATGCCGGCCTCGCGGCAGGCTTGGGCCAGCGGGCCCTCGGATGAGGGTCTTGCATCGAGGATACAGGGCACCGTGAGGCCCGAGTTCTTAACCGCCAGGGCGGTGCGATACGCGTCATCGTTGTTGGTCACGATGACCACCCGGTCGCCTGGAGAGACACCGTAGTTGACGATGTAGTCGCGCAGGGCGGAGGCGAGCATGACACCGGGGCGGTCGTTGCCGGGGAAGCTGAGAGGGCGCTCTAGGGCGCCGGTGGCGGTGATGATCTGGCCTGCGCGGATGCGCCAGAGACGGTGGCGGGGGCCTGCGGCGCCGGGGGCGTGATCGGTGCACCGCTCGTAGGCAAGGGCGTAGCCGTGGTCGTAGACGCCGGAGCCCATGCAGCGATTGCGCAGGGTGACATTTGGCGCGGATTCAAGGGTTTGGATCGCGTCGTTGATCCACTCCTGGGCTGGCGCGCCCTCGATCTCGGCGCCATCGACGGGGGCGCGGCCGCCCCAGTGGGCCTCCTGCTCCAGCAGCAGCACCTTGGCGCCTGTGCCGGCGGCCGTGAGGGCCGCTTGCAGGCCCGCGATGCCGCCGCCGATGATCAGCAGGTCGGTGTGGACGAAAGCGTGCTCGTAGCGGTCGGGATCGCCGGGGTTGGACGGTTTGCCGAGGCCTGCGGACTTGCGGATGAAGGGCTCGAACAGGTGTTTCCAGGCGGCGCGGGGGTGGATGAAGGTCTTGTAGTAGAAGCCCGCGGGCAGGAAGCGGGAGAGGGCGGCGTTGATGGCGCCGATGTCGAAATCGAGGCTGGGCCAGTGGTTCTGGCTGATGGCCTTCAGGCCGTCGAACAGCTCGGTGGTGGTGGCGCGCTGGTTGGGCTCGAACCGGCCCCCCTCGCCCAGACCGACGAGCGCGTTGGGCTCCTCGGCGCCGGACGCCACCACGCCGCGCGGGCGGTGATACTTGAAGCTGCGGCCCATAACCACATGGTTATTCGCCAGAAGGGCGGCGGCGAGGCTGTCACCGGCAAAGCCCTGATATTGCTTGCCATTAAAGGAGAACCCGATGGTTCTGGATCGGTCGATCAGGCGGCCACCGGCGGGAAGACGGGTGCTCATTTGAGGGCCTCCGGGTATTTGGCGCGGATCCTGTCGAGGATCTCGGCGGGCGGTTCATGGCTTTGCGCGGGATAGGTGCCGAAGACCTCCAGCGTGGCAGTGTGGCGGGCGGCGAGGAACCACTTGCCACAGCCCATCGCGTGGCGCCAACGCTCCAGATGCACGCCCTTGGGGTTCTTGCGCAGGAAGAGATAGGCCTCGAAATCCTCGTCGGAGTCCCCCGGGCCGAACCGCTTGAGATGGGCCTCGCCCCCGGCGGACAGCTCGGTTTCGGAGGCCTCGATGCCGCAATAGGGGCAGGTGAATTTGAGCATCGGCGTTAACCCTGTTTGCGGAATGGGGCGAAATCGTTAATTGCGCCGACGGGGGCGAAAAAGTTGTGGGGCACATCCCGTGCACAACCCGTACACACCTCGTGCATACGCTTTTTTCGATTTTTGTGGGGAGGGCGATGTGTGAACACAAGGGGCGGCGCAGAAAGGTTCTGGCCCGCACGCCCTGTTAAGACACTTGCGCCGGAAACGCACATGACCGCACCCCGAGGGAGAGGCGCGGCCATGCTTGGAGTGGTGGCAACCGCCCGGTCACGGGCGGGCCGGGTCGTATCAGTTTGCCGGAGCGGTCTCGGCGTCGGTCGCGGCAGGAGCGGTGTCACCGCCATCGGTCGCCGGGGCAGCGTCGCCATCGGTGGCCGGGGCGCTTTCCATGGCCGCGCCGTCATTGGCGGGCGCAGGGGTGTTCTCGATGGTGACGGACGCGTCGCCGCCGTCAGCGGGAACCGTGGTGACGGAGCTGTCCATGTCGCCGCCCATGAGGAACCAGGCGATGATGCCAACGGCAACCACGAGGCCGCCGATGATGAAGGCCATCGTGCCGGTGCCGGAGCTTTCGCGCACGGGTTCACGGGGCACGGTGGTGTGGGTCGAATGATCTTCGTACTGGGCCATTTTGGGCCTCCTGTGGTTTGTCTCTCCAGGTGGCGTGCAGCAGCGCACGCCGTGATTGGGGAGAGAACGGCGCAGAAGGGCGAATGGTTCCCCGGGGGGGATTTTTTGAGCGGGAGATTGCCGAGGGTCATCAGTGCGCGACCCCGGCGGCAACGCTTTCGTCGATGAAACGCCCCTCGCGGAAGCGTTCGAGGCCAAACTCTGCGGTGAGGGGCGCGTGGCCCTTGGCCATGAGTTCGGCAAAGCCCCAGCCCGAGCCGGGGATCGCCTTGAAGCCGCCGGTGCCCCAGCCGCAGTTGATGAAGCAGCCGCCGAGCGGGGTTCTCGACAGGATCGGGGAGCGATCGCCCGTCATGTCGACGATGCCGCCCCATTGGCGCAGCATCTTGAGGCGGGAGAGCATGGGGAAGGTTTCGATTAGGGCGCGGGTGGTTTCTTCGATATGGGAGAAGCTGCCGCGCTGGGTGAAGTTGTTGTGGTTGTCCGCCCCACCGCCGATGACCATTTCGCCCTTGTCGGATTGCGAAAGGTAGCCGTGGACGGTGTTGGCCATGATGACGCAATCGAGCGCGGGCTTGATCGGCTCGGAGACATAGGCTTGCAGGGCCACCGCCTCGATCGGCAGGCGGAAGCCGGCCATTTCGGCAAGTTGGCCGGAGTGACCGGCGACGACGATGCCGAGTTTCTTGCAGCCGATATGGCCGCGCGTGGTGTCGACCCCGGTGACGCTGCCGCCCTCGGCGCGCACGCCGGTGACTTCGCAGGTCTGGATGATGTCCATCCCCATGTTTGAGCAGGCGCGGGCGTAGCCCCAGGCCACCGCATCGTGGCGCGCGGTGCCGCCACGGGGCTGCCAGAGCGCGCCGAGCACCGGGTAGCGGGGGCCGTCGAGGTTGATGATCGGGGCGATCTGCTTGACGCGGGCGGGCGAGATGAACTCGGTCGCCACCCCTTGCAGGGCGTTGGCGTGGGCGGTGCGCAGGTAGCCGCGCTTCTCGTGCTCGGTCTGGGCCAGCATCATCACGCCGCGGGGGGAGAACATGACGTTGTAGTTCAGGTCCTGGCTCATGGTCTCGTAGAGGCCGCGGGCCTTTTCGTAGATCGCGGCGGAGGCGTCTTGCAGGTAGTTGGAGCGGATGATGGTGGTATTGCGCCCGGTGTTGCCACCGCCGAGCCAGCCCTTTTCGATGATGGCGACATTGGTGATGCCGTGGTTCTTGCCGAGGTAATAGGCGGTGGCGAGGCCGTGGCCCCCTGCCCCGACGATCACCACGTCGTAGTTTTTCTTCGGCTCGGGCGAGCGCCAGGCCCGGCCCCAGCCGGTGTGGTGGCGCAGCGCCTCTCGGGCGATGGCAAAGGCGGAGTAGCGACGCATGTGCAAGGCCTTTCGGGGCGGGTGATTGCCTTCCGAGTTAATGCAATTCGGCGGGACGAAGCAAACGCGTCGAAACGACACCCTGCCCCCGGATTGCGACCCCGGCCCGCTCTTTGCCCCCCGCCCCGCAACCATGTGACCGCCTGCGACGCTCCGAGGGGTGGAAGGGCGCGGCGCGGGACGCTAAGGCAGGGGCAACGAGGTTGGAGGGACCATGGGGTTCTGGATCTTTGCCCTGGGGCTGGTGCTGGTGGTGCTGGCGCTGATGTTGCGGGTTCTGCTGCGCGGGCGCGGCGGAGCGGCGGAGGGCGGCGTGGCGGGGATTGCGCTGTATCGCGAGCAACTGGCAGCGGTGGCGCGGGATGCCGAGGCCGGGCGGATCGAGCCGGGCGAGGCCGAGCGGCTGGAGCTGGAGATCAAGCGGCGCATTCTGGAGGCGGACCGGGCGGCGCAGGCTGCGGGCCGCAGCGGGCGGGCGCCGCGTGCGGTGCGGCTCGGCGGGGCCGTGGGCGTGGCGGTGGTGGTGCTGGCGGGGGCCTTCGGGCTCTACCTTGCGCTCGGCGTGCCGGGCTACCGCGATGCGCCCATCGGGGCGCGGCTGGCGGCGGCGGAGGAGTTCCATGCCAACCGGCCCGGACAGGCCGAGGCGGAGGAGCGCTTTGCCGCGCAACTGCCGCAGGGGCCAGATCCGACGGTGCCGGAGGACTTCCAGAGCCTGATGGCCCAGCTGCGCGAGGCGGTGGCGGCCCGGCCCGATGACCTTCAGGGCCATGTGCTGCTGGTGCGCAACGAGGCGGCGCTTGGCAATTACGGCGCTGCCGCGCAGGCGCAGCGCGGGGTGATCCGGATCAAGGCGGAAGCGGCGGGCGCGGCGGATTACGTGATGCAGGCCGAGCTGATGATCGCGGCCGCGGGGGGCTATGTTTCGCCCGAGGCGGAGCGGGCGCTGCAACAGGCGCTGCAACGCGAAGAGGGCAACATGACGGCCCGCTACTACTGGGGCCTGATGCGGGCGCAGACCGGGCGGCCGGACCTTGCCTTCAACGTCTGGCGCAGCGTGGTCGACGCCCGGCCCGCCGATGCGCCATGGGCCGAGGACCTGCCCGCCCAGATCGCCGCCGCGGCCCGCGCCGCCGGGGTCGACTACACCCCGCCCGAAACCACCCGCGGCCCGAGTGCGGCCGATATCGCCGCGGCGCAGGACATGTCGCCCGAGGACCGGCAGGCGATGATCGAGGGCATGGTCGAGGGGCTGGCGGGCGAGCTGGCGCGTGAAGGCGGGACGCCGGAGAAATGGGCGCAGCTCCTGCGGGCGCTCGGGGTGCTGGGCCAGCACGCGCGGCAGGCCGAGATCCTGGCCGAGGCGCGCGAGGTCTTTGCCGGCAATGCGGCGGCCCTGGCCACGATTGAAGCGGCGGCGGAGGCCAACCCATGATCTGCGACGCCTTCGAGGAGTTTGCCGCCGCCCTGCCCCGCGCCGGGGCGCTGGCCGGGCTGGACCTTGGCACCAAGACCATCGGCGTGGCGGTCTCCGACGGGATGCGCCACGTGGCCAGCCCGCTGGAAACCATCAAGCGCAAGAAGTTCACCCAGGATGCCGAGGCGCTGATCGCCATATTGAACGCGCGTTCGATTTGCGGCCTCGTGCTCGGCCTGCCCCGCAACATGGACGGCTCCGAAGGCCCGCGTGCCCAGAGCACCCGCGCCTTTGCCCGCAACCTCACGCGGCTCTGGGAGGGGCCGGTGGGCTTCTGGGACGAGCGCCTGTCGACCGTCGCCGCCGAACGGGCCCTGCTGGAGGCCGACACCTCGCGGGCCCGTCGTGCCGAGGTGATCGACCACGTGGCGGCGGGCTACATCCTGCAAGGCGCCCTCGACCGCCTCAGCTACCTGGAGACCTGATGGACGAACTCTGGCGCCGCGACGAGATCGAAAGCCCCTGCATCAAGATCTGCGTTATCCACCCCGAAACCCGGCTCTGCACCGGCTGCCTGCGCTCGATCGACGAGATCGCCGCCTGGGGCAGAATGAGTGCCGAGGAACGGCGTGCGGTGATGGCGGACCTTCCCGAGCGGGAGGGCGCGCACAGGAAGCGGCGGGGCGGCCGGGCGGCGCGGATCAGGCGACAGGGCGGCTGACCCTTTCCGAAACCTGCACAATTTAACTCAAATTGCGCATTTTCTTGCTTCAAATATCTCCCGCCGGAGGCCTCGAATCTCTTCTGGAGACCGGGGTCAACTGTGCTCTTCGGCAGCGGTTTCGGCCAGCGCGCGGTTGTAGGCCCGCAGGGCGTCGAGGTGGAACAGCGCGCCCATCAGCTCGCCCTTGCCGCCGTCGCCCGAGGGCGCGACCACCGGGATGAAGCTGTGGCCGCCGGTTTCGAACATCGGCAGCGCGGTTTCCAGCGTGGTATCGGGGGCCAGCATGACCCCGGCGGCGATCATCTCGTCGCAGGTGTCGCGGGCGGCGGCCCGTGGGCTGCCGACGCCGCGCATCACGGCGGCGGCGGAATGGACCGAGAGCAGGTAGGCCTGCGGGCCGGCGGCCATGCGGATGCCGCGACGCTCGAGCTGGGTCAGGAAGAAGCTGCGATTCACCAGCTTCGAGGAGATCGCTGTCGACATCGACACGGCCACCATCACCGCGAGGCCGGTCTGCCAGTCGCCCGTCAGTTCGAAGACGATGAGCGTGGTCGAGATCGGCGCGCCCAGCACCGCCGCCGCCAGAGCCCCCATGCCGGCGAGCGCGTAGAGCGTGGGGGTGCCCGAGACCTCGGGGAAGATGCCGGTGGCGATGACCCCGAAGGCCAGCCCCACCATCGCCCCCACCATCAGCGAGGGGGAGAACATGCCGCCGCCCATCCGCCCGGCCATGGTGATCGCGACGGCGGCCACCTTCAGCACCACGAAGACCAGCACCTCGTGAAACATCAGCTCGCCGGTGAGCGCGGCGGAGGTGGTTTCGTAGCCCACCCCGATGATGTGGGGATAGAAGATCGCCATGCCCCCGAGCAGCGCTCCGGCCATGGCCGGGCGCAGGAAGCGCGGCAGGCCACTGCGCGACATCACCGTGTTGCCGAGGCTGTCGGCCCAGAACACCGTGCGCATCAGCACCACCGCCACCAGCCCGCAGGTGAGGCCCAGCAGCAGGAAGGCGGGCAGCTCGACGTAGAAGCTCAGCACCCCGTCGCCGCCCAGGGTGAACTCGGCGACATCGCCGAAGAAGCTGCGCGACACCACCGTGCCCGCCACCGAGGCGATGACGATGGGGGCGAAGGCATGGACCGCGAAGTGGCGCAGCACCACCTCGAGCGCAAAGAGCGCCCCGGCGATGGGCGCGTTGAAGCTCGCCGAGACGGCGGCGGCCACGGCACAGCCCATCAGGTCGCGGCCGGTCACCCCGTTGGCGTTGATTCGCTCGCTGACCCAGGAGGAGATCACGGCGGCGAGGTGCACCACCGGCCCCTCCCGGCCCGTGGAACCGCCCGAGGACAGTGTGATGAGCGAGGCCAGCGCCGAGGCCAGCCCGGCCCGCTGCTCGACCCGGCCGCGGTTGAGTGCCGCGCCGTGGATCACATCGGCCACCGAGCGCACCCTTGCGCCGGGGGCAAAGCGGTCGAGGATCACGCCCACCGCCAGCCCGCCGAGGATGGGCAGCACCAGCACCCACCACCAGGGAAGGTTGGCCGCGAAGGAATGGATCAGCCGGGTGTCGTCGGTGCCGTAGAGCGTGCCCTGCAACCAGTCGATGCCGAGGCGGAAGAGGATGGCGGCATAGCCCGAGGCCACCCCGAGCGCGAGGGCGATGAACCAGAACTGCACCTGGGACGGTCCGCGCTGGCGCAGCACCCGCATCAGGGTTTCGGCGGTTTCACGAAACTCCGACAGGCGGCGTTGCAGCGGGCTTTGCGCCGCCGTGGCCTCACTCCCCTGCCCTTCGGTCTCGCTCACGAGAAATCCTCGCCTCGCTGGTCCGGGTGCCGTCAGGCCACTCTTTCCCGGACGGCCCGTATCGCCTAGGGTGGCATCCGGTGCAGCGCGAGGAGGAGCGATGCCTTTCCAGGAGGCGCAGACCGGCTTGAGGGCCGTTCTAGGCGATCGGCTCAGTCGCTCCAAGAGCGATCTCGAAACCCATGGCCGCAGCGAGACCCATTTTGCCCTGACCCCGCCCGATGCGGTGGCCTACCCCGAGAGCACGGCAGAGGTGGCCGAGATCGTGCGGGTCTGCGCCAAGGCCGCCTGCCCGGTGATCGGCTGGGGCGCGGGCACCTCGCTGGAGGGCCACGGGCTGGCCGTTCAGGGCGGCGTGGTGCTGGATTTTTCGCGCATGGACAAGGTCTTGGAGGTGCGCCCCGAGGATATGGTGGCGGTGGTGCAGCCCGGGGTGACCCGCGAGCAGCTGAACCACGAGCTGCGCGCCACCGGCCTGTTCTTTCCGGTCGATCCGGGAGCAAATGCCACGCTCGGGGGCATGGCCGGCACGCGGGCCAGCGGCACGACGGCGGTGCGCTATGGCACCATGGCCGAGAACGTGCTTGCGCTGGAGGTGGTGCTGGCCGACGGCACGGTGATCCGCACCGGCAGCGGCGCGCGCAAGGCCTCGAACGGCTATGACCTCACCCGGCTGATGGTGGGTTCGGAGGGCACGCTGGGCCTGATGACGGAGCTGACGCTGCGCCTGCAGGGCCAGCCCGAGGCCGTGGCCGCCGCCACCTGCGCCTTTCCCGACATGGGGGACGCGGTGGATTGCGTGATTGCCACCATTCAGGCCGGGCTGCCGATGGCGCGGATCGAGTTTGTCGACGGCCCGACCGTGGCCGCGGTGAACGCCTATTCGGGCGCGGCGTTTCCGGTGATGCCGCATCTGCTGGTGGAGTTTCACGGCTCGGCCTCCTCGGTGGCCGCCGATGCGCAGTTTTTCGGCGAGCTGGTCAGCGACATGAACGGGCAGAGCTTTACCTGGGCCGAGCAGGCCGAGGACCGCTCGGCGCTCTGGCAAATGCGCCACCACGCCTATTGGGCGATTCTGGCGAGCCGGAAGGGCGCGAAGGCGATCGTGACGGACATGTGCGTGCCGATCAGCCGGCTGGCCGAAGCGGTGGAGGCGACGACGCAGGACATTGCGATGGCCGGGCTGGAAGGGCCGATTCTGGGCCATGTGGGCGATGGCAACTTTCATGCGATTTTGCTGATCGACCCGGAGAAGCCCGAGGAGATGACACGGGCCAAGCATATTGCCGACACCATGGCCGAACGCGCCCTTGCCTTTGGCGGCACGATCACCGGCGAGCACGGGGTGGGCATGGGCAAGTTGCACATGATGGAAGCGGAGCACGGCGAGGCCTGGGACGTGATGGCGGCGCTGAAGGTGGCGCTGGACCCGGCCAATATTCTGAACCCGGGCAAGATGGTGCGGCTGGGGCGCAACCGGGGGAGCGCGGCGGGCAACAATCTACCGGGTGCCTGAGAACTCAATTCAAATTTGCGTGCAATTAACTGCGAATGCACGGAGTCGGTGGATTAACGCCGAGTGAATCGCTATGATGCAGCGCATGAACTTGAGGTGGTAAACCAATGAACTTCAAAGCGATCACTACGACACTTGCCTTCGCGTTGAGCGGTATTCTCGTGGCTCAATCGGCAGATGCGCGACTGCTCATTCACTGCAACCGCGGGCCGATCCCGTCGAACCCGATGATCAACGGGCATTACACGGATTTCGTGGCCAGCCTGATGGAAAACTTCGTGATGAGCGAGCAGGAAGCTCTGCGCATCGCACGTCAGGTCTGCGGCAACATGGGGGCCGTTGGCGACCTCGATTACCTGGTCGATCTGACCTACGAGGCGACAGCGCCCTACGAGCGCCGCTGAACCGGCGCCTGCGCTTCCGAAAGGGGGCGACGGCGCGGTGAATCTCCGATCCTGTCCACATTTTGGGCACGATTTGGTCCTAGAGAAAATGAAGCGAAGCCTTCTGCGGCTTCGCTTCTTTTCTTTTGTGCCCCAGAGCACCGCCAGGAGCCTCACATGAAGTATCTCATCCTCCCTACCGCCGCCCTCGCCCTTGCCCTCGGCGGCGCTGCTGCCTCTGCCGAGGTGAAGATTTCGTGCAAGCGCGGCCCGCTGCCCAAGGTGTCGATCATCAACGGCCCGAGCGCCCAGTTCGTGCGCAGCATCGAGGAGACCTATGTGGTGACGCCCGAGCAGGCACGCGCCGCGGCGGACTACGTGTGCGACGACATGGAGGCCGTGGGCAATGCCGAGACGCTGCGGGCGCGCACCCGCATTGCGCTGGCCGACTACCGGCGTCGTTGAGACGTAGCGTCACACGCCGGGCTGCTGCATCTGCGGCCCGGTTTTGACAAATTTTCGGCAGAATTTCCGGGCAATTTGACTCAACGAAGTCGCTGTTGGCTTCGCGTTACTCTCATTGTGTCCCGTTCAAAACCTGGAGCCTGCCATGAAACGTCTTGTTCTTCCCGTCGCTGCACTCGCCCTCGCGCTCGGCGCTGCCACGGCCTCTGCCCAAAGCGCGACGATCAAGATCTCCTGCAAGCGCGGGCCGCTGCCGAAGGTGTCGCTGATCAACGGTGCGAACTGGCAGTTCATCCAGAGCATCGAAGAGAATTATCGCATCAGCCCGGTCGACGCGAAGGCGGCTGCCGATTACGTCTGCGCCGACATGAGCGCCGTGGGCGATGCCGCCAAGCTGCGGGCGCGCACCCAGCGCGTGCTGGCGAACTACCGCCGCCGCTGAGGCCACCGGAACCAGAGGGGCGTCCGGGAGGGCGCCCGCCTAGCCTGCCAACAGGGCCCGTGCTGCTGCGCGGGCCTCTTCTGTTACCGTTTCGCCCGCCAGCATCCGTGCGAGCTCGTCTACCCGTGAGGGCGCATCGAGCGGGGTGACGGTGGAGAGCGTCTGGCCCTTGGCCACCTTCTTCTCGACCCGCCAGTGATGCGCGGCCATGGCGGCCACCTGCGGGCTGTGGGTGACGACAAGCACCTGCCCCGAGGCCGCAAGCCCCGCGAGGCGGCGGCCGACGGCATCGGCGGTGGCCCCGCCCACGCCCCGGTCGATCTCGTCGAAGATCATCGTCAGCCCGGTGGTGTGGCGGGTGAGGCAGACCTTGAGCGCCAGCAGGAAGCGGCTGAGTTCGCCGCCCGAGGCGATCTTGTTGAGCGGGCCGGAGGGGGCGCCGGGATTGGTGGCCACGGTGAAGGTGACGGTGTCGACGCCCTCGGGGCCGGGCTCGGCCTCGGTGATCTCGGTGGTGAAGACGGCGCGTTCCATCTTCAGCGGGGCGAGCTCTGCGCCCATGGCCTTGTCGAGCCGCTTGCCGGCCTTGGCGCGGGCTTCGGTGAGGGCCTTGGCCTCTGAGGTAAAGGCGGCATCGGCCTCGCGCGCGGCCTTCTCCAGCGCGGCAATCCCGCCTTCGCCGGCATCGAGCGTTTCGAGCTTGGCGGTCAGCTCGGCGGTGAGGGCGGCCAGTTCGTCGGGGGCGACGCTGTGCTTGCGGGCGAGGCCCCGGATGGCAAAGAGCCGTTCTTCGGTGGCCTCCAGCTCGCGCGGGTCGTGGGTGAGCGCATCGAGCGCATCGGCCACCCCCTGCTCGGCCTCTCCCAGCGCATCGACGGCGCGGGAGAGCGCCTCCATCGGGGCATCGAGGCGGCCTTCGGCGGCCTCGGCGGCACCGTCGAGCCAGCGGGCGGCATCGCCCAGCATGCCCTCTGCGCCGGAGGGGCCAAGGGCTTGGTGGGCGCGGGTGATGTCATCGCGGATGCGCTCGGCGGCCTGCATCAGGCGGCGGCGGGCGTCCAGCTCGCCCTCCTCGCCCGGCTGGGGATCAAGGGCCGACAGCTCGCCGGCGGCGTGGCGCAGATACTCTTCCTCGGCGGCCAGTGCGGCCTGGGCCTCGCGAGCCCTGTCGAGCGCGGTGGCGGCCTCGCGGCGCGCCTTCCAGGCGGCGCGGGCGGGGGCGAGGTCGATGCCGGCGAATTCGTCGAGCAGGGCGCGGTGGCCGCGGGGGTTTAGAAGCCCGCGGTCGTCCTGCTGGCCGTGCAGCTCGACCAGAACGTCGGAGAGTGCGCGCAGCACCTCGCCCGAGACGCGGCGGTCGTTGACCCAGGCGGTCTTGCGGCCCTCGGCGGTGTTGATGCGGCGCAGGATCAGCTCGTCGGAGGCCGGAATGCCGGCCTCTCCGAGCACCGCATGCGCCGGGTGGTCGGGCGAGAGCGAAAATTCGGCCACCACCTCGCCCTGCTCGGCCCCGGCGCGCACCAGCTCGGCCCGCCCGCGCCAGCCCAGCACGAAGCCGAGCGCATCGAGCAGGATCGACTTGCCCGCCCCGGTCTCACCGGTGAGCACGTTGAGGCCGGGCGCGAAGCTGAGTTCGAGCCGGTCGATGATGAGGATGTCGCGTATGTCGAGCCCGCGCAGCATGGGCCTGATCCTATTTGCTAGCTTCGGGGCGGGAAGACCCCCGCCCGCGGGTCACAACCATTCGCCCCGGATCGTCTGGCGATAGATCTTGCGCAGCCAGCTGTCGCCCTTTGCCTGGGCCTGCAGGTTGCGCCGGGCCAGGAGGGTGTAGGTGTCGTCATACCACTGGGTCGAGCGGTAGTTGTGCGCAAGGATCGCGCCCGCTGTCTGGGCCTCGGCGCTGAGGCCGAGCGACAGGTAGGCCTCGACCAGACGGTGCAGCGCCTCGGGGGTCTGGGTCGTGGTCTGGAACTCTTCGACCACCACGCGGAAGCGGTTGATGGCAGCGATGTAGTGGCCGTGGCGCAGGTAGTAGCGCCCGATCTCCATTTCCTTCGCCGCGAGATGGTCGAACGCGAGGTCGAACTTGAGGATCGCGGAGGAGGCGTATTCGCTGTCGGGGTACTTTTCGATCACCTCGCGCAGGGCCTGAAGCGCCTGGAAGGTGAGGCCCTGGTCGCGGCCGACTTCGTCGATCTGGTCGTAGTAGGAGAGCGCGAGGAGATACTGCGCGTAGGCGGCGTCTTCCTCGGCGGGGTAGAAGTCGATGTAGCGCTGTGCGGTGGCGCGGGAGTTCTCGTAGTCGCGGTCGCGGTGATGGGCATAGGCCTGCATGATCAGCGCGCGCCGGGCCCAGACAGAATAGGGATAGAGCCGCTCGATCTCGGCAAAGAGCGCGGCCGCGTCATCGGGCTTGCCGGTTTCCAGCGTGGCTTCGCCCTGCCGGTATATCTGTTCGGGTGTCTGGTCTTCGAGCGTCAGCTCGGGCTTGGCCTGAAAGAAGCCGCAGCCCGAGAGCGTTAGCGCAAGCGCCATGATCCCTGCCAGCCCCGCTCGCCCCGTCTCAGCCGCCATTTGCCTCTAATCCCGTGTCTTTATTGCCCGCGCAGCGAAAGAGCCGCGGAGATTAACAGGGGTGTAGCACAAGAATTTGCGGGGCAAAATGGCTTTGGCGCACATCGGCTGTTCAAATCGGCTTGCGAGACCGTGTGGCAACGGCACGAAAGGCTCAGGCGACAAGCCGCAGGTCACGCGACTTGAGGCCGGTGCCGGGCAGACGACGCGCCATTTCGGCGTCGCAGGTGACGACTTCATAGGCCTCGGGGTCCGCGAAGAGCGCGTGCAGCAAGGCGTTGGTCATGGCGTGACCGGCGCGGCTGCCGGTGTAGCGGGCAAGGATCGGGTGGCCGGCGAGGGCCAGGTCGCCGAGGGCGTCGAGCATCTTGTGGCGCACCGGCTCGTCTTCGTGGCGCAGGCCGCCGGGGCTGAGAATTTTCTCGCCTTCGACGACGACGGCGTTGTCGTAGGTGCCGCCGAGCGCCTTGCCGTCGGCGCGCATGGCCTCGACATCGGCGGCGCGGCAGAAGGTGCGGCTGTCGCAGAGTTCGCGGACGAAGGCGCCGTTGGCCATGTTCATCGAGCGCTCCTGCGCGCCGATGGCGGCGTCGGCAAAGTCGATCTGGAAGTCGATGTGCAGGCTTTCGGAGGGCTCGAGGCGGGCCACGGCCTCGCCCTCGCCCTGCCCGCGCCGGACTTCGACCGGCTTGAGCACGCGTATGACGCGGATCGGAGCGTCGAGTTCGCGCAGCCCGGCCCGCAGGATGGCGGCGACAAAGGGCGCGGCGGAGCCGTCGAGAATTGGCACTTCGGGGCCGGAGACCTCGATCAGCGCGTTGTGCACGCCGCAGCCCGCGAGCGCGGCCATGACATGCTCGACCGTCGAGAGGCTCACGCCGTCATCGTTGGTCAGGAGCGTGCAGAGGGGGCTTTCGACCACCGCGTCCCAGCGGGCGGGCAGGAAGGCGTCGCCCTCGACGGAATCGGTGCGACGAAACCAGATCCCCTGATCGGCCATGGCCGGCTTCAGGGTGATCCGCGCCGGACGGCCCGAATGCAGGCCAACGCCCGAAAGCGTTACGGATTTGTTCAGCGTCGTTTGCACCAAATGCCTCTTCGAGACTGCCTCAGTTCCTGTCTCCGGACAGAGTGCGTCCGGTTGCAAGTGAGATAGGCGGGTGGCCCGGGAGCGACAACTCAATCTTTGCAACGGTCTGTAACATGGCATTGCCCATCTGTGGCAAGACCGTGCCGACGGCATGAAGGCCGCGCCGCAACCCCCTGCCCCACAACGAAAAAGGGGCCGGTCGCCCGGCCCCTTTTCTGTCTGGATAACGTTACCCGCTTCAGTTGGCCTGACGCCGCAGGAAGGCGGGGATCTCGATGCGCTCCTGCTCGGGATCGACCTCTTCCTCATGGTCGAGCTGCGGCTGGCGGTAGGCCGGACGGGCCTGCGGCGCGGCGGCGCTGCTCACCGGCGGCTCGCGGTGTGCGGGCTGCTGGGCGTGGCCTTCGGCGCCGGTTCCGGCCATCCGGGTGATCAGCGAACCGATCCCGAAACGGGCCTTGTGGTCGGCGGCAGAGGCCGCAGCGGCAGGCTGCTGCTGGGGCTGCGGCGCGGGGGCCGCGGCACGGGGCTGCTGCTCGACGGGCGCTGCGGCATGGGCGCCGGGCACCTTGCGCACCGCCTGGTGCAGACGGGCGAGCGCCTCTGCGGAGGGGGTGCCGGGTGCGGAGCGGCCTGCGACCGGCTGCGGCGCGGGCTCGGGAGCCTCGAGCGGCTGCGCCTCGGCGGCGTGGCGGTAGGCGGGCGGCGGGAGATCGTCGCCGGTGGCCACTTCGGCCTCGTCGCGTGCGCCGGAGCGGAAGGCGGGGAAGAGCGAGGGCTCTTCGGCCTCGGCCTGCGGTGCGGGCTGGGCTTCTGCCGGGCGGGTGCCGGTGACGGCGGCGGGTGCCGGGGCCTCGTCGGTGGCCATCGGAGCCTGCTCGGCAACCAGCGGCGCGGCCTCGACCGGCTGCGGGGCCGGAGCGGGCTCGGGCTGGGGCAGCGGTGCGGCCATGGAGCGGCGCGGCACGGGCATTTCGCGTTCTTCGTCCATCACGTCGATACCGGTGGCGACGACGGAGACGCGCATGAAGCCTTCGAGCGTGGTGTCGAGGGTGGAGCCGACGATGATGTTGGCGTCGCCATCGACCTTCTCGCGGATCTCGTTGGCGGCCTCGTCGAGTTCGAAGAGGGTCAGGTCATTGCCGCCGGTAATGTTGATCAGCACGCCCTTGGCGCCGTTCAGCGAGATCTCGTCGAGCAGCGGGTTGGCGATGGCCTTCTGGGCGGCGACCTTGGCGCGATCTTCGCCCTCGGCCTCGCCGGTGCCCATCATCGCCTTGCCCATCTCGTCCATCACCGCGCGCACGTCGGCGAAGTCGAGGTTGATCAGGCCGGGGCGGACCATCAGGTCGGTCACGCCCTTGACGCCCTGGTAGAGCACGTCGTCGGCCAGCGCGAAGGCTTCGGTGAAGGTGGTTTTCTCGTTGGCCAGCCGGAACAGGTTCTGGTTGGGGATGATGATCAGCGTGTCGACGACCTTCTGGAGCGCATCGACGCCCTCCTCGGCCTGACGCATCCGCTTGCCGCCCTCGAACTGGAAGGGCTTGGTGACGACGCCGACGGTCAGCACGCCGAGCTCACGCGCCGCCTGGGCGATGATCGGCGCGGCGCCGGTGCCGGTGCCCCCGCCCATGCCGGCGGTGATGAAGCACATATGCGCCCCGGCGAGGTGGTCGATGATCTCTTCGATGGTCTCTTCGGCAGCGGCCGCGCCCACGGTCGGACGGGCACCGGCGCCGAGGCCCTCGGTCACTTTCACACCCATCTGGATGCGGTTTGCCGCGGCCGACTGCTGGAGCGCCTGGGCATCGGTGTTCGCAACCACGAACTCCACGCCTTCAAGCTGCTTTTCGATCATGTTGTTCACGGCGTTTCCGCCTGCACCGCCGACACCGAACACGGTGATCCGCGGCTTGAGGTCCATGTCGGTGGGCATGGTGAGGTTCAAAGTCATCTGTGTTCCGCCTGTCTCTTGTTCGTTCGTGTCCCCGGGGCTGCCAGATTCAGCGCCCCACCGCCAAAAATGACTCGAAATTTAAGGCACACTACCGCCTCGGCCGCGATGCGTCATCCGAAAAACGCAGAAATGCCACAATTTGTAGTGGATAAGTTTCGCCGTTTCGGCGGTATCTTGCGTATGCCACCGCATCTAGGGATCACCAATTGTCGCGGAACCACTTCATGGCTCTTTTTAAGGATCGGGCCGGGTATGTATCGGCCGGAATATCGAAGTCCCACCACTCGTCCTGCGGGTTTGCCGAGTAGAGGCAGAGGCCGACGGCGGTAGAAAAGGCTGGCCCCGTCGCGGCTTGCGGCAGGCCCTGCACCCGGAGCGGGCGACCGAGGCGCACCTGCTGGCCGAGGATGCGGGAGGCGAGCTCGTCGAGGCCCAGAATTTGCGAACCGCCCCCGGTGAGGACGATCTTCTGGGAGGGCAGATGGTCGAAGCCGGCGGCATCGAGGCGCACCCGCACTTCTTCGAGGATCTCTTCGACGCGGGGCCGCATGATGCCGATCAGCTCGGAGCGCGACACGTTGCGCTGGTCATGCTCCCAGTCGCCGGTATCGCCGCCGAGCGGAATCATCTCGCGGTCGTCCATGCCGGTGGCGACGACGCCGCCGTGGCGGGTTTTTATCCATTCGGCCTTCTGCGGGCTGACTTGGAGGCCCTGGGAGATGTCGCGGGTGATGTGGTCGCCGCCGAGGCGCACACTGTCGGCGTAGATCATGTGCTTCTTGATGAAGACCGAAAGCGTGGTGGCACCGCCGCCCATGTCGATGCAGGCGGAGCCGAGTTCCTGCTCGTCTTCGACCAGCGCCGAGAGGCCGGAGAGGTAGCCCGAGCTGGCGAGGCCGGCGAGTTCGAGGTCGCAGCGCTTGATGCAGTAGAGCAGGTTCTGAACGACCGAGGTTTCGATCGTCAGCAGGTGCATGTCGGCGGTGAGCCGGTTGCCGATCTGGCCGCGCGGGTCGATCAGGCCGGAGCGGTGGTCGATGGCGAAGTTCACCGGGTGGGCATGGAGCGCCTGCCGCCCTGCCCCGAAATCGGGCACGACGCAGGAGGCCAGCACGCGGGCCACGTCGGCCTCGCTCACGGTGCTGTCGGCCAGCTCGATGGAGCCGTCGAGGCCGTAGCTGCGCGGACGCGCGCCGGCGAAGGCGGCGATCACGTGGTCGACGCGGACGCCGGCCATCTTCTGCGCCGCCTGCACCGCGGTGCGGATCGCCCGCTCGGTTTCCTGCATGGCGTCGATCTCGCCGAAGCTCACTCCGCGCGAGCGGGTGGTGGCGGCGCCGATGACGCGGAAGCTCGACTGGCCGGCAAGCGAGCCGACGCCGTCGGATTCGCGAAACCGGCCGGGCCCGTCGAAGCGCAGCACGAGGCAGGCGATCTTGGACGTCCCGACATCGAGAATGGCGATCACGCCGCGGTCCATCGCCTGTTTGCGCATCCGCCGCATGGCGCGCTGGGTTTCGTAGAGGTCGGTCATCAGCCGTTCGAGCCTCCGAGTTCGAGAGATTTGATGCGGCGGAATTCCTCCACCGCGCCGGGGGCCATCCGCAGCGTGGGGCGGCCCGGAATGCGCATGTCGATCACCGCGAGGTCGCGGCCCAGCATGTCTTCTGCCTCGTCGAGCGCGATGACGCGCTCCAGCGCCGCGGCAGGCCCCTGCTCGGGGAGCTGGATCACCTGGTCGCGGTCGAGCACCACGTCCCAGCGGCGCTCGCCGCGGCGGATCAGCCCGCGCAGGCGGCCCGCAAGCGGGGTGGCGGCGGCAAAGATGGCGCGGGCCTCGGTCACGGCCTGAGGCGTATCGGCCCCGCGCCCGACGACCAGCGGCAGGTCGGGGCGCAGCCCGCGCGACAGGAGCGGCGCGACGCGGTGGCCCTCGCCGTCGATCAGCAGCAGCGAGCCGTCGCGCTTGCGCCAGACCAGGGCCGGGATGCGCTCTTCGATCTCCACCAGCAGCACGCCGCCGGGGCGGATGCGCACATGGGCGCGGGCCACGGCATCGAGCGCCTCGATGGCCTCGCGGGTGGTGTCGAGGTTCATGTCGAAGCTGGAGAGCGGAAACTCATAGGGCACCAGCGCGCGGATATCGCCCGAAAGCTCTTCGGAGGCGCCCTCGACGGCCAGCATCTTGACCATGAATTCGGGGCGCTCCTCGACCGAGCGGCGGGCTTCGGCGATGGCGCCGGTGATCTGACCACGGCGGCCTTCGTCGGAGAAGTACCACGTGGTCGCCAGCGCCACGGCGGCCAGCGGCAGGCCGACGCGCAGGAGGCGGCGGTAGAAGGGGGTGAGCCACATCCGCTCCAGCCGGTAGGCCACGCGGGAGGGGGCCGGGTCGCGGCGCGGGGTGGCGGCTTCGGGGGCCTTCATCTTCCGCATGAGGCGTCCTCCACCATCCAGCGGCAGAGCTGGCCGAAGCTCATGCCCACCAGCCCGGCGTGCTCGGGGGTGAGCGATGTGGGGGTCATGCCCGGCTGGGTGTTGGTTTCGAGCAGAACGAGGCCGTCGAGGCCGGCGGTGTCGTCCCAGCGGAAGTCGGTGCGCGACACGCCGCGGCAGCCAAGGGCCGCGTGGGCGCGCTCGGAATGGTCGCGGATGGCGGCGGTGATCTCTTCGGGCAGCTCGGCCGGGCAGATGTGACGCGCCCCGCCCTCGGGGGCATATTTGGCGTGGTAGTCGTACCAGCCGTCGGTGAGCAGCTCGGTCACGCCCATCGCCTTGCCGCCCATCACGGAGCAGGTCAGCTCCCGGCCCGGCGCGAAGGCCTCGACCATGAGCACCTCGGCGGCATCCTCGGCCAGCTTGGGCGGCGTGTTGGCATCCTTGCTGACGATGTAGATGCCAACGGAGGAGCCCTCGTTGTAGGGCTTCACCACGTAGGGCGGCGGCATGACGTGGCGCGCTTCGATCTCTTCGCGCGGCGCGAGCTGGCTGGCGACAACCGGGAGCCCGTGGGCGCGGTAGAGCGCCTTGGTGCGCTCCTTGTCGATCGCGGTGGAGGAGGCCAGGATGCCGGAGTGGGTGTAGGGGATGGCGAGCCATTCGAGCACGCCCTGGATGCAGCCATCTTCGCCCCAACGGCCGTGCAGCGCGTTGAACACCACGTCGGGTGCCAGCGCCTTGAGGCGCTCAACAACATCGGCGCCGGCGTCCAGCTCGGTCACGGTGAAGCCCTCCGCCCGAAGCGCAGACGCGCATTCGCGACCGGAGGAGAGAGACACCTCACGTTCTGCCGAAGGGCCGCCCATCAGGACGACGACATTCTGGACTGTCCTGCTCGACATGTCCGCCTCTGTGAACGGGCACGGTTCCTGCGCGATCATCTCGCGCGGTGCCCTTGTTTTGTTGATGCTTGAGACGTCTCCCCGTTGTCGGGGTTGTCCGCTCAGCCGCCTGCGTCTTCCGGGGTCGGTTCACCGACCCTCATGATTTCCCACTGTAGCGTTACACCGCTGGTTTCGTAAACCTTTTTTCGGATCCGTTCGCCCAGATTTTCAAGGTCGGCGGCGGTGGCGCCGCCGGCGTTGGTGAGAAAGTTGGAATGCATCTCGTTCATCACCGCCCCGCCGAGGGTGGCGCCGCGCATTCCGGCCTCGTCGATCACCTTCCAGGCCTTCAGTTCATGGGTGTCATCGGCCCGCCCGGTCGAGGAATAGCCCGCCGGATTGCGGAAGGTGCTGCCCGCCGTGCGGTCCTTGGTGGGCTGGGAGGCGTCGCGCTTGGCGAGCTGCTCTTCCATCAGCGCTTCGAGCGTGGCGGGCTCGCGCTCGGAGGCCTCGAAGGTGGCGGAGACGATGACCGCGCCCTCGGGCAGCGTGGACTGGCGGTATTGCAGGTTCAGATCGGCTGCGGGGAGTGTCTTGAGCGTGCCGTCGCGCAGCACCAGCTCGATGGATTGCAGGTGGTCGGCGACATAGGTGCCATAGCAGCCCGCGTTCATCCGCACCGCCCCGCCGATGGAGCCGGGGATTGTGCGCAGAAAGGTGAGGTCCACGCCCTGCGCGGCGGCCTTGCGGGCGACATGGGCATCGAGCGCGGCGGCCCCGGCGGTGACGCGGCGGCCCTCGATCTCGATGCCGTTGAAGCCGCGCCCGAGGCGGATGACCACGGCGCGGATGCCGCCGTCGCGCACGATCAGGTTGGAGCCGACGCCCATGGGGAAGACGGCGATCTCGGGCGGGAGGGCGGCGAGGAAGGCTTGCAGGTCGTCGAGGTCGGCGGGCTGGAACAGCCAGTCGGCAGGCCCGCCGACGCGCAGCCAAGTGAGGTCGTTCAGGGGACGGTCAGGCGTGAGGGTGCCGCGCACTTCGGGGAGATCGGTCATGGGGTGGTTATTGCCGGGCGCGGCGGCGGAGGCAAGGCGGGGCGCTCACGCCCGGGCCATGAACTGCGCCCGCGCGCGCCGGGCGCCCTACCCTCGCAGCCGCCACCAGGCCAGCGCCACGCCGAGGGCCGCGCCCGCAAGGCCGGGCAGCAGCACCCAGAGCAGCAGGAATGCATGGCCCACGTTGTCCCAGCCGACCGGGCCGCGACCGAGCCAGAGCTTGAGGCCGAGGCAGATGGCCGCCATGCCGCCGAGGTAGATCGCCCCGCCGAGGGGCGACATCCAGCGCAGCCAGAAGCCGAGGAGGCCGAAGATCAGGGCGGCGCAGAGGGCGACGGCGTGGAGCTCGTGAAACATGGGGGCCAGTCTTCCCTGCCCCGCGCCCTGTGGCAAGGGGCATGGCCCGGTCGGCGCTCAGCCGTCGGCCGCCTCGCTCTCGCCGCGGCGCTCGCCCCGGACCCAGCGCCAGAAATAGACCACCGGCCAGCGCAGCACCGAGGCCCCGGCCGCGAGGCAGGCAATGCCGATGAACGGCCCGTTCTGGTAGGTGACCCAGCCGAGCAGCGGGATGCCGATGGCGATGAGCACGTAGGCGCGCGTCCAGAGATTGTCCTTCGAGGGGATCATCGCCGCGACATTGGCGCAGAGGGCCCAGCCGAAGAAACAGATGAGCGAGGGGGTCATGTGCGGGCCCTCCCGGTGAGTTTGGCCATCAGGTGCCCGAGCGGGCGGCGGAAGAACGAAATGAAGGTGGCCAGCGCCAGAACCCCCGGCAGCAGGCCGAACTCGGCATAGATCAACCAGATCAACACGAACGCCCCGGCGATCAGGGTGAGGCCGGGCACGAGTTGCCAGCGCATCGGCAGGAACGCGGTGGCGGTTGCCGCGAAAACCCAGAGGAATGCGGCGATCAGAAGCGGGCTCATGAAACGGTCCTCTTGGACGACGAAAGCCCCCGCCGCCAGCCTAGCACGGGACGGGGGAAGAAAGTGTTAACGGGCGCAGGACTCTTCGGCCGGCCCCCGGTCGGGTCAGTCATCGAGCACATGGCAGGCGTCGGCCTCCCTGTCGCAATCGACGAATTGCGCTTCGCGGTTGGAGGCATCGAGCGACAGGCTCCAGCGCCAGCCGCGCGAGGCGGTGTCGCGGCGGAACCACTGCTGCGCCTGGAAGCTCCCGGTGACGGCCTCGGTCGGCAGGGCCAGCGGGGCGGCGCCGCGCGGGTAGAGGAAGAGGTGCACCTCGGCGGAGCGATGCTGGGCGCGGAACTTGCGGGCCAGAAGCGACAGCGCGCGCCGGGCGGTGCGGCTTTCCATCAGGCCCTCGGCCTCGTAGGCGGCCACCACGACATTGGCGAGGGAAGCATCGCGCAGCTCGAAGACGCGGCGCAGCTCGTTGGCCTGGGCCTGCCCGGCAAACACCGAGGGGATCAGGGCCAGCCCGGCGGCCAGCACGAAACGGGGCGCGCTCATGTTGCCGCCCTCCCCGCGCCGTTCTGCAGCGGGGCGACCATGATCACGAGCACGAAGCCCGCGAGGGCGAAGGGGCCGATGGCGGCGGGCGCCAGCGCCGTGGCGGCCAGCATCAGCGTGAGCGCAACCTGCGCCACCCGCTTCAGCCGGGCCTCACCCAGCGCCCATCCGGTGGCGAAAGCGGCAAGCACCAGCCCGCCACAGATGAGAAGCGGGAGCATCAGCGCGGCCATCCGACCGCCCCTCAGCCCCTCAACCTCTCCGGCAGGTTGTTGGCCCAGGCCGAAATCGTGCCCGCGCCGAGGCAGACCACCATGTCGCCCTCGCGGCCCTGCTCGCGCACGAGGCGCACGAGGTCGTCTTCCGACAGGATCGCGCGGGCGTGGCGGTGGCCGTGGGCGATGAGCCCGGCGACGAGGTCGTCGCGACCGGCGCCGGGGATCGGGTCTTCGCCGGCGGCGTAGACCTCGGCGATGGCCACCACGTCGGCTTCGTTGAAGCAGGCGCAGAAGTCATCGAACAGATTGGAGAGGCGCGAGTAGCGGTGCGGCTGGTGCACGGCGATCACCCGGCCCTCGGTGGCCTGGCGGGCGGCCTTGAGCACGGCGGCGATCTCGACCGGGTGGTGGCCGTAGTCGTCGATGATGGTCACGCCGTTCACCACGCCGACGCGGGTGAAGCGGCGGTTCACGCCGCCGAAGTTGGCCAGCGCGGATTTGATCTGCTCGGCCTTCATACCGAGGTGACGCGCCACGGCCACCGCCGAGAGCGCGTTGGAGACGTTATGGTCGCCCGGCATCGGCAGGGTGCAGCCCTCGATCACCATGTCCTCGGTCTGGAGGCGGATGTCGAAATGCGCCACCCCGGCCTTGTAGCTGAGGTTCACCGCGCGCACGTCGGCCTGGGCGTTGAAGCCGTAGGTCACGACGCGGCGGTCGGTGACGCGGCCCACCAGCGCCTGCACGTCGGCGTCATCGGTGCAGCAGACGGCGAGGCCGTAGAAGGGGATGTTGGAGACGAAGTCGAGGAAACCCTTGTGCAGCGCCTCCTCGGTGCCCCAGTGCTCCATGTGCTCGGGGTCGATGTTGGTGACGATGGCGATGGTGGCGGGGAGGCGGTTGAAGGTGCCGTCGCTTTCGTCGGCCTCGACCACCATCCACTCGCCCTGCCCCATCCGGGCGTTGGAGCCGTAGGCGTGGATGATGCCGCCGTTGATCACGGTCGGGTCGATGCCGCCCTCGTCGAGCAGCGCGGCGACCATGGTGGTGGTCGTCGTCTTGCCGTGGGTGCCGGCGACGGCGATGTTGGACTTGAGGCGCATCAGCTCGGCCAGCATCTCGGCGCGGCGCACCACCGGCAGGCCCTTGGCGCGGGCGGCGTCGAGCTCGGGGTTGCCCGGCTTGATGGCGGAGGAGATCACGATGACCTCGGCGTTTTCGAGGTTTTCGGCGGCCTGCCCCTCGAAGACCGTGGCCCCGAGGCTCTCGAGCCGCTCGGTGATCTTGCTCTTCTTCAGGTCGGAGCCCTGCACCTGGTAGCCGAAGTTCAGCAGCACCTCGGCAATGCCCGACATGCCGATGCCGCCGATGCCGACGAAGTGGATTGCGCCCAACTGGGTCGGGAGTTTGGTTACGCCCTGCATGATATTGCTTCCGTCCATGTCACTGCCTCACATTTACTGCTCGCCCGTTTATTGTGGGCTTTATCTTATGCGGTCGTTGCCGCCGTCTTCTGCTCTGCGAGCCCCTCGACAAGGGCGACCAGACGCATGGTGGCGTCGGGCTTGCCGGTGGAGAGCGCCGCGATCGACATTTGCGTCGCGCCCTCGGGGGTTTCGAGAATTGTCTGGATTTGCTCCGCGAGGCTGGTTGGGTCAAGCCGTTTTTCGGGGATCAGGATGGCCGCCCCCGCGTCAACCAGGCCACGGGCATTGGCGGTCTGCTCGTCGCGGATGGCGGCGGCGAGCGGGATCAGGATGGAGGGGCGGCCGATGACCGAGAGGTCGGCCACGGTGGAGGCCCCGGCGCGGGTGATGACGAGCTGCGCCTCGGCCATGCGCTCGGGCACGTCGGAGAAGAAGGGCTGCACCGTGGCGTCGATGCCCGCGCTTTCGTAGAACTCCACCACCCGCGCCTCGTCTTCGGGACGGGCCTGATGGCTCACACGGATGTGCCGGCGCGAGGACTCGGGCAGCGTGGCGAGGGCGGCGGGGACGATGTCGGACAGGATGCGGGCGCCCTGGGAGCCGCCCATCACGAGGATCGACATGGGATAGTCGCCCGGGGGAATGTAGGGCGCGCCGGCCCGGTCGAGGATTGCGGCACGCACCGGATTGCCGATGTCGTGGCCCTCGACGCCCTCGGGCAGTTCGGTGGGCCATGTGCCGCAGGCGATAGCATGGACGCGCTTGGCGAAGATTTCGTTGACCCGGCCGAGCACGCCGTTCTGCTCATGGATCGCCCGGGGCCGCTTGAGCAGCGTGGCCGCCGCCAGCGCCGGGATCGAGGGGTAGCCGCCGAAGCCGACAACGACGGAGGGTTTGTCGCGCAGCATCTTCAGCGCCGCAGAAAGGGTGCCGCCGGCAATGCGGAAGGGGACCGCCAGCTTGGCGAGCACCCCACCCCGCGCGAAGGTGGCGCTGGACATCACCTCGATCTCGACCGCCTCGGGGAAGGCCCCGGTGTAGCGCGCGCCGCGGGCATCGGTCGAGAGCTTCACCCGCCAGCCCAGCCCCAACATCGCCTCGGCCAGTGCCTGCGCCGGGAACATGTGCCCGCCGGTGCCGCCTGCGGCGATGATGAGAAGAGGCTGCGTCATTTGGGTACTCCGGCGTTTCGTGGGGTGCAGCCGGGGGAGTGAGTACTTTGCGCAAGAAAATGAAGCAGGTTTCGCGTCACGGCCCCCTCCGCAGCAGGATATCGCCGATCTGCCCCTGCGGGCGGGTGCGGGTGAAAGCCAGCAGCATGCCCACGAGGATGCCGCCCGCGATCATGGAGGAGCCGCCGTAGGAGACGAACGGCAGCGTCATGCCCTTGGCCGGAAGCAGGCGCACCGCGACGCCCATGTTGATCATGGCCTGAACGCCGAACATGCAGGCCAGCCCGGTGCCGGCGAGGCGGATGAAGGGATCGCGCTCGCGCATCAGGCGCAGGAGCGAGCGCACGACGATGGTGCCGTAGAGCAGGATGATGGCGAGGACGAGCACCAGCCCGTATTCCTCTGCCGCCACCGCGATGATGAAGTCGGTATGGGCATCGGGCAGCGACCACTTTACCTGCCCCTCGCCCACGCCGACGCCAAAGAAGCCGCCTTCGCGGATCGCGTTGGTGGCGTAGCCGAGCTGGGTGCGCGGATCGAGGTCGGGAGAGAGGAAGCCGTCGATCCGGCGGGCGAAGTGCTCGGAGCCCTCGTAGGCGGTCAGTCCGCCCACCACGACAAGCCCAGCGACGACCACGAGAATGGTGATCGGCGCCCCGGCGACGAAATACATCACCGCCCAAGCAAAGAGGATCAGGCAGGCCTGCCCGAAGTCGGGCTGGAGCGCCAGAAGCATGACGATGGTGACGGCGATGATGAAGGAAAAGCTCTTGCCCGGCGGCCCTGCGACCTGCTGCGAGGCCGCCATGAGCCAGGCCGCGAGCACCACAAAGCCGGGCTTGAGGAACTCCGAAGGCTGGACCGAGGCGAACCCCAGCGAGAACCAGCGCGTGGCGCCCTTGCCGAAGTCGGTGCCGAAGATCGGCAGCAGCAGGATTGCCACGAAGCTGACGAAGAAGCCCAGCACCGCGAGGCGGCGCACGAGGGAGGGGTTCATCATGGAGAAGGCGAACATCACCACCAGCGAGAGCCCTCCGAAGAAAGCCTGACGCTGCACGTAATAGAAGGGATCGAGCCCGTTGCGGGCCGCCAGCGGCGGGGAGGCCGCGAGGCCCAGAAGCAGGCCGATGCCGAACAACAGCAAAATGGACGACATCGACCAACGGTCGATCGTCCGCCACCACCGGGGTAGCACCGGCTCGCCCGTGCGAACGGGGGCCGTGCCAAAAACCATCTCTGTCATCAGACTGCCTGACTGCCTCGAAACGCCCGGTTTTCCGGGTCTGGAAACACAGTAACGCAAGGTGATTCGCATGGGAAGGGATTTTCGAATCACTTTTGCAGCAGGCGGGTTTGCAGGGTTGCAGGTGGCGCGATTGTTGCGGGATGGGAAACAGAGGGCCCTTGCGGCGGTGATCCCTCTTGCAACCCGCGCCTGCGGGCATAGGCTCGCCGGCGGAGGATTTCTGGATGGACCCGATCACGCTCAGATGCGACTGCGGCAAGGTAGAGCTGCACATCGCCGCCCGCCCGGCCCCGCCTCAGGGCAACCGGGTGATCTGTCATTGCGACAGCTGCCGCGCCTTTCCGCGCGCTCTTGGCCGGGCCGATGTGCTGGGGCCGGGGGATGGCAGCGACATCGTGCAGATCCGCTGCGACCGGCTTTCGATTGTGCAGGGCGTCGAACATATCGCCGCGCTGCGCCTCAGCCCCAAGGGCCTTGCCCGCTGGTATGCCGCTTGCTGCAACACGCCTCTGGGCAATACCGGGCCGTCGCCGAGCTACCCCTTCTTCGGGGCGCTGACCTACGGGATTGCCGGGAAGGACGCGCTCGGGCCGGTGAAGGCGCGGGTGAACATTCCCAAGGACAAGGCCCTGCCGGAGGATCTTCCGCCGACCAGTGGCAGCACGCTGGGGGTTTTTCTGTCGATCGGGCGGATCATGTTCGGCGGCTGGCTGAAGGGCGCGCAGAAGCGCCATCCGCTGTTTCCGGGCGGGGAGCCGCTGGTGGAGCCGCGGGTGATATCGCTTGAAGAGAAGGCCGCCGCCTATGCGTAGCCTCGCCCTCGCCCTGCTGTTTCCGCTTGCCGCCACCGCGCAGGAGTTTCCTGCGCCGTTGAGCGATGCCGATTTCATCGAGATCGACGCGGCCGAGGCCGCGCTCGGGCAACTGCTGTTCTACGACCCGATCCTGTCGGGCAACCAGAACATCGCCTGCGCCACCTGCCACCATCCGCGCTTCGCCACCTCCGACGGGCTTTCGCTCGGGATGGGCGAAGGCGGCCACGGGCTGGGGCCGGAGCGGGTGGCGGATGCCGCGAACTACCCGAGCGAGTTCATCCCCCGCAACGCCCCTGCCCTCTTCAACCTCGGCGCGCGGCAATTCACCGTGCTGTTTCACGACGGGCGCATCGAGGTGGACGAGAGCCGCGCTTCCGGCTTCCGCACGCCGATGGGCGAGGACATGGAGGTTGGCTTTTCGGGCATCCTCTCGGCGCAGACCATGTTTCCGGTGCTGTCGGCCGATGAGATGGCCGGCCACGTGAAGGAGAATGACGTGGCCAAGGCGACGCGCTCGGGGCGCATCACCGGGCCGGGCGGCGCGTGGGACATCATCGCGCGGCGGGTTGAGGGGGCGGGCGATTATCAGGCGCGGTTCGAGGCCGTTTATCCTGAGGTGGCGGCGGGCCGGCCGTTGCATTTTACCGATATTTCCAACGCCATCGCCGCGTTCATGGCCTTCGAGTGGCGCGCCGACGGCTCTGCCTTCGATGCCTTTCTGCGTGGGGATGAGGACGCGCTTTCGGCGCAGGCGCTTGAGGGGGCGGAGCTGTTTTATGGCACGGCGGGCTGCTCGGGCTGCCATTCCGGCGCGCTGCAAACCGACCACGGGTTTCACGCGATGGGGGTGCCGCAGATCGGCCCCGGCAAGCGGCTGGCCTTCGAAACGCACCATCGCGATGTGGGGCGCATGGGGGTGACGGGCCATGTCGAGGATGCCTATGCCTTTCGCACGCCGAGCCTGCGCAACGTGGTGGCCACGGCGCCTTACGGGCATTCGGGCGCCTATGCCGAGCTGCGCGATTTCGTGGAGGCCCATGCCGCCCCCCGCGCCGCGCTGGCTGCCTATGACGGCTCGCCCGCAAGGTTGGCCGCGCTGGAGCATGACGCCCTTGGCCCCTTGCAGGATGCCGCCGACCGGGCCGCGCTGGAAGCGGCGATCGAGGTCGAGGACCGCCCGCTGTTGAAGGACGAGACCGATGCGATCATGGCGTTTCTGGAGGCGCTGACGGACCAGCCCGCCATCGACGGGCGGCTCGGCGTGCCCGAGCGCGTGCCGAGCGGGTTGCCGGTGGATCAGTGAGTCGTAGGGCGGGACTTGTCCCGCCTTGGCAGGAGCGCTTCGGGGTGGCGGGACAAGTCCCGCCCTACGTGGTCATCACGCGTCGTAGCTGACCACCACGCGATCGGAGATCACGTGGCTCTGGCAGCTGAGCACGTAGCCCTTTGCCACTTCGTCATCTTCCAGCGCGTAATTCGCTGCCATCTCCACCTCGCCCTCGAGCACCCGGCAGCGGCAAGTGGAGCAGACCCCGGCGCGACAGGCGAAGGGCACGTCGAGCGAGGCCGCAAGCCCGGCTTCCAGCACCGTTTGGCCGGGCTCGATGGTGAGGCTGCGGGTCACGCCGTCGAGCGTCACCTTCGCCTCCGCCCCGCTGGCGCCTGCCGACATGGCGGCCGCCGCCCGCTGCGGCAGCCGCCCGGGCTGGTCGGATTTGAACAGCTCGAAACGGATCTGATCCTCGGCCAGCCCCGCGCTCTTCAGCGCCTCGGAGATCGCCAGCATCATCGGCTCCGGCCCGCAGATGAAGGCGGTATCCACCCCCTCGGCCTCGATCAGCCCGGAAAACAGCGCTTTCACCTTCTCGCCATCCACCCGGCCCGAGAACAACGGCACCTCCTGCCCGTCATGCTCGAGCACATGCACCACCTGAAGCCGTCCCATGTGGCGGTTCTTCAGATCTTCCAGCTCCTCGCGAAACATCACCGTCGCCGCCGCGCGGTTGGCATAGACGAGGGTGAAGCGCGAAAGCGGCTCGGCGGCCAGTGTGGTGCGGATGAGCGAGAGCACGGGGGTGATGCCCGAGCCGCCCGCGAAGGCGAGGTAGTGCTTTGCTGCGCCCTCATCGAGCGGGGTGAAGAACCGGCCCGCAGGCGGCATCGCCTCCAGCCGCATCCCGGGTTTGAGGGTCTCGTTCGCCCAGGATGAAAACGCCCCGCCCTCGACCCGCTTAATCCCCACCTGAAGCCCCTCGCCTACGCCGCAGCAGATCGAATAGCTGCGGCGGATCTCGGTGCCGTCGATCTGCTGGCGGAAGGTCAGGTATTGGCCTTGTGTGAAGGCGAAGGCCGCCGGGTCGTCGGGCTGGAGCGTTACCACCACGGCCTCGCGGGTGGTGGGGCGCACGTCGGTCACGGTGAGGGGGAGAAACTGGGCCATGTCAGATGCACTTGAAATAGTCGAAAGGTTCCAGGCAGTCGCCGCAGCGCCACTGGGCCTTGCAGGGGGTGGAGCCGAACTGGCTGATCTTGTTGAGGTTTCTGGAGGCGCAGCGCGGGCAGCGCTCCGGCCCGCCTGCGGGCTGGGGCGGGGCGATGCCGTAGGTTTCGAGCTTCGCCCGTCCCTCGGCGCTGAGCCAGTCGGTCGTCCAGGGCGGGGCGAGCTGGCGGCGCAGCTCGAGGTGCTCCACCCCCGCGGCGCGCAGCGCGGTTTCGATATCGAGGTTGATGATGGTGGTTGCCGGGCAGCCCGAATAGGTGGGCGTGACGGTGACGATGAGGGTGTCGCCCTCATAGGCCACGCCCCGGATCACCCCGAGATCGACGAGGCTGATCACCGGAATTTCCGGGTCCGGCACGCCGCCGAGCACCTGCCAGACCTCGGCCTCCGACAGCCGGGTTTGCGCCATGCTCACCACGTTGCCCCCGGATAGGCCCGCTGGAGCCATTGCATCTGGGTCAGCAGATGCCCCAGCGCCTCCGAATGCCGCTTGCCGTCCTTGCCGCCGCGATGGGCAAAATCGCTCTGCGGCAGGGTGAGCGTCGCTTCGGCCAGCACCTGCCGCACGGTTGCCTCCCAGGCAGGGCGCAGGGCCTCGGGTGCAGGCGCAATGCCCGCCTCCGCCAGCGCCGCATCCACGGGATCGGCGGCCAGCGCCTCACCCGCCCAGGGCCAGAGCCAATCGAGCGCTGCCTGCATCCGGACGTGGCTTTCCTCGGTACCATCGCCAAGGGCGATGACCAGCGCCGAGGACCGCTCAAGGTGATACTCCACCTCCCTCACTGCCTTTTGTGCGATCTCCGAAACCCTCGGTTCGGAAGAGCCGGAGAGGCCCCGCAGCATCTCCACATGCCAGGCATCGAAGAGGAACTGGCGCATCACCGTGCGCCCGAAGTCGCCGTTGGGCTGCTCCACCAGCAGCAGGCAGCGGAAGTCCCATGCGTCGCGCAGGAATGCCAACTCGTCGGCGGTCTTGCCCGCGCTCTCCCCGGCCAGCCCCAGCCAGAGCTGCGCCTGCCCGATCAGGTCGAGCGCGATATTGGCCAGCGCGATGTCTTCCTCCAGCACCGGGGCATGGCCGCACCATTCCGACACCCGGTGGCCGAGGATCAGCGCGTTGTCTCCCATCCGGAGCGCCAGCGTGCCGACCGGATCAGATCCGCCGTCCAGCATCACATCGCCCCCACGTCATCGGGAATGTCGAAGAAGCTCGGGTGGCGATAGACCTTGCTCTGCGAGGGCTCGTAGAACGGCCCCTTGTCATCGGGGTTCGAGGCGGTGATCTGCACCGAGGGCACCACCCAGATCGAGACCCCCTCGTTGCGCCGGGTGTAAACGTCGCGCGCCGAGAGCAGCGCGTGCTCGGCATCGGCGGCGTGGAGCGAGCCGACGTGGCGATGGCTCATCCCGTGACTGCCGCGGATGAACACCTCCCAGAGTGGCCAGTCCCTGCTCATATCAATCTTCCTCCTGTGAAGCGTCATCCTCGGGCTTGACCTGAGGATGACGTCGCTACTCTGCCGCCTCCCGGCGCGCCGCCTTCTTCGCTGCATGGGCGCTCATCGCATCGCGCACCCATTGGCCCTCGGTCCATGCATCCTGCCTCGCCTTCATCCGCTCGGCACTCTCCGGCCCCGCGCCCTTGAGCACGGCAAAAAACTCGTCCCAATCGGGTTCGGAGAAGTCGTATCCGCCCTTCTCCTCGTTCCATTTCAGGTGTTCGTCGGGCACCGTCAGCCCGAGGAACTCCGCCTGCGGCACCGTCTGGTCAACGAACTTCTGCCGCAGCTCGTCATTGCCGTTGATCTTGATCCGCCAGGCCATGTTCTGCGCCGAATGGACCGACTCCGCGTCGGACGGGCCGAACATCATAAGCGAGGGATACCAGAAGCGGTTCAGTGCGTCCTGCGCCATCCGGCGCTGCGCCTCGGTGCCCTTCGCCATCTTCATCATGATGTCGAACCCCTGGCGCTGGTGGAAGGATTCCTCCTTGCAGATCCGGATCATGGCGCGGCTGTAGGGCCCGTAGGAGGTGCGCTGGAGCGGCACCTGGTTCATGATCGCGGCCCCATCCACCAGCCAGCCCACGGCGCCGATATCGGCCCAGCTCAGGGTCGGGTAGTTGAAGATGCTGGAGTATTTCATCCGGCCGTTGAGCAGTTGCTCGGTCATGTCGTCGCGGCTGATCCCCAGCGTCTCTGCGGCGCAGTAGAGGTAGAGCCCGTGGCCCGCCTCGTCCTGCACCTTGGCGAGCAGGATCGCCTTGCGCTCCAGCGTGGGCGCGCGGGTGATCCAGTTGCCCTCGGGAAGCTGGCCGACGATCTCGGAATGCGCGTGCTGGCCGATCTGGCGGATCAGGGTCTTGCGATAGCCCTCGGGCATCCAGTCCTGCGGCTCGATGGTTTCGCCCGCGTCGATCCGGTCTTGGAAAGCGGCCTCCTCCGGGCTCATCTCCTCGCGGGGTTTGCCGCCCTCGGATTTGATCATCTGTGCATACATCGCATCGCTCCCTTCAGCGGCCCAGAATTCGCGCCAGCCAGCCTTTCTTCGGCGCAGGGGCCTCGTCGCCCCAGTCCGAAGTTCCATCGGCGCCGTAGGTCTCCCCCTCGTCGCCCTGCGCCTTCGCCCCCATCAGCCCGGCCAGCGCCACCATCTTGGCAATCAGCCCGTCCTCGGGGTTCTTCGTCTGCACCACGCCATCATACCACCAGAGCGGCCAAAGCTGCCCGTCCGGACCCGGCATGTCGGCCGAGCCATCCTCGGCCACGGTCAGCTCCGGGTCGTCCCGCGCCACGGCGAGCCACTCGTCGAGGGCAATGTCATCGCCCTCGTCAAACCAGTTCTCGCGGCGGGTGATGTGGAGGTCGTAGCCCATCAGACCCGCTCAATAATCAAGGCAACCCCCTGCCCCACGCCCACACACATGGTGCAGAGCGCATAGCGCCCGCCGCGCCGCTGCAGCTCCCGCGCCGCCGTCAGCACCAACCGGGCGCCGGACATGCCGAGCGGGTGGCCGATGGCGATGGCGCCGCCGTTGGGGTTCACATGTTCGGCGTCATCGGGGACGCCGAGGTCGCGCAGTACGGCGAGGCCCTGGGCGGCGAAAGCCTCGTTCAGCTCGATCACGTCCATCTGCTCGATGGTCAGACCGGCCTTCGCCAGCGCCTTGCGCACGGCGGGCACCGGGCCGATGCCCATGACGCGGGGGGCAACCCCGGCAGATTGCATCGTCACGATCCGCGCCAGCGGGGTGAGCCCCTGCGCCTGCGCGGCGGCCTCGGAGGCCACCAGCAGCGCCGCGGCGCCGTCATTGACGCCAGAGGCATTGCCCGCGGTCACGCTCAGATCGGGGCCGTTTACGCCCTTCAAGCGCCCGAGCTGCTCGGCGGTGGTGCCGGGGCGCGGGTGCTCGTCCTTCGCCACAACCAGCGGGTCGCCCTTGCGCTGGGGCACCTCGACCGGGACGATCTCTTGCGCGAACACGCCGGCGGCATCGGCCCCGGCCCAGCGGGCCTGAGAGCGGGCGGCGAAAGCGTCCTGATCCTCGCGGGAGACGCCCCAGTCGGCGGCGACGTTGTCGGCGGTCTGGGGCATGGAATCGACGCCGTAGGCCGCCTTCATCGCCTTGTTGACGAAGCGCCATCCGATGGTGGTGTCAAACACCTCGGCCGCGCGGGAGAAGGCGGTGGTCGCCTTGCCCATCACGAAGGGCGCGCGGCTCATGCTCTCGACGCCCCCGGCTATGGCGAGCTCGTAATCGCCGGCCTTGATCGCGCGGCTCACGGTGCCGATGGCATCCATGCCGCTGGCGCAGAGGCGGTTGATGGTGGCGCCCGGCACGCTCTCGGGGAGGCCCGCCAGCAGCAGCGCCATGCGGGCCACGTTGCGGTTGTCTTCGCCGGCCTGGTTGGCGCAGCCGTAGATCACATCGTCGATTGCGGCGGGGTCGAGCCCGGTGTTGCGGACCATCAGCGCCCTGATCGGCACGGCGGCCAGGTCATCCGCCCGGACCTGCGACAGCGCCCCGCCATAGCGGCCAATCGCCGTGCGCACCCCGTCACAAATGAAAGCCTCTCCGGCCATGGCTTGCTCCTCCCTGCTCGCTCGAAAGGGAATCTACGCCTCAGGGGGATTCGACGCAAGCAATACGTTACTGAATATTGCCACATCAGAAATTTCCGTAACCAAACCGCAGTTCCTGCCTTGGTGAACCCGGAGCTTTCCCGTAACGCCGCCACCCCGCGCAGGCCGGGCATGGCACAGCGGGGTGGGTGGGTGGGAGCTGTGCCATGCCCGGCCGCACCTCAAACAAAAAGGGCGCCCCGCCGGACGCCCCTGATCTTCAACGGTGTGGGCTTTCGCAGATCGCTGCGCGATCCACTGCCGCCCGCTGTTTGAAACGCCTTTGGCGTTTCAAACTAGATATGTATCGCCCGCCCGTAGGCCTCGAGCACGGACTCATGCATCATTTCCGAGAGAGTCGGATGCGGGAAGACCGTGTGCATCAGGTCTTCTTCGGTGGTTTCGAGCTGGCGGCCCACAACGTAGCCCTGGATCAGCTCGGTCACCTCGGCGCCCACCATGTGGGCCCCCAGAAGCTCGCCGGTCTTGGCGTCGAACACGGTCTTCACCATGCCCTCGGGCTCGCCAAGCGCCACCGCCTTGCCGTTGCCGATGAAGGGGAACTTGCCCACCTTCAGCTCGTATCCGGCTTCCTTGGCCTTGGCTTCGGTCATGCCGACGCTGGCGACCTGCGGGTGGCAGTAGGTGCAGCCGGCAATGCTGCCGGGCTTGATCGGGTGCACGTGCATCCCCTTGATATGCTCGGCCACCATGACGCCCTCGTGGCTCGCCTTATGCGCCAGCCAGGGCGCGCCGGCGATATCGCCGATGGCATAGACGCCCTCGACCCCGGTCTGGCAGAACTCGTCCGTCACAACGTGGGTCCGGTCGATCTTCACGCCAAGCTCTTCAAGGCCGAGGCCCTCGACGTTGCCGACGATCCCGACGGCGGAGATCACGGTGTCGAACTCCATCTTCTCGACCTTGCCGCCGACCTCGACATGGGCCGTGACCTTGCCTTTCGCCCGGTCGAGCTGCTTGACCATGGCTTTCTCCATGATCTTCATGCCCTGCTTCTCGAACTGTTTCTTGGCGAAGGCAGAGATGTCCTTGTCTTCCACCGGCAGCACCCGGTCCATCACTTCCACCACGGTCGTGTCGGCCCCGAGCGTGTTGTAGAAGCTGGCGAATTCGATGCCGATCGCGCCGGAGCCGATCACCAGCAGCTTCTTGGGCATGCGGCTCGGGGTGAGGGCGTGGCGGTAGGTCCAGACCAGATCACCGTCGGCCTCCAGCCCCGGAAGCTCGCGGGCGCGCGCGCCGGTGGCCACCACGATGTTCTTGGCACTCAGCTCCTCGGTGCCCTTCTCGGTCTTGACCGACACCTTGCCCTTCGCGGTGATCTTGGCCTCGCCCATGATCGAGGTCACCTTGTTCTTCTTGAACAGGTGCTTGATGCCGCCTTCCATCTGCGCGGCGACACCGCGCGAGCGCTTCACCACGGCGTCGAGGTCATAGCCGGCCTTCTCCACCGAGAGGCCGAATTCCTTGGCGCGGTGCATCAGGTGGAACACTTCGGAAGAGCGCAGCAGCGCCTTGGTCGGGATGCAGCCCCAGTTGAGGCAGATGCCGCCGAGGTTCTCCCGCTCGACGCACACCACCTTGAGCCCGAGCTGGGCGGCGCGGATCGCGGCAACATAGCCGCCGGGGCCGGCGCCGATGACGATCAGGTCGAAGCTTTGCGAGGCCATGATTCTCTCCCGTTTCAAAACTGGTTTAGTGTTAAACTATTTTCGCCATCCGGCGAAAGCCCCCGATCCGCGCGGCGATGCCGCAGAGTGCAAAGGCGAAAAGCCACGGATTCCCATCGGGTTAGGCAGAGGAGTTCCAGCCACCGCCGCCCTCGTCGTCGACATGGTTCAGCGACCACCGGTAGCCGCCCGCCGCGATATAGGCCTCTTCGGCCGCGCTGGAGACGCGGCCGAGAGCGGCGTTGCGATAGGGAAAGCGGCCGAAGTCTCGGATCACCTGCCGGTGGGCGCGGGCGTGGCGCAGGTTGTCGCTGCCCGGTGTGCGCACGAGAAACAGGCGCACGGCGGCATCCTGATCGGCCAGCACCTCGGAGTGCATCAGCGGCAGGTAGAAGAACTGGCGCGCCGGGCCGTCGACCCGGTCGTCCTTGCGCACCTGCACCGCCCATTTGGACCATGTGCGGGCCAGCCCGTCGGTGGCGAAGCTGCGGGGATCGCCGCGAAACATGTTGCGCGGAAACTGGTCGACGAGGATCAGGCGGGCCAGCACCTCGCGCGCGGTCCAGCCCCAGCGCGGAAGATCGCCCGCCGCCACGGCCTCCCAGCTATCGAGAAAGCGCGCCCGGATGTCGGCGTCCAGCGCCTCCTCCTGCACGTACCAGCCCTTGGTGCCGACCTCATCGACCCAGAACCGAACGACCTCTTCGGGTTCGACCATCTGCATTCCTCCCGCCCCAGCCTCTCACGGCGCGGGGCATCGCACAACCAGCACGCGGCCTCAGGCGGCGGGTTCATCCTCTTCCAGCCCTTCGATGAAGACCTCCTGCGCCATGTCCACGGCCACCGCCGTGGCCGAGGGCAGAACCGGCGCGTAATGGCCGGTGTCCTCGACCGCAACGCCGGGGCGCCGGGTCATGCGCCAGAAGGCATAGGCTGCGACCAGCGCCATGAGCACCGCGATGTAGAGGAAGAAGCCCCCCGGCCCCGCCACGCTCATCAGCCAGCCGGTGACGAGGGGGCCGGCGATGGCGCCGAGCCCGTTGATGAACATCAGCCCGCCCGAGGCTCCGGCCATGTCATCTGGTTCCAGGAAGTCGTTGGTATAGGCGATGAGCAGCGCGTAGAGCGGGTTGGTCATGCCGCCGATGGCAAGGCCGGACACGAGGATGGCGCTGAAGATCCCGCCGAAGACGAGGCCGAAGAGCGCCCCGCCGCCGCCGGCGACGGCGAGCATGGCGATCAGCATCCGCCGGTCCATCCGGTCGGAGAACCAGCCGACCGGATATTGCAGCACCAGCCCGCCGATGTAGATGGAGGCGACGAAGGCCGAGATCTGCGCCACCGTCAGCCCGGCCTGCGCGCCGAAGACCGCCGCCATGCCGAAGAGCGCCGAGTAGATGCCGCCGACGAGGAAGGTGCCGACGCAGCCGAGAGGCGAGATCGCGTAGAGCTTGACCAGCGAGAGCGGCTTTGTGGTGTCGAAGGCGGGGGTCGGTTGCACGCTGAGCAGGATCGGCGCGAAGGAGATCGACACCAGCACGCTGGGGATGACGAAGAGCACGAAGCCCGAGGGGTCTGCCGTGAGCAGCAGGCCCTGGGCGGCGACGATGCCGACCATCTGCACGATCATGTAGAGCGAGAGCGCCTTGCCCCGGATGTCGGAGGTGACCGAGCTGTTCAGCCAGCTTTCGGCGGTGACGTAGACGCCGGAGAAGCAGAAGCCGATGATGACCCGCCCGAGGATCCAGGCCCAGGGTTCGGTCACGGTGGGATAGAGCACCAGCACCGCGCTGATGAAGCTGCCGAGCGCCGCGAAGACCCGCACGTGCCCGACGCGCCGGATCATCTCGGGTGCCAGCCGCGAGCCGCCGAGGAAGCCGAGGAAGTAGGCCGACATCACGAAGGACATCTCCCAGGTGCTGAACCCTTCCAGCGCCCCGCGGATACCCAGCAGCGTGCCCTGCACGCCGTTGCCCACCATCAGCAGCATCACACCCAAGAGCAGCGCCCATGTGCTGGACATCACCTTAATCATCGTTTCGGCCTTTCAATATTCCGCCCCCAGATGGCCTGTTGGCCAAGGGGTGCAACCGCTCCTGAGCGACACCTGCCGTCTTTATTCGCCCGGCAACAGCAGCGAGCTGTCACCATAGGAGAAAAACCTGTAGCGCGCCTCTATGGCGTGTCGGTAAATCTCCATTACCCTGCTCTGCCCCATCAGGGCCGAAACCAGCATCATCAGCGTGGATTTCGGCAGGTGGAAGTTGGTCATCAGCGCGTCGGTCAGGGCAAATTCGAAGCCGGGGTAGATGAAGATATCGGTCTCCCCCTGCCAGGGCGCGATACGGCCCTTTGCCTCTGCCGCGCTTTCGATCAGCCGCAGCGCCGTGGTGCCCACCGGAATGATGCGCCCGCCGGCGGCCTTGGTGGCGTTGATCTCCTCGGCCGCCTGCGCGCTGACCTCGCCGCGCTCGGCGTGCATGCGGTGGGTGGTTACGTCGTCGACCGTCACCGGCAGGAAGGTGCCCGCGCCCACGTGCAGCGTGACCTCGGTGAGCCCCACGCCCATCGCCTCGATGCGCGCCAGCATCGCGGCATCGAAGTGGAGCGAGGCCGTGGGGGCCGCCACCGCGCCTGCGTGCTTGGCAAAGACGGTCTGATAATCTTCGCGGTCGGCCTCGTCCGCCGCGCGCCGGGCCGCGATGTAGGGCGGCAGGGGCATGGCGCCGACCTGCTCCAGCGCCGCGTCGAAGGCCGCGCCCTCGGCCGAGAAGCGCAGCCGCACCTCGCCGCCCTCGCGGGCGAGCACCTCGGCGGACAGCCCCGCGCCGAACTCCACGCGCTCGCCGGGCTTCAGCTTGCGGGCCGGGCGCGCCAGCGCCAGCCACTCGCCGCCCTGTCCCGGCTCCAGCAGCGTGACCTCGATCCGCGCCTCGACCGGACCTTGGGCGGAGTCGCGCCGTCGCAAACCCGAGAGCCGCGCCGGAATGACCTTGGTGTTGTTCAGCACCAGCCGGTCGCCGGGGCGCAGGTGGTCGCAGATGTCGGCCACCGCCCGGTCTTCGATCCAGTCGGCACCGGCCACGAGCAGCCGTGAGGCCCCGCGCGGATAGGCAGGGCGCACCGCGATCAGCTCCTCGGGGAGGTCAAAATCGAAATCATCCAGCTTCATGCCCGCGCCCTACAAGCGAGTGCGCCCCGAACACAAGCCCCATCGCCGCACAATCGCCGGCATCGGCAGCAACCGCCTGTCGGAGAGGCCGATCAGGCGGCGAGGCTGGCTTCGGGCAGGGCCGACAGGGCGCGGTCGAGCACTTCGAGACCGGCGCCCTCGCGGTGGGAGTCCTCGGAGAGGATACGACGCCAGGCCCGGGCGCCGGGACGGCCCTGGAACAGCCCGAGCATGTGACGCGTGACCTGCGCCAGCTTGCCGCCCGCGATGAGGTGCGCGTCGATATAGGGGCGCATCGCGTCCACGGCATCGCGCCGGCTGCGCCCGCTCGGGGCCTCGTGAAAGATCTGCGCATCGGCCTGAAGCAACATGCCCGGATCGTGATAGGCGCTGCGCCCGATCATGACGCCATCCATCCCCGCGTCGAGATGGCCCTGCGCCTCGTCGAGACGCGAAATCCCGCCGTTGATCGACAGGTGCAGCCCCGCGAAGGCCTGCTTCGTCTCGTGTACCAGCGGATAGTCGAGCGGCGGCACCTCGCGGTTTTCCTTGGGGCTGAGGCCCTGGAGCCAGGCCTTGCGGGCATGGACCGTGACCCGGCTGACCCCGGTTTTCTGAACCATTTCAAGGAACTGCGGCAGAACCTCGCGCGGCTCCTGCTCATCCACCCCAATCCGGCACTTGGCCGTCACCGGCACCGCGACCGCCTCGCGCATGGCCGACAGGCACTCGGCCACCAGCGCGGGGGATTTCATCAGCACCGCGCCGAAGCAGCCCGATTTCACCCGGTCCGAGGGGCAGCCGATGTTGAGGTTCACCTCGGCGTAGCCCGCCGCCTCGGCCATCCGCGCCGCCTCGGCCAGTTCGGCGGGCTCGGAGCCGCCGAGCTGCACCGCAACAGGTTGCTCTGCCGCGTCGAAGGCCAGAAGATGCGCCGCCCCGCCCCGCACCAGCGCCGGGGCCGTGACCATCTCGGTATAGAGCAGGGTTCGCCGCGTGAGCTGGCGGTGGAAGAACCGGCAGTGGCGGTCGGTCCAGTCCATCATCGGGGCAACCGACAGGCGGGCGGCTTGGGTGGTTGTGGTGGCGCTCGGGGTCATGGGGGGCAGTCTTTAGCGCCCCCGGGCGGTTTGCGCCAGTCAGTCTCCGAAGGAGACATCGGAGGCCCCGGCATCGGCCGCGCCCCCGCAGGAGATCGAGTCGCCAATCCGCCCGGCGGGCTTGCCGTTGACATAGACACTCCCCGATCCGGCCGAGAGCGCGCGGCCATGGGGCGGTGCGGGGCAGGTCGGGCAGGCATGGGGCACGTAGGGGTCGCCCTTGCGCACCACCGCCTTGCCCTCGGCAAAGACATCCGGAGAGGCCCCGATCGCCGGAGAGGGCGGAAAGTGGCAGCCATGGCCTGAGCCGATATCACCGAGGCGCGTGACCTTGGGCATGATGGGTTCTCCCTTTCGGGGCCTGTTCTGTGCCCATAGTGACGCCCGGGGGGAGAACCCGCAAGAGGCTGCGCGAAGCGAATTCCGGCAGCGATCCCGGGCGCTTGGGACGCCGGCAGGTGCGCAGGATCAGAGTGCGGCCTGCACGGCGCGGGCAATCACCAGCTCCTCGTTGGTGGGCAGCACCAGTGCCGGAAGGCCAGAGGAGATGCGCGTTCCGCCCGCCTCATTGGCCTGCGCATCGAGCGCAAAGCCGAGAAAGGCCAGTTGCTCCAGCACGCGGGCGCGGATGGGCGCAGCGTTTTCTCCGATGCCGCCGGTGAAGACCAGCGCGTCGATCCCGCCGAGCGCCGCCGCCATCGAGGCCACCTCCTGCGCGACCCGGATGACGAAGTAATCCACCGCCTGCCCCGCCTCTTCGGCTTGCGAGGCGAGCAGCGCGCGCATGTCGTTGGTCTCTCCCGACAGCCCCTTGAGGCCGCTTTCCTTGTAGAGCACGCGGGTGATCTCCGCCGCGCTCATCTTCTGATCATCGAGCATCCAGAGCAGAACGCCCGCATCGAGCTGGCCCGGACGGGTGCCCATGCAGAGCCCCGACAGCGCCGAGAAGCCCATGGTGGAGGCGATGGATTTGCCCGCCTCCATGGCGCAGAGCGAGGCGCCGTTGCCCAGATGTGCCACCACCACCCGGCCCGCATGAAGGGCTGGCCAATCTTCCTTCAGCTTGCCGGAGATGTAGTCGTAGCTCAGCCCGTGAAAGCCGTAACGCCTGACGCCCATGTCATAAAACCGGCGCGGCAGGCCGTAGGTGTCTTGCACGAAGGGGTGGCCGCGGTGAAAGGCGGTGTCGAAACAGGCCACCTGCACCGGGCCGGGGAAGGCCTCGCGCGCGGCGCGCACGGCGGCGAGGTTATGGGGCTGGTGCAGCGGGGCGAGCGGCTCGAGCCTTGCCAGCCGGGCGATGGCGGCCTCGTCCAGCACCAGCGGCGCGTCATGGTCCGGCCCGCCATGCACCACCCGGTGGCCCACCCCCACCACGGCGCGGCCATCGAGATAGGGCGCGATGGCGGCAAGGATGGCAGTGACCGCCTCGTGGTGATTGGCGATCGGCAGCCGGGTTTCCACCTTCGGGCGGCCCGGAATTTCGAGGTCCAGCTCGGCCTCGCCGCCAATCCGCTCCACCTGTCCGCCCGCCTCTTCCACGAGGCTTTCGGCATCGAACAGCCCGAACTTGATCGAGCTGCTCCCGGCGTTCAGCGTGAGAATGGCGCTCATGGCTTGCGGTTGCTCTGGTAGAGCGCGGCGACGGCGCAGGAGGCGAGGCGCGCAGCGTCGTCATCGGCGCGGGAGGTCAGGATCACCGGCACGGCGGCGCCGATCACGATGCCCCCGGCCTCGGCATGGGCCACGAAGGTCAGCTCCTTGGCCAGCATGTTGCCCGCCTCCATGTTGGGCGCCACGAGGATTTCGGCGCGGCCCGCCACCAGCCCCTTGATGCCCTTGGTCTGGGCCGCGTCGATATCAATCGCGTTGTCCATCGCCAGCGGCCCGTCGACCAGCCCGCCCTTGATCTGGCCGCGGTCCGCCATCTTGGAGAGCACGGCGGCGTCGATGGTGGAGGGGATCTTGGGGTTCACGGTTTCGACCGCCGAGAGGATGCCCACCTTCGGCTCGGCGATGCCGAGGGTGTGGGCAAGGTCGATGGCGTTCTGGACGATATCCACCTTGGTTTCGAGGTCGGGCGCGATGTTGATCGCCGCATCGGTGATCAGCAGCAGATGCTCCAGCCCCGGAACGTCCATCACGAAGACATGGGAGATCTGCCGTCCGGTGCGCAGGCCCCCCTCGCGGGCAAAGACCGCGCCCAGAAGCTGGCCGGTGTGCAGATGCCCCTTCATCACCGCCTGCGCCCGGCCCTCGTGCACCAGCGCCACGCCCAGCTTGGCGGCCTTGGCATGGTCCGGCTCCGAGATGATCTCGAAGCCCGAGATATCGCGCCCGATCTCCTCGGCGGCGGCCATGATCTTCACCGGATCGCCGATGAGGATCGGGGTGATCAGCGTGTGATCCGCGCCCAGAAGCGCCCCGCCCAGCGAGTTCGCCTCCTCCGGCGCCACCACGGCGGTGGGGATCGCGGGCAGCGGGCCGGCAAGGTCGATCAGCGCATCGAAATGCTTGTGACGGCGCACGGTGAGGCCCGGCACGTCATCGGCCCGGAAGCTCTGGGCCCGCTCGGGCGCGAAAACCGTCGCCTCGCCGCGCACGATCACCGCCCCGTCCGAAACCCGGCAGACGGTGGTGTGAAACCGCGCCACCCGGTCCGCCTCCTTGGCCACCAGCACCACCTTCGTCACCACCTCGTCGCCCGCATGGGCACGGCCCACGAACTCCAGGTTCTGGCTGCGATAGAGCGTGCCGGGCCCGGGCAGCTGGTTGCCGAAGACCGCCGAGATCTGCGCCGCCAGCCACATCGAGGGCGTCACCGCCTCGGGCGTGCCATCTCCGTCGCCATCCTCGCGCGGCAGGTGCAGCGGGTTCAGGTTGCCCGAGGAGTTGGCAAAGACATAGAGGTCATCGGCCAGCACCAGACGGGTGCGCTCGGCCTCCATGCCCACCTCGAGCTGGTCATAGGGCGTGTTGTGAAATTCCTGAATCATCAATGGCTCCCTCGAAATACCGCTTCAGACTGGCCCATGCCGCGCCCCTTGGCCAGCCTTCCCGGCCTGCCACGGCGAGGTAACGCCGCCATGACGCACCCTGCGCCGAAACACGCGGCTCGAACGAGCGCATTTTGCGCAGCCCGCCAACCCAGGTCGCCAACCCGTTCCATTTTCTTGCTGCAAATACTCTACCCTGCCCTCTCCCCACCCGCGCCCCTCGCCACAAAGGCGCAGGGCCCGCAACCCGCGGACAATAAAAGGAAATGCGGCGCAAGCCGCGCAATTGAACAGGAGGTCAGATCCGGGTCAGGAGGGCGCCGATTTCCTTGCGGTAGTCGGGCAGCCCGCCCGGCTCACGTATCACGGGGGCCGATGTCACCACCACCGCGCCCTTGCTCCCCGACATCTTCTTCTCGGCCCAGGCCTTCACGTAGCCCACCGTCTTGCCGGTGAGGAATGGGTTGGCGCGGATCACGCCCTGGCCGAGCACGTCGACAAGCAGCGCGCCGTCGGGGTTGGAGAGCACCACCGCGGCGCCCTGCGCGCCAAGGAAGTGGCAGAGATAGAGCCGCCCGGCGGTGATGCCGTGGCCGCGGGCGCGCAGGTAGCTTTCGCCTTCCATCGCAAGGCGCTTCACCATCTCGCGGCTGATCGTCGGATCGTTGCGCAGCGCCAGAAGCTCGGCGCGCGAGAGGGTCGAGGCGAGGTCGGGGCGGTAGGTCTTCATCATCCGGATCCAGGTGCTCTCGATGAACTGGCCGAGGCCGGTGGCCGTGGACAGCGGGTTCTTGGCCGTCGCGTTGCCCCCCGATTCCACCCGGATGATCTGGTTCACCAGCTGCTCCACGGCGCCCGAGCCGTCGCCCGAGGCCACTATCCCGCCGCCCGAGGGCACCGAGGCGCCCAGCGGGTCGATCGCGGTGCCGTTCAGGTAGAGCTCGAAATGCAGGTGCGGGCCGGTCGAGCGGCCGGTGGTGCCGACATAGCCGACCACATCGCCCGCGCTCACCCGCTGGCCCGGCTCGGCGCCGAACTTCGACAGGTGGGCATAGCGCGTTTCCATTCCCCCGGCGTGGCTTACCTTCAGCAGGTTGCCATAGCCCCCGCCCGGTCCGGCATAGGCGATGGTGCCATCGAAGGCGGCATAGATCGGGGTGCCGGTGGGTGCGGCCCAGTCGACGCCCTTGTGCACCCGCACGGTCTTGAGGATCGGGTGATGGCGCGGGCCGAAGCGCGAGGTCAGCACGCCTTTCACCGGCGTCACCATGCCCCCGACCAGACCGCCGCCGCCGCCGGCCTTGGGCTTCAGCCCGAAGCAGCCCATGTCGCCCTCGGCATTGGTGGCATAAACGAAGCATTCGATATCCACCGCATCGCCCTGGATCGAGATGTAGAGAATGCGGCTGGCGCCATCGCCCCCCTCGTCGCCCTCGGTGGGCGGCGCGTAGAGAAAGCGCATCTTGTCGCCGGGGTTGGCGAAGGCCGAGAGGTCGTGCTCCTTGGAGAGCAGCGCAATCGCCTCGCCCACCACGACGGAGGGAATGCCGTTGCGGATGGCGGCGGAGTAGAAGGCATCGAGCATCCGGTAGCGCTGCTCGGTGACGGCCTCCTCCTCCTCTTCGCCGGCATAGTCGAAGAGCTCGTCATAGACCCATGGGTCCGAGCCGGGGCCGATATCGCCCTCGTCGGTCAGGGCCAGGGTGCCGAAGTAGACCTCGTTGTCGTAGATCGACATCTGCCGGAAGCTCAGCTTGCCGCCCAGCTCGGGCTGGCCGCGCATGGCCACGACCTGCCCGGCCTTCACCCCTTCCATCTCGAAGTATTCCTTGGCCGCAAGCGCGGCTTTCTCGGCCTCGTTAGCGAAGAAGCCGTTGTCGACCAGCAGGTCCTCGAGCGAGCGATCGTGCTGGATCTTGACGAAGATGTCGCGCACCAGCTTGTCGCGCAGATCCTGCGGGCGGGTGTAGACGACCGATGTGGTGTTTTCGATCACGGTTTCGGTGAAGCCGGGCACATCGGGGTCGTCCTCGCCCACGGCCTCGCCCCAGCCGCCGGTTTCATCGTCGAGCGCGGTCTCTTCGTAGCCCTCGGTTTCGGCGACATCGGCCAGGTCCTCGGCGGCCTCTTCCGCGCCCTCCTGCTCGAGCGCATCGGCCACTTCGCGGGTCTCTTCGGCGGTGGTGGCCTCGGCCTTCTGGGGCGTGCTCTTCTGGAGCTGGAAGAAGGCGAAGTCTTCCTGCGACGACGGCAGCGTGGTGACGAAGCGCGCCTCGGTCGAGACCATCACGTCGCTGACCAGCAGCAGCTCGCCGCGCGGCACGCGGCCGCCGCGCAGGGTGGCCGGGGCCTCGAGCTTCTTCTTGGTTTCGTCGCCGTTCTCGGCAAAGCGGATGATCAGCGGGTCGCCCGCTAGGTCGACGAAGGCGGCGACGAAGGCCGATGAGGCGGCGGCGGTGTCCTCGTCGGAGGAGATGGCGAAGCCTTCCTCGAGGTCTTCCTCGGCTACGGTCCCTCCGCCCCCGCCGTTGAACGACCACTTGTCCCAGGTAAACCAGATGCCGAGCCCGATCAGCAGGACCGGCAGCACCGCCCCGACGCCGATCAGCACCCGGCCGCGCCTTGCCGCCCGCTTGCGCCGTTTGGCGGCGGAAGCGGCCTTGGTGAAGCGCGGATCTATCTCGTCTTTCAGCACGGGGTCAGGATCGCAGGTTTCTTGCTCGAATCAAGACGATCTCCCGCCACCTAGCCGCGGATCGCGCCGGGCGAGAGCCGGTTGATCTTGGCGGGAACCTTGCGGCCCTTGTCATCGGTGGTGGGCTGGGTGGAAAACTTGGGCTTGGTGGTGGTCTTGGGCTGGGTCCGGGCGGCGGGGGCCGAGGTCTTGCGGACCACGCGGGTCTTGCTGGCGGAGGCCTTGGCGGCCACGCGGGCGGGTGCGGCGACCACGCCTTCGCAGACCACGCCCGGCTCCAGCGCAAGGCGGCGGAAGGCGACTTCGCTCGGCTCCGCCTTGGCCTCTTCGGCGCTGACCGAGCCCTTGGCGGTGTAGTAGCGCAGCAGGGAAATGCGGCTGATCTTGCCCCAGACCCCATCGACGGAGGCGCGGTGGCATCCCACGCGGGCCAGCTCCTGCTGGAGCCCGAGGGGCAGGTTTTCGGGCAGCTCGACGGAGGCCAGCTCTTCCGCGCTCGGGCCGGTTGCGGTGCTGGCCTCGGCGGCGGCCACCACCGCCTCGGCGGCGGCGACCTTGTCGGCCAGGGTGGGGGCGCCTTCGGGTGTGTCGCCGGCCTCTTCGGGGTCTTGCGGATCGACCGAGCGGGTGTCGTCGAGCATGGCCACCTCTTCGCCTTCCTCCACCTCGTCAATGGCGACGATGGGGTTGGGCGTGGCATCGGCCATCTCTTCGGGCTCGTCCTCGACCACGAGGATTTCCAGTGTCACCCCGTTGTCGGCCAGCGCGCCGATCACGTTGCGGATGCTCTCTTCGTCCAGCCCGCCGATGGCGTCGAGGTCGGCTTCGGTGATGCTGGCCCCATCCTCCTCGACCGGCACGAAGTAGAACTGCGCGCGCAGCGACGACTGGTCCCAGGGCACCTGGGTTTCGTGGGTGGCCTCGACCACCTCGTTGCGCACGGCGATCATCAGGTCGGAGATCGAGATGCCGGGGGTTTCGATGTTCTTCAGCATGGCGAGGGTGAAGGGGCTGTTGGCCCCGATCCCGTCGCGGGCCACGGCGCCGGGCTGGGTGGCGAAGGCGATGAAGCTGCCGGTGCCAAGGCCGGTTTCGGCATCGGGCTTGGCGAGGCCGCCCCCCGAGGCGGTGGATTGCAGCGACAGCGGCAGCGGGGTGGTGCGGCAGGCATCGAGGAAGAACAGCACTTGGCGGCCCTCGCCCGAGAGGCGGGCGACGATGTCATCGGAGAAGGACCATGTTTCGGCGGTCATCGACTCCGGCGTGCGCAGAGTGGCGTCGGCGGGCACGAGGAGGTTCTGGCCGTTCTGCTGGAAGGCGTGGCCGGAGTAGTAGAACAGCACCGTGTCGGCGGTTTCGGCGCGGGCGGCGAAGGCGTCGAGCACGGGGGCGAGGCGGTCTTTCGGGGCGTCGGTCACGAGGGTGACCTCGAAGCCGACGCGCTCCAGCCCGGCGGCAATGCCCTGGGCGTCGTTTACCGGGTTGGCCAGCGGTTGCAGCCCGGTATAGGCGGCGTTGCCGATCACCAGCGCCACCCGGCCCTCGGCCCAGAGCGGCGCGGCAAGCGGCAGGGTTGCCATGGTGACGAGCGCCGCAAGCAGGCCCCGCGCACGGCGGCGCGGCACATCAGACAGGAACACACCGATCACAGGGAACATGGCGCCCTCCCCATCCTTTGGCAGAAACGACCTTAGCGGAACACCCCGGCCCGCAGCTTCTTGGTGACAGTCTTCTTGGTGCCACCGGAGGCCGTGCGCTTGGTCGTGGTGTTGGACTTGATCCGCGGCTTCGACGAGCTGGCCGCAGCCTTGGTGGGCGTGGTCTGCCGCTTGGTGGCGGCGGCGGTGCGCACCTTGCTGATGGCCTTGGACGCCTTCTTGGAGGCCACCTGCTGGACCGCCTTGCAGGCCACCTCGTTATCGCCCTGAAGGCGACGGAGGAGCGAGTTGCTCGGCTCGAGCTCGTCGGTAGCGATGGCGCGGGCGGCGAAGTAGCGGAACAGCGACACGCGCGAGCCCTTGCCCCAGTCGCCGTCGATCCGCATCCGGTAGCAGCCGAGCCGGCTGAGTTCGGTTTGCACGGCCGAGGCCAGTTCCTTGCCTTCCAGCTCGGGCGCGGCGGGGGCAACCCCGGCTTCGCGGGCCTCGTCGCTGTTGCGGTCGATCTCGGTGCCCACAACGCGGCTGCGCGGCTCGGCGGTGGAGGGCTCGAGCGAGCGGGTCGGGGCGAGGCCGGCGAGGATCACCGCCTCGCGCTCTTCGCCATCGGGGCCGATCACCTTGGTGCGCCCGGCGTTGGGATCGGGGGCGACGGCCTCGGCAACCTGTGCGCCGGTCACTTCGGAGCCGGTCACCTCGGTGCCGGTGACTTCGGTTCCGGTGACTTCGGTTCCGGTGACGCGGGTTGCATCGGCGGTTTCGGTGCCGGCCGGCTCGGTGCCGGTGACACGCTCTGCCCCGGCGACCTCGGTGCCGGTCACGCGCTCGGGCGTGGTGCTCTCGGTGCCGGTGCGCTCTGCCTCGTTGGAGGCCACCACGGTTTCGGCACCGGTGGCATCGGGGGTTTCGCTCTCGCCGCTGGCGACCACGCGCTCGGGGGCCTGCTCGCCACCGATCACCACCACGGCGCTGTCGCCGCTTTCGGCGCGCTCGGCGTCATTGGAGGCCACGACGGTTTCGCCGCCGGCCTGCTCGGGCACGTCGGTGCGGACCTCGGGGGCGTTCTCGTCGGGGACATCGACGATATCGACGATGGCCACCGCCTCGCGGATCTCCTCGACTTCTTCCTCGACCTCCTCGATCACGATGTTCGTGCCCGAGTTGCCCAGAGCCGCCAGCAGGCGCTTGCGGGTTTCAGGATCGAGCGCGGCGATCAGCTCGTAGTCGGCGTCGGTGAGTTCGGCGGTCTGTTCGACTTGCGGGTTGAAGTAGAACTGCGCGCGCAGGGACGACTGGTCCCAGGGGGTCTGGCGGCCGAAGGTCTCGCTTTCAACGTCGTTGCGCACCCGGATCATCAGGTCGGAGACCGAGATTCCGGGCTCTTCGATGTGTCCCAGAAGGGCCTGGGTGAAGGGGCTGTTCTCGCCCGCGCCGTCGGAGGTGACGTTGTTGGGCTGGGTGGCGAAGGCCACGAAGGTGCCCGAGCCCTTTTCCATCTGCGCGAGGCCCTGTGTGCCCTCGCCGCGCATGCTCTCGGGCAGCGGGTTGTTGCGGCAGGCGTCAAGGAAAATGAGGGTCTGGCGGTTCTTGGCGGAGAGGCGCTTGACGATCTCGTCGAGCCGCCATGTCTCGTTTTCGATGGCTTCGCGCGAGGCGAGGGTTGCGTCCTTGGGGACGAGGTAGTTGGCGCCGCCAAGCTGAAAGGCATGGCCGGAGAAGAAGAACATCGCGCTCTCGGCATCCTCGGCGGAGGCGGCGAAGGTATCGAGCTTGGTCCAGAAATCGGCTTCGCTCGCATCGGTCAGCAGGGTGACTTCGAAGTCGAGCCGCTCCAGCGAGGCGGCAAGATCTTTGGCGTCGTTGGTCGCGTTCTTGAGGGCGTAGACATTGTCGTAGTCGGCATTGCCGACCACCAGCGCCACGCGTTTTGCCTCGGCTGTCAGGGTGGCGGCGGTGACGAAGATCAGCGCCAGAGGTGCGCTGCGGGCGGCACGTCCGAGCCCGGCGGAGCGGGCAGCGCCGCCGACCAGCGCGGAGGCCGAACGCAGGCCGAGGCCGGCGCGGGCAACGCAGTGCGAAAAGCTCAGGGGTGAAGTGGTTCGGGTATCGGGCGAAGTCGCCATGGTCAGCCGCCAATCATCTCTGGGTCAAAAAAACTTGCATATCACTCTAGCGGAAAGGGGTCGTGAATGCGACCCCGAGCCGATCAAATCTTTATCTTCAACAAGATGTGAATTCCGTGGGGTCATTTCAAGCCCCTGCCCCGCGCTTTCTGCGCCTCAGCCACCGCCGGGCGGCGTGATAAACAAGGTCCATCGCACCGTGGCCTGCGTATCGACCTCGTGAAACATCGCGGCCCGGTGGCCGCGGTCCCAGCAGCTCTCGATTCCCTCGATCTCGAAGGCCTTGGCGGCGATGCACATCGACACGCTGCCATCGAGGATCGGCTGGCCAAAAACATCGGTGGCGTAGACGTAGATGTAGCGGTTGTTCAGCTCGTTCTTGATGACGTTGGCACATTGGTTGGTGCCGATCGTCCACCAGCCCTCGGTCTGGAACTGGCTGTCAACCAACTGCCCTATGGCCACGTTGATCACGTCGAAACTCTGGTTGCACACGGCAAATTCTGCCCGCGCGGCCCCTGCGCCCAACAGGCTGGCAACGCTGGCAAGAAGGGAGAAAACTGCGGTTCTCGGGAACAATCGGCGCGACATGGCGCGACTTAAGCCGCTTTTTTGCGGATGGGCAAGAAATCGCCACTTTTGGGCCGCAGATTGAAAACAATCGCGTGACAGCCTAGAGTGGTAACAACGCTGGAGAGAGAACATGACTGTAAAGTTCGTGATGCCGCTCGGGGCCGTGGCCGCCATGTCGATGGCTCTTGTCGCTCCCGCATCTGCGCAAATCGCAAAATTCCACGTGATGGCCCCGGCCATTCCAGGGCTGGTCCAACTTGACAGGATCTCCTCGGCCGACGAAGCGCAATCCGATTTTGTCGGCTCCACCGCGTCGATGGACGAGGGCAAATCTGCCTCGCAGCAGCAGATGCGCGACTCCGAGGATGTTGTCGCGGGCCGGAACGAAGGCATCTCGCCGAATGAAGGCGGTGACGACAGCGTGCTCGACACCCTGTTCGGCGGCGTCTACCAGAAGCCGCCGGCGCGCCCCGAAGGCCCGCAGATGGCGGCCATCGATGCCGAACCGGCTGCCATCGCCTCCCGCCCCGAAACCGGGCGCCAGGTGATCGTGCGGACCCGCACCAAGAGCCCGCGCGGCGGCTCGAAGATCAAGACCGGCTCGCTCTGGAGCGTCGGCGAGTTCCGCTGACACGCCGAGATCAGACCAGATCGGAAGGTCCGGGGGCACAGATGCCCGCCGGGCCTTTTTGTTTGCGCCCCGCCGCGCAGCGCCCCCGAGGGCGCAACAACACTGCCCCGCCGGTGCCGCCCCCGATTTTCTGAACCGAAGGCTTTGCGCAGGCCGGGGGCCGTGTTAGCACTTTCAGCATAAGAAATCATCGTAACGGGGGGAGGCGCGACGTGCCTGTTCTGAAATCCTTTTCTACCAAGCTGCTGGCATCCATCACCGCGGGGGTCATGGCGGCTGGCATGTCTGCTCCTGCCTTCGCGCAGGGCGGGAGCTTCGGCCTCGAGCTGAACGCCGCCCGCGATGTGGGCGAGGGCTGCCGGCTGACATATGTGGCCACCAACAACACCGGTGAGGGGCTCGACAAGGCCTCCTACGAGGTGGCCGTGTTCGATCAGGATGGCGTGGTCTCGCGGCTGCTGATCCTCGAATTCGGCCAGCTTCAGGCCGACAAGACCAAGGTTGTGCAGTTCGATCTGGCCGATATGCCCTGCTCGAACATCTCGCGGCTGCTGGTCAACTCGGTCAGCGAATGCGTCGGCACCGGTGGTGCCTCGCCCGACTGCATGGCCGGGCTGACCACCTCGTCGCGCGCCGAAATCCAGTTCGGGCTCTGAGCACCGCCTCAGCGCCCGGCAACGGGAGTAACCGATGGACGCTTATCTGCCCGAGGGGCTGAGCGGCTACGCATGGGCGATTCTGGCCGTGCTGGCCGGGGCCTCGCTGGTCGCGCTGACCGTGGCGCTGTTCAAGATCTTCCAGTTCATGCGGCTGGGCGTGGGCCGGCGGCGCATGCCCACGCAGATCGTGGAGAAGTTCCTTAAGGGCGATGGAGACGGGGCGCTGGCGCTGGCCGACAAGCGCAACACCTCTGCCGTGCGCGTGCTCTTCGCCGCGCTCTCGGCGCTGCGCTCCAATCCGGGCGACCGCGATTTTGCCCGCGAGCTCTCCACCCAGGTTGCGCTTGACGAACTGGCGCTGATGGCGCGGCGGATGAACGCGCTGGAGGCGGTGGTGCAGGCCGCGCCGATGCTGGGGCTGCTGGGCACGGTGGTGGGCATGATCGAAGCCTTCGGGAAGCTCGCCAAGGCCGAGGGCGCGGTGGACCCAAGCGTGCTGGCGGGCGGCATCTGGACTGCGCTCATCACCACGGCGGTGGGCCTTGCCATTGCGATCTTCTTCTACTTCATCTCGCTCTGGCTCGAGGGCCGCATCGCCCGCGAGCGCGAGGCGCTGGAGCGGCTGATTTCGACCGTGCTGCACGGGCGGGTGGAGACCCGGCCGGGCAAAACGATCATCTGAGGGCGCGGGGCCGTGGCCGGACCGGGAGCGGGCAAGACGGTGATCGGCGGCCCCATGCCCCACGCCGCCGGCCTCTCGGGCGGGGCCGGGCACACGGTGATCGGCGCGGCCATGCCCACCGGGGGCACCCGCCCCGGCGATGTCTACCTGCCCGACCCGAGGGGCGACCGGAAGGCCCCCTTTGCGCTCACGCCGCTGGCCGACGTGATGTTTCAGCTGCTGATCTTCTTCATGCTTTCCACCTCGCTCGCCCCCTATTCGCTCATCACCCTCGGCACCCCCGCCGCGCCCACCGGCCAGAGCAGCGCCGCGCCCGAGGCACCGGGCGGCGGAGCGCAGAGCATTGTGATCTGGCATGTCGGCCGGGGCGAGCTGCGGGCCGGCTCAGCCGTGCTGCCGCTGGATGCGTTGCCGCAGGTGATCCCGGCGCTGAAGGAAAAGGGGCTGGAGGAGATCCTGCTGTTCACCACCCCGGCCGCCACCACGCAGGACGTGGCCACGGTGATCGAGGCGATCCGGGTGGGCGAGGTTGCCAAGCTGCGCCTGATCGGGAAGCCGGGGATATGAGAGCCGGGCCGACCCATCTGCCCGGCGTGGCGCCTGCACCGGGGAGGCCCGCCTGATGCTCGCCTCCAAGCTCGCCGCCCAACGCCACCGGCGCCGCCCCGACTTCGGGCTGGCGCAGGTGAACATCGTGCTGTTGCTGGTGCTCTTCTTTCTCGTGGTCGGCACCATCGTCGAGACCGACGAGTTGGCCGTCGACCTCGCCGAAACCCAGGACCTCCCGCTCGAGCGCCTCCCCCGCCCGCTGCTGCTGATCGCGCCCGAGGGGGGCTGGTCGCTGGACGGGGCGCCGATGGAGGAGGCCGCGGTGGTGGAGGCGCTGAAGGCCCCGCCGCCCGAGGGCCAGCCGAATGCAGTCTACATCCTCGCCCCGCGGGACATGTCTGCCGACAGGCTGCTGCGGGCGATGCAGGTGCTGCTGCCCGCGGGCCGCACCGTGAAGCTGGTGACGCTGAAGGCGGGGGGGCCGGAATGAGCTACGCCGACGGCCCCGTGCAATACATCGAGCCGCGCGCCCAGACCGAGGTGGTGCTCTGGGGTGCGGCGCTGCTGCTGGCCGTCGCCGCCCATCTGGCTGCCTTCACCTATGCCCGCGAGCGCCTGCCCGAGCCTGCGCCCGAAGAGGCGCCGGTGGAGACGCAGGTGACGGTGGAGATGATCGAGATGGCCAGCCAGGCCGCCCAGCCCACCCGTGCCGAGGCCGAGGCGGTGGAGGCGGCGCAGGCCCCTGCCCCGCCCGAGCCTGCCGCCCCGACACCACCGGCAGAGGCCCCCGAGCGTGCCGCCACCGCCGCCCCGGCAGAGCGGGTCGAGGCGACGCCTGCTCCGGCACCGGCCCCCGCGCCTGCGCCCGACTCCGCCACCTCCACCCCGGCCCCCACCGCCGCAGAGCCGGTGAGCGAGGGGGCCACGCGCATCACTGGCGCGCCGGTCGCGGCGCAATCCGGTGCGGCCCCGACGGAGAAGGCCGAAACCGCGCAGACCGCCCGGGCCGAAGAGGTGCAGGAGGCGCGCGAGGCGACCCCGGCCCGGATCACCGCCGCCCCGGTGGTGGCCGAAGAGGTGAACCGCGCGGAGATTGCCAGTGCCGAGCGCGTGCCCGACGAGGTGCCCGAGACCACCACGGCGCGGGTGGCCGACGACCGGGTGGTGGCAGGGCAGGACGAGGGGCGCGAGCGGCTGCGCAGCGAAGAGGAGGTGGAGGCGCAGCAGGCCGTGCGCGACACCGGAGAAGAGCGCCTTGCCGCCACCCCTGCCCCGATGCCGGAGGCCCCGGCAGAGCCGGTCGAGGCGGCGCCGGCCGATACCGTTGCCGCGCCGAGCCCGCCGCCCGTGCCCGAACGCCTCGCCCCCACGCCCGAACCGGAGGCTCCCGAGCGCCTCGCCGCTGTCGCGCCGGAGCCCACCGCCGCGCCACCCACCGCGCCCGAGGAGGCGGAGGAGCCCGCTGCCGCCCCGCCCCCCGAGCGCGACAGCGAGCTGCCCGGCCCCGCCACCGAGGGCGGCCTCGCCGCGCCCGCCCCCCCGGAGAGTGACATCTCGGAGGCCGACCGCACCCGCTACGCCGCCATCCTCGACTACCTGAAAACCTATGACGGCGGCCCCTGCTTTGCCGCCCTTCCTGCGCTGGGAGAGGAAACCGCCCAGCTGACATTGGACGCCTTCGGCCCCACCTCCGCCTCGCTCGACGGCTTTCGCGCCGGGATGGAGGCCGAGACGGGCGAGATTGCCAATACGTTCCTCAAGCCGGTGAGCGAGGCCCAATGCGCCACGCTCACCTTCATCCGCGAGGCCAAGGCCTACCCTGCGTTCAACCTCTACTTCGACATGGAGAACCGGGTGATCGCCTCGGGCGACTACCTTGAGGGGCGCATCCTCAACGTGTCGGGCCAGGTGGTGCACTTCCTGCTGATCGACGATGAGGGCACGGTGCAGGCGCTCGACGGGTTCTTGCAGTTCACCCGGGCGGGGGCGAGCTTTTCGATCCCGATGAACCTCACCGCCGGGCCGGTGGTGACGCAGCAGCTGTTGCTGGCGGTGGGCACCCCGGCGCGGCTTGATGTGGTGCAGAGCGACAATGGCACCGAGGCGGCCAGCTTCTTCAAGGCGCTGGCAGCAGAGCTGGAGGCCCGCGGGATTACCGCGGACCTCTCGATGGTCGCCTTTTCGGTCGAGTAGCCGCCGATGTCACCCTCGGGCCTGACCCGAGGGTCTCTTGCGGCCAGGAGATCCTCGGGTCAGGCCCGAGGATGACATCGGTGCCTTCAGTCAGAGAGCGAGCCCTCTTCGTCGCGCCGGACCATCCGCGCCTTCACCACCTTGCCGACGAAGACCGGCAGGATGAAGCCGGCAATCGCGATCGACCAGAGAGTGATGGCCAGCGGGCTGTCGATCAGGGTCCACCAGTCGCCGTTGTCGATGGTCACGGCGCGGCGCAGGTTGTTTTCCATGGTGTTGCCCAGCAACGTACCGAGGATCACCGGCACCAGCGGCACGTCGAACTTGCGCAGAAGCCACCCGGCGACCCCGAAGGCGATCATCACCATCAGGTCGAAGGAGGAGCCGGAGATGCCGTAGATGCCGACGAAGCTGACCATGGCGACCACCGGCATCAGGATGCGCGGCGGCACCAGCAGGACGCGGGTGAAGAGGCCGACCATGGGGATGTTCATCGCCAGCAACATGAAGTTGCCGATGAAGAGCGCGGCGATCAGGCCCCAGACCACATCGGGGTTGTTCTGGAACAGCAGCGGCCCCGGCGTGATGTTGAGCGAAAGCAGCACGGCCAGCAGCACGGCGGTCGTGCCCGAGCCGGGCACGCCGAGCGCCAGCATCGGCACCAGCGCGCCACCGGCGGCGGCGTTGTTGCCCGCCTCGGGCGCGGCCACGCCGCGCGGATCGCCGGTGCCGAAGGTGCCTTCCTTGTCGACCAGCTTCTTTTCCATCGAGTAGCTGATGAAGGAGCCAAGCGAGGCCCCTGCCCCCGGCAGCACCCCGGCCACGAAGCCGAGGAAGGAGGTGCGCAGCATGGTCGGGATGGTCTTGATGACCATGCCCATCGGCGGAATGATCCGCCCCACCTTCACCTTGTCTTCCGCCGCATCCGCAGAGCCGTGGCGGTGTTCGAGGAAGACGAAGACCTCGGAGAGCGCGAAGAGGCCGACGATGGCGACGAGGAAATCGAGCCCGTCATAGAGGTGCACCTCGCCGAAGGTCAGGCGCGGCACGCCGGTTTGCGTATCGACCCCGATCATCGCGAGGCCGAGGCCGAGCATGGCGGCGAAGGCGGATTTGGCCTGGTTGGTGGAGGAGACCCCGCCGAGCGTGGCGAAGGCCAGCGCGAAGAGGGCGAAATATTCGGCCGGGCCGAAGAGCAGCGCCAGCTTGACCAGTTGCGGCGCCAGCAGGATGAGGCCCCATGTGGCGAGGAAGGCGCCGACGAACGAAGCGATGCCCGAGAGCGCCAGCGCCTCGCCGGCCTGCCCCTTCTTGGCCATAGGGTAGCCGTCGAGGCAGGTCATCATTGCCGGTTCGTCGCCCGGGATGTTCAGCAGGATCGAGCTGATCCGCCCGCCGTACATGGCCCCGTAATAGACCGCCGTGAGCAGGATGAGCGAGGAGGTCGCATCGAGACCGAGGGTGAAGGCCAGCGGGATCAGGATGGCCACGCCGTTGGACGGGCCGAGGCCCGGCAGCGCGCCCATGATGGTGCCGAGGAAGCAGCCCAGCAGCGCGAGGCCGAGGTTCTGCCAGGTGAGCGCGATTTCGAAGCCGCCATAAAGGTTTGCCCAGAGATCCATGGGTCAGTCTCCCGTTCCGATGGCGTCACTGGCATCCGGCAGGGCCTCTTCGGCCCCGCCTCCGCCAAAGAGCGCGAAGAATTTGCCGATGCCCGAGATCACCGGGTCGACCACCGCATCGACGTAGACATCGAGCGGACCACGGGCGAGCGACAGGCCCAGCACGGCGTGGAAGATGAAGTAGATGGCGAGCGAGGTCAGAGCCCCGATCAGAACCGATTGCAGGATCGGCGAGCCCAGCCGCCAGGTCAGGTACATGGCCGCCAGGGCGGTGGCGATGATGAAGCCGATTTCGGGCAGGAACTGCGCGTAGAGCACCATCACCACCACGGCCGCGCCGATCTCGGCAAGGCGGGCGAGCGGGGGCCAGACCGGCTCCGGGTCGGGGCGCAGGGCAATGACCAGCGAGGAAATGCCGAGGATCACGGCGATGATGATGGGAAAGGCCTTTGGCCCCACCGCATCGCTCAAGAAGCTCTCTTCGGTCTGCAGCGCGGCCCAGGCGTAGAACACCGCCAGCAACACGCCAAACCCGCCAAATATGCGGTCACTCATGGCCACCTCCCCCTGAATGGAAAACGGGTGGCAGGCTTCTTGCCCGCCACCCGTGACAGTTTACTTGATGATGCCGATTTCCTTGGAGATCGACTGGATCTGCGCCACGGAGTCCGACACGAACTGCTGGAACTCTGCGCCCTGAAGGTCGAGCGGGGCGAGGCCGTTGGCCTCCATGATGCCCTTCCACTCGTCGGAGGCGTAGAGGTCGGCGATCTTGCTCACCCAGCCGTCATAGGCCTCGTCGGACATGCCGGCGGGGGCGTAGAAGCCGCGCCAGTTGGCACCGATGGCGTCGACACCCTGCTCCTTGGCGGTGGGCATGTCGGCAAAGTCGCCGCCCAGACGCTCGGGGGCCAGAACCGCGATCACCTTAATGTCGCCGGATTCCACGAAGCCCTTGGCTTCGGAGACGTCGCCGGTGAAGGCCTGTACGGAGCCGGCCAGAAGCTGGGTCACGGCCTCGCCGCCGCCGTCGAAGGCGATGTATTTGACCGAGCGCACATCCTCGATGCCATAGGCATTGGCGGCGATCAGCACCTTGAGGTGATCCCAGCCACCGACGGCGGAGCCACCGGCAACGGAAATGCTGGTCGGGTCGGCCTTGATGGCGTCGAGCAGCGCGGGCAGCGTGGTGATCTCGCTGTCGGCGGCCACGGCGATCACGCCGTAGTCGGCGCCGATCGAGGCGAGCCAGCGGACCTGGTCCATGGTGTTGCCCGGGTAGGCGCCCTGCGCCAGACGGGTCGCGGTGGCCGAAGAGGCGGCAACGATCAGGTCGTTGTCGTCGCCACGCTTGTTGACCACTTCGGCGTAGGCCACGCCACCACCGCCACCGGCGAGGTTGACGACCTGCATGGTCTTGTCGATGAGACCCTGATCCTGCAGGGATTTACCAACCTGACGGCAGGTGAAGTCCCAGCCGCCACCGGGGTTGGCGGGGGCGATGCACTCGGGGTTCTCGGGGCTGAAGCCGTGGCCCTCTGCGTGGGCCGCGCCTGCGACACCAAGGGCCGCAACGGCCAGGGCCGCGCGGATGAAAGACGTGTTCATGGTGATCCTCCTCACGTTGTTGCCGGCGCACTCCCACGCGCCGGTCCTACTTGCCCCGCAGGCCGAACCTCCCGGTTCTTTCCCTGCGGGTTGAGGATGTGTAACCCTTGTTCCTGTCATGAACCTGTCAGGCGGGCCGCCGGGCGGAAAAAGGGGCCGGAGCCGGCCCCGGGGGAGGCCGCTGGGGGGAGGCGCGCGCGATGCGGATATTGATGGTGGAGGATGCGGGCGATCTGGCGGAGGGGGTGATGGACCACCTCGCGCGCTCGGGCATCGTCTGCGACCTCGCCCCCACCCTGGCGGACGCCCGCGATTGCCGCGCGGTGCAGCGCTACGATGCGATGATCCTCGACATCAACCTGCCCGACGGCTCGGGCCTTGCGCTGCTGCGCGAGGTGCGCGCCGAGGCCGACCGGGTGCCGGTGCTCATGCTCACCGCGCTCTCTTCGGTCGAGGACCGGATCGCCGCGCTCGACCAGGGCGCGGATGACTACCTCGGCAAGCCCTTCGACCAGCGCGAACTCGAGGCACGCCTGCGCGCGCTGGTGCGCCGGGAGGCCGACCGCAAGGAAGAGACCATAACCCTCGGCCCCCTCAGCTACGCCCCGCGTGACCGCTCTGCGCGCCTCGGCGGCCAGCAACTTGACCTGACTCGCCGCGAGGCCGCCCTGCTCGACATGCTGATCCGCCATTCGGGGCGATATCTCTCCAAGGCGCGGCTCTACGATTCGCTCTACGGCTTCGAGGATGCCGACGTGGGGGTGAACGCGATCGAGCTCTACATCGCGCGGCTGCGAAAGAAGTTCGCGGGCTCGGGTGTGAGCATCTCCACCCGGCGCGGGGTGGGATACCGGATCGGTCTGGATGATTGAGCGCCGAGGCCTCCGCCGCCCCAGCCTGACGGCGCGGGTGCTCGGCACGGTGCTGGCGATCCTGCTGGTGGGCGGGCTGCTGGTGGCCGGCTCGATCTGGTGGAACACCCGCGCCGCCGCGCGGCAGGCCTATGACCGCATTCTCTTCGGCGCGGCCAGCGACATTGCCGAATCGATCCGCATCCAGCAGGGCGCGCCGGTGGTGGAGCTGCCGGTCTCGGCCTTCGAGCTGCTGGCGCAGGCTCCCGATGACCGGGTGTATTATGCGGTGCTCGGCCCCGAGGGGCGGCTCATCACCGGCCTCGGCGCGGCCCGCGCCATTGCCCCGCCCACCCGCGAAGGGGCCGAGGCGCGGTTTTTCGATGACACGCTCGATGGCGAGGCGGCGCGGTTCGTTCGGGTCACCCGGGCCTTCGTGGAGCGCGACTTTGCGGGCTCGGTCGAGGTGGTGGTGGGCCAGACGCTGCGGGCCCGCGGGGCGATGACCACCGGGCTGATGCTTGACGCGCTGCTGCCGATGGCCGCCGCGGGCCTGCTGCTGACCCTGCTCGCCGCGCTCGTCGTGCGCTCTGCGCTGCGCCCGCTCGACGCGCTGGTGGCTGACCTCGCACAGCGCGACCCCTACGACCTGACCCCGATGCCCGCCGATGCCCTGCCCCGCGAGCTGGGGGTCATGCTGGGGGCGATGAACCGCTTCATGGGGCGGCTCGACGGGCAGGTGGAGGCGATGCGCACCCTGATTTCCGACACCGCGCACCAGCTGCGCACGCCGGTCGCCGCGATCCAGCTGCATGGCGAGAGCGCGGTGGAGGAGACCGACGAGGCGGCGCGCGGCCGTGCCCTTGCCCGGCTTGTGGCCCGCACCCGCTCGCTGCGCACCCTGCTCGACCAGCTCTTGAGCCGCGCGCTCGTGGTGCACCGGACCGACAGCGTTCCGCGCACCCCGGTTGACCTGCGCGAGGTGGCGCTGGAGGTGATGGAGCGCGACGACCACGCGGTGCTGGCCCCTGAGGCGGAGCTGCGGCTGGAGATCGGGGACGCGCCGGTTCTGGTGCGGGCCGATGCCTTCTCGCTGCAGGAGGCGGCGCAGAACCTGCTTGGCAACGCGCTGAAACACGGCGCGCCGCCGGTGGCGATCGGCGCGGCGCGGGAGGGCGGCCGCGCAGTGCTCTGGGTGCAGGACAGCGGGTCGGGCCCGGAGGCGGAGGTGATTGCGCGGCTGGGAGACCGTTTCAACCGCACCGCCGACAGCCATGAGCAGGGCACCGGCATCGGCCTGTCGATCGTGGCGAAGGTGGCCAGCGCCTTTGGCGGCAAGGTTGAGATGGGGCGCAATGCGCAGGGTTTCCGCGCCGCGCTGGTGCTGCCTGCAGAGGAGGAGGAGACATGATGAAGGCGCTTCTGCTGGCCCTTGCCATGCTCCCTGCCCCGCTCGCGGCGCAGGAGGCCACCGCCACCTTCGGCGCGGGCGAGACCGATTTTCTCATGCGCTCCACCACCGACATCACCATCATCCGCCCGGTGATGGAGCGGTTCGCCGCGCTCAACCCCGCGCTGACGATACGCTACGAGCAATGGGGCTCGAACGACCTCTTCGAGTTGAGCCGGGATGACTGCGCCAGCGGCGGGGCGCAGGCCGATGCGGTGCTGTCCTCGGCCGTGCAGCAGATGGTCTGGCTGGTGAATGCCGCCTGCGCCGCCCCCTACCGCTCCGATGCCACCGCCGCCCTGCCCGCCTCGCGGCGCTGGCGCGACGAGCTCTGGGGCATCACCACCGAGCCCGCGGTGATCGCCTACAACACCGAGCTTCTGGCCGCCGAGGATGTGCCGCGCTCGCGCTTTGCGCTGCTCGACGCGCTGCGGGCCCGGCCCGAGCTCTATCGCAACCGGATCGCCACCTACGACATTGCCGAAAGCGGGCTGGGCTATCTTTTCGCCTATTCCGACAGCCTCGAGGCCACCACATTCGGCGCGCTGCTGGAAAGCTTCAGCCGGGTGGATGCGGTGGCCACCTGCTGCTCTGCCGAGATCATCGCGGGCGTGGCGGAGGGGCGCTACCTGATCGCCTACAACGTGCTCGGCTCCTACGTGGCGAGCGCCGGCGCGCCGCAGGTGGGCATGATCCTGCCGGAGGATTACACGCTGGTCCTGTCGCGCGGCTACATGATCCCGAAGGGCGCGGCGCAGGCGGCGGCAGCGGCGCGGCTGCTCGACTTCCTGCTCGGGCCGGAGGGACAGGCCTTGTTGGCCGGCGCGGGGCTGGTGACCGACATGGGCGCCGACCAGTCGGGGCTGGCCAGCTCGGCCCGCCGGTTCATCCCGCTCTCGCCGGTGCTGCTGGTGGCCCGTGACCCGGGCCGCCGCGCCCTGCTGTTGCAGTTCTGGTCCGAAAGCTTCAACCCCGCCCCGCTGCCCTGAGGCGGGCGCGGCTCAGGCCTGGGCGGCAACATATTCCTGCAGCACGGCGCGGGGGCCCTTCTCGTCGAGATCGGCCAGCGCGGCGGCGAAAGCCTCGACGAAGCGCGGGGCGTCTCCCAAACGGCCGAAGATGTCGGTGAGCGCGAGGAAGGCGGAGGGGTCGGTCTGCGCCTTGAGGGCGGCGGCCTGCAGGGCCCCGGCGCGCTCGTCTTCCAGGGTGATCTCGCCCCGGGTGGTCTCGGCGCAGTAGCGGCACCAGAGCGCGACCTCGAGGGCAAGCCCCTGCACGGCGGAGCCGGCCTCCAGCGCCTCGCGCACAGTCGGCAGCACGAACTTGGGCTGGCGGTTGGAGCCATCGAGGCAGAGCCGGGCGATGGTGTCGCCCACCTCGGGGTTGGCGAAGCGCTCGACGCATTTCTCGAGGTAGGCGTCGAAGTCGACGCCCGCGATCTCGGGCAGCACCGGGATGACCTCGGAGCGCATGAGCGCCTTCAGCCATGCCTCCACGTCGGGGTCCTGCATGCCCTCATGCACGAAGTGATGGCCGAGCAGCGCCGAAGGGTAGGCAATGGCGGCATGGCCCGCGTTGAGGATGCGCAGCTTCATGGTCTCGTAGGGCGCGACATCGGGCACGAACTCGACCCCCACCTTCTCCAGCGCCGGGCGGCCCTGCGGGAAGTTGTCCTCGAGCACCCACTGGCGGAACGGCTCGCAGACCACGGGGGCCTTGTCGGCCACGCCGAACCTGTCCTGCACCAGCGCAATCTCGCGCGGGCCGGTGGCGGGGGTGATGCAATCGACCATGCCGGAGGGGAAGGCGACATTGGCGGCGATCCAGGCGGCAAGCGCGGGGTCGATCAGCTCGGCCATGCCCACCACGGCAGCCTTGGCGACATGGCCGTTCTCGGGGAGATTGTCGCAGGAGAGCACGGTGAAGGGTTCAAGTCCTGCATCACGTCTGGCCTTCAAGCCTTTGACGAGAAGTCCAAAAACAGTTTCAGGATCATCCGGATTTTCTGCATCGGCGGCGATCTCATTGTTCGATTTGTCAAAGCCGCCGGTTTCGGCATCCACGAAGTAGCCGCCTTCGGTGATGGTCAGCGAGACGATGCGGATCGAAGGGTCGACCATGCGCGCCACAAGCGCCGCGCCGTCGATCTCGCAGAAGTCCACCATGGCGCCGGTGACGCGGGCGGTCAGTGCCGCCGGGTCCAGTTCGACCACGGTTGTCAGCCAGTCCTGCGCCTTCAGCGCCTCGCGGCGGGCGGCGTCGAACTGCTTGATCCCGGCGCCGACGATGGCCCAGTCATGGCCCTCGCCCGCGCCGAACAGCCGGTCGAGATACCATGCCATATGGGCGCGGTGAAAGTTGCCCACCCCGATATGCAGGATGCCGGGGGTCAGGGCGGCGCGGTCGTATTCCGGCACGGCGATGCCCTCGGGCAGCGTATCGAGTGTTTTATCAGAAAGACTTACGGGCATCAGCTCATCCAGTTTCCGCCGTCGACATTGTAGGTTTGGGCAACGATGTAATCGGCCTCCTGCGAGGCAAGGAACACCGCCATGCCCTCAAGATCCGCCGCCGTGCCCATGCGTCCGTAGGGCACGGCCTCGCCCACCTCGCGCTTTTTCTGGCCCGGGGCCTTGCCCTCGTATTTGGCGAAGAAGGCATCCACCCCGTCCCAATGCTCGCCGTCCACCACGCCGGGGGCGATGGCGTTGACGTTGATGCCATGGGCGATCAGGTTCAGCCCCGCCGATTGGGTCAGCGAGATCACCGCCGCCTTGGTGGCGCAGTAGACCGCCACGAGGCTTTCGCCGCGCCGCCCGGCCTGAGAGGCCATGTTGATGATCTTGCCGCCCGAGCCTTGGGCGATCATCTGCCGCGCCGCCGCCTGCATGGTGAAAAGCGCCCCCGCGACATTGACCGACATCAGCCGGTCAAAATCGGCGCGCTCGATCTCCACCAGTGGCGCGGCGGAGAAGAGGGCGGCATTGTTCACCAGAATATCCAGCCCGCCCAAGGCTTTGACGGTTTCGGCCATGGCGGCGTCGATGCTCTCCTGACGGGTCACATCCATCTGCACCGCCACCGCGCCGATCTCTGCCGCCGCCGCCTGCGCGCGCGCCAGATCGACATCGCCAATCGCCACCTCGGCCCCTTCGGCCCGGTAGCGGCGTGCGAAGGCCAGCCCGATGCCACGGGCCGCCCCGGTGATCAGGGCGCGTTTGCCTGCGAGGCGGTTCATCCGATGCGCAATCCGGCGCCGTCGAAGCGGTGGATCTTGCCAGCCTGCGGGCTGAGCCAGACCTCGTCGCCGTGGCGCAGCGCCATTTCGCCGTCGACCCGCACGGTCACGGTTTCTTCCAGTGTCTCCACGCCCTCGGGGTGCACGTAGAGGAAGGTGTCGGAGCCGAGGTGCTCGGCCACGCCGACCTTGGCCTTCCACAGACCTTCGCTGGTGCTCACATCGAGGTGCTCGGGGCGCACGCCGATGGTTGCGGCATCATGCTTGGCGGCCTCTGCCCCGCCGAAGAAGTTCATCTTCGGGGAGCCGATGAAGCCGGCGACGAAGAGGTTGCGCGGGGTCTGATACAGCTCCAGCGGCGAGCCGACCTGCTCGATGACACCGGCCTGAAGCACCACGATCTTGTCGGCCATGGTCATGGCTTCAACCTGGTCGTGGGTGACGTAGATCATCGTGGTTTTCAGGTTGTTGTGCAGCTCCGAGATTTCGAGCCGCATGTTCACCCTGAGCGCCGCGTCGAGGTTGGAGAGCGGCTCGTCGAAGAGGAAGGCCGAGGGCTCGCGCACGATGGCGCGGCCAATGGCAACCCGCTGGCGCTGACCGCCCGAAAGCTGGCCGGGGCGACGGTCGATGTAGTCGGCGAGGTTGAGCACCTTGGCGGCGTAGTCGACGCGCTTTTCCTGCTCGGCCTGGTCCATCCCGGCCATCTTCAGCGGGAAGGCGATGTTCTTGCGCACCGACATATGCGGATAGAGCGCGTAGGACTGGAACACCATCGCCAGGCCGCGCTTGGCGGGGGGCGTGTGGGTGGCGTCCTGGCTGTCGATGCGGATCTGGCCGCCCGACACATCCTCAAGCCCGGCGATCAGCCGCAGCAGGGTGGACTTGCCGCAGCCCGAGGGGCCGACAAACACCACGAACTCGCCGTCTTCGATGGTCAGGTCCAGCGGCGGGATCACGTTGACCTCGCCAAAGCTCTTGGAGACCTTGTCCAGAGTAATTCGTCCCATGATTTCCGTCCCTTATTTGACCGCGCCGAACGTGAGGCCGCGCACGAGTTGTTTCTGGCTGAACCAGCCCATGATGAGGATGGGCGCAATCGCCATCGTCGAGGCCGCGCTGAGCTTGGCGTAGAACAGCCCTTCGGGGCTGGAGTAGCTGGCGATGAAGGCGGTGAGCGGCGCGGCCTTGGTGGTGGTGAGGTTGAGCGTCCAGAAGGCCTCGTTCCACGCCAGGATGATGTTGAGCAGCATGGTCGAGGCGATGCCGGGCAGCGCCATGGGGGTGAGCACGTAGATGATTTCGGACTTCAACGAGGCGCCGTCCATCCGCGCGGCTTCGAGGATATCGACGGGGATTTCCTTGAAGTAGGTGTAGAGCATCCAGATGATGATCGGCAGGTTCATCAGCATCAGCACCACGATCAGCAGGATGTGGGTGTCGTAGAGGTCGAGGAACCGGGCGATCAGCACGATCGGGAAGAGCACGCCGACGGCCGGAAGCATCTTGGTGGAGAGCATCCACATCAGCACGTCCTTGGTGCGCTTGCCGGGCACGAAGGCCATGGACCATGCCGAGGGAATGGCGATGGCGAGGCCGAGCACGGTGGAGCCGACGGCGATGATCACCGAGTTCATCAGGAAGCGGAAGTAGTTGGAGCGCTCCTGCACCACCGAGTAGTTCTCCAGCGTCCAGTCAAAGCCGAACCAGATCGGCGGATCGGCAATGGCCTGGGCCTCTGTCTTGAAGCTGGTCAGGATCGTCCAGAGGATCGGGAAGAAGATCGCGATGCCGATGGTCCATGCGGCGGCAGTGGCGATGACCTTGCGTTGTGTGGTGACGGCGCGTGCCATGTTTTCAGCCCTCCCTCAGTTGTCCAGGTTCTTGCCGACGATCCGCATCAGGAAGATCGCGACGATGTTGGCGAGGATGACGGCGAGGATGCCGCCGGCGGAGCCGAGCCCGATGTTCTGGCTTTCCAGAACCCGCTGGTAGACCAGGTAGGTGAGCGTCCGGGTGCCGAAGGCGCCGTTGGTGGTGACGAAGATTTCCGCGAAGATCGACAGCAGAAAGATCGTCTGGATCAGGATCACCACGGTGATTGCCCGGCCAAGGTGCGGCAGGATGATGTAGTAGAAGCGGCTGAGCGCCCCCGCCCCGTCCATCTCGGAGGCTTCGAGCTGCTCGGAGCTGAGCGATTGCACCGCCGTCAGCAGGATCAGCGTGGCGAAGGGGAGCCATTGCCAGCTCACGATCCAGATGATCGAGAACAGCGGCATTTCGGAGAGCCAATCGATCGGGGTCGCCCCGAAGAATTTCCAGAGGTAGGCAAAGAGCCCGTTCACAGGGTTCATGAACATGTTCTTCCAGACCAGCGCCGAGACGGTGGGCATGACGAAGAAGGGCGCGATGACGAGGATTCGCACGATCCCCTGCCCCCAGATCGGCTGGTCGAGCAGCAGGGCCAGCAACACGCCTCCGATCACGGTGATGAGGAGGATCCCCCCCACCATGAGAAGCGTGGTGGCCACCGAGGAGAGGAAGGCCGAGGAGGTGATGAAACGTTCGTAGTTCTGGAAGCCGACGCAGCAATCGGCGACGCCGCGCAGCGGGCGGTAATCCATGAAGGAGAAGTAGATCGTCATGCAGAGCGGGATGAGCATCCACACCAGAAGCACAAAGACGGCGGGTGCGTTCATCAACCGGGCTGCAGCGCGGGAATGCTGGGTCGCCATTGGTGTCTCCTCCACTGTCGCCGCGGGGCCGTTCTGGGCGCGGCAGGCTCGTTCGAGCTGTCGGGATCGGGGGGCAGCGCCTCGCCCGAAGGGGGCCACGGCCAGCGTGCGTCATGTCACGCGAGCCGGGGCCAGGTGCCGGGCGCCCCAGTCGGAGAGGGCGCCCGGCGGTCGCGGGAGGACCCGCTTGTCGAGGCTTACTTGTAGCCCGCGGCTTCCATTTCCTCGTTCACGAGGTCCTGGGCCTTGGCAAGAGCCTCGTCAGAGGTCTGCTGACCGGCCAGAGCTGCGGAGAACTCCTGACCGACCTGGGTGGCGAAGCCGGCGAACTCGGGGATCGCGGCAAACTGCACGCCGATGTAGGGAACCGGATCAACCGTCGGCTGGTTCGGGTTGGCGGTTTCGATGCTCTTCAGCGTCATCTCGGCAAAGGGCACCTTCTGGTACTCGGGGTTCTCGTAGAGCGACTTGCGTGCGCCCGGAGGAACGTTGGCCCAGCCTTCCTTCTCGGCGACCATCTCGATGTACTCCTTCGAGGTGGCCCATTCGATGAACTGCTTGGCTGCGTCCTCTTTCTGGGTGCCGGCGGGGATGCCGAGGGCCCAGGCCCAGAGCCAGTTGCCGCGCGGACCCTTGCCGGTGTCGGGCGCAAGGGCAAAGCCCACGCTGTCGGCCACGGTGGAGTCATCGGGGTTGGTCACGAAGGAGGCCGCCACGGTGGCGTCGATCCACATGCCGCATTTGCCCTGCTGGAACAGCGCGAGGTTCTCGTTGAAGCCGTTGTTGGCTGCACCGGGAGGGCCGTAGTTGTTCATCAGGTCGAGGTAGAAATCGAGCGTTGCCTTCCAGGCTTCGCCGTCGAACTGCGGGTTCCAGTCTTCGTCGAACCAGCGGGCGCCGAAGGAGTTGGACATGGCGGTGAGGAAGGCCATGTTCTCGCCCCAGCCGGCCTTGCCGCGCAGGCAGATGCCGTAGACTTCGGCGTCCTTGTCGGTCATCGCCTCGGCGGCGGCCTTGATGTCGTCCCAGGTCGGAGCTTCAGGCATTTCCATGCCGGCGGCTTCCATCAGGTCCTTGCGATACATGACCATGGAGCTTTCGCCGTAGAAGGGCGCGGCATAGAGCGTGCCGTCGACCGAGAGGCCACCGGCCATGGCGGGCAGCAGGTCGTCGGTGTCATACTCGGCGCTGAGGTCGTCGAGCGGCACGAGCCAGCCCTGCTTGCCCCAGATCGGCGTTTCGTACATGCCGATGGTCATGATGTCGAACTGACCGCCCTTGGTGGAGATGTCGGTGGTCACGCGCTGGCGCAGAACGTTTTCTTCCAGCGTCACCCACTCAACTTCGTGACCGGTCTTGGCGGTGAAATCGTCGGTGTAGCCCTGCATCCGGATCATGTCGCCGTTGTTCACGGTGGCGATGGTCAGGGTTTCGGCGGCGGCCATTCCGCCGACGACGGAAAGGGCAGTAGCGCCCAGAAGGGCGCGAAGCGTGCAAGTCATTGATGTCCTCCCAATGCCCTTGTCGGGCAAATGCTATCGTAGTGGGCAAATACTCACACCTTCGCGAGGATTCTGTCAATACCCTCGTCCTGCGGCTGCACAAATGCGCGCCGCGCCGCCCGAAAAGCGTAAAATTCTGTTTAAAGTTTAGAGGGTTGCCGTTCAGGCGACCGAAAGAACCGCCTCGGCGGTGGCTTCATCGGTGATGAGCGCGTTGATCAGCTTTCCGCGCAGCGCACCCAGAATCGCCTTCTGTTTCGCGTGCCCCAGCGCCAGCCCGCAGACCCGCCGCGAGGTGCCCGGGTCGAGCGGTGCCGAGGAAACCCGCGCGTTGGTGAGCCCTTCGATCGGGCGGCCCTCGCCGTCGAAGGCCCAGGCCACCATCTCGCCCACCGCGCCCTGCGCGATCAGCTCGGCGCTTTCCTCCTGACTGATGAAGCCATCGACCGCCAGCGGCGAGGTTTCATCAATATGGCCGACGCCCACGAAGGTCACATCGGCCCGCGCCGCCAGCGCCAGCGTGTTCTCTACCGGCTCCTGCGCATGCATCAGCTTGAGGTCGTCGGCGCAGCGCACCACCGCGATAAGTGGCATCGGGTTGTGGCGCGAGTTCACCTTTTCGGCGAGGCGCACCACCACGTTGTAGGCGGTGGCCGAGCCATCCGGGCTCATGTTGCCGACGAGGCTGACCAGGTGGTGCTGCGGGCAGTCCATCCGGGGCAGTTGTTCGACGCAGGCCCGCAGCATCCGCCCGGTGCCCAGCCCGATCACTCGCGGCTCCGGGTCGGCCAGCCAGCGCTCCATCTCCGCCGCCCCTGCCGCCGCCACGCCGGTGGCCAGCTCGGGGGCGGCCGGGTCGGTGGGCACCACGTCGCAGAATTGCAGATCGAACCGTTCGGTCAGCGCGGCGGCAAGGTCCATGCAGCGGGCGATGGGATGATCGAGCCGGAACTTCACCAGCTTTTCGGCCACCGCAAGGCTGACAAGCCGCTGCGCCGACTGGCGCGACACGCCGAGCTTGCGGGCGATTTCGTCCTGGGTATTGCCGGCCACGTAGTAGAGCCAGCCCGCACGGGCGGCATCATCCAGCCTTGCCGTCTCGCCCGCAGCCCGCGCCATGTGCTCTCCCCGCTAAGTGACTTTTTTCAACTCGGGGGCCATTTGATAGAAAGCGGACCAGTTGTCAAAGGCGGGAATTCCGGGCGGCGTGTCGATATCGGCGGCGGTGAAGCCGGCAAAATGGGCGGCCCCGGTGTAGCGCCAGACCTCCATTTCGGCGGCCTGTGCGGCGCGCAGACCGGCCTTGCTGTCTTCGATCACGAGGCAGGATTTTGGCTGCACGTTCAGATGCTTGGCGGCATGGAGGAAGAGATCGGGCGCGGGCTTTCCATGGCGCACCTCGGAGGCGGTGAACACCCGTTCAAAAAACCGCTCCATCTTCAGCAGGGCCAGCGTGCGCCCCACCCGCTGGGGCGAGGAGGAGGTGGCCACGCAGGCGCGCCGCCCGAGGCTTTCGAGCATCGCGCTTACCCCTTCGGTCTCGCGCAGCCCGGCGGCGAACTCCTCGACCAGCCGGGTGCGATACTCGGCCTCGAAGCTGCCCGGCAGGTCGAGCGCGAAGTCGCGCCGGATCTTCTGCGCCACCTTGGGAAAGCTCTGGCCGACGAAGTTGCGGAACACATGCTCCATCGTCACCGACAGCCCGTGATGGCCCAGCGCCTCGACCAGCACGCGGGCCGAGATCACCTCGCTGTCGGCCAGCACGCCATCGCAATCGAAGATCACCAGGTCGATGTGTTGCATGGGGTCTCCGTTGGGTGCCGTCATCCTCGGGCCTGACCCGAGGATCTCTCGGCGGCCAGGAGATCCTCGGGTCGAGCCCGAGGATGACGGTGCGTTGGTGGCACTGTCAGGCGAGCGACTTCAGCACCTTGACCAGTACTTCGCCGATCTGGTCGATCTGCGCCTTGTCGATGATGAGCGGCGGCGAGAGCGCGATGATGTCGCCCGTGGTGCGAATGAGCAGCCCCGCGTCATAGGCCGCCAGAAACGCCTCGAAGGCCCGCTTGGTGGGCGCGCCCGCGATCGGCTCCAGCTCGATGGCGCCGACGAGGCCGAGGTTGCGGATGTCGATCACATGGGGCAGGCCCTTCAGCCCGTGCAACATGTCTTCGAAGTAGGGCGCAAGCTCTGCGGCGCGCTCGAAGAGGCCCTCTTCGCGGTAGGTTTCCAGCGTTGCCAGCCCGGCGGCGGCGGCGATGGGGTGGCCCGAGTAGGTGTAGCCGTGGAACAGCTCGATGGCGTTGTCCGGCCCCTGCATGAAGGCATCGTGGATCGCGCCGGAGCAGAACACCGCGCCCATCGGGATCACCCCGTTGGTGATGCCCTTGGCGGTGGTCATCAGGTCGGGGGTGACGCCGAAGTAATCGGCCCCGAAGGGCGCGCCGAGGCGGCCGAAGCCGGTGATGACCTCGTCGAAGATCAGCAGGATGCCGTGCTTTTCGGTGATCGCCCGCAGCCGTTCCAGGTAGCCCTTGGCGGGCAGGATAACCCCGGTCGAGCCTGCCAGCGGCTCGACGATCACGGCGGCGATGGTTTCGGGGCCGTGCAGCGCCACGATGCGCTCCAGCTCGTCGGCCAGCTCGGCGCCATGCTCGGGCACGCCGCGCGAATAGCTGTTCTGCTCCGGCAGGTGGGTGTGGGGCATGTGATCGACCCCGTTCAGCAGCGCGCCGAAGAACTTGCGGTTGTTGACGATCCCGCCCACCGAGATGCCGCCGAAGCCGACGCCATGATAGCCGCGCTCGCGCCCGATCAGCCGGGTGCGCGTGCCCTCGCCCCGGACCCGGTGATAGGCCAGCGCGATTTTCAGCGCGGTATCAACGCTTTCGGAGCCGGAGTTGGTGTAGAACACATGGTCCATCCCCTCGGGCGCCATGTCGACCAGCCGGTTGGCCAGTTCGAAGGCCTTGGGGTGGCCCATCTGGAAGGCGGGGGCATAATCGAGCTCGGCCACCTGCGCCTGCACCGCCTCCACGATCTTGGGCCGGGCGTGGCCCGCGTTGCAGCACCACAGGCCCGCCGTGCCATCGAGCACCTCGCGCCCGTCGGCGGTGGTGTAGTGCATGTCCTTGGCGCCCACGAACATGCGCGGGTTGTCCTTGAACTGGCGGTTAGCCGTGAAGGGCATCCAGAAGGCTCTGAGGTCGTTGGGGGATTGCACGTTCATGGCGGCCTCCTGAAGGGTGAGAATTGCGCGGCGAGCCTGCGCCCGGCATTCGGCAAGGTCAAGACTAGGCCAGCACGGCCAGGGCGAAGAGGCTGAGGAAGGCTGTCCAGACCATCACCTGCGCCAGCCGCGTGGTGGGCACATCGTAGAGCAGCGCAAGGCCGAAGGCCATCGAGCCGGTGGGCGCGGCGGCGGCAAAGGCGAACTTGCGGCCCTCTTCCCAGCCCGGCCCGAAGCCCCCCACCAGCGCCCAAACCAGCGCGGGAAAGGCCAGCAGTTTCAACGCCGTGATTGCCGCGACCGCAGGATCCCAGCCAAAGCGGGTGGCGGCCAGCACCACCCCCATGGAGAAGAGCGCTACCGGCGCGGCGGCGCTGCCGTTGAAATCCATGAAGGTTTGCACCGGGGCGGGCATCGGCACCTCGGCCAGCCCCAGCACGGTGCCTGCCGCGATGGCCAGCAGCACCGGCGAGCGGGCGATGATCGCCACTACCTTGCCGGGAGAGACCTTGCCCTCGCGGATCGCCTGAAGCGCAAACATGGTGCCGCCGAAGGTGATGGTGCTGTCGAGCACCACGACCATGGTGATCGGCAGCACCCCTTCGACGCCGTAGAGCAGCACGCCGATCGGCAGGCCGAAGAAGACGTTGTTGGCGAAGCAGGCGGCATAGCCGAGGATCACCCCCTCCCCCGGCCCGGCCCCGAAGACCCGTCGTGCCAGTTGGTAGCCCAGCGCGAAGAGGATCACCTCGGCCAGGAAGTAGAGCAGGATGGGCGGCAGGCTGAAGGTGTGGAACGGCGCCTGCCAGAGAACCTTGAGCACCACCACCGGCACCAGCACGGTCATCGCGAAGCGGTTGATGGTGCGGGCGTCATCCCCCGTCATCCAGCCGGCACGGCCCAGCCCCCAGCCCAGCCCGAGGATGAGAAACACCGGCAGGATCGGGTTGAGCAGGACCGGCAGAAAGCTCACGCGGCGAGTGCCTCTTCGAAGCCGAGGCGCAGGATGCGCACCATCTCGTCGATCTGGCTTTCGGTGATGGTGAGCGGCGGAGACATGACGCAGGCGTTGTAGACCGGGCGCAGCAGCAGCCCGTGACGCTGGCAGATCGCATCGACCTTGGCGGCGAAGGCCATGTCGCGGTCTTCATCGGGGTTGGCCGGGTCCAGCTCGCATTCGATCCCCGCCATCAGGCCCTTCACCCGGATGTCGGAGATCACCGGGATATCGGAAAGCGAGCGCAGCGCGGCCTCGAAGTGGGGCGCGATGCGCTGAACGTGCTCCAGCAGCCCGTCGCGCTCGAAGATGTCGAGGTTGGCCATGGCGGCGGCGCAGGCGACCGGGTGGCCGGAATAGGTGAAGCCCGAGGTGAAGCCCTTGCCCTCGTTGGTGGCTGCCGTGATCTCGGCAATGAGCCGGTCGGAGATGAAGAGCGCGCCGAGCGGCTGGTAGCCCGAGGTGAGGCCCTTGGCGGTGGTCAGCATGTCGGGCTGCACGCCGAAGACGGACTCGCTGGCGAAGTAATGCCCGAGCCGCCCGAAGCTGGTGACGACCTCATCGGCAATGAAGAGCACATCGTGCCGGGCGCAGACCTCGGCGCAGCCCGCGAGGTAGCCCTCGGGCTGAACGATCACCCCGCCCGAGGCCATGACCGGCTCGGCGATGAAGGCGGCGACCTTGTCGGGGCCGACCGAGAGGATCATCGCCTCCAGCTCGGCCACCTTTTCGGCGGCGAAAGCCTCCAGCGATTGCCCCTCGGGGCGGTCCTTGGGCTTGGGGCAGGAGAGGAAATGGATGTGATCCTCGATCATGTCCATCTCGGCCTTCTCGCGCATCTTTCCCGAGCAGGAGGCGGTCAGGTAGGTGGAGCCGTGATAGGCGTTTACCCTTGAAATGATGTGCTTTTTCTCGAGCCGCCCGAGGCAGTTGTTATAGAAGAAGGCAAAGCGCAGGGCGCTATCAACCGCCGTAGATCCGCCGGTGGTGAAGAACACGTTGTTCAGATCACCCGGTGCCAGCGCGGCGAGGCGTTTGGCCAGCGCGGCGGCCACGTCGGAGGCCATCGACCAGGGCGAGAAGTAGGACAGGCGGCGCATCTGATCGGCGCAGGCCTCCACGATCTCCTCGCGCCCGTGGCCCACGTTGACGCACCACATGCCGCCGGGGCCGTCGATCATCCGGTTGCCGTGGCTGTCGGTCACGTAGATGCCCTCACTGTCGGTCAGAACCGTGCGGGGGGTCTCGCCGATGGCGGTCACGTCCTCCCAGGGGTGCAGGAAGTGACGGTCGGCGTCGTGGGTGTCGGCGGTGGAGGGGGAATCAGTCATGGCGCGGAGCATACGCCTCCCGGCCCGGAGGTGGCAGAGGGGTCGCACACGCCGGATCGCCTGACGCGGGGGCCATTCAGGCGTCGCGCTCCATGATCCATTCCACCTCGGGCGCGGCGACGAAGCGCCATTTGCGCAGCGGGCCGGCCATGACGTTGAGGTAGTACATCTCGAAGCCGTAGGGCGCGCCGCAGGGATGGTGCCCGCGCGGTACCAGCACCACGTCGCCATCGCGCACGGCCATGGTTTCGTCGAGCTGGCCATCGTCGGTATAGACCCGCTGCAAGCCGAAGCCTTGGGCCGGGTTCAGCCGGTGATAGTAGGTCTCTTCGAGGTAGGTGATGCGCGGGTAGTCGTCTTCGTCGTGGCGATGGCTCGGGTAGGACGACCAGTTGCCCGCCGGGGTGAAGACCTCCGTCACCAGCAGGCTGTCGGCATAGTCCTCGTGCTCCATGGCAATGTTGTTGATGTGGCGCGTGTTGGTGCCCTTGCCGCGCTCGGTGAGGGTGATGCCCTCCGGCCCGATCCGCCGCGCCTCATGGCCGCCCTGCCCCGGTGCGGCGCAGACCGCGAGCACGCAGTCGGTTTCGGCGCGGGCCTCCCACTCGGTGCCGTTGGGCAGGTAGAGGCAATGGGGCGGCGTCTTTTCGAACACGTCCATCCGCTCGCCGAGCACCCCCCAGTCCCGACCGGCCCCGGTGATCCGGGCCTTGCCTTCGACCATCACCAGGATGACCTCCTGCGCGCCGGTCACCTCGGCTGCGTTGTCGCCCGCCTTGAGCCGGTAGAGCGAAAAGCCGACATAGCGCCAGCCGGCGGTTTCGGGGGTGATGGCGTGGACCTTGCCGCGGGTGCCGAAGGGCTTTTTGAGAAGTTCGGGCATGGAGGGCGCTCCCTAGGCGGTGGTCGGGCCGGACTGGCCGCAGGTGTCGGTGATGGGCTCTTGATGGGGCGTCGGGGTAGTGGCGGGCGCTTGGGCGCGCTTCGCAGGGGCACGGCACCCGCGCAGCGCGCTGTGCCTGCGCGCCCGGCTCATCGCGCCCCCTCCCAGTTCAACCGGGCTTCGGCCCGCGCCTCTTCCCAGATCGTACAGAGCCGGGCGTAGCGCTCGGCCATCTGCGCGGTCGCCGCCGCGTCCGACAGCTCACCTTTCATCCAGCCTCGCGCCGCATCGCCAAAGATCGTCCGCCCTACGGCGAAGCCCTTGACCAGCGGCTGCCGGGCGGCGAGCGCAAAGCTCGCCGCAAGCTCATCCTCGGGTGCATCGAGCCCCAGAACTACGATGCCGCGGGTGTGGCTGTCGTTGCGCTCGATCGCCGCCACCGCAAGGCGCCAGGCCTCTTCGGTGCGGAACGGCTCCAGCTTCCACCAGTCGGGGTAGATGCCGGCATCGTAGACGCTCTGGATCAGCCGCGCCGAGGTGTCATCCTGCACCGGGCCGACCTTGGAGGGGATGATCTCGAGCAGGAACTCGAGCGTGTTGCGCCGCGCCGCGGTGAACAGGCGCCTTGCGCGCTCGATCTGGGTCCGGGTGGTTTTGGCGTCATCGTCGGGGTGGCAGAAGAGCAGCAGCTTCACCACGTTCTCCCGCGCCCATTCGCGCAGGCGTCCGAGGTCTTCGCCAAGGTCCGGCTCGAACTCGATCGGGCGCGATCCCGGCAGCTCAGTGGGCCGCCCGATCCAGAGGCCGCTGCCCGAGGCGCGGTGCAGCGCCGAACGCCCGATGCGGTTGTCGCACAGAATGCCATGGCCGGGCCGCCCGCCCTGCACCTGCAACGCCGCGTCGAGGCAAAGCTCCTTGAAGGCCCCGCCCTTCTCGGGCGTGTAGCCCTCCATCTCTTCCAACTGCTGGCGATGGTCGAAGGCGAAGGTCTTGAGCGCGGACCAGTCGCCCGCACGGTTGGTCGCCCAATGCACCTGCTCCAGCTCCGCGTCGTTGCGCAGATCGGGGCGCTTCACCCCGCGCTCGAAGAAGAACTGCAACTCCTCCCAGCTCGGATAGGCCGGGGCGCAGCCGTGGCGCGACACCGCGAAAGCCCCGCAGGCATTGGCGTATTTCAGCGCCACCGGCCAGCTTTCGTCGTCGAGCCAGCCCCTGAGCAGGCCCGACATGAAGCCGTCGCCCGCGCCGAGCACGTTGAACACCTCTATCGGAAAACCCGGCCCCGCCTCGCCCGCGTCGAGGCTGTCGGGGATCGCGCCGGTGAAGGCCACCGCTCCCGCCGCGCCGCGCTTGCACACCAGCACCGCACCCGACACCGCCCGTACCGCGCGCAGGGCCGCGATGGTGTCGGTCCTGCCGCCCGCGATGTGAAACTCCTCCTCGGTGCCCACGATCAGGTCGAACAGGTGCAGCGTCGATTGCAGCTTGGCCGTCACCGCCGCGCTCTCGACAAAGCGGCTCTCGCCGTCGCCGTGGCCCGCCACGCCCCAGAGGTTGGGGCGATAGTCGATGTCGAGCGCCGTCTTCTGGCCGCCCTCGCGGGCAAGGGTGAGCGCCTTGATCGTGGCCGCCTCCACCTGCGGGTGGCTGAGGTGGGTGCCGGTGGCCACGACGGCGCGGGCGCGGCGGATGAAGGCGGGGTCGATATCTTCCACCGTCAGCCCCATGTCGGCGCAGTTCTCGCGGTAGAAGATAAGCGGAAACTGCTCCTGGTCGCGGATGCCCAGCAGCACCAGCCCGGTCAGCCGCTCGGGGTCGGTCTTGACGCCCTCGGTGTTCACCCCTTCGCGCTCGAGCTGCTCGCGAACGAAGCGGCCCATGTGCTCGTCGCCGACCGCCGTGATGACCGCAGATTTCAGGCCGAGCCGGGCGGTGCCGCAGGCGATGTTGGTGGGGGAGCCGCCGATGTACTTGTCGAACGAGCCCATGTCTTCGAGCCGCCCGCCGATCTGGGCGCCGTAGAGATCGACCGACGAGCGCCCGATGGTGATGAGGTCAAGCGCGTCAGACATTGGCCCACCTCACCCGGTTGAGGCTCTGCCCGAGGGCGTCCGGGCTCGCGAAAGTGGCGGTGGCCGGCTCGGCGGCCCGGCGGCGCGCGCCCGGCTGTCCAACGTTCAGCATGTCCTGTGGTCTTTCTCGTTCGATCAAAGTGCAGATGGGGCGCAAACGGCCTCCGGGCCGACACGACCAAATTGTGCCACCGGTTGCAAGACCCCCTCCGGCCCCCCGGCGCGGCCTCAAACCTGCACGAACACCCGACCGTCCGCGATGCGGGTGGCATAGGTGTTCAGATTCTCGCAGGCCGGCGGCGTCTCGACCTCTCCGGTGCTGGCGTCGAAGACAGAGGCATGCTTGGGGCATTCGATCGTCGTCTCCACCACCAGCCCCCCGGCCAGATGCACTTCTTCGTGGGGGCACAGCCCATCGGTGCAATAGTAGTTGTTGTCGTGATCGCGCAGGATGATGAAGGTCCGCGCGCCGTGATCGAAGCGAATGACATCTTCGGCCTCGATGTCCTCGATGGCGCAGGCGTCGACCCAGTCGGCCATGGCTGTCTCTCCTTTTGTCATGCAGGGTGGTTTCACTTCGCCGCGGCGGCCTGCCTTGCCTTCAGCCGTTCCTTCTTGCGGCGAAACCGCTCCTTCATCCGCGCCTCGGCCTCCTTGCTGCCGTCGTGCCAGGTGCCGAACAGCTTATCGAGCGGCACCAGCCCCGCGCCGCCGTAGTTCACCTCGAAATACTTGTGATGCAGGTGATGAACATAGGCGTGGCTGTCGAGCATGGCGCCCTCCGTCAGCTCGAACTTCTCGAAGCCGAGGTGGCCGTTGACCGAGCCGAAGCCCACCGCATGCAGGGTGAAATAGGCGCAGACCGGGTTGGAGGGGATCAGCAGGTGAATCCAGGCCTCGGCCATGTAGGGAAAGCCCTCGCCCGGGTGCATGCTGAGCGAAGACCACGGGCTCGGGTTGATCGAGTTGTGGTGCACCGAATGGATGTGCCGGTAGAGCGGCGGCCAGTGGATCGCCCGGTGCAGGCAGAAGAAATAGGCTTCGTGCAGAGCCGGGGCGAGCAGGATGACCACGCTGAGCCAGAGCCAGTGGGTCGTCCAGGGCAACCAGACGGCCCAGGTGTTGGCATAGGCCCAGAGCATCACGATCTCCACCACGGTCCAGAGCGGGATCGTCACGAAGAAGGAGCGCAGGAAGTTGTCGAGGTTCTGGCTCTTGAACCAGAACACGTCGGAGGGGTGGTCGGCAGGGAATTTCGCGTTGTATTTGAAGCGGTTCTCCTGCTTGCGCTTCACGTAGTAGACAAACTCGAAGCCGCCGAGAAAGGCGAACATGCCCAGCGCGTTCAGCGAGTAGAGATAGAGGTAGTTGCCCAGCGAAAGGCGGGCGAGGCTGTCCCACGCCGGGATCAGCACCAGCACCCAGAGCAGCGCGGTGGCGAGGTGAAAGGTGTTCCACGGCCAGAGGTAATCGGGGATCCAGGCCAGCACCTTGCGAGCGCTGAACGGGCGCTGCCAGATCGGCGCCGGTTGGAGCGGCGCATTGGGCGCCCAATTGCCCCGCTTGTCCCTGCTCCCCAGCTCCAGCTCGTCCATCTTGCCGCCCTCCCCGGCTGGCCTCCCATGGCGGCCGTTGTGGAACCGCGCCCGAGGGCAGATCAATCCCGGCGCTGGAGGGCGCGGGATTTCGTTTCAATTTGAGCTAACATCGTGCCAGAATGATACGCGTATATTCAAAATGAAACGGACGCTGCCCCCGTGAAACGCCAGACAATCTCCGATCTCGCAAAGGCGGCCGATGTGTCGGTCTCCACCGTGAACCGTGTGCTGAACCAGCCCGAGACGGTGCGCAAACACACCCGCGAGCATGTGCTGGCCACCGCCGGAGAGATCGGCTTTTACGGCGTCGGCACGCTGGAGCGCTCGGTTCGAAAGGGGCGCGCGCCTCACAGGCTCGGCGTTCTGCTGCAACAGGGGGGCCGCGCCTTCTACCGCAACCTCGGCGCGGCGCTGCGGCAGGAGGCCGCCCGCCGGCAGGAAGCCCCCGTCGAGCTGACCCTCACCTATGTCGACGACCTCTCCCCCGACAACATCGCCGCGCAGCTCGCCGCCCTCGGCAAGAGCTGCGATGCCCTCGCCCTCGTCACGGCGCAGCACCCCAAGGTGGCCGATGCGATTGATGCGCTCACCGCAGGCGGCACCCCGGTCATCGCCCTCGTCGCCCCGCTCACCGCCCGCGCAAACGTGGGCTATGTCGGGCTCGACAGCTACGCGGTCGGGCGCACCGCCGCCTGGGCCTTCGACAGCATGGTGCACCGCCCCGGCGAGATCGGCCTGCTCATCGGCAACCACCGCTACCGGAACCACGAGCTGAACGAGGCCGGATTCCGCTCGTATTTCCGCGAGCACAACACCGCCTTCACCATCCTCGAGCCCCGCGCCACCCATGAATCCGCCGCCGTGGCCCGCGAAATGGTGGAGGGGCTGTTTCACGACCACCCCGACCTCTGCGGCCTCTTCGTTTCGGGCGGTGGCATCACCGGCGCGCTGGCCGCCCTGCGCGATGTGCCCAAGCGCCAGGGCTTCGTCGCGGTCGGATACGAGCTGTTTGAGGCCACCCGCGACGCGCTGATCGACGGCACCCTGAAGATGGTCATCTCCCACCCGCTCGATCGCATTGCCCGTGCCGCCTTGGATGCCATGATCGAGGCCAAGCAGGGCGGCCCCAACGCCGGGGCCCGCCAGCTAGCCCTGGCTTTCGAAATCTACACCTCGGAAAACATCTGACCCCCTGCCCTGCGGCTGCCAGAACGCCAACGGCGCGTTTTCCTTGCTACAAGGTGGCAATCGAGCGGCTCCGACGTGCCGACCATCGCCGCGATCCCCTTTTGCGGCCCGCGCCGAGGCCATGATGATCGGCCCGGTCTATGGGCGCAAATCCATGCAAGGCATGATCGACCTTGCCAAGACGGGCGTCTTCCCGAAAGGTTCGAGGGGTCCCTGCGCCCAGCTCGGTGGCGCATCTGCGCTCAACGCTACAGCTGCCACCAGAACGACGGCTGACCTTCACCGCGCCCGCGACGCCACTCACCCGACCCGGAGGGAAGACGCCCATGACGAACGCACATCTCAAGACCATCGAGCAGCGGCTGCTGTGGCTCTCCCACTGGATGATCCACAACGCCAACCACATCCGCCCCAAGGCGGACGGCATCAAGGTCGGCGGGCATCAGGCGTCCTCCGCCTCCATGGTCTCGATCATGACCGCGCTCTACTTCTCGGCGCTCCGCCCCGAGGACAGGGTGGCGGTGAAACCCCATGCCTCGCCGGTCTTTCATGCGATGCAGTACCTGATGGGCAACCAGACCCGCGAGCGGATGGAGAACTTCCGCGGCTTCGGCGGGGTGCAGAGCTACCCGAGCCGCACCAAGGATGTCGACGATGTCGACTTTTCCACCGGCTCGGTCGGGCTTGGCGTGGGGATCACGGCGCTGGCCTCGCTGGTGCAGGATTTCATCGCCGCCAAGGACTGGGGCGACATCACCCCGGGGCGCATGGTGGCGCTGGTCGGGGATGCCGAGATGGATGAGGGCAACATCTACGAGGTCTTGCAGGAGGGCTGGAAGAACGACCTGCGCAACACCTGGTGGATCATCGACTACAACCGCCAGTCGCTCGACGGGATCGTGCGCGAGGGCCTGTTCACGCGGATCGAGAAGATCTTCGACGCTTTCGGGTGGGACGTGGTGAAGGTCAAGTTCGGCACCCTGCAACGCGCCGCCTTCGAGGAGCCCGGCGGCAGCAAGCTGCGCGACTGGATCGACGCCTGCCCCAACGCCGAATACGCCGCGCTCACCTACATGGGCGGCGAGGTCTGGCGCAAACGGCTGATGGACGATCTCGGCGATCAGGGCGATGTCACCGCGCTGCTGGAGCGGCGCAGCGATGACGAGCTGGCCGACCTGATGGAAAACCTCGGCGGCAACTGCGTGCATACCATGGCCGAAACCTTCGCCGCCATCGACCACGACCGGCCCACCTGTTTTCTGGCTTATACGATCAAAGGCTGGGGCACGCCAATCGCCGGCCACAAGGACAACCACGGCGGCCTGATGACCAAGGCGCAGATGGCGGCCTGGCAGGTCGACATGGGCGTGCCCGAAGGACAGGAATGGGAGCCCTTCGCCGCCGTCCCCGATGCACCTGCCCTCCAAGGCTTTCTCGACAAAGTGCCCTTCTTCGCCAAGGGCACCCGCCGCCACGCCGACGCCAAGCTGCCGGTGCCCGCAATCGAGTTTGCCACCGACCGCGAAATCTCGACCCAGGCCGCCTTCGGCAAGATCCTCGACGAGCTGGCAAAGGGCCGGACAGACCTTGCCGCCCGGATCATGACCACCTCCCCCGACGTGACCGGCACCACCGGCCTCGGGGCCTTCGTGAACCGGCGCAAGCTCTTCGCCCGCAAGCCCGAGAGCGACGCCTTCATCGAGCATCGCATCCCCTCCACCGCAAAGTGGAACTTCGCCCCCGAGGGCCAGCACCTCGAACTGGGCATCGCCGAGATGAACCTGTTCCTGCTGCTGGGGGCCGCCGGACTGTCGCACAGCCTCTGGGGCAAGCGGCTCATTCCCATCGGCACGGTCTATGACCCCTTCGTGCACCGTGGTCTCGATGCGCTGAACTACGCCTGCTACCAGGACGCCCGCTTCCTGATCGCGGGCACACCCTCGGGCGTCACCCTCGCGCCTGAAGGCGGCGCGCATCAGTCCATCGGCACCCCGCTCACGGGCATGGCGCAGGACGGGCTGGCAAGCTTCGAGCCCGCCTTTGCCGACGAGCTGGCCGTGATCATGGAATGGGCCTTCGACTACATGCAGCGTGACGGCGAGGGCGACCCCGACGAGCGCACCTGGCTGCGCGACGAAACCGGCGGCTCGGTCTACCTGCGGCTGACCACCAAGCCGCTCGAACAGCCCGGCAAACGGGTCGACGACGACTTTCGACAGGGCGCGATCGACGGCGCCTACTGGCTGCGCAAGCCGGGGCCCAACTGCGCCATCGTGATCGCCTATCAGGGCGCAATTGCCGACGAGGCCATCGCCGCCGCCGGTCTGATCGGAGAGCACCGCCGCGACGTCGCGGTGCTGGCCGTCACCTCCGCCGACCGCCTCAACGCCGGCTGGACCGCCGCCCAGCGCGAACGCACGCGCGGCAAGCCCAAGGCGCTGTCGCACGTCGAAAGCCTGCTCGGCGCGCTGCCCTCCCATTGCACCCTCGTCACGGTGATCGACGGTCACCCCGCCACGCTCTCCTGGCTCGGCTCGGTCGCGGGCCACAAGACGGTGCCCCATGGCGTCGAGCATTTCGGCCAGACTGGCTCGATCGACGACCTCGCCCGCCATTTCCAGATCGACCGCACCGCGATTGCACGTTCGGTCAGTGAGCTGACGGTCGGAGACAGATCCCCCGGTGCCGCGCTGAACTCCCTGCGGATCGGGGCTTAGGGGGATTGGCACCGGATGGGTGGCCCGGTGGGGCGATAAGGGTGAGGCGACGGCGGGTGACGTGCATCAGGGGTTGAACTACGCCGCATAACATCCATATACCATCCACACGGATGGAGAATCGAAATGAACGCCGTCAGATCGCAGCGCGATAAGACCCCAGATAGCGAAAAGATCACGATCAACCTCGGGTATGTCGATCTCGGGCGAATCGACCTTCTGGTGCAGGAAGGCTTCTATTCCAACCGCAGCGATTTCATCCGCACCGCGATCCGCAACCAGCTCGACAGCCATGCCGACGTGGTCCGCAGTTCGGTCGAGCGCCACACCCTCGAGCTGGGCCTGCGCGACTACACCCGCGCCGATCTCGAGGCGCTGCGCGACGTTGGCGAGGTTCTTCACGTCAAGGTCGTCGGCCTCGCCCGCATCGACCCCGACGTGACGCCCGATCTCGCATTGGACACCATCGGCTCGATCACCGTGCTGGGCGCCCTGCAAGCCTCGCGCGAGGTGAAGAACGCCCTCGCAGACCGCATACGCTAACCCGCCATACCTTATCCAAGGACACCACAGATGTTTGATTTCAACACTGGCGCCAAGCGCCCGGTGAACGACGCCGCACGCGCCGACCGGCTGACCGCCGCGCAGGATCTCGTGCAGCGCACCCTCGCCCGGCACGGGCTGGCCGCCTCCGCCACGCCCCTCTCCAACGGCGCCACCACCGGGGGCCTCATGGACATGCTGCAAAAGTCCCTCCCGGGCGGCGCCCGCGCCACCGCGCAGCCCCCGACCCTCGCCGAGGGGGCACAGTTCCTGTCGTCTACCCATCAGGGCAAGAGCGGCAGCCGCGCCTATCGCACCTATGTACCGGCCTCTGCCGCTGCGGGGGCCACGGGCATCGTGATGATGCTCCACGGCTGCACCCAGACGCCCGAGGATTTCGCCATCGGCACCGGCATGAATGCCCTGGCCGAGCGCGACGGCTTCGTCGTGATCTACCCCGAGCAATCGCGCGGCGCCAATGCGCAGACCTGCTGGAACTGGTTCAGCCCGAACGACCAGCGCCGCGACCGGGGCGAGCCGGAGATCCTCGCGGGCATCGCCCGTTCGGCGATGGCGCAATACGATGTTCCCCCGAGCCGCTGTTTCGTGGCCGGCCTCTCGGCAGGGGCGGCGATGGCGGTGATCCTCGGCCAGACTTACCCCGATGTCTTCGCCGCCGCAGGCGCCCATTCCGGCCTGCCCTACGGCGCAGCGAAGGACGTTGCCTCGGCCTTTTCCGCCATGGCAGGCCAGACCTCGGGCCACGCCGGAGCCCGCAGCCAGACCGCCCTGCGCACCATCGTCTTTCATGGCGGGGCAGACAGCACCGTGCATGCCTCCAACGGCGAGATGATCGCGCGCGACGCCGCGCGCAACGGCCCCTCGCCAAGCGTCGAGACAACCCATGGCGGCGCCGAGAACGGCCGCAGCTACACCGCCACCACCTGCAGCGGCCCCGACGGGCGCGCCTACCTGGAGCACTGGGTGATCGAGGGCCTCGGCCATGCCTGGTCGGGCGGCCAGCCCGAGGGCTCCTACACCGATGCGCAGGGGCCGGATGCCAGCGCTGAGATGGTCCGCTTCTTCTTCGACCCCGGGGCGTGAACTGGCCCGCCCCGCCTGCCCCTCCGTGCGCCGCGTGGAACCCTGACAGCCCGGCACACGTTTGGTCTGTGGAGGTGTCTACATGACAGGACTGCGCGCACGGCTCTTGACCAAACCGATCCACAAATGGGCCAAGGGGGCGTTGCCCGCCCTCTCCCAGACCGAAAGCGAGGCCCTGACCGCCGGCGAGGTCTGGTGGGAGGCCGAGCTGTTCTCGGGCAATCCCGACTGGTCGAAGCTCCTCGACGTGACGCCCCCGAAGCTCAGCCCCGAAGAGCAGGCCTTCCTCGACGGGCCCTGCCGCGACCTCTGCCACATGATCAACGACTGGCAGATCAATCACGAGGACGCCGATCTGCCCGCCGAGGTCTGGAGCTTCCTGCGCCAGCACAAGTTCTTCGGCATGATCATTCCCAAGTCCCACGGCGGCCTCGGCTTTTCGGCCTTTGCCCACTCCGAGATCATCCGCTTCATCTCCACCCGCTCGGTCGCCGCAGCGGTCACGGTGATGGTGCCCAACTCCCTCGGCCCCGGCGAGCTGATCCACCAGTTCGGCACCGATGAGCAGAAAGAACACTGGCTGCCCCGCCTCGCCGATGGCCGCGAGTTGCCTGCCTTCGGCCTCACCAGTGCCGAGGCCGGCTCCGACGCCTCCGCGATGATCGACGAAGGCGTGATCTGCAAGGGCGCGTGGGACGGTGAGGAGGTGCTCGGCATCCGCCTCAACTGGGCCAAGCGCTACATCACCCTCGCCCCGGTCTGCACCGTGCTGGGCCTCGCCTTCAAGCTGCGCGACCCGGAGGGCCTGCTGGGCGACACCGAGGATATCGGCATCACCTGCGCCCTCGTGCCGACCGACCTGGAGGGCGTCGAAACCGGCCGCCGCCACCTGCCCTCTTCCACCATGTTCATGAACGGCCCGACCACCGGGAAGGACGTGTTCATCCCGCTCGACCACATCATCGGCGGCCCGGAGTACGCAGGCCGGGGCTGGATGATGCTGATGTCGGCCCTCGCGGCGGGGCGCGGGATCTCGCTGCCCTCCATGGGCTGCGCCGCAATCGCCCTCTCTGCCCACACGACCGGTGCCTATGCCCGCATCCGCCAGCAATTCAACCTGCCGATCGGCAAGTTCGGTGGCATCCAGTCGCCCATGGCCTCGCTCGCCGCCGATGCCTACGCGATGGACGCCGCCCGCCACCTCACCTGCGCCGGGCTCGACGAGGGCCGGGCGCTTTCGGTGATCTCGGCGATCATGAAGGCCCACGCCACCTACCGGATGCGAGACGCGCTGAACCACGCGATGGATGTGCACTCCGGCAAGGCGGTGATCGACGGGCCGTCGAACTACCTCCAACCGCTCTACCGCGCCGTGCCCATCGGCATCACGGTGGAGGGCGCCAACATCGTCACCCGCTCGTTGATCATCTTCGGGCAGGGCTCGATCCGCGCCCATCCCCATATGCTCGACAACATGCTCGCGTTGCAGGAGGAGGACCCTGAGAAATCGCTGGAGGCCTTCGACAAGAGCTTCTGGGCCCATGTCGGCCACACCACCAAAACCCTGTTCCGCTCATGGGGCCGTGCCCTCACCGGCGGCCGCTTCGCCCCTGCCCCCGATGCAGGAGCCGTAGCCCCGATCTACCGCCAGCTTTCCCGCTGGTCCGCCGCCTACGCCCTCACCGCCGATTTCGCCTTCCTCACCCTCGGCGGCGCGCTGAAGCGCAAGGAGATGATCTCGGGCCGGATGGGCGACATCCTTTCCGAAATGTACATTCTCTCCGCCGCACTGAAACGCTGGGAGGACGAGGGACGCCAGGAAGCGGACCTGCCGGTGGTGGAGTTCGCCGCCGCCGAGGCCTTCAAGCGCATCCAGACCGCGCTCGACGAGGTCATCGCCAACCTTCCCGCCCGCTGGGCCGCCTGGGTGCTGCGGGTGCTGACCCTGCCCGGGGCCACCCGCCGCAGCCCGTCCGACCGGCTTACAGAAACTGTCAGCGAGTTGATCTACGAGCCCTCCGCCAGCCGCGACCGGATCACCGGGCGGGTCTTCGAGGGCTGCAACCGCGATGGCGTGCAGGTGCTGAACCAATGCTACGCCAAGGTCGTCGAGATGGCCCCGGTGATGAAGCGCCTGCGCGATGCCCGGAAGACCCCGCAGGAGGGGCTTGAGGCAGGTATCCTGAGCGCCGCCGAGATAGAGGAGATCGAGGCAATGAACGCCCTGGTCGCGGAGGTGGTCGCGGTGGACGACTTCACCCCTGAAGCCCTCGCCGCGCTCTTCCCAAGCCGTAAACAGCCCAGCGCCGCCCCCAGAGAGGCCGCAGAATGAACGCACGCAACAGCCAGCGCGTCTTCCTCGTGGACGGCGCGCGCACCCCCTTCATCAAGGCCCGCAGCGGCCCCGGCCCCTTCACCCCCGTCGATCTCGCGGTGCAATGCGGCCGCCCGCTGCTGGCGCGCCAGAGCTTTGACCGCACGGCGTTTGATCTGGTGATCCTCGGCTGCGTCAATGTCATCGCCGACGAGATGAACCCTGCCCGCGTTGCCGCGCTGCGCCTCGGACTGGGCGAGGCGATGGTGGCCTTCACCATGCAGATCAACTGCGGCTCGGGCATGCAGAGCATCGACACCGCCTACCGCTACATCCGCGATGGCAGCCACCAGATGATCCTTGCAGGCGGGGCCGAGGCGCTCAGCCATGCACCGCTGGTCCTGCGCCAATCCGCCGTCGAGTGGTTCGGCAGGATGAACGCCGCAAAGGGCCCGCTCGATCAGGCCAAGGCGATGACGGGCATCCGCCCCGAGTTCTTCAAGCCCGTCATCGGGCTGGAGCGCGGGCTGACCGACCCGATCACCGAGCTCAACATGGGCCAGACCGCCGAGGTGCTGGCCCATCGATTCGGCGTCTCCCGAGAAACTGCCGACACCTACGCCATGCAGAGCCACCACCGCCTCGCCGCCGCGCAGAAGGAAGGCAGGTTGAGCGACGAGGTGATGCCCGCAATCGACCGCGACGGCACGGTTTACGACCATGACGACGGCGTGCGCCCCGACAGTGACATGGCCGGGCTCGCCAAGCTGAAACCGGTCTTCGAGAAGCCCTACGGCAAGGTGACGGCGGGCAACTCCAGCCAGATCACCGATGGTGCGAGCTGGTGTATCCTCGCTTCCGAACAGGCCGTCGAGGCGCACGGTCTGGAGCCGCTGGCCGAGATCAAGGACAGCGAATGGGCCGCGCTCGACCCCTCGATCATGGGCCTCGGCCCGGTGCTCTCGGCTACCCCCATTGCCCAACGCCACGGGCTTTCGGTCGAAGACGTCGACCTCTGGGAGCTGAACGAGGCCTTCGCCGCGCAGGTACTCTCCTGCCTCGCCGCCTGGGGCGACGATGAGTTCTGCCGCGAGGTGCTCGGCTATGACGCCGCCTTCGGGCGGATCGACCGCGACCGCCTCAACGTCGATGGCGGGGCCATCTCGCTCGGCCACCCGGTGGGGACCAGCGGCAACCGGATCGTGCTGCATCTGGCCAACGCAATGAAGGAACGGGGGGCAAAGCGCGGCATCGCCACCGAATGCATCGGCGGCGGCCTCGGCGGCGCGATGCTTCTGGAGGCGGTGCAATGACCGGTCATGTCTTGAAATTTCTCGGCGAAACCAAGCTGGAACTCGGTGCCGCTGGCCCACGTGAGGGCAACTGGCGCGCGGGACGCGACAGTGATGGCATCCTCTGGCTCGCGCTCGACAAGGCTGATACCGGTACAAACACGATCTCCGAAGAGGTGATCCGCGAGCTTGAAACTCACATCGCAGCCACCGAAGCGAACCTGCCCAAAGCCCTCATCATTCGTTCCGCCAAGCTCTCGGGCTTCGCCGCCGGGGCCGATATCACCAGCTTTAACTCCATGTCAGACGAAGGCGCGGCGGACCTGCTGAAACAGGGCCATGACGTGCTAGACCGGATCGAGGCGCTGAACTGCCCGACGATCTGCATCGTCCATGGTGCCGCTCTCGGCGCGGGCTTCGAGCTGGCGCTTGCCTGCGACACCCGCATCGCCACCCCCGGCGCCTCCTTCGGCTTTCCCGAGGTCCAACTCGGCCTGCACCCCGGCCTCGGCGGCACTTTCCGCCTGCCCGCCCTCATCGACCCCACAGAGGCGATGACCCTGATGCTCACCGGCAAGACGGCGCACACCAGGAAGGCCAGATCCCGCGGCATCGTGGATGCGGTGGTCGAGGAGCGCCACGTCGCCGCCGCCGTTCAGGCCGCCGTGAAGGGTGAGATGAAACCACACAGCCAAGGCCTCAAGGCCCGCGCGCTCGGTTTCGACCAGGCCCGCAGCCTCGTCGCCCGGCAGATGCGCAGCCAGACCGAGAAAAAGGCCCCCAAGGCGCATTACCCCGCCCCCCACGCGTTGATCGACCTTTGGGAAGAGCACGGCGACGACCGCGCCGAGATGCAGAAGGGCGAGATTGCCTCCTTCGCTGAACTGCTAAATAGCGAGACGTCGAAGAACCTCCGCCGCGTCTTCTTCCTGCGACAGAAGCTCAAGGACGCGGGGCGCGGCGAGGATGGCATCGCCCATGTCCACGTCATCGGCGCAGGCGCGATGGGCGCGGAAATCGCCGCCATGGCCGCGATCAAGGGCAAGCGCGTGACCCTCGGCGATGTGGAAACCGATCCGCTCGGCAAGGCCCTCAAGCACGCCACAGAGATCTGCAAGGACAAGCACCTCAGCCGCATCGAAACCCGCGACGCGCTCGACCGCCTCATGCCCGACCCGAAGGGCTATGGCATCGCCAGCGCCGACCTGATCATCGAGGCCGCGCCGGAAAAACTGGACCTCAAGGAGAAAATCTACGGCGGGCTGAAGGGCCGCATGAAACCCGGCGCAATCCTCGCCTCCAACACCTCCAGCCTCTCGGTCGACTCCCTCGCCACCCACGCCCCCGACAAACCCCGTTTCGCCGGGCTGCATTTCTTCAACCCGGTCTCCAAGGTCGACCTCGTCGAAGTGGTGCGTGGCAGCGCGACCGACGACGCCACCGCCAACCGCCTCGCCGCCTTCTGTGGTGCCATCGGCAAGCTGCCCGCCCGCGTGGCCGAATACCCCGGTTTCGTCGTCAACCGCGCCCTCACCCCCTATTTGATGGAGGCGATGGTGCTGATGGATGAGGGCGTTACCAAGGAGGTGATCGACAGTGCCGCCCTGCGCTTTGGCATGCCGATGGGGCCGGTGACGCTCGCCGATCAGGTTGGTCTCGACATCGGCCTCCATGTCGCGGAATCCCTGCGCGACAGTCTCGACACGCCGATGGCCGAGATCTCCGATACCCTGCGCGCCAAGGTCGACGCAGGCGAGCTGGGCAAGAAGACAGGTCAGGGCTTCTACGACTGGTCCGACGGTACGCCTCACCCCGATGCCGACCTTTCAGATGCCCCCGAGGATCTGACCGACCGGCTCATCCTGCCGATGCTGAATGCCTGCGTCGAGGTGCTGCGCAAGGGCGTGGCCGAGAGCGCGGACCAGGTTGACGGCGCGATGATCTTCGCCACCGGCTTCGCGCCCTTCCGTGGCGGGCCGATGAACTATGCCCAAGCCCGCGGCACCAGCGACATCACCGACCGGCTGAAGGCGCTCGAGCAGGCCCACGGCCCGCGCTTCGCCCCTGACGAGGGCTGGTCGACCCTTGGCTGAGGGGCCCGACACCTTCACCGATGCGGATGCAATCGCCCGCGCCATCTATAAGCGGGTCGGCGGCGAAATCCGCCTCGCGCTGCCCCTCGGCCTCGGCAAGCCGGTCACGCTGGTCAACGCGCTCACCCGCGCGGCCGTGGCGGACCCGAGCCTGAAGCTGTCGATCTTCACCGCGCTCACCCTGCAACGCCCCACCCCCGGCTCAGACATGGAGCGCCGCTTCATGGAGCCCGCAGCCGACAGGCTCTTCGGGCGCTACCCGCCGCTCCACTACGCCGAGTTGATCAAGGGCGACGGGCTGCCTAACAATATCGAGGTCTCGGAGTTCTTCTTTCAGGCCGGCACGTGGCTCGGCAATCACTACGCCCAGCGCCATTACATCTCCGCCAACTACACCCACGCCCGCGACGTGCTGATCGCCCAAAAACCCAATGTGCTCGCCCAGCTCCTCGCCCGCGACGGTGAGCGCTTCAGCCTGTCCTGCAACACCGATATCTCCGCCGACCTCTTCGCGTTTCGCCGCGATGGAACGATGGACTTCATCGCGGTGGGCGAGGTCAACGACGCCCTGCCCTTCATGGGTGGCCCGGCGGTTCTGGAGCCTGGCGCACTGCACATGCTCCTCGAACCGCCCGCGCAGTTCGAGCTCTTCTCCGCCCCCCGCCGCCCGGTCTCCGACGCCCAGCACGCCATCGGCCTGCATGTCTCCCGCCTGATCAAGGATGGCGGCACCCTGCAAATCGGCATCGGCGCCATCGGCGATGCCGTCGCCAATGCCCTTCTGGCGCGCGACCGTGGCACCCTCGCCCCGCTCTGGTCCACGGCCCCCGTCCCGCTCACCGGCGCCGAAACCGACCCCTTCGAGGCAGGCCTCTACGGCGTTACCGAAATGCTCGTCGGCGGGATGCTTGCACTGTTCGAAGAGGGCGTGATCAAGCGCGAGGTCGGCGGCGCCGCCATCCACGCCGGCTTCTTCGTCGACGCCCGCGACATGTACGAGCGCCTGCGCGCCATGCCCCCCGACCAGCGTGCCAGGATCGCGATGATGCCCGTCAGCTTTACCAACGCGCTCTATGGCGATGAGGCGGCCAAGCGCGCCGCCCGCACCCATGCGCGCTTCGTCAACGGCGGCATGCAGGTGAGCCTGCTGGGCGATGCGATGTCGGATTCCGCCCAGCCCGGGCAGGTCGTCAGCGGCGTGGGCGGGCAGTTCAACTTCTTCGAGCAGGCCTTTGCGCTGGAAGATGGCCACGCCATCCTGACCCTGCCAGCCACCCGCCAGAGCGGCGGCAAGGTGACCTCCAACATCACCTGGCAGCTCCCCGTCACCACCGTTCCGCGCCACATGCGCGATATCGTGGTGACGGAATACGGCGCGGCGCACTTGCGCGGGCAAAGCGATGAGGAGGTGATCAAGCGCCTGATCGCGATTGCCGACAGCCGGTTTCAGGACGATCTGTTGGAGGCGGCCCGCAAGGCCGGAAAGATCTCGCCGCGCTACAAGGTGCCCGAGGCGCAGCGCAACAACACCCCTCAGGGGATTGCAAATTGGCTCGCCCCGCACCGCGCCACCGTCCTGCCGGACTTCCCCTTCGGCACGGATTTCACCGAAATCGAAAAGCAACTGCTCCCGGCCCTGTCGAAGCTGTCGAACGCGGCCGGAACCAAAACCGCCCTGCTCGCCCTCCTCTGGGCCTCCCTGCGCACCCCGCGCCACCCACAGGAGGGCGAGGCAATGGCGCGGATGGGCTATGCGCCCGATCCAAGCCTGACCGAGCCCCTGCAAGCCCGCGCCCTGCGCGGTGCGCTCAGAACCTGCGCGTCGAAAAGCCCCTGAGGCCGAAACGCCGGGTCACTCCCTGGCCCCTGCCTCCACTTCCAGCCCCGCACACCACGCCGCCCGCCCTATGGCCACTCGGCAAAGGAAACCTCCTTCGTCCGGGTGCGGTAGAGCGGAATGTAAGTGCGCCGGAACTGCGCCGGCGCAAGGCTCGCGTGGCGTCGAAAGAAGCGCGTGAAATAGGCGGCATCGCTGAAACCCAGCTTGTAGCCAACCTCGGCCACCTGCAGGTTGGTCGTGATCAAAAGCGTCTTGGCTTCCTCCATCAACCGGCGCTGCATGTGCTGATGCGGCGGTATGCCGATCGCGCGGCGCACGGCCTCGTTCAGACGGTCGCGCGACACGCCGATGCGCCGGGCATATTCCGCCACGGTCCAGTGGTTTTGCAGGTGCAGTTCCACGAGGTTGAGAAAGCTGTCCGAGATGCGATGCGGCTGGGGTTCGCTGGCCTGCAAGGGCGGTGCGGCGGCGCGCCAGATCTCGATCATCAGAAGCGAAACGCAATGGTGCAGAACGGTTTCGCTGCCCGGTGCCATGGTGCGCAGCTCGCTCTCGATCTTGTCGAACAGCGCCACGCAGGACTGCATGATCGCGGGCGTCACCTCCGACAGAAAGATCCGGCGGCTGACCACCTGGCGCACATGGGCCGAGATCACATCGGTCGGCAGCGCCCGCCCGAGGGCGCGTTCCGGCATCCGGATCAGGAACCCCCGCGTGCCTGCGGCCAGGGTGATCCGGGTCGACCAGCCCGTGGGCGACCAGATCAGGCAAGGCCCGGCCACGTCCCGCTCGACCTCGTCAGAGATGAACGCGCCGCGTCCGGATTCCAGAATCACGAAGGTCGCCCGACCGCCCGAAGTGGCGAACTCGGTCTTGGTCAGCGCACTCTTGATGCGCTCTGCCTGAATGGTTTGCCGTTCCAAAGCGCGCGATTTCCCGAGTTGGTCGTCAGCGGACCCGTCAAAAGTACAATTATATCCTCAAAATGTCTATTATTCTGAACATCGCCGCAGCTTAGGCTCACCACACCCCCCGCCCGTGGAACGGCGGGGATCGGGAGATCGGCTCGCTTTGAGACAAAATGGCCAGCATTCCCCGTGAACCTTTGGGAGGAAGAAAATGAAGAAATCGCTTTTCGAGGCGGCGCGCATGACGCGGCGCCAGACGACTTGCGCCCTTGCGGCGCTGGCAATCGCAGCCGGTGCGCATGGCGTCGCGGCTCAGGAGCGCGACAAGGTGACCATCGGATACGCGATATCCAAGTCCGGCCCCAACGCTGGCGGCGCCGACATGACGGTCACCCCCAACTACGAACTCTGGGTCGAAGAGGTGAACGCCGCCGGGGGCCTGAAGCTGCCCGACGGCAGCCAGCTTCCGATCGAAGTCATCGCCTATGACGACCGCTCCTCGGCGGAAGAAGTGGTTCGCGCCGTCGAGCGTCTGGCCACACAGGACAAGGTCGACATCATCCTTCCGCCCTGGGGCACCGGCTTCAACCTCGCCGTCGCTCCGCTGATGGCACGGTTCGGCTACCCCCACCTCGCGGGCGCTGCCGTGACCGACAAGGCCTCCGACTTCGTCGAGCGCTGGGACACCAGCTTCTGGTTCATGGGCGGCAGTGTCGATTACGTCTCCGCCTTCACCGAGATCCTCGTGGCCGAGCGCGAAGCGGGCCGGATCAACGACAAGATCGCGATGGTTTCGGTCGCGGACGGCTTCGGCATCGACCTGGTCAAGGCGGCCCGGCCCAGCTTCGAGGCCGCCGGTTTCGACGTCACCTATGACAAGAGCTTCCCGCCCGAAACCTCGGACTTCGCCACCATCCTGAACGAGGCCGCAAGCTCCGAAGCCGATACTTTCGTGGCCTTCAGCTACCCGCCCCACACCTTCGCGCTGACCAAGCAGGCCAAGGTGGCCAGCTACAGCCCGCCGGTGTTCTACCTCGGCGTGGGCGCCGGCTTTCCGGTCTATCCCGGCATCGCCGGCGGATCGGTCGAAGGCGTGATGAGCCTTGGCGGGATCGACCCGGAAAACGAGCTGAACTCGGCCTACCGTGCCAAGCACGAAGAGGTCGTGGGCCGTGCACCCGACTTCTGGGGATCGGTGCTGATCTACGCCTCGCTCCAGATGCTCGAACAGACCATCGAGCGCGTCGGCCTCGACAAGGCGGCAATCGCCGCAGAACTGTCGAGCGGCACCTTCTCGACCGTTCTGGGCGAAGAAACCCGGCTGGAAAACAACCAGTTGCGCGCGATCAACTGGGTCGGTCAGTGGCAGGACGGCCAGTTCGTGGCAGTCTCGCCTGAAGGCGGCGAAGGCACCGTTGCGGTCAAGCTGCCCAAACCGGGCTGGGAATGATCCCGCGCATCTGACCAGATATCTCATCGAACGGAGCGCGGCGGGCCCTTCCGCCGCCTCCCCCCTCACTCAAGCAACCCGGAGCATTCATGCTTGAACACGTCGTCAACGGGCTCGTGCTCGGCGGCACCTACGCGCTTGTCGCCATGGGGCTGACCATCCAGTACGGGATCGCGCGGATCATGAACCTCGGGTTCGGGGACATGATCATCGCCGCCTGTTTCGCCACCTACGTCCTGTTCACCGTCCTGTCGGTCAACCCGATCGTCGCGCTGCTGATCCTCGTGCCCGCAGGCTATCTGGTCAGCGATGCCGTCTATCGTGTGCTGATGAAACCGCTGGTGGCGCGCGCGCCCGACGAGGGCGCTCTGGAGGTCGACAGCATCCTCGTCACATTCGGGCTGCTCTTCGTGATCCAGGGTGTGCTGCTGTGGCTCTTCGGCGGCGGCTACACCAGCTACAGCTTTCTCAACACGCCGGTCAGCGTGTTGGGCACGGTGGTCGCCGGCAACCGGCTTCTGGCGCTCGTCCTGAGCCTCGTGATCGGCGGGGCGCTCGTGATCACCCTGTTCCGCACCCGCTGGGGCATGATCCTGCGCGCCGTCGCGCTGGCGCCCCAGAGCGCGCCGCTCTTCGGCATCGACACCGACCGCGCCGCCCGGACCGCCTTCGCCATCGGTGGCGCCATGGCCGCAACCGGCGGTGTGGTGGTCTCGATGTTCCAGACCTTCACCGCCACCGCGGGGGTCGTCTTCACCATGAAGGCCCTCATCGTCGTCATCCTCGGCGGCAAGGGCAGCGTGCCGGGCGCCATCGTCGCCGGGCTGCTCCTCGGCCTCGTCGAAACCTTCGTTGCCGCCTATGTCGACCCCGGCCTGACTCTGGCCGCCGTCTACACGGTGTTCCTCGTGCTGCTGCTGGTGCGGCCCAACGGCCTCTTCGGAAAGGCGTGACGATGAAGACTTCGCATGGTTTCGCCCTCGCGGGTCTCGCGCTCGTCCTTCTGGCTCTCGCACCGCTGATCGTCTCCGAATACTGGACCGGCGTCCTTCTGGGCATGACCGGCTACGTCACGCTCGCCACCGCCTGGGCGCTGTTTTCCGGCCCCACGCGCTATGTCTCGCTGGCCACGGTCGCCTTCTTCGGGGTCGGCGCCTACACCGTCGCCGTTCTCAGCGAGGCCATGCCCTACCCGCTGGTGCTGCTCTGCGCGGCGGGCATCGGCATGGTCATGGCGCTGGTGGTCGGCCTCTCCACCCTGCGCCTTGCGGGGGTCTACTTCGTGATCTTCACCTTCGGGCTGGCCGAACTGGTGCGCCAGACCGTGAGCTGGTGGGAGGTCAACGTGACCTTCACCATGGGCCGCTACGTCTTCCTGCCTTTCGAGGGACGGCACATCTACTGGCAGCTTCTGGCTCTGGCAGTGGCGACCTTCCTCATCGCATGGGCCATCGGGCGTTCTCGCATCGGGCTGGCGCTGAAGGCGCTCGGCGATGACGAGGTCGTCGCCGCCCATACCGGTGTCGACGTGACCCGGATCAAGCTCCTGCTCTTCGTCATCTCCTCCACCATCATCACCCTCGTCGGGGCCATCCAGGCCCCGCGCTGGACCTATATCGAGCCCTCCATCGTCTTCAATCCGACGGTCAGCTTCATGACGCTGATCATGGCACTGCTGGGCGGGGCGATGCGGCTCTGGGGGCCGCTGGTGGGCGCGGTGCCGCTGTTCCTGCTGTTCGAATGGCTCTCCGTCAGCTTCCCCGACCACTTCTCGATCATCCTCGGGCTGCTCTTCATCCTGATCGTCTTCGTCATGCCCAATGGCGTTCTGGCCAAGATCGAAGATCTGCGAAAGGGAGGCCGGGCATGAGCAAACCGCTTGAAATAGCCGGACTGCACAAGCGCTTCGGCGGGCTGGTCGCGGTCAGGGACGTGTCGTTCAAACTGCAATCCGGCGAGGTCGTGGGCCTTCTGGGGCCGAACGGCTCGGGCAAGACAACCGTGCTCAACATGATCTCGGGCGCCCTCCCCTGCGATGGCGGCACAGTGAGGATCGGCGACACCGACATCACTCGGATGAAGCCCCACAAGGTGGCAAAACACGGGGTTGCCCGCACATTTCAGCTCGTGCGGCCCCTGCCCACCCTGAGCGTGGCCGAGAACGTGCTCCTGTCGCTGGCCTTCGGCCACAAACGGCACTGGGGCCGCGAGGCGCGGGCGCTGGCCGAAGAGAAGCTGGCCTTCGTCGGGCTGGCCGGGCGCAGCGACGAGCGGGTGGGCAACCTCACCTACATCGACCAGAAACGGCTCGAGATGGCCCGCGCACTGGCCTCCGAGCCTGACCTCCTGCTGCTCGACGAATGGCTGGCGGGCCTCAATCCCTCCGAGCTGCGCATCGGCATCGACCTCGTCCGGCACCTGCAGAGCGAGGGCATGACCGTGCTGCTGGTCGAACACATCATGGAGGCGGTGCGCGCGCTCTGCTCACGCTGCATTGTGATGAGCGCGGGCGAAAAGATCGCCGATGGCCCCTCGGCCGAGGTGCTGCAAGACCCGGCCGTCATCAAGGCCTACCTGGGGGACGACCATGCTTGAACTGAAGGACGTAACCGTCCGCTACGGCAAGCACCTCGCGGTGGATGGCGTCAGCTTTTGCGTCGCCAAGGGCGAGGTCGTCGTTGTCCTCGGCGCGAATGGCGCGGGCAAATCCTCGATGCTGAAAGCAATCGCCGGCATAGTCCCGACCGCCGAAGGCACCGTTGCGCTGAACGGCGAGGCCGTGACAGGCGTGCCGGCCCACGCGGTGACCAACCGCGGCATTGCGCTGGTGCCCGAGGGGCGCGGCATCGTCGGGCGCATGTCGGTCGAGGAAAACCTGCGCCTCGGCGCGACGCCCGCACGCGCACGCGCCGCCGAGGAGGACACCCTCGCGCAGGTCTTCGACATCTTCCCCCGGCTGGCCGAACGGCGAAAGCAGTTCGTGCACACGATGTCCGGCGGCGAACAGCAGATGGTCGCCGTGGGCCGCGCGATGATGTCCAAACCCGAGTTCCTCCTGCTGGACGAACCAAGCCTCGGCCTCGCTCCCATTGTCGTGGGCGACATGTTCAAGGCGCTGGCGCGGGTGCGCAAAACCGGCGTGGGGCTCCTGATCGTCGAGCAGAACGTGAAGATCAGCCTGCGCCACGCGGATCGCGGCTACCTGCTCGAGGCCGGTCGGATCACCGGCTCGGGCACCTCGGAAGACTTGATGAACGACGCGGCTGTCAGGCACGCCTTTCTGGGCGGCGACATGTAAATGGAGAAGCACATGAGCGTTTTGGACCTACTGATCGAGGGCGAGAAGGTGCAGGCCGAGGATGGCCGCACCTTCACCCGCAACAACCCCCTGACCGGCGGGGTGGCAACCGAAGCCGCCGCAGCGACGGTTGCGGACGCCAACCGCGCCGCCGATGCCGCCGCGCGCGCCTTTCCCGAGTGGTCCAGCACCGGCCCCGGCGAACGGCGCCGCCTTCTGCTGGCGGCGGCGGACAATCTCGAGGCGCGCGGGGGCGACATTGCCCGCGCCATGGCCGAAGAACTGGGGGCCACCGCCGCCTGGGCAGGGTTCAACGTCATGCTGGCAGCGGGGATGCTGCGCGAGGCGGCCTCGATGACCACCATGATCAAGGGAGAGATCATCCCCTCCAACCGACCCGGCTCCATGGCCATGGCCATCCGCCAGCCCGCCGGTGTGGTGCTGTCGATGGCGCCCTGGAACGCGCCGGTCATCCTTGGCGTGCGCTCCATCGCCATGCCGCTGGCCTGCGGCAATACCGTGGTGATGAAATCCTCCGAACTCTCGCCCCGTACCCATGCGCTGATCGTCGAAGCGATGCAGGAAGCCGGCCTGCCCAAGGGCGTGCTCAACGTGCTGTCGAACGCGCCCGACAACGCCAGCGAGATCGTCGAGGCCCTGATCCGTCACTCCGCCGTGCGCCGGGTGAACTTCACCGGCTCCACCCGCGTTGGCCGGATCATCGCCAAGCTCGCCGCCGAAAACCTCAAGCCCGCGCTGCTGGAGCTTGGCGGCAAGGCCCCGATGATCGTGCTCGACGATGCCGACCTCGATGCCGCCGTCGCCGCCGCCGCCTTCGGCGCCTACATGAACCAGGGCCAGATCTGCATGTCGACCGAGCGACTGGTGGTGATGTCCTCCGTCGCCGATGCCTTTGTCGAGAAGCTCGCCGCCAAGGTGCGCAGCCTCACCCTGGGCGACCCGCGCGAGGGCAACAGCTCGCTGGGCTGCGTCGTCGACAAGGGCGCCGTCACCCGGATCATGGGCCTAGTGCGCGACGCCGAGGACAAGGGCGCAACCATCCTCGCCGGCGGCCATGCCGATGGCGTCCTGATGGAAGCAACCCTGCTCGACCACGTCACCCCGTCGATGCGCATCTACACCGAGGAAAGCTTCGGCCCCACCGCCTCCGTGGTCCGCGTGGCCAGCGTGGACGAGGCCGTTCGCGTCGCCAACGACACCGAATACGGCCTGTCCGCCAGCATCTTCGGGCAGGACACGGTGCGCGCGATGAATGTCGCCAAACGGATCGAAAGCGGCATCTGCCACATCAACGGCCCCACGGTGCATGATGAGGCGCAAATGCCCTTCGGCGGGGTCAAGGACTCCGGCTACGGACGCTTCGGCGGCATGGCCGCGATAGAGGAGTTCACCACCCTGCGCTGGATCACGGTGCAGGACGGCCAACCCCACTACCCGATCTGAGGAGGCCGCCGTGTTTGATCTCGAGGGCAAGACCTGCCTCATCACCGGCGGCGCCGGGTCGCTCGGGCTGGCCGCCGCCCGCCTGCTGCACAGCCATGGCGCGCGGCTGGCGCTGGTCGATCTCGACCTCGCCGCGCTCGACACCGCCTGCGCCGAAGCCTTCGGCGCGGCGGCCGGCGAGGTTCTCTGCCTCGCGGCCGATGTCTCCGACGAGGCGCAGGTCCGCCGCGCCGTGGCCCGCACGGTGGAGCGATACGGAGCGCTCGATGTGCTGATCTCCAACGCCGGCATCTTCGGCACCGTCGCCCCGATCCAGGACTACCCGACCGAGATCTTCGACAGCGTCATGGCGGTGCATGTGCGCGGGGCCTTCCTGCTGGCAAAGCACGGCGTCCCCCACATGCGGGAAGGCGGTAGCATCGTGCTGACCTCCAGCGTTGCGGCAACCCGCGGCGATCCCGGGGTCTATGCCTACATCACCGCCAAGCACGCCCTCACCGGCCTGATGCGCGTTCTGGCCAAAGACCTTGCCCCTCGCGGCATCCGTGTGAACGCCATCGCGCCGGGGCCAATCTCCAATGGCTTCCAGCAACGGGTCGAGGATGGCCTGGGCGCCGAGATCGGGCGCGATGGCACGGAATTCTTCAACGAGATGATCCCGATGGGACGCCATGGGTCGCCCGAGGAAATCGCGGCCTCGATCCTCTATCTCGCCTCGGCGCAATCGGGCTTCACCACCGGCCATCTGCTCATGGCCGATGGCGGCATGTCCGTGTGATCCTAGCGGAAGAGACCCTCTATATAGGTCGCCCCGATCCCTGTCTCTTCATAGTGCGCCTTGCACATGGCGATGTACTGGTGAACGTCGAAGTAGCCATCCGGCTCCCCGTCCTCGTCCAGCCAGATCAGCGGCCCGGTGACCTTGAAGTGTACCTTCATCGGGTCTTCGTGCTCGTAGGCCACAAGGGTATGCCCCTCGCCCGGCGTCTCGTAAACGAAGTCCCCCGCCGTGGCGATCCAGTCGTGCTCCAGATAGCCCCACTTGCCCGAGATCGTGTAGGCAAAAACCTCGTGCGGGTGGTAGTGCCGGTTCACCAGCCCCGGGCCGGTGGCGAGCAGGATGTCGCACCACTGGTTCTTGCTGGGCGAGATCCAGAGCGGCTTGGAAAACACGGTTTCGGTGAAGGGCACGTAATAGCGCATGTCGTCATCCGCCACATTGGGCAGATAGACCTCGGGCGAGGCATCCGGCTGGAAGACCTTGGTTATGGGTTTGAGATCGCGCCAGAATTCCGATCCCCCGGTCTTTGTCTCATCAGTCACTTCCACGCTCCTCCTTCTGTATCTCCGGCGCACTCACGCAGCGACCTCGGCGGACAGTTCCGCGGCCGCCGCCTTCAGAACCCCTTTCGCGCGCTCGACAAAACCCGCCTCGAACCGGCTCAGCGTGCCGAAGGCCGAGAGGGTGAGCACGGTGCGCTCCCCTGCCCTGATCGGCACCGAGACGGCGGCAATGTCCGGCTCGTTGTCGCCCCGGTTCACCGCGCAGCCCTCGGCCCGCAAACGCTCCAGCTCCGGCTCCAATTCCTTCATGGCCGCGGCAGCCTCCCCCTGCGCCAAGGCCCATTGCGCCCGGTCGCGCGGCGACAGCCCGGCCAGAAACAACCGCCCCTGCGCGGTGCGCGTCATCGGCAAGGTGGTCCCCGTCCTGATCTGAACCGAGATCGGACGCTGCGCGAGCGACACCGCCACGCAGAGCGGCCCACGCGGCGTGTAGCGGCACGCCATCACCGACTCCCCCAGCTCCTGCTGAAGCCGGTCGAGCACCGATTGCAGACCCGGCGGCAGGGGCGCGAGCTCCTCGGCCATCCGCCCCAACCGCGACAGTCGCGGCCCCGGCGCATAGACGCCCCGGCGCACCACGCTCAGCACGCCCGCGATTTCGAGCGTGGTCAGGAACCGGTGCGCCGTGGCGTTGGTCAGGCGCAACTCGCGCGCCACGAGGGCGACGGTCAGCTCCGGGCGCGTTTCGTCCAGCAGGTCCAGCGCATCAAAAGCCTTCAGAACTGAAAGGTTGAGCGAGGTGGCCATGGGCGAAGTCTCCGGCTGCGGGCTTGACCAAAACTGCCGCACGACCTCATTATATGCAATTAGAATCTCACTATCCGCACGACCTGCACGCTGGAGAAGGCCCCCCGAATGACGACTGACACCTCTATCACCGCCGGTGGCGCAATCTTCGGCAAGCTCAAGGCGCTCGGCGTCGATTACGTCTTCGCCAATTCCGGCACCGACTTCCCACCGATCATCGAAGGTCTGGTCGAGGCCCGGCGCGCCGGCATCGACCTCCCCACGCCCGTCACCGTGCCTCACGAGCACGCCGCCGTTTCCATGGCCCATGGCTATTGGCAGGTCACGGGCCGCCCGCAGGCGGTCTTGCTGCACACCAATGTCGGCCTGTCCAACGGTGCGACGGCGGCAATCAACGCATGGTGCGATCAGGTGCCGATGATCCTGATGTCGGGCCGCACGCCGGTGACCGAACACACGCGCTTCGGCGCGCGCACGGTGCCGATCGGCTGGGGGCAGGAGATGTTCGACCAAGAGTCTCTGATCCGGGAAACGACGAAGTGGCACTACGAGCTGCGCTTTGCCGATCAGATCTCCGAGCTGATGGACCGGGCCTGGGCCATCGCGACGTCGACGCCCCGGGGCCCGGTCTACCTCAGCCTGCCCCGCGAAGTGCTGTGCGAGCCCTGCCCGCGCCAGGGGCTCGATGCCCCCTCCCGCATGGCCCCGGTCATCGCCGCGCCCGACCCCGCCGCCCTCGCCCGCGCGGCCGAGGCTCTGGCGCGCGCAGAAAACCCGCTCATCATCGCGCAACGGGGCGCAGGCAGCGCCGCAGGCTTTACCGCCCTCCAGACCCTCTGCGAAACCTTCGCCCTGCCCCTCTCGCACTACTGGTCCAATCAACTGGCGCTGCCCCTGTCCCACCCCTGTCAGGTCGGTGCCGACCCCGGCCCATGGCTGGCCGAGGCGGATGTGGTGCTGGTGCTCGACGCGCTCGCACCCTGGTTTCCCGACAAGGTCTCCCTGCGCGACGACGTCACGGTGATCCACGCCGGACCCGACCCCCTCTTCACCCGCACGCCCGTGCGCAACTTCGCGGCAGACATCACCCTCGCCGGCCCGACCGACCGCGTCATCGACGCGCTCAACGCCGCCCTGACAAATCAACAGCCGGACCCCGACCGCATCGCCGCCCGCCGCGAGACCATCGCGCAGGCCGCCTGCTCCAGCCGCGACAGCACCGTCGCAGCAGCCGAAAAAGGCGACGGCGCGCCCATGACCAAAGAGTGGGTCAGCCTCTGCCTCGGCCGCGCGATCAAGGCGCAGGCCGAAACCCACGGCCGCCGCGCCACCGTCTTCCACGAACTCGGCTGCCCGCTCATGCCGCTCGATCTCGACCAGCCCGACAGCTACTTTCAGGAGCCCCATTCCGGCGGACTTGGCTGGGGCCTTCCCGCCGCCATCGGTGCCCAGATGGCCTGCCCCGACCGTCTGGTCTTCGCCACCATGGGCGACGGCAGCTACATGTTCGCCAACCCCACCGCCTGCCATCTCGTGGCCGAGGCCCAAGGCGTGCCGGTGATCGTGCTCGTCCTGAACAACGAGGAATGGGGCGCGGTGCGCCACTCGGTCGAAGGCCTCTACCCCGACGGCGCCGCGCGCGCCTCCAACGAGGTGCCCCTGACCTCGCTGCGCCCCAGCCCCGACTTCACCCGCACCGCCGAAGCCAGCCGCGCCTGGACCGAAACCGTCACCAACGGCCCCGACCTTCCCGCCGCGCTGGACCGCGCCATTGAGGTGGCCACCACCGAGCGCCGACAGGTCCTGCTCAACATCGCCATCGCAAGGGCTGCGCCCCACTGAGGCACCCGGCGGCACGGCCCATGCCGCCGAGCCACGCAACGCGTGCGCTCGCAGGCATCACGTCGACACACCGCCTTGACGGCAAGGCGCCGGATGACAAGCATGCTCGAATGCTTGCAGATGCCGCCACACTTCAGTCTGATCCCACGGAAAAGGCCCCGCCGGGCGGCTCCACGGCCGGCGGCACGCGCCCCGGCATCCTCGCGACATTCACCGGCATGGGGCGGTCAGATGGATGAGAACCTGATCAACGGGATCGACGTCCGCCTGCTGCGGACCACCCTTCTGCTCCTGCGCGAGCAGAACGTCTCCCGGGTCGCGATGATGCTCGGCCACACCCAGCCCGCCGTCAGCGCCAGTCTCAAGCGCGCAAGAACCATCTTCGACGATCCCCTGCTGGTGCGATCCGGGCAACGCCTCGTGCCGACCGTACGCGGCGAAGAGATCGCGGCCCTTCTCGGCGAAGCGATGGAGAAGATGGACAAGCTCATCGGCGCGCAGGAGCAGTTCGACCCGTTCCGCGCCGAGGGGCGGGTCCGCATCCTTGTGGTGAACTGCTTCGGCGGCTTCCTCGTGCCCGCAATCGGCGCCCGCATCCGGCGTGAGGCGCCCGACCTCGCGGTGGATTTCTCCTCCCCCCACGAGAATGCCGATCTGGCGAAGGAGCTGGAGCGCGGCGTCGACCTCCTCATCTCCAGCTGGCCCGCACCGCGCGGCAGCCTCCGCTCCTCGCCCCTGCTCCAATGCAGCATTTCCTGCCTGATGAACAAGGATCACCCCCTTGCCCGCCACAAGAGCCTCACAATGCGGGATTATCTCGAAAGCGACCACGTTTCGCCCACGCCGATCACCAATGCGCTCTACAGCCCGATCGACAGCAGGCTCACCCAGGTCGGGCTGCGTCGCCGGGTGATGATGTCGGTGCCCGAATACGCGCAGGTGCCCGAACTGCTTCAGGAAACCGACCTCGTCTTCACCACCGGCGCCCCCTACGCGCAATACGTGGCCGACACGCTCGGCGGCGGAAACCTCCATGTCTGCGCCGCACCCCCCGAGTTCGACGAGATGCACGTGCACATGCTCTGGCACGAGCGCATGCAGAACGGGCAGCAGCACCGGTGGCTGCGTGATCTGGTGCGCGGCGTGGCGCGGCGATTCGACAGCCACATGCAGACCACCGGAACCGAAATTCCGCCCGACTATCTCTCCCGCACCCTGCAGGTATAAGCCCCGGACCATACCCGACATAAGGCTGGCCTGCGTTGTTGGGCCAGATGACCGCGCGCATTCTTGCCCTACCGCTCCGACCCCTCCCCGGAGCACCTGATCGGTGAGAAAAGAATGTCGCGTCGCCCGTCCCTTCTGCAACAGCCCGCCCCGGTCCGCATGCCTTCTGGCCTTCGGCCAGCCGCGTTCGGCGCGGCGAAGGCACCCCCCTGCATCTCCGGCCGGGAACATGCCCGGATTCAAGGCATTGAGCGTCCCGCGACGGGCCTCAGCGAATCAAACCCGCTTGCACACAGCCGCCACAGCCGTTTTCTCGACGCCCATGAAATAGGCGACACTGGCGCATTCGCGGGCACCGCTGGAGAAACCCCGTTTCCGCGCCACCAGCCCAAGCGCCGTCACGTGGCCCGCACGCTCCGGCGGGCGCATGCCACCGCCGGGCGACACAGCCCGCGCCGCGCGACCGCCCTGCACAAGGCCCGCGCCGCCTGTCCGCCCCGCCGCACATCCCCCTGCCTCAGGAACACCACGTCCCATGCAAACTGAAAGCTACCTCTCCCTCACGGGCCTGACCGCAACCTACGGCCAAACCCGCGCCGTGGACCGGCTGACGCTGGAGATCCCCAAGGGCGAGCTGCTCTCGCTGCTCGGCCCCTCGGGCTGCGGCAAATCCACCACCCTGCGGATGATCGCGGGCTTCGTGCCCCCGTCCGAGGGCAGCGTGGTGGTCAACGGCAAGGACATCACCCGCCAGCCCCCGCACCGCCGCAACATCGGCGTGGTGTTCCAGTCCTACGCCCTGTTCCCGCACCTCACCGCGCTCGACAATGTGGGCTTCGGCCTGCGGATGCGCAACTTCCCGCGGGCAACATGCCGCGAAAAGGCGCAGGTGGCGCTGGCCACCGTCGGCCTCGAAGCCTTCGCCAATCGCTACCCCTCCGAGCTGTCGGGCGGGCAGCAGCAGCGCGTCGCTCTGGCGCGGGCGCTGGTGATCGAGCCCGACCTGCTCCTCCTCGACGAGCCGCTTTCCAACCTCGACGCCAACCTGCGCGGCGAGATGCGCGACGAGATCCGCTCGCTGCAACAGCGCCTCGGCATCACCACGATCTTCGTGACCCACGACCAGCAGGAAGCGCTGGCCATGTCCGACCGGGTCGCGGTGATGGAGGGCGGGCTGATCCGCGAGATCGGCACGCCGCGCCAGCTCTGCGACACGCCAGCCTCCGCCTTCACCGCCAGCTTTCTGGGCGCCCGCACCGTGGTGAACGGCGCGGCCACAGGCGGCGTCTTCACCGCGCCGGGGCTGACCTGCGAGGGCGCGCCCGAGGGGGCCTCCGCCCTCGTCTTGCGCGCCGCGCGCCTGCGCCTCGCTGAAACGCCCACCGGCCCGCTGTCGCTCGGCGGCGAGCTAAAATCGGTCGCCTACCTTGGCGAAACCTTCGAGACCGAGGTGATCACACCCGCCGGTCCGATCCGCGTCATTACCCCTTCCGACCTTCCCCCTCCCCCCGTGGGCGCAACGTGCAGCATCAATGCGCTGCCCGGCGCGACCACCTTCATCTGACAGGAGACTACCTCAATGGCACTATCCAGACGTACCTTCGGCAAGCTGGTCATCGGCGCAGGCCTCGCCGGGCCGTTCCACTTTGTCCGCAGCGCCAACGCGCAACCCAAACCCGGTGACGAGCTGGTCGTCGGCATCTGGGGCGGCACCCAGGAAGCCCTCGTCAAGGAATACTGCGAGAAGCCGCTGGTCGAGAAATACGGCTGCAAGGTCAGCTATGTGCTGGGCGGCACCGTCGACCGCCGCGCCCGCGCCTATGCCGAGCGTGGCCGCCCCAGCTTCGACATCCTCTACCTCAACATCTACGAGAGCCGGCAGGCGGTGAAGGACAAGGTCACGCAGGCCCCCACCGCCGCCGTGCCGCAGTTCGAGAACCTCTACGACGCGGCCAAGCTCGGCGGCTACGGCGTGGCCTTCAACCCCTGCACCATCGTCTATGACAAGACCAAGGCCAGCGCGCCGATCACCTCCTGGAAGGACATGTGGAACCCCGAGTGGAAAGGCCGCATCGCCTGGCCGCAGGGTCTGGGTGCCGAGGGCGTCTCGGCCCTGATGATGACGGCCAAGGCCTTCGGCTGGACCGAGAAGGACTTCGACAAGGTCATCGCCAAGGTGGCCGAGCTGAAGCCCTTCGCCGCCATCCAGTCGAGCCAGGCGCAGCTCTTCGAGATGTTCGATCAGGGCATCTGCGACCTGTCGGTGGAGTTCTCCAGCTTCACCCGCAAGTACCAGGAAAGCCGCAACCCCAACATCGAGATCGCCGCCCCCTCCGAGGGCACCGCGATGGCGATGAACGTGGCCTGCATCACCGAGGGCACCCAGAACCAGCAACTCGCCGAGGAGTGGATCAACCTGCACCTCTCCGAACCCTGCATGCTGGCCTACGCCCGCGAGACCTACTACTCGCCCACCGTCAGCAATGTGACCATTCCCGATGACCTGAAAGACAAGGTCATGGGCCCCGAGGAGGTCGCGCAGATGAACGACTTCGACTGGGATTACATAAACGCCAACCGGGCGGCCTGGCAGTCGCTGTTCGATCGGGAAATCGCAGGATGAACAAATGGCTGGGACCGGCGCTTGCAGCGCCGGTCACACTCTGGCTGCTGCTGGCCTTCGCGGCGCCGATGATCGTGGTGGTGCTGCTCTCGATGCACGCCGTCCCCGACCCTTTCGGCCCGCTGTTCCAGCCGCCTTCGCTCGCACAGTTCAAGCTCGTGCTCGGCGATACCTTCTACCTCGGGGTCATCCTCGAAACGGTGCTTCTTGGCGCCGCGGTCACGGTGATCTCTGCGCTGCTGGGCTATCCGCTGGCCTTCTGGCTCACGCGGATGCCGGGCAAGTGGCGCGCGCTCGCCTTCGGGGTGATCCTGATCCCGCTGCTGACCAACGTGGTCGTGCGCTCGCTGGGGATCATGCTGCTGCTCTCGCCCGACGGGCTGATCAACGTCGCGCTCGACTTCCTCGGCCTGCCCCAGGCGCGCACCATGCTCTTCACCCACGGCGCCGTCGCCGTCGGGCTGGCGCAGGTGTTCATGCCCTTCATGGTGCTGGCGCTCTACGACACCATGCAAAGCACCTCGCCGCGCGTCCACGAGGCCGCCCAGAGCCTCGGCGCCTCGCCCGTCACCCGCTTCCTCACCGTCGACCTGCCGCTCTCCCTGCCCGGACTGCGCGCCGGGATCATCATGGTCTTCCTGATGTCGACCACCGCCTACGTCTCGGCCACCCTGCTGGGCGGCAAGAAGGTCTGGACCATCGGCATGTTGGTGCTGCAGGAGGCGATCTCCAACCTCAACGCCCCCATGGCCTCGGCCCTTGCGCTGACCATGACCATCGTGGGCCTCGCCTTCGCCGCGCTCTGCACCCTGGCGATCAACCGGCTGATGCCCTGGAGCAACGGCGGCCGCAGCCGCCCCATCGCCCTGCCCCGCTGGTTCGTCCTGCTGGCCGAAATCACCGGGCCCGTGCTGTCGCGCCTGCTGCTCGCCGCCAGCCTTTCGCTCCTGCTGCTGCCGCTGGCGCTGGTCTGCATCCAGAGCTTCAACGACGTGCCGCTGGCCACCGCGGCGGGCTTTCGCGGCTTCACCCTCAAATGGTACGAGGCGGTTCTCTTCGGCGGCAACTACACGGCGGCCTTCATGGTCTCGGTCAAGCTCGCGGTCGTGGCCACGCTGGTCGCCATGGTCCTCGCCCTGCCCGCCGCCTTCGCGCTCGCACGTTACCCGTTCCGGGGCCGCACCGCGCTCATGGCCTTCTGGCTCCTGCCCCTCTCCCTGCCCCACATCGCGGTCGGCGTGGGGATGCTCAAGCTGCTTCAGGTCTACTACGTGATCCCGCCCTTCCTCGGGCTGGTGGCGATCCACGTCGTGGTCATGCTGCCCTTCGTCATCACCCTGCTGACGGCCTCGGTGCTGCAACTGGACCGGGCGCAGGAAGAGGCCGCAAGCAGCCTCGGCGCCGGTCCGGTCCGAAAGCTCCTGCTCATCATCCTGCCGGGGCTCGCGCCGGGCTTCTTCGCCGCCGGGATCGTCGGCTTCCTGATGAGCTTCGGGGAGGTGACCGTCACCAGCTTCCTCACCACCGCCCGGATGACGACCCTGCCAGTGCGGATCTACTCCGAGGCCACCTTCGCCCTCGAGCCCACCGCACATGCCATCTCGGCCATCCTGATCGTCGTCACGATCGCAACTCTCGCCATCGTCGGCCGCCTGGTGCGCCTCGACCGGCTCTACGCACGCTGAACATCACGGCGCACCCGGGGCCATGCCCCCTTGCGCCCCTCTCGGGAGACATATCTTGAAACACTACTGGTCGGACTACACGAGCGAGGCCTTCTCAAGGCTTGACCATGAAAACCTGATCGCGGTGCTGCCCGTGGGCGCCACCGAGCAGCACGGCCCGCACCTGCCCGTTTCGGTCGATACCACCATCGGCAAGGGCATCGTCGAACGTGTCGCGGCCCGGCTGCCCGAGGACAGCCCCGTGCTCTTCCTGCCGTTCCAGGCGGTCGGCAAGAGCAACGAGCACCTGCGCTATCCCGGCACCCTGACCCACACCGCCGAAACCCTCATCGCCATGTGGTTCGAGATCGGCCAGAGCGTGGCCCGCGCCGGGGTGCGCAAGATGGTGCTGCTCAACAGCCACGGCGGCAACATCAGCGTGATGGACATCGTCGCCCGCGAGCTGCGTGTGCGCTGCGACATGCTGGTCTACTGCATGAGCTGGTCCGGTTTCGGCATGCCCGACGGGCTCTACCCCGACGCCGAACGCCGCTACGGCATCCACGCCGGCGACGTGGAAACCTCCGTCATGCTGGCGCTCGACCCGGAGAACGTGGTCATGGACAAGGCCCGCGATTTCCGCTCCACCGCGCAGGACTGGGACGAAAACTACCGCAACATGGCGCTCCAGGGCGCGATCAAGCCGGCCTGGCAGGTGCAGGACATGAACCCCGCCGGCGCCTGCGGCAATGCCGCCGCCGCCACGGCGGAGAAGGGCGAGGCCACGCTGGATCACGCCGTCGCGCGCCTCCTCGAAGCCTTCGAAGACATCGCCCGCGTGCCGCTCTCCCAGGTCGCCAACCCGCCGGAATGGGGCTGACACCCGCACCCGCCCTGCCCCTCCCCCCACGCCGGTTCCGCCGCTCACGATTTCACCGCTTTCCAAAGGCCCCCGACAATGAAGCTCACGCTGACACCCAGCACCATCCACCCCCCGTTCGGCCGATACGCCCACGGCGTCAAAGCCACCGGCAGCGGCATCCTCGTGGCCTCCGGCCAGCTCGGCATCGGCCCCGACGGCACGGTGCCCGCCGACGCCGAAGCGCAGGCCCGGATCTGCATGGACAGCATCGTCGCGATCCTCCGCGAGGGCGGGCTCACCCTCAGCGACGTCGTGCGCCTCAACGCCTTCGTCACCCACCACGACTATTTTGCCCCCTACATGGCCGTGCGCGACGAGTATCTTGCCGACCTGCGCCAGAAACCCGCCTCGACCCTCGTGGTCGCGGCAGGGCTGAGCCGGCCGGAGTTTCTCGTGGAGATCGAGGCCACGGCGGTGTTCTGAGCCGGGCGCAGGCCCTAACGGCTTTGCGTCCCGGCAGGCCGGGCAACCGCAACCTCAACGCCTCGCCACGCGCCCCCTTCCAGCACCGCCGCCGCCCCTTTCCACACCGGCAATCCCATCGCGTCGTAGCGCTCGCCCCTGCGGGTATGAAAGACGAGATTGCCGAGAGAGGGGGCAATCAGCCCCTCCGGCCTGCCGTCCACCCCGAAGGCCCAGGGCGGCCCGGTCCCGGCCACCCCATCGGCCCCAGCCTGCAGAAAGGCTTCGGCAACCGGCCCGAGCCAGTCCGGCGGTGAAAGCCAGTCAGGCGACCAGTGGTGGTAATGCAGCGCCACGATCACGCGCTCGGCCTGCGCACGTGCCGCCCGGATGGCGCGCAGGGCCATCTCAATGTCTTCGGGGTCCGGCTCGAAGGTTTCCAGCGGCTCCGGCGCCACCTCCAGATCAAGCCCGAAGGGCGGCAGGCGATCCGTCGCAGGATCAAACCCCACCTGCGCCCGCAATGCCCTGCGCCGCAAATCGCCCGTGGCCTCCGCGAGGGCGGTCAGCCGGTCGATGTCATCCTGAGGCAGCCCGATCCGCCGCCGCAGCCTGAGCGCAGCCACGCCGGGGGTCATGCCCGCAATCGCCCAATCCGGCGTCGGCCCGGCATCGACCGACACCAGCGCCACCCCCTGCGCGCGCCCGGCAGACCAGGCCTCCGCGCCATCCCGCCCGGTGCCCGCCACGGCAAAACCGGCAGCCCGCGCCTTGGCCCTTGTTGCGAGCAACCCGGCATGCCCGAAGTCCCAGGCATGGTTGTTGGCCAATGCGAGGTGCGTGACGCCAAGATCCCGCAGCATCCCCAAAGCACCCTCATGCATCGGGTGCACGGTCTTCAACTTCATCGGCCAGCAGCCCGCATCGGGCAGGCTTCCCTCGAAGTTGCACACCACCGCATCCGCTCCGGCCACCAGCCCCCGCAGCTCCTCCGACCATGCCACCGGCGCGTGGATGATCGCCTGCCCAAGAAGAACGATCCGCATCAGAGCCGGTGCATCTTCAGCCGCGCCGGGCGGTCTCCGCCGAAAAAGAGCGTCGAATGGGCGATACGGCTGCCCCGCGCCCGCCCCTCCGGCTCGCCGGTCTGCGGGTTCACATCGAACTTCGGAAAGTTGGAGCCCGAGATATCGAGCCGGATGCGGTGCCCCTTTGCAAAGAGCGCGGCCACCGGCAACAGCTCCACCCGCACATCATAGCGCCGCCCCGGGTCCAGCAGGCTCGGGTTTGCCCAGTCGTCACGGTAGCGCAGCCGCAAGATGCCGTCGGTGAGGTTCATGGCAAAGCCCTTGGGGTCGCTCTCGCTGGGGGGCGTCCAGTCGATCAGCTTCGCCGTGAGGTCCATGTCGGGCACGTCGGTCACGAGGTCGATCTCGAGCACCACCGGCCCGGCAATCTCCACCGGCTCCGCAAGGGGCGGTGTGGCGAAGACCAGCACATCGGGACGGGCGGCCAAGGGAAGATACGGCGCACGCGCGCCGAAGATCGCGGGCGAAGTCACCTGGTCGAAGGCCCCGCCCACCATCACCGGCTCCCCGGAGGTGACCGCGCCCCCGATGGAGGGCACCGGGTCCATCGGATCGGTGCGCAGCACCATCTCGCCTTCCGGGCAGGCAGACCCCATCGTCAGCCCGCCCTCCGCGGTGAGCAACAGCGCTATCTCCCGCGAGGCTTCGGGCGGCCAGGCGGCATCCTTGCGCCACGCCCCGCCGTGGCCCATCCGGCCCTCGGCATCCCGCTCCCCCGCCCCGCCCCCCATGGCAAACCAATGCGCCAGTGGCGGGCGGGCCCCGACCGGCGCGTCAAGCAGCCAGCGGCGAAACCAGTCCACCCGCAGCGCCTCGTAATCCTCCGCCAGCAGGCCGTCGATCACCGATCCGGGCCCGAAGTCCACATCGCCCCCGTGGGTGACGGAGCGGCGGCCGTGCAGCCACGGGCCGATCACCGCCTCGGCGTGCCCCCCGTGGGCGCGCCAGCCCCGGAAATGCTCGAGGATGGTTTCGGCGTAGGGGTCGAACCAGCCGCAGACCAGAAACACCGGCACCCGCGACAGCCGCGGGTAATGCGGCGCCGCATAGAGTTCGGGCAGCGCCCAGAACGCGTCGAAGGTGCCGTGCTCCCACTGCTCGAAAAGGTACTCCTCATATTCCGGCACATGGCGCACCGGAGAGACCCCGCGCCGCCACGGCATGGCCTTGAACCACTCGGTCACATCCTCGCCCTCAAGCGCCGCCTTCACCAGCGGATCGCTGGCGCGCGGGCTGAGGCGGGCATGCTTGAGTGCCCAGGTCGCCTGCTTCAGCTCAAACGCCCCGCCCCGGCGCACCCCGCCCTGATAGGCGTTCCAGAACCCGCCCGAGTCGATGAACATCGCCTCCAGCCCCTCGGGCTCCTGCAAGGCCAGCGCCGTCTGCACATGGGCCGAGTACGACAGGCCGAAGGTGCCAAACCGCCCGTTGCACCACCCCTGCCCCCTCGCCCACTCCAGCGAGTCCGCGCCGTCTTCGCCTTCCCCGATGTATTTCTTGAACACCCCCTCCGAGCCATAGCGCCCCCGGCAATCCTGGTTCATCACGGCAAACCCGGCCCGCGCCAGCACCTTGGCCACTTCGAGGTTGGATTTCGGCGTGGGCTCCGCCGCTGAAACCTCCGACAGCCGCGTGCCGTTCTTGTCATAGGGCGTGCGATGCAGCAGCGTCGGGAACGGCCCGGCAAGGGCGCGCCCCTCCCGGGCCGGCAGCACGATATCCGTCGCCAGGCGAACCCCGTCGCGCATGGGGACCATCACGTCCTTCAGAACAACGCAATCCTCGATGGTCCCCAGCATGGGTCTCGCCCTTCTCAGTTGGTGGCAGGACGCGCGCCCATGGCGAGCGTGCGTTCGTCGCGGCGCGGCGTGTAGTCGATCTTGGCGCTCGACGCCCAGCTCAGAGCCTGGAAGTAGAGCGGCACGATGGGCGTATCGTTGAACGCAAGCGCCATCGCATCGGCCAGCGCCGCCTCGCGCTCGGCCTCACCGAACACCTGCGCTGCCGCCACCACGGCCTCGTCGAAGGCGGGGTTGGAGTAGCGGAAGCGGTTCAGCGTGCCGAGATCCTGGTCGGGGCTGTAGCTGTGGATCGCCGAGAGCAGCCCGCGCGACGCCTCGCCGGTGGAGTTGCCGTAGGAGAAGACAAAGGCGCCATAGGCGTTGTTGCCTGCATCCTTGGAGAACACCGAATACGGCAGGGTCTCCACCGCGTTCACCGTCAACCCGCCGCGGGCAAGGAACTGGCCCAGCACCTGCGCCAACTCCGCGTCCTGGCTGAAGCGGTCGTTCGAGCCGTGGATGGTGATGCCGAAGCCCTCGGGATAGCCCGCCTCGGCCAGCAGCGCCTTGGCGCCTTCCGGGTCATAGGGGGTCACGCCAATCTGGTCGTTGAAGCCGAACACGCCCGTGGGCACGATCTGGCTGGCCGCTTCGCCCGCGCCGTAGAACAGCCGGTCGATGATGGCCTGACGGTCGATCATCATCGAGATCGCCATCCGCACCTTCGGGTCCTTCAGCGGGTTCTCCGCCAGCGCGTTGCCCGCCGTGTCGGTCAGCAGGGGCGCATCATCGGCCTGGTTCAGCGCAAGGTAGATCAGGCGCACGGTCGGGGTGTCGTAAACCGTGACATCCTCGTTGGCGCGCAGGTTGGGCAGGTCCGCCGGCGGCACCAGGTCGATCAGGTCGACCGCGCCCGAAAGCAGCGCCGCCACCCGGGCCGCGTCGTTGGAGATGAACCGCATGTTCACGCTCTCATAGGCCGGCGCCTCGCCCCAATAGGCATCGTTGCGCGCCAGCTCCAGGTTGTCGCCCGGCGACCAGGAGACGAACTTGTAGGGCCCTGTGCCGATGGCAGCCTTGCCCGAGTTGAAGTCTTCGTTGGCCATGCCCTCGCTCGCCGCCTTCGACAGGATGTAGACGGTGCCGATGTTCTCGATGAACAGCGGATCGGGGGTCTTCGTGGTGAACCGGATGGTCAGGTCGTCGACCACTTCCATCGCCTCGAGGTTCGAGACCGAGCCGGCAAAGGAGGCGGGCGAGTTCGGCACGTCGGGCGCGCGCTCGAGCGAGTAGACCACGTCGGCGGCGGTAAAGGGCGAGCCGTCGTGGAAGGTCACCCCCTCGCGCAGCTTCACCAGCCAATGCGTGTCATCCTCGTTCGTCCACGACACCGCGAGGCCCGGCATCGAGCGCACGTTCGCATCGGTCAGAACCAGCCGGTCGAAGATGTGCAGCGCCGTCATCTGGTTGTTGCCGGTGCGCGAGAACTGCGGGTCGATCGACTGCGGCTCGTTGGCCCGTCCGATCGTCAGCGTTTCGGCGGCGGCCGGAAGGGCCACAAGCCCCACGGCCGCGGCCAGGATCAGGGATTTCAGGTGTCTCATGCGTTTGCCTCCATGTCAGACGTGTTGAGATGGCAGGCCGCGATCCTGTTCGCGGCAACTGCCTTAAGTTCCGGGGCCACCTGCCGGCACAGGTCCGTGGCATGGGGGCAGCGGGTGTGAAAATGGCATCCCGAGGGCGGGTTGAGCGGCGACGGGATCTCGCCCTTCAGCGGCGTGTAGGCCCGCCGCCCCCGCCCGATCCGGGGCGCCTCCTCCAGCAGGGCGCTGGTGTAGGGATGCGCGGGCTGGCGGAAGATCTCGGCGGTCGGGCCAACCTCGACCAGCCGCCCGAGATACATGATCGCCACCCGGTCGGTCAGGTGTTCGATCACGCCGAGGTCATGGCTGATGAAGAGATAGGTAAGCCCGCGCGTCTCGCGCAGATCCATGAAGAGGTTCAGCACCTGCGCCTGGATCGACACGTCGAGCGCCGCCACGCTCTCGTCGCAGACCAGAAACTTCGGCTCGACCGCCAGCGCCCGGGCAATGCCGATCCTCTGGCGTTGCCCGCCCGAGAACTGGTGCGGAAAGCGGCGGGCATAGGCCGGGTCCAACCCGACCTCGCGCATCAGCCCCGCCACCTTCTCCTCCTGCTCGCGCCGCGAGATCAGCCCGTGCACCACCGGCGCCTCGCCAATGATGTCACCCACCCGCTTGCGCGGGTTCAGCGACGACATCGGGTCCTGAAAGATCATCTGGATGTCGAGCCTTGCCCGCTTGGCATCGGCCGCCGTCCACTCGGCCTGCTCCTTGCCGTCGAACGAAAACCGCCCGCCCGTCTTGTCGTGCACGCCCGCAACGATCCGCCCGAGGGTGGACTTGCCGCAGCCCGACTCTCCCACGAGGCCCACCGCCTCCCCATGGGCGATATCGAGGGTAAAGCCATCGACCGCCCGCACCTCGCGTGGGGTATGCAACCCCATCGAGATCGCCAGCCGCTCGGCAAAGTCGGGCTTGCGCCGAAAGACCTTCTCGACCTGTTCCAGCCGCACATGCGGCGCCGTTCGGGACATCGCGTTCATGTCGTCACCCCTTCTCGCAGCGGCAGGGCGCAACGCGCCCAGCGCTCGGGACCGGTCGCCGCGAGCGGCGGTGCCGCCCGGCAGATCTCGGCGGCATAACGGCAGCGCGGCGCGAAGGCGCAGCCCTCGGGCAGGCTCACCACCGAGGGCGCCATGCCGGGGATCTGGTTGAGCTTCCGGCCCGGCGTGGTGCGGCTCGGGATCGAGTTCAGCAGCCCCTCGGTATAGGGGTGCGACGGCGTGCCGATCACCGCGCCCGCCGGTCCGCTCTCCACGATCCGGCCCGCGTACATCACCGCCACCCTGTCGGCGATGGTCTCGACCACCGCAAGATCGTGGCTCACCCAGATCATCGCCGTACCGGTCTCGGCCACCAGCTTCTGCATCTCCGAGATGATCTGGCCCTGGATCGTCACGTCGAGTGCGGTGGTCGGCTCGTCGGCCAGGATCAGGGCGGGCTGGTGCAGCAGCGCGATGGCAATGGCCACCCGCTGCCGCATCCCGCCCGAAAACTGGTGCGGATAGGCCCCGATCCGGGTTTCCGGCGCCGAGATGCCCACGCGCCCCAGCACGTCGATCGCCCGCGCCCGCGCCGCCTTCTTGCTGACCTTCTCATGGGCGAGGATCGTCTCCACCATCTGGGTCTCGATCCGCAGCACCGGCGTGAGCGTCATCATCGGGTCCTGGAAGATCATCGCGATGTCCTTGCCCCGCAGCGCGCGCAGCCGCGCCTCCGAAGCGGTGCGCAGCTCCTCGCCCCGAAACAGGATCTCCCCCTCCACCACCCTGCCCGGCGGGTCGATCAGCCCGAGGATCGAAAAGCTGGTGACCGACTTGCCCGAGCCGCTCTCGCCCACCAGCCCCATCACCTCGCCCTCGTTCAGCGTGAAATCCACGCCATCCACCGCCTTCGCCACCCCGGCGCGGGTGAAAAAGTGGGTCTTCAGGCCCTTCACTTCGAGCAGCGCCGTCATCTTGCATTCCTCGGGTTCAGAACTTCGCGCAGCCGGTCGCCGACGATGTTGATCGCGAAGATCAGGGTCAGCAGCAGCAGGCCCGGAAAGACGCTGATCCAGTAGAGCCCGGCCAGCATCACGTTGAACCCGTTGGAGATGAGCAGGCCCAGCGAGGGCTCGGTGATCGGCAGACCGAGGCCGAGAAACGACAGCGTCGCCTCCGCCGAGATCGCGCTGGCCACCTGCATCGTGCCGATCACGATGACCGGGGGCATGCAGTTGGGCGCAAGATGGCCAAAGACGATCCTTGTGTGCCCCAGCCCCAGCGACCGTGCCGCCTCGATATACTCCTTGCTGCGCTCGGTGAGCGCCGTGGCCCTCACGGCGCGGGCGAAATAGGCCCATTGCACCAGCACCAGCGCAAGGATCACCTTCTCGATCCCCTGCCCGAGGATCGCCAGCATCATCAGCGCCACGAGGATCGTCGGGAAGCCGAGCATGAAGTCGACCACCCGCATGATCATCGCGTCCACCGCCCCACCCGCGTAGGCCGCAACCAGCCCCAGCGAGACCCCCACCGCAATGGCGAGAATGCCCGACGCCACGCCCACGAAGAGGCTGGTGCGCAGCCCGTAGAGCATGGCCGACAGCATGTCGCGGCCCTGGTTGTCGGTGCCCAGCAGGTAGAAAATGCCCTCCGGCGTGGTGCTGAGCGGCGGCAGGCGGGAGTCGAAGAAGCTGATCTCGGTCAGGTCATAGGGGTTCTGCGGTGCAATCCACTGACCGAACACCGCGAGCGCCAGCAGGATCATGCAGACCGCCAGCGCCACCACCGCACCGGGGCTTTCGCGGTACTCCTGCCAGACCGGGCGCCAGCGCGACGGCGGCTTGGCAGCGGCAACGGCGGCCACCTCTTCGCGGGCGGATGCAGGCTCCACAACGCTCATGTCCGCCCCCCCAGGCGCACGCGCGGGTCGAGCACCGTGTAGAGCACGTCCACCACGAAGTTGATCATGATGAAGAGGAAGGTGATCACCAGCAGGTAGGCGGCCACCACCGGGCGGTCGAGCTTGTTGATCGAGTCGATGATCAGCTTGCCCATGCCGGGCCAGGCAAAGATCGACTCGGTGATGACGGCAAAGGCGATGACCGAGCCCAGCTCCATGCCAATGACGGTGATGATCGGCGCGGCAATGGTCTTGCCCACGTGCAGCCCCACGATCCGCATGGGCGAAAGCCCCTTGGCACGGGCAAACTTCACGAAATCCAGGGGCATGGTCTCGCGCACCTGCGCCCGGGTCAGCCGGATCACCAGCGCCAGCTTGAACAGGGCAAGGTTCGTGGCCGGCAGGATCAGGTGGCTGATCCCGTCCCATGTGGCAAAGCTGGTCCGCACCCCGAAGATCGTGCCCAGTTCACCGCGCCCCGACGACGGCAGCCAGCCCAGCCCGATGGAGAACACGAGGATAAGCATCAGCCCCTGCCAGAAGTTCGGCAGCGAAAAGCCAAGGATCGAGCCGGTCACGATGGTCCGGTCGGCGCGGCTGCCCGGCTTCAGCCCGGCATAGAGCCCCAGCGGAATCCCGAGGACAATGGCGATGAGCAGCGCCGCGATGGCCAGCTCGAGGGTCGCCGGAAAGCGCTGGAGGATAAGCTCGATGGAGGGCGTGTTGTAAACGAAGGAGGTGCCGAGGTCGCCGGTCAGCGCGTTCTTCAGGAATACCCCGTATTGCACCCAGATCGGCCGATCGAGCCCCAGCGCCCTAATCGCCACCTCCCGCTCCGCAGCGGTCGCATCATCGGGCAGCAGGATCTCGGCCGGGTTGCCGATGGCATAGAGGCCGAGAAAGACGACCAGCGAAACGGCCAGCAGCACGCCGGCAGTCTGCATCAATCGTCGCAGCAGGAACACGACCATGAAAAGGCCCCTCTCGTCGTTTCGGGAATTGATCGCTTGCCGGAGCGGAAAGCCGCAATCTTATTGTTGTCACCATCGGGGCCATAAGCCAGACTTATGTCCATGAGCTCTGCCACCATCCGAGGCCTGGAAGTCTTCTGCACCGTCATCCAGGCCGGCGGGTTCACCGCGGCCGCGCGCCAGATCGGCCTGTCGCAACCGGCGGTCAGCCAGCAGATGGCCAAGCTGGAAGACTCCCTCGGCCTCACGCTCTTTGTCCGCGAACATGGCCGCACCCGCCCCACCGAGGCGGCGCTCACCCTCTACGAAGAGGCCACGATCGCCTTCGACGGGCTCGACAGGGTCACCGCGCTGGCCCGTGACATCCGCAGCCTCGACCGTGGCGTGATCCGGGTCGCCGCGCCGCATTCCCTCTCCGCCAGCTACCTGCCGCGCGCGCTGAAAACGCTGGTCGAGGGCCATCCAAACCTCCGCATCAGTGTGCTTCTTGGCACCTATGAGCGCATCATCGCGCTGGTCGCCGCCCGCGAGGTGGATATCGGCATCGCCAAGCTGCCGATCATGGCCGTGGGCGTCGAAACCATCCCCATCATGACCTCCCCCCTCGTCGGCGTGGTGGCCGAGACCCATCCGCTTGCAAAGAAGCCGGGCCTCAGCCTCAAGGAGGTGGCGCGCGAACCGCTCATCATGCTCGGGCGCGGCCGCCCCTGGAGAGACCAGATCGACGCCCGCTTCCGCGAAATGCGCCTCGCCGCCCTCGTCTCCGTCGAGACCCAATCGGTCGAATCCGCCTGCGGTTTCGCGGCCCAGGGCTTTGGCCTCGCCATCGTCCCCGAATGGCTTTTCACCGGCCTCAAGCTGCCCGGCCTCGTCGGCCTTCCGCTCGACATCGGAATCGAACACGAGTTCGCCGTGGCCTTCCCCAGCCGCACCCGCCGCAGCATGCTCGCCCACGACTTCGCGAAAGCCTGCATTTCAGCCGCGACAGCCCCGAGCGGCTGACCTCGCCTGCGCCCTGCCTCACCCGATGACATCTCTCGCAAATCTCGCACCCGTCCCAACGGGCCGAGAGCCACATCACAGGCAAAAGCGCGCAACACCGGATCACCGCCCCCCGCCCTTCCCCGCACCGGATAGGTCCACCAAAGCGCGGGAGGCCGAAGAGGAGCCATGTCCGCTCCCGGGCTCAATCGCCACGCAGACATCGCTCCAGATGTCGCCCAAACACCCCGCAAAGCTTTTCCTTGAGACGTGGACGCGATGAGTTAACATGACAAGCGCACACGCCGGATTGCTGCAACCATAAGGTCGCGCCTTCCGGGGGGTGTTCTCAGGGAGGAGACAACATGAAACCACAAAAGTATGACCGTCGTTCGTTTTTGAAGAAGAGCGCTCTGGCAGGTACCGCGGCAACAGGCGCGGTTCTGGCCGCCCCGGCCGTTCTTGCCCAGTCGCCCATCGTCGTGAAGATGCAGACGTCCTGGCCGGCGTCCGACATCTGGGACGAATTCGCCAAGGACTACGCCATGCGCGTCGACGAAATGTCGGGCGGACGGCTCAAGGTCGACGTGCTGCCTGCGGGCGCCGTCGTGGCCGCATTCCAGGTGCTCGACGCCGTCAATGACGGCCTGCTCGACGCCGCGCATTCGGTGCCGGTCTATTGGTACGGCAAGAACAAGGCCGCCTCGCTCTTCGGCACCGGCCCGGTCTTCGGCGGCTCGGCAACCACGATGCTGAGCTGGTTCTACGAGGGCGGCGGCGCCGAGCTCTACCGCGAGCTGACGCAGGATATCATGGGCCTCGATATCGTGGGCTACATGGGCTTCCCGATGTTCGCCCAGCCCTTCGGCTGGTTCAAGGGCGAGGTCAACACCGTGGCCGACCTCCAAGGCTTCAAGTATCGCACGGTGGGCCTTGCCGCGGACCTGATGCAGAAGCTCGGCATGTCGGTGGCACAGCTTCCCGGCGGCGAGATCGTTCCGGCGATGGAGCGCGGCGTGATCGACGCCTTCGAGTTCAACAACCCCACCTCCGACCGTCGCTTCGGCGCGCAGGACGTGGCGCAGAACTACTACCTGTCGTCCTATCACCAGGCCTCCGAGAGCTTCGAGTTCCTGTTCTCCAAGACCTTCCTCGAAGACCTCGACCCCGACCTTCAGGCGATCATGAAATACGCCGTCGAAGCGGCCTCCACGGCGAACACCGCCAAGGCCATGCGGCAGTATTCGACCGACCTCGCCGAGCTTCAGGAAGCCGGTGTGAACGTGCGCCGCACCTCCAAGGAGATCCTCGACGCCCAGCTTGCCGCCTGGGACGAGCTGATCCCCGAGCTGGAGCAGGACGAGTTCATGAAGCGCTGCCTCGACAGCCAGCGCGAGTGGGTCGAACGCGTTGCCTACTACGAGCTGATGAACGCGCCCGACTACGCCCTCGCGTTCGAGCACTACTTCCCGGGCAAGCTGGCGCTCTGAGGCGTCAGGTCTGAAAAGACTCCCCGGCGCGGCTCCGCGCCGGGGAAATCGACTGTGGGGAGGGGAAAACCTTGATCGGGTTCATTCGGTTTGCCGACAACCTGTCGGCATGGTTCGGCAAGGCCTTTGCCTGGCTCATTATCCTGATGGCCGTGGGCACGGGGTATGAAGTCTTCGTGCGCTACGTGCTGAACGCGCCCACCGCCTGGGCGCTGGACGTGTCGTTCATCATGTATGGCACCATGTTCATGATGGCGGGCGCCTACACGCTCTCGCGCGGCGGGCACGTGCGGGGTGATTTCCTCTACCGGCTCTGGCAGCCCAAGACCCAGGCCAAGCTCGACCTCGTGCTCTACTTCCTGTTCTTCTTTCCCGGCGTTCTGGCCCTGATCATCTCGGGCTGGAAATACGCCGCCCGCTCCTGGCAATACGGCGAGGTCTCCATCAACAGCCCCGCCGGCGTGCCGATCTACCAATTCAAGACCGTGATCGTCGTGGCCGGCATCCTGCTCTTCATCCAGGGCATCGCACAGGTCTGCCGCTGCCTGCTGGCAATCCGCACCAACGAATGGCTTCAGCCAGAGGAAGACGTCTTCGAAACCGAAGACCTCCTGATGAAAAAGGCCGCCGAGGCCGAGAAGGACGCACATCCATGACGGACCCGCAAATCGCCCTGCTGATGCTGGGGCTGTTCATCGTCTTCGTGTTCCTCGGCTTCCCCATCGCCTTCACCCTGATGGCCATGGGCATCGGCTTTGGCTACTACGCCTATTTCGACGCCCGCCGGCAGTGGCGCGGCTTCGACAGATTGGACGAGACCGCCTCGACCTGGGACTCCTGGTCGACCTGGTTCGAGGGGTTCATAAACAACCGAATATTCGACCTCTTCGTGAACCAGACCTACACCGTCATGTCGAACGAAGTGCTCACAGCCGTGCCGCTCTTCCTCTTCATGGGCTACATCGTCGAGCGCGCCAACATCGTCGACCGGCTGTTCTCCACGCTCAACATCGCCTCCAAGGATCTGCCCGGCTCCATGGGCGTGGCCGCGCTCATCACCTGCGCCCTCTTCGCCACCGCCACCGGCATCGTCGGCGCGGTGGTCACGCTGATGGGCTTGCTGGCGCTGCCGCAAATGCTGAAGGCCCGCTACAACCCCTCCTTCGCCTCGGGCATCATCTGCGCCGGCGGCACGCTCGGCATCCTGATCCCGCCCTCGATCATGCTGATCGTCTACGCGGCGGCCTCCGGCGTTTCCATCGTGCGGCTCTACGCGGCGGCGCTGCTGCCCGGCCTCGTTCTGGTGGGGCTCTACCTCACCTACGTCATCGGCCGCTCCATCCTGCAACCCTCGGTCGCCCCCCGCCCCTCCGACGACGAGGTGCCCGACATGCCGCTCGGCCAGCTTTCGATGATGATCCTCACATCGTTCCTGCCACTGGCCTTCCTGATCCTCGCCGTGCTCGGCTCGATCCTCTTCGGCCTCGCCACCCCCACCGAAGCCGCCTCCATCGGCGCGCTCGGCGGCATCTTCCTCGCCTTCATCTACCGCGCGATGACATGGCAACGCCTGCGCGAAAGCGTCTACCTGACGGTGCGCACCACAGCGATGGTCTGCTGGCTCTTCGTCGGCTCCTACGTCTTCTCGGCGGTGTTCTCCTACCTCGGCGGCGAGCAGGTCATCTCGGAGTTCGTCCAGTCGCTCAACCTCTCGCCGCTGATGTTCCTGATCCTCGCGCAGCTCATCATCTTCCTGCTGGGCTGGCCGCTGGAATGGTCGGAGATCATCATCATCTTCGTGCCGATCTTCCTGCCCCTGCTGGCGATCTTCGAGGTCGATCCGCTGTTCTTCGGCATCCTCGTGGCGCTCAACCTGCAAACCAGCTTCCTGACGCCGCCCATGGCGATGTCGGCCTACTACCTTAAGGGCATCGCCCCGCCGGAAGTGCGGCTGACGCAGATCTTCTCCGGCGTCATGCCCTTCCTGTTCTGCGTCTTCGTGGCGATGGTCATGATGTATGTCTTCCCGCAGGTCGTCTTCTACCTGCCGGAGCTGTTCTATGGCCGCTGACGGAGCAAACCCCACCAGCCTGATGGCCCTCGGCGCATTGGCGCTGAGGGACCGTCTGGCCACTGGCGCGCTGGACGCGATCACGCTGGTCGAGGCCTGCATCGCCCGGATCGAAGCGCGCGAACCCGAGGTCGGCGCATGGGCCTTCTTCGATCCCGGTTTCGCCCGGCATCAGGCCAAGGCAATGGACGCGCTGCGCCGCTCGGGCCGCCCCATAGGCCCGCTCCACGGGTTGCCGGTGGCCCTCAAGGACGTGATCGACACCGCCCGCATGCCCACAGAGAACGGCTGCGTGCTCGACGCGGGCCGGGTGCCGATGCAGGACGCCGCGATCGTCGAGAAGCTGAAGGCCGCGGGCGCGATCATCATGGGCAAGACGGTCTCGACCGAACTGGCCTTCATGCACCCCGGCCGCACCCGCAACCCGCACAACCTCGCCCATACGCCCGGCGGCTCCTCCTCGGGCTCGGCGGCGGCGGTGGCCGACGGGATGGTGCCGCTGGCAGTGGGCACCCAGACCGGCGGCTCCGTGATCCGGCCCGCCTCCTTCTGCGGGATCACCGGGTTCAAGCCGACGTTCGGCGCGATCCCGCGGCGCGGCGTGCTGATGCAGTCCCAAACGCTCGACACCCTCGGCGTCTTCGCCACCGACCCCACCGGCGCCGCGCTGCTGGCCGATGTGCTCTTCGGCCACGACCCGGCCGACAGCGCCACAAGCCCCGCGCCCCACCCGGCACTGGAGCGCACCGCCCTCTCTGCCCCGCCCCTGCCCCCGGTCTTCGCCGTGGTCCGCCCGCCCGGCTGGGAAGGCGCGCATGACGACCTCAAGGAGGCCTTTCTGGCCCTCGAGGAGGAGCTGGGCGAGCAGGCCTTCGCGGTGGAGCTGCCCTCGCTCTTCGACGAGGCCGCCGACCAGCGCGCGCGGATCAACTTTGCCGAGATGTCGCGCAACTACTATCGCTACGAGCGCGACGGCGCCGACCGGCTCGGCGCGCCGACGCTGGAGGCCATCCGCAAGGGCGCGGCCCTGCCCGCGCGCGACTACCTCGCCGCGCTCGACTGGCCCGGCATCCTGAACGCGGGCCTCGACGAGATCTTCTCGCGCTGCGACGCCATCCTCTGCCCCGCCGCTCCGGGCCCCGCCCCCGAGGGCCTCGCCTCGACCGGAGATGCCATCTTCAACGGCCTCTGGACCCTCTGCGGCACCCCCGCCGTCACCCTGCCCCTGCTGACCGCCTCCAACGGCCTGCCGATGGGCGTGCAACTGGTGACCCGGCGCGGAGAAGACGGACGCCTCCTGCGCTCGGCGCGCTGGCTCCATGAACGAATGAGTGCGTGAAAGGACGAACGGACATGAACGCAATTCTCGCCTTCCTCGCCTTCGCGGTTTTCGCCGCGTTCGCCGCGATCCTCGCCTTCGAAGTCCCCAGCCCGGACCTCGTCGTGGTCATCCTGCTGACACTGGCCCTCGTCGCCTACGACTTCATCACCACCATCTTCAACCGACGCGACTAGCCTCGCGGCTTGCCGCAAGGGTTTGGCGGTCGACCTAAGATGGCGCACCTCGGCTGTCTGCGTTTAAGCATGGCTCAGGTGTGGCCAAGAGGAAGCTTGGCCCACTCCCAGACCTGTTCCGCGCGCAGTCAGACGATCAATGCAATGCGGTCATGACAAGCGGGAGAGAGCGGTACGACAAGACCGGCAGATCGCAACGAACACCACACCGAAAAAGCCAACAACCTTCGGCTACCGGAACTCCGCCACCGGATACCCGTGCAGAAATCAGTAGCTTCACAATCTCCGCCCCGGAAGACACAGAGATCGAAGTCCTGCATTGGAAGGTTTGAATGGTGCCCCCACACGGACTCGAACCGCGGACCCACTGATTACAAACTCCTTCGCGGCACTTCACCGTGATTTACCAAACAGCCGCCAAACTGTTGACTTATTTACCGAATATTCCTTCAATTTACCGGAGAACACCATGGCAATTTACCGCCATTTACCGGCAGAGTGTGTCCTATACGTGTCCTAAACGGTGGAGGCGAGATGAGTGCGAAGCGGTTCGAACCGCCACACGGTGAGGTTCGCCTAAGCAAAAGATCGATTGAGGCCCTGCCAGTCGTCGGCAGGGAGTACTACATCCGCGACCTCGAAGTTCCCAAGCTGCACATTAAGGTGTCCGCGGCGGGTAAGAAGACCTTCGTGCTTCGCTACAACTCAACTTTCTCTCGTGGCCGAAAGTACAAGCTGGGCGACTTCCCTGACCTCAGTATCCAAGCAGCACGTCGGCTTGCCGCGCGCACGCTCCTAGAGGTTGCCAACGGTAACGACCCGTCGGAGGTGCGCCGTCGCAATCGCAGCAACATTACTCTTGGCGAAGTTGGCGAGCGTTTCATGGAAGAACATGCGCAACTTCACCTCCGCCCTTCGACTGTAGCCAGCTACTGGCAAATCTTACGCGCCAATGTCTTTCCCCGCTTCGGGAACCGCCCCCTGCTGTCGATTTCAAAGCAAGACATGCAAGCGCTTCAGCGCGACATGCAGGCAACAAGATATGCGGCCAACAGAACACTGGGGCTCGTTGGAAGATTGTACAATTGGGCGGCAGACAACGGCTTGCATCCTAAGGGCGACAACCCAACCAACGGCATCAAGCAGTACAAGGAAAAGCTGGTTGAGCGGCTCCTTTCAACGGAAGAGATGCGCCGGGTTGCGGAGGCGATCGATTGGGCAAGGGCGAACCATCCCGGTCGGGAAGCGGCGCTCAACGCAATTGTCTTCATGTTCTTCACTGCCTGTCGGCGTGGTGAAGCGTTCAATATCCAATGGGACCATGTGGATTTCGAACGTGGGTTAGTCCACTTCTACGGCGCGAAAACAGGCGACCGGGATCAACCTCTAACCGAAGATCTGCGCGACTGGCTGTTAGAGCTGAGAGAACGTGCTCAGACCCCTCACATTTTTCCCGGAAGAAGTATCGGCAAACCGCTGACTGACATTAAAAAGACGTGGGACCTCGTGCGCCAGCGAGCGGGCATACCCGAACTACGGTTGCACGACATCCGGCACAACGTTTTGTCAGACATCGCCAGCGAAACGGACGTGGCGACGGCTCAGGCCGTGGGCGGCCATGCCAACATGCGCTCTACCATGCGATACCTTCATGCCCGGAAATCAACGATGAACACGGCCCTCACCCAAGCCGGAAGGCGCGCGGCGAGCGTGTTCTTCGATACAGGAGACACATGATGACGCAAGATCAGCCACGACGTCGTCACCCCAAGACCGGAAGAGTCATCAGAAAAATACGCCTAGGTAAGCCGAAGAAGCCATTGCCCGAGAAAGGTCGGCGAGCGCCAAAAATCACTCACGACGGTCTCTATAACGAAGTTGCAGCAGCAGCCTACGTTGGCTTGAGCGTGAGCAGGCTACAGAACCGTAGGAGCGAACAGTTGCCGCCAAGATACGAAAAGCACGGACGCTCCGTATGGTATCGTCGAGACGCGCTGGATGAGTTCAAGGCCACGCGGTACCGCGACGGAACCATTTCGTCATAAGGCAAGCATTCCCCCCCTCCCCCATCTCATAATGTCTGGAAAATTTTGGGACAGTAAACGGATGGCTTTATAACGGATTGTGGGCGGGCACCCCAACCTTTTCAGGCCCGCGCCCTACTTTGGCTGCAATCTCCCGTTTCACTTTGAGTGGCTGTTAACGTAACCTTAGGTTCCAAAAATGCGATCCAATTCTCCGGTGGCGACATCTTCGGAAATCTCAGCTAAACCGAGATTAACCCTTGCCAAGCTACGTGGCCCAGTAATCCTGTTGTTTGCCGTCGTAGTCTGGGCACCCATCGCCTACATGGCCACGATAGGGGGGACCTCAAGGGCGGAACTGGATGCAGCTTTCAGGGATGATCGCCCCCTTGTCGCCCGCATGGCAACTAAAAGAGACTTCGCTCATAGCCTAGACTCAGTTTATGCCAGTAGTATTTCCCGCGCCGAACCGGTTCTGATAGCCGCAGAAGAGTCAGTTCGCAGTCAGCTTCGTGATCCAGACAGCGCCACCTTCGAAAACATGGCGTTTAACTATGCCCCGTCCAACAGGCGCTGGTTCGTGTGCGGCACTGTAAACGCCCGAAATGGATTTGGCGGCTATGCAGGCCCGAAGGAGTTTGCAATCGGCCTCATAGGGGAAGACATTGACAATCGCATCTCATTCGGCAACGTCGAGATTTTCCCAGCGCTTTCAGAAGGTCAGTCTGACAGTCAATGGGACTCGACTTTGAATAATGTAAAACGCAAATGTGGTCTAGCCGCATCACTTCGAATGCTGCGCTAGTACAAAGACGGCCTCCTTGAATTCGCTTGCGATAGGTTAAGTTTGGCGATCTTCCTGTTCAGGAGCTTAGCTCTATAGGGAAAGTGCGTATAACGGATTTCCGACTAACTAATTGAAAAGACAGCCAAACCACTCAGAAACATTAATCCTATCCCCTAGAACCACATAACCTTGCAATCGACTGCAAGCGGCGGAAAAATTTCCATCCAAATCAATCACTTGACCGCAAGGCCGCCTGACATGATGCGGTGGAGTATCATACATACTAAAACCGGAGAAGAAACCTAGCACCAAAGTTATCAGGCTATCAGGTCTGTACACACACGAACCAACGTTCATAGGTGCACAAGAATGGAAAACCCTAGATTTATCTCCTACATCCGCGTTTCGACTGATCGACAGGGCAAAAGCGGTCTCGGACTTGAAGCCCAGCGCTCAGCCGTGAAAAATCACCTACTGGCCAACACGGGCGAACTTCTTGCAGAGTTTGTCGAGGTCGAGAGCGGCAAGAAGAACAACCGTGAAGAGTTGAACCGGGCGATCGCTCAATGTCGTGCCACAGGTGCAAAGCTCATTATCGCCAAACTTGATCGCCTCGCCCGGAATGTGCACTTCATCTCGGGCCTATTAGAGAGCGGTGTCGCCTTCTGCGCCGCCGACATGCCCAACGCCGACCGTTTCATGCTCCACGTCTACGCCGCAATGGCGGAAGAGGAAGCTCGCCGGATTAGCCAACGGACGCGGGAGGCCCTCAAAGCGGCCAAAGCACGCGGCGTAGCGCTGGGCACGGCCTGCGGGGCGCTCGCGGCACGGAATGCAGCGGAAGCAGACCGTGCGGCGCAGAAAATCGGCCCGGCAATCGCGGAACTCAAGGATCAAGGCCTATCCATCAGAAAAATCGCAGATCGGCTCAATTTCGACAAGGTTCTCACCGAAAATGGCGGCAAATGGCACCCAACATCAGTTCAGCGGGCCTATCAGCGCTTTTGTTCCTTACCATAGGGTCTCCCCCAACTATAGGGTCTCCCCCAACTACCAATGGCACGGTACCCACTAAGACATCGAGAAGATTTCGTTAGGCCACTCACACCTGGCCTGCAGGTCTCCCCCTCCAGCGGCATGGTGGACAGGGCAGAAGTTAGTTTCGGGAATTGGGAGCTACCCGGCACCATCCAAGAGGTCACTCAAGGCCTTAATCAGCTCAGAAATTTTCCCTTCCATACCCACGACGACCGAGAGATACCGCTCTTTCGACATGGACTAGTTGATGGAAGACGACTTCACCCCGAAGTCTACTTCGACAGCGGCACAGAGGAGGATGATCGTATCACCGGGGAGAGGCCACTAATAAGCGGCAGAATATCTTGGGTTCCCCGGCGCAGCATCCCGGTTGATCAGAGAAGTGAACACAAACAGTTACGATTTTATGCAACGGTCAACATCACCCGATTTATTCAAGCTCAAGTAACACGGCCCGTCAGGAGCGATAACGGCATCAGGCTGCGCCATATCCCCACATTGGTCATGTCTCCCCGCGAACATTGGTACCGTGAAGAAGCGCCCCTCGTGCCGTCCACAAACATGATCGCTGGCAGTGTCCTCAAATACAGTGAGGCGTTGAGGCGACCAGCCAGCGAGCACTTCACACGCCTCATGGCCCTCTGGACCGCACAGCTCGATCATAGCGTTTGCTGGGCCTTCTCGGAACTTCCTAGCACGCCCGTTCAACATCCGAATTTTTCTCTACGCGAAATCGAGTACTACTGGGAGTTCGACTCAGAAAACGCCATTGACTTCGTGCAAGCGATTGCAAGGCCCATGAGCAGCCTGAGTGGCACAATTTATGTCGGCGGGGAACGTGTCAGATTGCCTGAGCATACGGTGGAGTTTCAAAGTCCCAGCGTAAAGGTTGTGCTCGCGCGAGATGTGACGCTGAAGGCCTACGCCAAGACACTGCAACGCGTCCGATTTGAAGTTACGTTCGGAAAGCGTGGTATTGAAGATAGCCTTGGCAGGCGGAGGGTCTCTCCGAGGCGCACAGCCACGGGCATAGAGGAGCTGGCAGAGAAGGTCGCCGTTCTCCAAAGCGCTGCCACTGACTACTTCAACGAAGCACTACCGCGCATCCTTCCTAGCGAGCCGCCGGAAAGCACACTTGAAGTAATGGACTTGCTAACTCGTATAGGTGTCTGCGCGGATGGGGACGCCCGAATTGCTGAGACCATAGCAAGCGCATTAGCGAACTTTGGGCGAGTTGAGCCCTACGCCAATGACCCGATCTATCCAGCGGTCTCGCGCCTGAGGCGCACTCGCGTACTGGAGAGCGTTCGTCGCCGTAGCCGCGTGAATGTGGTTACGGCTCAGTACCGCTCAGCCTTGCACCAACTGCAACGACTGCGCGTAGTTACTGACACATAGTTGCTAGCTGAACGACTCCCTGATCTACTGTCCTCGCGTCAGGGTCAGACCCTACCGCCCATGTTGCTTCTACTAACAGTCGAGTTCAGAAAATTGATACCGTCGCCTTATTCGACCGAAGCTCTAAAAAACTGTGTCAGGGTAGGAGACTCCGGTCGCTGGCACGTAGATTTGGAAGCAGACATTGAAACTATAGTATCGTCTGCTGCTGCTAACGCAACGACAGAAAAGCCGACACTCTCTATTTCAGCTAAACTTGACAAATCGGGCAAAACCATCTTTTTTGCAGGTGATTTCGAAACCGACCTAATCCTAAGAGCGACATTCCGACGGCTCGTTCGGAGATTTGGCATATACTTGCCAAACAGAGAGGCAATCGTCAGCGGCATCATAGAAGCAAGCAGCGAGGCATCTCCTTTCAATGTAGTTCGGTGCGACATAAAATCCTTCTACGAAAGCTTAGACGCGAAGCCGCATATCGAAAGGATCCTTGCCGACACACGCACAAGCACTGAGTTGAAAAATGTGCTTAGAGCGGTATACGACACTACAGGGTTGCCAGTAAGCACTGCCCCCAGAGGATTGGCATTCAGCTCCGTGATAGCAGAAATGACTCTACGCGACTTTGACAAGAAAATACGGAAGTCCCCAGGCATTCATCGATTTTTCCGATACGCCGACGATATTCTCGTATTCTCTTTGCCGCATGTCCCGGTTCTGAAAATTTTACAAGCAGAACTCACCAGCTTAGGCTTAGAGCTTAACAAAAAGACAGAGCAGTGCAGCGTTGCATCTCAAAAGACCTCGCGGAATGTACCAACGTCTTATCGCCACTTTAACTATCTCGGATACAACTTTCGGACCTTGGAGAACGTCAAGAGCTACGAGAGCCGAGAGCTTAACGTTTCCATTTCCCGGGCCAAGCTTTCAAAGCGCAAAACACGACTCTTCTATGCGTTACACGCGTTCAAAAAGGATGGTGATGCAGAAATTCTCTTGGACAGATTAAGCTACCTAAGCGTGAATCGATCTGTGTTTAAGACAAAGCACACCCGAGGTAGCCGTAGGCAAAAAATCCGAACGGGGATCCACTACAATTATGCGAGGTGTGGCTTTTACCCGTCCACAAAACACAGGAGAAAAAAAGAGGAACACTTGGCAGCCGAGCTTGTAGAATTGGATGTCGTGTTGAAGAATGCGTTGTTCGGTCAGAACAGTGAGTTTGCGGAAGGCATCTCTAAACTTCCGACTGCAACCTACGATTCTCTCTCAAGGGTCTCTTTTGCTCAAGGCTTTAGGAAGCGACTTATGAAGCGGTACAGCAGGGCACGTGTGGCAAAGATTTGCAAGGTATGGGGCCATGACTGAAATCGACGACAAACTTTCTCTACTGCGGGCCTTATTGACCGAGACACTGCCATATGAGTTACCTCTCGGATTTACCAACGAGAACCTCTTCCTATCAGAACTCAGGATCGATGAACTTTCCGACGGACAGAAGCTAGCGCTTAAGAAGCTCCGGCGAGAGCGCAGTGATTACACTCGACCATTTCTCTACAAGATAAATCGCTCGTCACGCACTAGAAACACGCTAGCAATTATTCACCCTAATGCTCAACTCCGCATCGCTGAGTTTCTTCCTGACTTTGAGCAAACCATCGTTCAAGCATGCACGCGCAGCCCCTACTCAATCCGTTTTCCGTCAGAGCCAATTCGAGTATATACCAAGGGCAGCACATCTGACGTCCGCAAGCGCTGGAGACTCGGCCTGCCGGAGCAAGCTGTTGGGGATAGAATCACTACACCCTATTCGCCCTCCTACTTCGGGTATCGAAAATACCTGCTGCTTGAGAGATTCTTCACTTCGAACGAGCTGGTTCGCCTCGAGAGTCGATTCCGATTCTTGCGCACATTGGACATCTCAAGATGCTTCCCTAGTATATATAGCCACTCTATTACTTGGGCACGAAAGGAAAAGGGATTCTCAAAGGACAATAGTAGTAAGTATTCTTTTGAGCAGCGGTTTGACGAGCTTATGCAGAAGGCAAACTACAATGAGACAGCCGGGATAGTCGTAGGTCCGGAAGTATCAAGGATCTTTGCTGAAGTCATCCTTCAGTCCGTAGACATAGAAGTTGAGCGGCGGGCTGAGGAAAGGGAACTTGTTTCGGGCAGGCACTACGAAATAAGGAGGTACGTAGATGATTTCCATATCTTTACTCGCAACATGGACGATCGCGATACCCTGACGGATATTCTTTCAGACGTCCTCGAAGAATATAAGCTCTATCTCAATGTGGAGAAGAGCCAAGACTTAGAACGCCCGTTCATCACTAGTATCTCAAGAGTCAAGTATGAGGTCACGTCCGTATGTGAGTCCTTGGTAACGTCACTGACGTCAGAGTTCGTCCCACCAACAGAGGCGACTGCAACACCCTCGGAATCAGTGGTCTTGGGCCGCAAGGCACTTGACGCAGTTCGTCACTTGGGCGGTTCCGAGCGAAGCGATCTACTCAAATCACTTTCTGAAGTATTCACCGCCCTACAAAGAGTGCTGAAAAGCCTGAAGGAAAATATGAGCGACAGCTTGGAACTCGAGGAAGTGAGGACCGAGTTTCTTGATAGACTAAAACTTTTGATCAGGGTGTTATTCTATGTACTGTCACTGGATTTTCGAGTCCCGCCTTTAATACGTGCGGCTTTTATTGTGGAGGGCATAATACGCCTGTCGAATAAGCTGCCTCAGTCGGAGCGGCTCGCAACACGCGCATATTTAGCCTATGAACTCAGTGAATTGTTGGGCGCGAACTATGACGGTTTGAGCGGCCCGGTTTCGTTGGAAAATTTGAACACCTTCCTTTTAGGCCTCATGGTTGACCCTACGGCATTTTGCCTACAGTCGCCTGCGCGCAACTTTATTGACAACGTCATGAAGGGCACCCAGCACGGCTACTTCGCAGCTCTGGCAGGTCTACACTATCTCAACAGCACAAGCCCAACTGAAGTCGCCCCCTCCGATCCTCTTAGCGAGGCCGACCGCCGACAAGCTTTTGTCGTCGCGTTGATAGACTACATTGGGTCTGGAGATTGTGATCCTGTCGTAGACAGCGAGGACTATCTTCTGTTCTGTGATGCCCTGTCTTGCCCAGCGCTCGATAGCGACATCAGGTGGTCTACATTCAACCAGAAGTTAGGTGGCCAAGAGCTGTCGAAAGCGGACTTCCAAGAACTGACCAAACACTTCCGGCATACTAACTGGACCTCAAGTGATGATAAGTTTCAGCTCCTCTTTCGCCGGTTGCCGCCAGTGTACTTCTCGTCGTAGAATCCGTGTGGCGGTGGAGTTCTTGTGCTAGAGCGCCAACGGTGCTTGCACCTGCGGCTTAGCCGAAGCGGATGTGAAAGCGGATGCGGAGGCATACTACACACATAAGCGCGTTCTCCATCGTCGCTTCCCTCACGACCAACGTGGAACGAAAGTTGCGTCCTATATGCGTCCTAGCAATCGATTGCAGCGGCGCATAACCCGCTAAGCTATTGATTTCATGGTGCCCCCAGAGAGACTCGAACTCCCGACCCACTGATTACAAATCAGTTGCTCTACCAGCTGAGCTATAGGGGCACTCGGGGCGTCTCGTAGCGTGGCGTTTCGACTCGTGCAAGCCCCTAGCGGTTTGCCCGCGCCAGCAGCGCCACGGCGGCGAGGCCGGTGGCGCAGATCATCAGCGCGGCGGGGGCGGCCTGGGGGAGATGCTCCAGCGAGGCCTCCTCGTAGACCCGCACCGCGAGGGTCGAATAGTTGAACGGGCGCAGCAGCAGCGTGGCCGGCAGTTCCTTCACGCAATCGACGAAGACCAGCAGCAGCGCGGTGCCCACCGAGGCCCGCATCAGCGGCAGGTAGACCGCCCCCAGCACGCCGCGCCGGGTGCGCCCGAGCGAGCGCGCGGCCAGTGGAATGTTGGGCGAGATCCGTCCGAAGGCGGCATCCGCGGCCCCCTGCCCGATCGCGAAGAAGCGCACCATGTAGGCAAAGACCAGCGCCGCCGAGGATCCGGTCAGCACCAGCCCCGGGTCCCAGCCCGTCAGCGCCAGCACCCCGTCGGCCACCCGGTGGTCGAGGGCGGCGAGCGGCAGCAGCACGCCCACGCCCAGCACCGCACCGGGGGCGGCATAACCCAGCGTCGTCACCGGCAGCAGGGCGCGTGGCAGCGCGTGGCCCGACAGGCGCACGCCATAGACCATGAACAGTCCCGCCCCCACTGTCAGCACCGCGGCCACGCCGCCCACCACCAGCGTGTTGCCCAGCGACTCCAGCAGCCGGGGGTCCAGCCAGTCGGCCTTGGGGCCCAGCCCGTGGTGCGCCATCACGCCCACCGGCAGCAGGAAGCCCAGCGAAAACGGCACCATGCAGAGGCCGAAGGCCAGCCAGCGGCGCACCGGGCCCAGCGCCTCGGGGCTCACCGGGCGCACGCCCCGCGCGCCCTGGTGCACCTTGGCCCTCCGGCGCGAGGCCCGCTCCAGCACCACCAGCACCAGCACCAGCACGAGGATCACGCAGGCCAGCTGCGCCGCGCCGCCCGCATTGCCCGCCTCCAGCCAGGCCGAGAAGATGCCCGTGGTCAGCGTCTGCACCGCGAAGAACTCCACCGTGCCGAAGTCGCTCACCGTCTCCATCATCACGATCGCCGTGGCCGCCGCGATGGCGGGCCGCGCCAGCGGCAGGCCGACCCGCCAGAACCGCGCCACCGGCCCCGCCCCCAGCGCCCGCGCCACCTCGTAGGCGCCGCCGGGCTGCTCGCGGAAGGCGGCGCGCGCCAGGAGGTAGACATAGGGGTAGAGCGAGGCCGACAGCACCAGCACCGCCGCCCCGCGCGAGCGGATCTGCGGAAACCAGTAGTCCCGCGCCGAACTCCAGCCGAACAGCTCGCGCAGCGCAGTCTGCACCGGGCCGGCATATTCCAGAAAGTCCACCAGCGCATAGGCGCCCACATAGGCCGGCACGGCCAGCGGCAGAAACAGCGCCCACTCCAGCCAGCGCCGCCCCGGAAAGCGATACATCACCACCGTCCAGGCCGCCCCCGCCCCCATCGCCGCCGAAAGCGCGGCCACGCCGACCATCAGAATGCCGGTGTTCTCGAGGTAGCGCGGCAGCACGGTCGAGGCGAGATGGGGCCAGATGTTCTCGCGCGGGGTGAGCGCCATCACCACCACCGCGGCAATCGGCATCAGCACCAGCGCGGCAATCGCCACCGCCCCGGCCGACCACCCGTCGACCCGCCAGCGCCGCCGGACCTGCCGCGCGCCTGCTGCCGTGTTCGCCTCTGTCATGAACGCCCCGTCATGCCCCGTTAATACCCCCTCCCCAGCCGGTGGAAAGCGGTTTATCTATGTGCAAAACCGCCATAATGTGCCCCGACGCTGGGGGCGAAGAGGCAAAACGAGTAAAAAGGGGACGATCCAATGCAGGTCGTGTACCACCTGGGCGCACATTGCACCGATGACGACAAGCTGTTCCGCTGCCTGCTCAAGAACAAGGGCGAGCTGGCGGGGATCGGCACCATGGTGTCCGGGCCGGGCCGCTACCGTCGGGTGCTGCGCGAGGCCACCAACGCGCTCAAGGGTCAGCCCGCCAGCGTCGAGCTGCAGGAAGACCTGCTGGCCGCCGTGATGGATGAAGACCACGCCGAACGGCTGGTGTTTTCCAACGAGCAGTTCATCTGCGCCGCCCGCTCGGCCCTGTCCGACAACCAGATCTATCCGCAGATGAGCGAAAAGGTGCAGTGGATCCGCAACCTCTTTCCCGAGGCGGACACAGAGTTTCACATCGCCATCGCCAACCCGGCCACCTTCATCCCCGATCTCTTCGCCCGCTGCCGGGAAGAGGAAGATTTCGCTGGCTTCCTTGCCGGTGTCACCCCGGCCGACCTGCGCTGGTCCGATACCCTCGCCGCCATCCGCGCCGCCCTGCCCGAAGCCCGCCTCGTGGCCTGGTGCAACGAGGATACCCCCCTGATCTGGCCCGACATCCTGCGCGACATGGCCGCGATGCCCGCCACCATGCCGATCGCCGGCGAAAACGACTTTCTGGCCACCATCATGTCCGATGAAGGGGTGCAGCGGATGGAGAGCTACCTCGCGACCCACCCGATCAAGACCTCGCAGCAGCGCCAGCGCGTCGTCACCGCCTTTCTCGACAAATACGCCCGCCCCGAAGCGGTCGAGGTCGAGATGGACCTGCCGGGCTGGAACGAGGCCACCGTCGAGGCGCTCACCGCGCTCTACATCGAGGATCTCGAGCGCATCCGCATGATCGAGGGCATCACCTTCATCGAGCCCTGAGCCGGGGCGGGCCGCAAAAGCCTAAGATTTTAGAGAAATCGGAGCAGACGTTAACCAAGTCTTCGGCTCTGGGCGGCACATTCGGTCCGAAACGACCGGAGACCCGGGATGCCGCCCACCATCCATGCTGTAGACAACGAGTTCGCCACATCGACCGGCCCCAATATCAACAGTGCGCCGGGCAGCTCCACAATCGACAATCCGCCAAGCAGCGTCACCGACCTGTCGATCACGGCCAATTCGGGCGACAGCTCGCCGTTCCAGTTCTCGGTCGGCGACATGTACGACCTGACCTATACCACCAGCAACGGCACCACCACGCTGGAGGACGCGGTGGTGATCCGCTCCGACCTGATCGGAACCGACAGCGGCGTGGTGGCCTTTCAGGGGGTCGATGCCAACGGCGACCCGGCGCAGGTGATCTGGGCCCCCGATTTCGACCTCGAGGGGTGGTACTGGGCCAATTACGATCCCCTCGCCCAGCCCGCCTTCTACACCGTCGATCAGAACCTCACGCAGGAATACGGCTATATATGCTTCGGCTTCGGCACCCGCATTGCCACCTCCGACGGCCTCGTGCCGGTGGAGCGGCTGCGCGCCGGGCAGAAGGTGCTCACCCACGATCACGGGCCGCAGCCGGTCATCTGGATCGGGCAGAGCCTCGTGCCGGGCCGGGCCGATGCTGCGCCGGTGCGCTTTGCCGCCGGGGCCTGCGGCAATGCCGCGCCGCTCACCCTGTCACAGCAGCACCGCGTCCTGCTGGCCGACCCGCTGGCAGAGCTGCACTTCGGCGCGCCCGAGGTCTTCGCGCCCGCCCGCGCGCTGGTCGGCCTGCCGGGGATCGACCTCGTCGATGTCCATGAAATCGCCTATGCCCACTTTCTCCTGCCCCAGCACGAGGTGATCGAGGCCGAGGGGCTGGCCTGCGAAAGCCTCTATTTCGGAGATATAACCCGCGCCCGCCTCGGCAGCGCCATGCAGCGCGAGATCGCCTCGGTCTTCCCCGGCCTGCCGGGCAGCATCGGGCTGCGCGAGATGGGGGGAGAGGTGTCGCTGCACCTCGCCCGGCCGGCGCTGCGCTACTTCGAGGCCCGGATGCTGGCGGCGCTGATGTGGGATGTCGAGCTGCCCGCCCAGCCCCGCGGCGCGGCGCCGGGCTTCATCGCCGCCTGATCCGCCGCGGCCTGCGGACATGAAAACGCCGCCCGGAGGCGGCGCAGTCGTGTCAGCCGATCGGCAGGCCGCTCACATGCCAAGCGCCTGCTTGTACATGTCGAGCACGGCTTCTTCCTCGGCAATGTCATCGGGCTCGCGCTTGCGCAGCGCAATCACCTTGCGCATCACCTTGGTGTCGTAGCCCCGGCCCTTCGCCTCGGCCATCACCTCTTTCTGCTGGTCGGCAATGTCCTTCTTCTCGGCTTCCAGCCGCTCGAACCGCTCGACGAACTGCCGCAGTTCGTCAGCCGCCACGCGGTAGGTGCTCGGGGCGCCGCCTTCGTCCATATCGCTCATCTGTCTCTCCTTCTGCCTCGGTCTCGTTCTTTGACTTGGCGCCCTGAGTAGCCGCGCCGGCGCGGCTTGAAAAGCCCCACCGCGCGGTGTACCTGCCCGCCCATGGAAGAAACCACAGCCGCCCTCGACCTCTCCCTGCTCGTCTGGCCCGGCGCCGCGCTCGCGCTGGCCGGGGTGCTCGGCATCCTCGCCTGCGTCCGCTCGGTGATGAAGGCCCGCAACGCCGGCCTCGACAACGACGCCATGGTCGCCCACATGCAGAAGATGGGCGCATGGAACATGGCCGCCCTCGGGGTCTCGGCCATCGGCCTCGCGCTGGTGGTCATCGGCTTGCTGCTCGGCTAGGCGGAGCGCCCGCGGCCCTCAGAGGTCGCCCCAGCCCTGCCCGTTCTTCACCAGCTCGGCGAACTGCGGCGCAGGCTCCCAAAGCGCGGCCCCGTGGCTCTCGGCCCGCGCCAAAAGCTCCGCCTCCACCTTCGCCAGCCCCTCCGCCTCGGCCCAATGCATCGGCCCGCCGCCCTCGCGCGGAAAGGCCCCGCAGGCGATCATCGCCACATCCAGCGTCGCGGCCTCTGCCACCGCGCCCTGCGCCAGCATCAGCGCCCCGGCGTTGGCCATCGCAAGGCAGCCCGGGCGGATCAGCGCGGCCCGCTTCCAGCCCGCCACATCGGCCAGCCCGACCCCGGCAAAGGCCCGCCCCATGCCAAACCCGGCCCAGGCCGCGTTGATCTCCTCGCGGCTGGCCTCGCCGCGCGCCACCTGCTCCTCCGCCGCGGCCTTTCCGGCGCCGGACACCAGCGCGGCCACCGGCGGTTCGGCCAGCACGCCCTGCATCCCGAGCGCCTTCGCCAGCCCCAATCCGCAGCCCAGCGCCTCGGCACCGGCCCCCTCCGTGCCGCCCACTTCCAGCAGCCCCGCGCGATGCACCGGGCCGAAAAAGCGCAGCCCGATGAAGCGCGCCGGATGCTCCAGCGGCCGCGCCAGCTCCGACAGGTCGGGGCTGCGCGCCAGCGTCGCCAACACCGGCCCCGCGCCCAAAAGCTCCGAGAGCCGCGCCAGCAGGTCGCCCTTCAGCCCACTTTCGTCGGGTAGGGTCTCGACCACGAGGTCGCAGCCCTCCAGCCCCTCGTCGCCGGTGCCCGCGATCCGCGCCATCGCCGCGCCAACCGCTTCGGGGGTCCGCCCCTCGCCCGCCAGCAGCGCCTCCACCCGCGCCCGCGCCGCCTCGAGGTGGGCCTCGTCCTGCTCCATCAGCCGCACATCCAGCCCGGCCCCGGCCGCCGCCGCCGCAAGCGCCGCGCCCGGCGCACCGCCGCCCACCACCCCGATCCGGCCCGGCGCCTCGGGGCGGTTGGCGCCCAGCCGCGCAGGCCGCGCGGCGCTGCGTTCGGCAAAGAACACATGGCGCAGCGCCGCCGACTGGCGGCTCTCGCGCAGCTCCTCGAAGGCGTCCAGCTCATAGGCCAGCCCGGTGTCGAAGGGCAGCAGCAGCGCGCCCTCGATGCAGTCGATCACCCGATGCGGCGCCTCCAGCCGGGCGCGGGCCGGGTCGGCCTTCAGCTCGGCGCGGGCGCGCGCGATCGCGGCCTCGAACACCTGCGGATCTTCCAGTCCGGCGCGCGCATCGCGGCTTCGGCGCGGTGCGCCCCCGCTGCCGCCCTGCCCCAGCTCGCGGGCCAGCGCCAGCGTGGTCTCGGCCAGATCGCCCTCCACCACGCCATCCACCAGCCCCAGCTTCTCGGCCGATTTCGCGCTCATCGGCTGGCCGGTCAGCATCACCCGCAGCGCCGCCTCCGCGCCGATCAGGCGCGGGGTGCGCTGGGTGCCGCCCGCACCGGGCACCAGCCCCAGCGTCACTTCCGGCAGCCCCAGCCGCGCACCCGGCGCGGCCAGCCGGAAGTGGCAGGCCAGCGCCAGCTCCAGCCCGCCGCCCAGCGCCGCGCCCGCAATGCCCGCGACCACCGGCTTGGTGCAGGCCTCGATCCGGTTGTAGACCGTGCCGAACCACGGCTCCTGCCCCGGCCCCTCGAATTCCGAAATCTCCGCTCCGGCCGAAAAGTTGCGCCCCGCGCCCAGAATCGCCAGCGCCACCACTTTGGGGTCGGCCTCGGCCATGCGCACCGCTTCCCACAGGCCGCGGCGCACGGCGATCGACTGCGCGTTGACCGGCGGCGCGTCGATCACGATGCGCGCCACCCCGTCCAACACGTTGAGCTTGACCGGAGATGCCATTGCCCCACCCCTCTTTTTTCACCCGGCCGCCTGCCCTGCGGCCTGCCGCATCAAACCCGTGCCGGGGTGGAATGACAAGCAGTTGGGCGCGCGCTCAGGTCGCGCAGCTCTTGCAAAAGGGGGTCTGGGGCAACAGGTCGAGCCGCTGCTGCGAGATCTCGCCGCCGCATTGGGTGCAAAAGCCGTAGTCCCCGGCCTCGATCCGGGCCAGCGCGGCGCGGATCGCCGCGATTTCCGCCTGCCCCTGCACCCCGCGGCCCTCCAGCACCTCGTCGGTTTCGCGCTCGGTGGCCAGCTCTTCCCAGTCGGCGCTGTTGTGGCTCACCAGCTCGCCCTGGATGTCGTGCAACCGCGCGCTCAGCTCGCCCAGGCGCGTCTCCAGCGCCGCTTTTCTGGTGTCGATCTCGCTCATTTTCAGGATGTCCTTCTTCTCCTTGTGCCCTGTCTCACCCTAATCGGCTGGCAGGCAGGGCACCTTGAGGTATATCAATCGGTCAGGCCGGTTGGTTCCCTCGGCCAGAAACAAACCGCGCAAAAAGGACAGCCCATGCCCCCTCGCCAGCTCACCCCCAAGCTCTCGGTGTCGCCGCAGATTTCGCCCGAGGAGGTGCAGGCGCTGGCCGAGGCCGGGTTTGCCACCGTCATCTGCAACCGCCCCGACGGCGAGGTGCCCCCTGGCTTGCAGGCGGCCGACATCGGCGCGGCGGTCGAGGCGGCGGGGTTGGTTTTCGTGGTCAACCCGGTGGTGCATTCCTCGATGACGCCCGAGGTGGTGGCCAGCCAGCGCGAGGCCATCGAGTCCTCGCCCGGCCCGGTGCTGGCCTATTGCCAGTCCGGCACTCGCTGCACCGTGCTCTGGATGCTGGGCGCCGCCGCCAGCACCCCGCCCGACGAGCTGATCGCCACCGCCGCGCGCGCCGGCTATGACCTCGCCGCGCTTGCGCCCCGTCTCGAGGCGCTGCACGAGGGCTGATCCGCCGCGCGCCCCGGCGCGGCCTCACGTGCCGGTCAGCCCCTCCAGGTCGGGCAGATCCGGCAGCGCGGGCAGCCCGTCTTCGCCCACGCCTCCGCCGCCGGGCAACTCCGGCAGCTCGGGCAGCTCGTCGTCGTCCGAGGCGTTGCCGCCGAGCCCGTCCAGGTCGGGAAGCCCCTCCATCCCGCTGCTCAGCCCGTCCAGCTCCGGCAGGTCGGGCAATTCTGGCAGCTCTTCGGACTCCGGCATCGCAGGCAGGTCGGGCAGCCCGCCCGCCTCATCGCCCACCGACATCATGGCCGCACCCATCGGGTCGACCTCGGGCATGGGCTCGGCCTCCTCCTGCCCGTCCGTCAGCCGCACCGCCCGCACGCCCGCGCTCTGGCCAAGCCGACCCCGCGAGATCGCCGTACCATCCGCCGTTTCCAGCCGCAGCTTGCCAACCACGCCCTCGGGCAGCGCCAGCAGGTCGCCGGGGGCGAATCCCAGCACCTCGCCGATGCTCCGGTCGCAGCGGTGCAGCACCGCCAGCAGCGTCACCTCCGCATCCATCACCTGCGATTCCAGCCGCCGCTCCCAGGCCACCTTCTCGTCAAGGCTCGGCGCCGCCCCCGCCTCGCCGCTGGCCGCCGGCCGCCCTTCCGGCGCGCGCCCCAGCGCCGGCAGGATCAGCTTGCCCGTGCCCTTGCGCGCGCCCGATCCGAGGTCGAGCGCAAATTCCAGCACCCTGTAGGGCTCGTCCTCCAGCATAAGCCCCAGCGGGCGGGCATCCGCCAGGTGGCACGAAAACCCGAAGCCCGAGAGCCAGCTCGCCTCCGCCGCCTCGGCAAAGATCTCCTCCACCGCACCCAGCACCCCGTCGATCCAGTCGGCGCAGAGGGCGGCATCGGTGCGGGTGGGTTTGCGCGCGGTCGGGGTGCCGGTGGCGAGCTTGCCCGCCGTCTGCTGCTCGATCAGCGCGCCCATCAGCGCATTGTCGAGCACCATCACCCCCTGCGCTTCCTCGGGGCCTTCGAGCAGGGCGTAAAGTCCGTTTTCGGGCAGCTCGTCCAGCAGTTCGGCCAGCGAGCGCGTCGCCTGCCCGCTGCCCTCCGCGGCAACCACGAGGTGCAGCAGCTTGTCCGACACCCGCGCCATCACCAGCCCGAGCGCCTTCTCAACCGCAGGAAGCCCGGCCACGGCGAGGGCCGGGTCGGGCGCGGCAGCGTCAAGCTTCCGGCGCAGCACGAAGTCTCGTGAGGTGTCGGTCATGGCTCCATCGGGCATATCCCACAGGGGGCGGGTTCGAGCCGTTTGTGCCACGCCGAGGTTTGAAATTGGTTAACCCCGGCTTGCCTTTGTCGCGCGCCCGCCGCGCGCCGCCCTCAGGCCGCGCGGCCCGCGCTTCCCGCCTGCCCGGCCACCGGCAGTCGCGCCCGGAAGGCCGCGCCGCCCCGCCCCGGCAGGTATTCGACCGTGCCGCCCAGCCGCGCCATGATCTCGCGGCAGATCGCCAGCCCCAGCCCCGCGCCCCCCGCCGCCGAAGTGTCTGTCAGCCTTGCGAATTTCTCGAAGATGATCTCGCGGCTGCGCTCCTCGATCCCGCTGCCGTTGTCGATGAAGTCCACCGTCAGCCAGTCGCCGTTCTCCCCCGGCGTCTCCGCCACCTCGATGCGCAGCTCCGGGGCGGGCGCGTCGCAATATTTTCCGGCGTTGGCGATGAGGTTGATGAAGACCTGCACCAGCCGGTCGCCATCGGTCACGATCTGGCGGGCCTCGCTCTCGGGCTGGCGAAAGATCCGCATCCCCCCGCCGTCGGGCGCCGCCGAGGCCACCGCCCGGTCGATCAGCGAGCCGAGCCGCGCCGGGGCGAGGTTCAGGCTCACCTGCGCGTTCTCGATGACGCCGAGATCGAGCAGATCGTTCAGCAGCCGGGTCAGCCGCCGCGCCTCCTCGTGGATGATCCCGGCAAAGCGCACCTGCTCCTCCTCGCCCAGATCGCCCCCCTTCAGCAGTTCGCTGAAGGCGCGAATCGAGGTCATCGGGGTGCGCAGCTCGTGGCTGATCTGGCTCAGGAAGGCGTCCTTCTGGATCGAGAGCTGGGTCAGCTTCTCGTTGGCCTCGCGCAGCTGGCGGGCGGTGTGGGTCAGCTCGTCGGACTTCTGCTCCAGCTGCGATGAGTATTCCAGGATCTGCTGCGCCTCGTCGGCCACCCGCATCAGGTCTTCCACCAGCACCGAGGAGCCGCCCGCGAGCTGCCCCACCATGGCATGGGCCGTTGCCGCGCCCACCGACCCGGCCAGCTCCTTCTCGATTCGGCCCAGAAAATCGGGCGTGATCTCAGGCAGTTGCCCGGCCCGCCCCTGATCTTCCGCCTCCCGCCGAAACACCGCCTGCGCCTCGGTTGCCCCCAGGATCCGCTGCGACATCATCAGCAGATCCTCGGCCTCCGCGCTCCCCCGCGCCCAGCCCCGCGCGCCCACCGTATGGGCAAAGACATTGACCACCTGCGCGCTCTGCAACCGCTCCAGCGGGCCCGGAAAGCTGGTGAGCGACACGCCCAGAAACGCCAGCGTGTTCAGCCCCACCGACCAGAACAGCGAATGCACCAGCGGGTCCATCCCCTCGATCCCGAACAGCGCCCGCGGCCGCAGCCAGCCAAGCCCGAAGGGGCCCTCGGCCAGAACCGCCGCGCCGATCGGGCCGCCGGTGCCGAAGCTCGGCAGGAACAGCGTCCAGGCCCAGAGCGCAAAGCCGATGACCAGCCCCGCCATCGCGCCCCGCCGCGTGGCCCCGCGCCAGAACAGTCCGCCCAGCAGCGCCGGCAGCACCTGCGCCACCCCGGCAAAGGAAATCAGGCCGATGGCGGCCAGCGCCTCCGAGCCGCCCGAGAGCCGGTAATAGAAGTATCCCAGCAGCAGCACCCCGCCGATGCTGATCCGCCGCGCCGTCAGCACCACGGCGCGCACATCGCCCGCCACCGTCGCCGCGCCCACCTGCTGGCGGCGCAGCCAGAGCGGCATGACGATGTGGTTGGACACCATGGTGGACAGCGCGATGGCAGCGACGATCACCATGCTCGTCGCGCTCGACAACCCGCCCAGAAAGGCCAGCACCGCCAGCCCGCCCCTCCCCTCGGCCAGCGGCAGGGTGAGCACGAAGAGGTCGGGGTTGGAGCCGGGCGGCAGGCGGTCGATGCCCATCACCGCGATCGGCACCACGAAGAGCGACATCAGCATCAGGTAAAGCGGAAAGGCCCAGGAGGCGGTGGCCAGATGCGCCTCGTCCGAGTTTTCGACCACCAGCACCTGGAACATCCGCGGCAGGCACAGAATCGCGGCCGCACTCAAAAAGATCAGCCCGGCCCAGCGGCTCGGCACCAGCGGCCATTCGGCCATGGGCGAGGCGTCGATCCGCGCCAGCATGTCGCCCACGCCTCCCGCAAGGCCCCAGACCACGAAGATCCCCACCGCCAGCAGCGCGACCAACTTCACGACCGCCTCCACCGCGATGGCGGTGACAACCCCGTGGTGGCGCTCGTTGGCATCGAGGTTGCGGGTGCCGAACAGGATGGTGAACAGCGCCAGCCCGCCCGCAACCCAGAGCGCATTGCGCGCCGAAAGCTCCGGCTGGCCCGAGCCGGAGGCCTGGGCAAAGACATCGAGCGAGAGCGTAACCGACTGAAGTTGCAACGCAATATAGGGCGTGGTGCCGATCACCGCGAGCAGCGTCACCAGCACGCCCAGCGCGTTCGACTTGCCGTAGCGGTTCGAGATGAGGTCGGCAATCGAGGTGATCCGCTGGGTCCGCCCCACCCGCACCAGCTTGCGCAGCACCAGCCACCAGCCGGTGAGCACCAGCGTCGGGCCGAGGTAGATCGTCAGGTACTCCAGCCCCGAGCGGGCGGCGTAGCCCACCGCGCCGTAGAAGGTCCAGGCGGTGCAATAGACACTGAGCGAGAGCGTGTAGACCATCGGCGAACGCAGCCAGCGCGGCATCCCCCTTTCGGCCCGCCGTTCGGCCAGAAAGGCGACGAGGAAGAGAAAGCCGACATAAAGCAGCGAGACCGCGACGAGCAGGTTAAACGACATCGTCCCTCTCGTCGCCGGTGCCCGGCGGAAGCGGCGCCGAGAGCCTTGCGGCCACCAGCGCGGCCACCGCCGTCAGCAGCGCCCAGACCGCAAAGAGGTAGATCACGCCCGCCCGCGTCTGCGGCCCCTCGCCCTGCCCGATCCACAGGAGCGGAAACAGCACCAGCCCGAGCCCCACGGCGGGCAGCAGCCGGGCGGCATCCATCAGGCGGCGGCGGCGATAGGTCTGGCGGGCGAGGAACAGCGGAATATCCTCCGCGTCCACCGTGTCGGCAATGTCGATCAGCCGCCGCCCCTGCACCGGCGGCGCGCCCGCGCTCCCGGGTTTCCCCGCGTCGGGGCCGCGCTCCCCCGCGCTCATCCGCCCGCCAGCTCGCGCAGGCAGTCGAGCACCTCATCGTTGGAAAAAGGCTTTGTCATGAATCGGTTGGCCCCAAACTGCATGGCCAGCTCCCGGTCCTTGCCCTGCCCCTTGGCGGTGAGCATCAGCACCGGCAGGGCGGCGGTGGCCTCGTCGGCCCGCAGCTCGCGCAGAATGTCGAAGCCCGATTTGCCCGGCAGCATCACGTCCAGCACCATCACGTCGGGGCGCGCCCGCGCCACCGCCTCCAGCGCCGTGGCCCCGTCCGAATGCGTGTCCACCCGCCAGCCGTCCCGGCTCAGGATGAACCGGATCGCCTCGATGATGTTCGGCTCGTCTTCCACCAGAAGCACCCGCTTGCTCAACCGAAGCCCCTCCCTTTGCCCCCCGCTGCCCCTCTCCGCAGCTGTGGGCGCCATATGACACCCTTGCACCGAGCCTGTCAAAACGACGGCGCGCCCAGCGCCGCGGACCCGCCCCCTTGCACCCCGTGCCCCGCATGCCCACCTGCTCCCCATGGCCCCGCACCCCTGCATCCCCGCCGACAAGCACGATCTCCCCGCCGTCCGGCGCGCCGCGGCCCTCCCCGCGCAGGAGCTTGTCCCGCTCCTGCCCGCGCTGCTCGAATGGGTGCAGGATGCCAACTGGCCCGTGGCCCGACCGGTCGCCGCCCTGCTCGCCAGCACCGGCGAGCCCCTCCTGCCCCACCTCGAAACCGTGTTTGCAGGTGAAGATTCCGTCTGGAAATACTGGATCATCGACCTGGTGGTTCCCGCCCTCTCCCCCGAGGTGCGTGCCCCGCTCCATAGCCGCCTCACCCAACTGGCCGACTCACCCGCCCCCGGCGATCGCGCCGAAGAGGTCCACCTCGTCGCCCGGCAGGCGCTCGACACCGCCGCCCGCCCCTGATGCTGCTGAAACTCCGCCCCCCAGCGCGGCGATCCCGCCGCCCGCAACCGCGCCAAACCATGGCCCACAGACACGCCCGGGCCTTCCCGGCCTGAGCCCAGCGCCACCGCGCCCTCCCCCGCCACAGGCCCGCCGCAACCCATGTCGCACCCGGCCAAATTTCCGCCAACTGCGACCACTTGCACATTGCCGATCCCGAACACCTTCCCTAAAAGCGGGAAAAGAAGGGAGAGCCGGGCCGTGCTGTGCGCAGTGCTGGCCCATGTCTCGACCGCTCGGACAACCTACGCAAGCCGGGAGGCAGCACCTATGGCGGACGCCACCGTTCACGGTCACGACCACGAGGACAACCGGTCCTTTTTCACCCGCTGGTTCATGTCGACGAACCACAAGGATATCGGCATCCTCTACCTCTTCACCGCAGCGGCGGTAGGCTTCGTTTCCGTCGCCTTCACCGTCTTCATGCGGATGGAGCTGATGGAGCCGGGCGTCCAGTTCATGTGCATGGAAGGCACCCGGATGTTCGGGGGCGAGGATTGCACCCCCAACGGCCACCTCTGGAACGTGCTGGTCACCGCCCACGGCATCCTGATGATGTTCTTCGTGGTGATCCCGGCGCTCTTCGGCGGCTTCGGCAACTACCTGATGCCGCTCCAGATCGGCGCGCCCGACATGGCGTTCCCGCGGATGAACAACCTCTCCTACTGGCTCTACGTCGCAGGCACCGGCCTCGCGATTGCCTCGGTGCTCTCGCCCGGCGGCAACGGCGAGACCGGCTCGGGTGTGGGCTGGGTGCTCTACCCGCCGCTCTCGGTGCGTGAGGGCGGCTACTCGATGGATCTCGCGATCTTCGCCGTGCACGTCTCGGGCGCCAGCTCGATCCTCGGCGCGATCAACATGATCACCACCTTCCTGAACATGCGTGCCCCCGGCATGACCCTGTTCAAGGTGCCGCTGTTCAGCTGGTCGATCTTCGTCACCGCATGGCTGATCCTTCTGGCCCTGCCCGTGCTGGCCGGCGCCATCACCATGCTGCTGACCGACCGGAACTTCGGAACCACCTTCTTCGACCCCGCAGGCGGCGGCGATCCGATCCTCTACCAGCACATCCTGTGGTTCTTCGGACACCCCGAGGTCTACATCATCATCCTGCCGGGCTTCGGCATCATCTCCCACGTCATCGCCACCTTCTCGCGCAAGCCGGTCTTCGGCTACCTGCCGATGGTCTGGGCGCTGATCGGCATCGGGGTGCTCGGCTTCGTCGTCTGGGCGCACCACATGTACACCGTGGGGATGAGCCTGTCGCAGCAGAGCTACTTCATGCTGGCAACCATGGTGATCGCGGTGCCCACAGGCATCAAGATCTTCTCCTGGATCGCGACGATGTGGGGCGGCTCGATCGAGTTCAAGACGCCGATGCTCTGGGCCTTCGGCTTCCTGTTCCTCTTCACCGTGGGCGGCGTCACCGGCGTTGTGCTCTCGCAGGCCGGCATCGACCGGGCGTATCATGACACCTACTACGTCGTGGCGCACTTCCACTACGTGATGAGCCTTGGCGCGATCTTCTGCATCTTCGCGGGGATCTACTTCTACTTCCCCAAGTTCACCGGCAAGATGTATCCCGAATGGGCCGGCAAGCTGCACTTCTGGGCGATGTTCATCGGCGCCAACCTGACCTTCTTCCCCCAGCACTTCCTGGGCCGTCAGGGCATGCCGCGCCGCTACATCGACTACCCCGAGGCCTTTGCCTACTATAACCACATCTCCTCGATGGGCGCGTTCCTGTCCTTTGCCAGCTTCCTGTTCTTCATCGTGGTGATCTTCTGGGCCATGAAGTACGGCAAGCCCTCGCCCGCGGCCAACCCGTGGAACGAGCACGCCGACACGCTGGAGTGGACCCTCCCCTCCCCGCCCCCGGAGCACACCTTCGAGATCCTCCCCAAGCAGGAGGAGTGGGACAAGGTGCCTCACCACTGAGGCCCGCCACCAGAGACCAGATCAAGGGGCGCGTCTTCACCGACGCGCCCCTTTTCCATTCCGGCCCTGCCAGGATGCCCGCGCCCAGATGACCCTGCTGACCATTCTGATGATCGCACCGCTCGCCGCGCTGCTCCTGCTGCGCCGCCGCCCGCTCGCCCTGCCGCTGGCACTGGCGGCGGGCTGGGCGCTGATCGCCCTGATCGCGGCCTTGTCCCCACCCTGGCCCGTTTCGGTGACCGGCACCGACCGCGCCTATCACGACACCTATTACGTCGTGGCCCACAGCCACTACCTGCTCACCTCGGCCCTGATCCTCGGCGGCACCGCCCTCGCCTTGCTGCTGGTGCGGGCCGCCGGAGCGCTGACCCTGCCGCGCTGGAGCGCCGCTGCCCTCGGCCTCGCCCAGACCGGCGCCTGCCTGACGATCCTGCCCACCTTTTCCCTGCACGCCGCCGGGGCGCCCCGCCGCTACATCGACACCCCGGACAGCATCGCCATGGTGAACTGGCTCTCCAAGCTGGGCGGGCTGCTCACCTTCACCGGCCTCCTGTGCCGCGCCGCGCTGCTCCTCGCCGGCATCGCCCTCCGGCTCCGCGCGCGGCGCAGGGGATGATGCCGCCCGCACCACTGCGACGAGCCGCCGCGCCGCGCGGCACGCGCCCCGGGTGCAGCCCCCTCGCCCCCGCAGCGCCGCAGGGATAAACTCGCCCCCATGCCCTACCAATGGCAAACCCCGCCCCCTCCGGGCACCCGCAGCAGGCTCACCGCCTGGCCGTTCCGCTCGCTGCCCAAGGTGGGCTTCGTCTGGTTCATCGCCGCCACCGCCGCCCTGCTGCTCCTGCCCCTGCTCCCGGCGCTCGGCACCCCGGTGCTCTGGGGCCTTCTGCCCTTCCTGCTCGGCGCGCTCTGGCTGCTCTACGCGCTCCTGCAACGCAGCTATCGCGACGGCGAGATCCTCGAAGAACTCACCCTCACCGACACCCGCCTCACCCTCACCCGCCACAACCCCCGCGGCCCCGCCCAGAGCTGGGAGGAAAACCCCCACTGGGTCCGCGTCACCCTGCACCGCACCGGCGGGCCGGTGCCCAACTACATCACCCTCTCCGGCAAGGGCCGGGAGGTTGAAATCGGCGCGTTTCTCAGCGAAGACGAACGCATGGCACTGCACCAAGACCTCACCGCCCTCCTGCCGCTGCGCGACTGACGGCACCGATGGCCCAAGCCCCCGCAGCTCCGAAATGGAAGCGCGCCGCGCTGCGTGCCGCCGCCGCGCTCTCGCCGGCGCTGGCCACCGCACTCGGCCCCGCACCCTCCGAGGCGGCCGCGCTCTCGCGCCGGGGGAGCCTGTCGCAGGCGCCGCTCTCACCGGAGGTGGTGTTCCTGATTCCGCTGGTGGGCCGGCATCACGTGGGCGACTGGCAGGCCGTCGAGGCGCGCCTGCACGAAACCCTCGCCAGCTTCGCAGCCCAGAGCGATCCGGGCTGGCGGGCTCTGATCTGCGGGCAGGATGCCCCCGAGCTGCCCGCCGCGCTGAAGCAAGACACGCGCATCACCTTCCTGCCCTTCACCGATACGGTCGAAGGCAACGACAAATGGCACAAGCTCGCCGCGCTGTGCCACGCCCTGCCCACGCAGGGGCCGCAGGACGGCTATGCCATGCCCTTCGATGCCGATGACCTGCTGGCCGCAGGCGCGGTGGAGGAAATGCGCCGCCGCCGCAGCCCCGGCGGCTATCTCGTCGAGAGCGGCTGGCTGCTCGATGCAGGCTCGGGCCGCTTTGCCCGCGCCACCCGCCGCAGCCTCGCGGAACCGGGGCAAAAGCCGTTCTGGAAGCTCTGCGGCTCCTGCGCCGCCTTCCGCTGCACCCGCGATCCCGGCGATGCGGCCTTCATCGCCGCCGCCACCGCGCATGAACACCGGATGTTTCCCTACCTCGCCGCCCTCGCCGGGCGCCCGCTCGCGCCGCTGCACCAGCCCGCCGCGCTCTATATCCTGAACCACGGCGAGAATTTCGGGGCGCGCCGCGGGCGCGTCTCGTTCAAGGCACGCTTCGTGGAGCGCTTCGCGGTGGATGAAGAGGCAGAGGCGCGGATCAGGGCCGTGTTCCCGACGCTCGGCGCCTGAGGCAAGGCAACAGCCCCACCGCCCTCGGGCACGCGCCTGTCACGCCACACCCGTTCCCCGCCGTTAAGATCTGTCGAAAATAATCGGGCCGGCTCGCTGCGCACCGCCTCCCGGTGGCGCGCAGCCGCCAATCAGCCCAGCCGCGCCTTCACCATCGGGCCGACGGCGCCAAAGTCCATCTGGCCGGTGTAGCGCTCTTTCAGCAGGCCCATCACCCGGCCCATGTCGCGGATGCTCTCGGCCCCCGCCTGCGCGATCGCTTCGGAAACGGCGGCCTCGGCCTCGTCTTCCGAGAGCTGCTGGGGCAGGAATTCCTCGATCACCTTCACCTCGGTCAGCTCGCGCTCGGCGAGGTCGAGGCGGCCGCCCTCCTCGTAGGCGCGGGCGCTTTCCTGGCGCTGCTTCACCATCTTGCCCAGAATGCCGAGCACCTCGGCATCGGTGACACCGGCCTCCCCGGCCCCGTCCTGGCCCCTTGCGGCAATGTCCTTGTCCTTGATCGCGGCGTTGATGAGACGCAGCGTCGAGAGGCGCGCGGCCTCCTTGGCTTTCATGGCCTCTTTCAGCGCCGTCGCGACGCGGGTGCGGATATCCATGCGGTCGAAGTCCCTGGTTGCGCCCGTCGCTATGCAGTTTTGCACAGGCTGCGGGCCAGACAAGGGCGCACCCTACGCCGCGCTGCCGCATGGGGCAAGCACGGCAAGCGGCGACGTGACGGAAACAGCACGTTTCACCCGCCGCCACCCATGGCCCGAAACCGCCCCGACTGCGGGTTGACGCCCTGCCCCAGCCGCCCTAGGAACAGGCGGATTTGCCGTCCGCCCAAAGGAGTCGCGCCGATGCCCAGCCAGCCCAAGCCCACCGCCTGCCTCGCTCTTGCCGATGGCACATTGTTCTACGGACAAGGCTTCGGGGCCAGCGGCGTGCGCACCGCCGAGCTCTGCTTCAACACCGCGATGACCGGCTACCAGGAGATCATGACAGACCCCTCCTACGCGGGCCAGATCGTCACCTTCACCTTCCCCCATGTCGGCAACGTCGGCGTGAACCCGGACGATGACGAAACCGCCGATCCGGTGGCCGAGGGCATGGTGGTCAAGTGGGACCCGACCGAGCCCTCCAACTGGCGCGCCGTCGAGCAGTTGCAGGACTGGCTCGAAAAGCGCGGCCGCATCGGCATCGGCGGGCTCGACACCCGGCGGCTCACCCGCGCCATCCGCCAGCAGGGCGCGCCCCATGTGGCCCTCGCCCACGACCCCGACGGGAACTTCGACATCGAGGCCCTCGTCGCCTCCGCCCGCAGCTTTTCCGGCCTTGAAGGGCTGGATCTGGCCAAGGGCGTCACCTGCGCCCAGAGCTACCGCTGGGACGAGATGCGCTGGGCCTGGCCCGATGGCTTCGCCAAGCGCGAGGGGCCGGGGCACAAGGTGGTGGCCATCGACTACGGCGCCAAGCGCAACATCCTGCGCTGCCTTGCGTCTGCGGGCTGCGACGTGACGGTTCTGCCGGCCTCCGCCACCGCCGAAGAGGTCATGGCCCACGGGCCGGACGGCGTGTTCCTGTCCAACGGCCCCGGCGATCCGGCGGCGACCGGTGAGTATGCGGTGCCGATGATCAAGGGCGTGCTCGAGGCCGACATCCCGGTCTTCGGCATCTGCCTCGGCCACCAGATGCTGGCGCTGGCGCTCGGCGCCAAGACCATCAAGATGAACCACGGCCACCACGGCGCCAACCACCCGGTGAAGGATCTGACCACCGGCAAGGTCGAGATCACCTCGATGAACCACGGCTTCACGGTCGACAGCCAGACCCTCCCCGCCGGCGTGGAAGAAACCCACGTCTCGCTCTTCGACGGTTCCAACTGCGGCATCTCGGTGGCCGACAGGCCGGTGTTCTCGGTGCAATACCACCCCGAAGCCAGCCCCGGCCCGCAAGACAGCTTCTACCTCTTCGAGCGCTTCGCGGCGGCCATGGCGGCAGCCAAGGAGAAGGTGGCGGGCTGAGGGGCGCTTTTTCGGCGGCGGTCTTAACCCTTCCTTAACCAAACGGGCGCAATTGTGGCAACGTGGAGGCTGCTGGGCCTTCACGCCTGCCGTGGGGGTGGTCTGCCATGCCGTCCCCATGCCACCGGGGAAGGAATCGCTCACCATGAGCCCGCAGCCCAAGCGCCGCGCGGCTGGAGAGGCGCCGTCGTCTGCCGACGGTGTCCTGCAGCTTGTCACACCCAAACGCTCCGTCGAGGAGGACCGCCCGAGGCTGGGCACCATCCTCGTCGAGATGGGGGCAATCGACCCGCCCGCGCTGCTCCGGGCGCTGGCGATGCAGGCCCGCGAGGATGCGCGGCTGGGCGATATCCTCCTCGCCCACGGCCAGATCACCCCCGACCAGCTCATGGCCGCCCTCGCCAAACAATGGCGCGCCCGCGTGATCGACACCGCCTTCGAGCCGCCCGACCCGCGGCTCGTCGATCTCTACAGCCCCGAACGCTGCCTGCGCGAGGCCATCCTGCCCTGGCGGCGGCTCGGCTCCTTCACCGTGGTCGTCACCTCCCGCCCGCAGCTCTTTGCCCGCCACCAGGAGGCGCTGACAGAGATCTTCGGGCCGGTGGTCATGGCGCTGGCGCAGGAGAGCGAGATCAACATGGCGGTGCAGCAGATCCGGGCCAAGGCCTTGGTAAAGCTGGCAGAAACCCGCGTCGATGCGCCACTGAGCTGCCGTGACCTCATCACGAGGCGCCGGCAGCGTGTGATGCTGGCCACCTGCCTCCTGCTCGCCCTCGCCGTGCTCGCCGCCCCCCGCGCCGCGCTCGCCCTGCTCACCGGCTGGGCGATGCTGACGCTGGTGCTGCAAATGGCGCTGAAGGCCAGCGCCACCGTTCATGCCTGGCGCGCGCTGCGGGCCGAGGCCCGCACCCGCCGCGCCGAGGCCGAGGCCGTCACCCGCAAGGCCCTCGCCCTCCGCCCCGCCGCCCCGCTCATCACCCCCGCCTCCACCCTCCCCGCCTTCCAGAGCCGCCCGGGCGAAACCGCCATCGCCCGGCTCCCGGTCGTTTCGGTCATGGTGCCGCTGTTCCACGAGGAGCATATCGCCAGCCACCTCATCGAGCGGCTTTCGCGGCTGACCTATCCCAAGGAGCTGCTCGATGTCTGCCTGGTGATGGAGGCCGCCGACGACACCACCCGCCTCACCCTCTCGCGCACCCCGCTGCCGCCTTGGGTCCGGGTCATCACCGTGCCGCGCGGGGCGGTGCAGACCAAGCCGCGGGCGCTGAACTATGCGCTCGAATTCTGCCGCGGCTCGATCATCGGGGTCTGGGACGCCGAGGATGCGCCCGAGCCCGAGCAGATCCACAAGGTCGTCGCCCGCTTTCACGAGCGCCCCCCCGAGGTCGCCTGTCTGCAGGGCGCGCTCGACTTCTACAATGCCGGGACCAACTGGCTATCGCGTTGTTTTGCCATCGAATATGCAAGCTGGTTCCGGGTCGTTCTGCCCGGCCTCGCCCGGCTCGGCTGGGCCATTCCGCTCGGCGGCACCACGCTGTTCTTCCGCCGCGACGCGCTGGAGCGGATCGGCGGTTGGGATGCCCACAACGTCACCGAAGACGCCGACCTCGGCATGCGGCTGGTGCGGCTCGGCTATCGCACCGAGCTGGTCGAAAGCACCACCTACGAGGAGGCCAACTGCCGCGCCCTGCCCTGGGTCAAGCAACGCTCGCGCTGGCTCAAGGGCTATGCGCTCACATGGGCGGTGCACATGCGCCGCCCCGTCCGGCTCTGGCGCGACCTCGGGGCCTGGCGCTTTGCCGGCTTCCAGCTGCTGTTTCTCGGCGCCCTCAGCCAGTTCATCCTCGCGCCCCTGCTCTGGAGCTTCTGGCTGGTGGCCTTCGGCCTCTGGCACCCGCTCACCCCCTGGCTGCCGGTCTGGGCCATCTGGATGGTCGCGGCCACCTTCTTCGCCTCCGAGCTGGTCAACATCGCCACCGGCCTCACCGGCACCTGGCTGGCGGGGCACCGGCGGCTCCTCAAATGGGTGCCCAGCCTGCATCTCTACTTCCCGCTCGGAGCGCTGGCCTCCTACAAGGCGCTCTGGGAAATCGTCACCAAGCCGTTCTACTGGGACAAGACCACCCACGGCTTCCACGACGAGTCCGACGATCTGGCCCCCATCATCGTGGTCGAGCCCCGGCCCCCAAGGGCAAAGCCCCCCGCGCCCGTCAGTCCCGGGCCGCATCCAGCTTGAGCCGCTGCTCGAAGGCGGCCGAGATATGCCGCCGCAGCGCCTCGCCCGCACCGGCCTCGTCGCGCGCGGCCAGCGCATCGACAATCGCCTGATGCTCCGCCAGCGCCTCCGCGCCCCGGCCCTCCGCCGCCAGCGAGGTGGTCGCCAAAAGCGCCATCGAGCGATGCACGAGGTCCAGCTGCTGGATCAGAAAGCGGTTGTGGCTGGCCAGGTGGATCTGCCGATGAAACCGCCGGTTCGACCGGCTGAGCGCGCTCGGGTCGTCCACCCGCGCGCGGTCGTCCTGCACCATCTGGCCCAGCACCTTCACCTCTTCCGCCGTGGCATGGCGCGCCGCCAGCCGGGCCGCCAGCCCCTCCAGCTCCGAGCGCACGATATACAGCTCCGCCAGCTCGTTGTGGTCCAGCGACGCCACGATCAGGCTGCGCCCGTCGCGCACCAGAAGCCCTTGCGTTTCAAGCCGTTGCAGCGCCTCGCGGATCGGCGTGCGCGACACGCCGAAGCGCTCGGCCAGCTCGCTCTCCACCAGCCGGTCGCCGGGTTTGTAGACCCCGAGGTCGATCGCTTCGAGGATCAGCCCGTAGGCATCCCGCTGCGGGGGCCGCGCTGTTGGCATTGGTGCTCCTCCTGGCTTCGTCCGGCGAGCCTATGCGCCCCGCCTGCCCCAAGGCAACCCGCCCTTGCGCCGCACCCGCGCCGCTTCTAGCTTCCGCGCCATGAACCATGCTCCCGATTTTGCCCACGTCACCGCCTGGGTCTTCGATCTCGACAACACGCTCTACCCGCCCGAGGCCCGGCTCTTCGACCAGATCGAGGTTCGGATGACCGCCTGGGTCATGGAGGCCCTCGGCATCGAGCGCGAGGCCGCCGACGCGCTGCGCTCCCGGTATTGGGCCGATTACGGCACCACCCTCGCCGGGCTGATGGAGGTGCACGGGCTCGATCCGGCGCCCTATCTCACCCATGTCCACGACATTTCGCTCGACCATCTCGAGGCCGACGACGCCCTCGCCGCCGCCATCAAGGCGCTGCCCGGCACCCGCTTCGTCTATACCAACGGCTCGCGCCCCTATGCCGAGCGGGTGATCGCGGCCCGCGGCCTTTCGGGTCTGTTCGATGATGTCTTCGGCGTCGAGCATGCCGGCTTCCGCCCCAAGCCCGAGCGCGCCGCCTTCGAAACCGTCTTTGCCCGCGCCGGGCTCGACCCGACCCGCGCCGCCATGTTCGAGGACGACCCCCGCAACCTCGCCGCGCCCCATGCCATGGGCATGCGCACCGTGCATGTCGCGCCCGAGCCCCAGCCCGCGCCGCACATCCATCACCACACCAGCAATCTCGCCGCCTTCCTCTCCGGCCTCTGATCTTGCAGCTTTGCCCGCGCCCGATGGGTTAACCTCTCGTCGTCTTGCAAAAATGCCGTATGCACAGGGTGTGTACGGGATGTGTACAGCTTGTGCCTGTGACATTTCTGCGGTTAACGCCGATTTCGCCGCCCCGTACCGGCATTTTCGCAAAGCCCCGCCTGCGCCGATCCGCCCTCTTGGCAATTGGCCCCGCAGCGCCCTAAATCCCCGTCATGACACGGGAAACCACCGATATCCTCATCGCGGGCGCCGGCATCGCCGGCCTCACCGCCGCCGCCTGTTTCGGGCAGGCCGGATACAGCGTCACCCTCGCCGCGCCGCGGCCGCCCAGCCGCGATAAAACCGAGGGGGATCAACGCTCTACCGCCTTCCTCGACCCGGCCACCGCGCTGTTTTCGCAAGCCGGCCTCTGGGATGCCCTCGCCCCCCACGCCCAGCCCCTGCAAGAGCTGCACATCACCGATACCACCGGCTGGCCCCCCAAGATCCGCGACACCCGCGCCTTCCGCTCCGAGGCCCCCGGCACGCCCCCGCTGGCGCAGAACCTGATGAACTGGCGCATCGCGGACGTGCTGCTCAACGCACTGGAATCATTGCCGAATGTTACGCTCCACTGGGGCGCCGGCTTCGCCTCCATGGTCACCCGCGAGCGCGAGGCCCTGCTGCGCCTGACTGATGGCACCTCGCTGCGCGCCCGCCTCGTGATCGGAGCCGACGGGCGCAGCTCGACGGTGCGCGAAGCCGCTGGAATCGAAGCAGAAATCTCCCGCTTTGGGCAAAAGGCCCTCGCCTTCACCGTCACCCACCCGGAGCCGCACAGCAACATCTCCACCGAGGTCTACAACCAGGGCGGCCCCTTCACCCTCATCCCCCTGCCCGACAGCGCCGGCCAGGCCCAATCCGCCGTCGTCTGGATGACCCCGGGGCCCGAGACCCTTCGCCTGCAAGCCCTTGACGACGCCGCATTTTCCGCCAAGGCCAGCACCCGTTCCGCCGGTCTGCTCGGCCCGCTCACCCTTGCCAGCCGCCGCGCCCTCTTCCCGATCATCACCCTGCGCGCCAAGGCTCTCACCGCCCAGCGCACCGCCCTCATCGCCGAGGCCGCCCATGTGATTCCGCCCATCGGCGCGCAGGGGCTCAACACCTCGCTGAACGATCTCGCCGCTCTCCTCGGCAGCGCCACGCCGGACACCCTCGGGTCTCGGCAACATCTTGATGCTTATGAAAAATCCCGTGCCCGCGACGTGGCGGCGCGGGTGGCGGCGATCGGGTTCTACAACCGCCTCACCCGCTCCGGGCTGCCGCCGCTGCAATCGCTGCGGCTCTCCGGCCTCAAGGTGGTGGCCGATCTGCCGCCCCTGCGCCGTGCGGTGATGCGCGCGGGCATGGGCGGTTAACCGGGCCTTAGGATCTAGGCGATAACCTTGTCGAGTACCCGCTCGAGCCGTCCGAGCGTTGCCTCAACATCCGCCAGCTTGTCGAGCCCGAAGAGCCCGATGCGGAAACTCTTGTAATCTGCGCCCTCGTCCACCATCAGCGGCACCCCGGCGGCAATCTGCACGCCCTCGGCGGCAAAGGCGCGACCGGTCTGCAACTCCGGGTCGTCGGTATAAACCACCACCACACCCGGCGCGCCAAATCCTTCTGCGGCCACGCTTTTCAGCCCCTTGGCGGCAAGCATGGCCCGCGCCCCGTCTCCCAGCGCCTGCTGGGCGGCCTTCACCGTGTCGAAACCCTTCGCCTCGGTCTCCTTCAGCGCGTCGCGGAAGACCCGCAGCGCATCGGTCGGCATGGTCGCATGGTAGGCATGACCGCCAGCGTCGTAGCTCTGCATGATCGCCAGCCACTTGCCGAGGTCGCAGGCAAAACTGTCGCTCTTGCTCTCCGCCACCTTCTCCTCGGCCCGCGCCGAAAGCATCACCAGTCCGGCCGAGGGCGGCGCCGACCAGCCCTTCTGCGGCGCCGAGATCAGCACATCCACGCCCGTCGCTTCCATATCGACCCAAATGCAGCCCGAGGCGATGCAGTCGAGCACCATCAGCCCGCCAACCTCATGAACTGCCTTGGAAATTTCTGCAATGTAGGCGTCCGGCAGGATCATCCCGCTCGCGGTTTCTACATGCGGCGCGAAGACCAGCGCCGGGGCCTCGGCCTTGATCCGGGCCACCACCTCCTCCACCGGCGCGGGGGCAAACGGCGCGGTGGCATCGTTCCCCGCCCGCCGGGCCTTCATCACGATCTCTTCCGAGGGGATCTCTCCGGCAGAAAAAATCTGGCTCCAGCGGTAGGAAAAGAACCCGTTGCGCACCACAAGCACCGTCTCGTCCCGCGCCAGCTGCCGCGCCACGGCCTCCATCGCATAGGTGCCCCCGCCGGGCACCACGGCCACCGCCTGCGCCTTGTAGCAGGCTTTCAGGCCGGATGAGATGTCGCGCATAACGCCCTGAAAAGCCTTGCTCATATGGTTCAGTGAGCGGTCGGTGAACACCACCGAAAACTCTAGCAGCCCGTCCGGGTCGATATCTCCGCGCAGCGCCGTCATGGGGCGATCCTCCGTGTTGGTCGGCACATAGCTAGCCCCGCCGGGCGGCAAAGCAAAGCCCGGCTAGCCGCCGATCGGCCCCGGACGGCGCTCTTCGGTGAGCAGCACATTGGCCTCCACGTTGCCCACGCCGGGCAGCGCCATGATCCGGCGGCGCAGCACACGCTCAAAGTCGGCTAGGTCGCGCGCCGTCACCCGCAGGCGGTAATCATAGAGGCCAAGCACGTGCTCCACCGTCTGCACCTCGGGGATCGCCGCCACCGCGCGCTCGAAATCATCCAACGATATCCGCCCCTTGGTCGCCAGCTTCACGCCCAGAAACACCGTCACCCCGAAGCCCAACTTCTCGGCATCGAGCTGCAACCGCCGCCCCGAGATCGCCCCCGCCTCGGTCAGCCGCTTGATCCGTCGCCAGGCCGCCGGTTGCGACAGCCCCAGCCGCCGCCCCACCGCGCCGGCCGACTGGCGGCCATCCGCCTGCAAGGACGCAAGAATTTCCCAGTCCAGCTCATCCAGCGCGAAACTCATTTCCACCTCCTGCATGCACCGACCACGCTTGGGGGGAACTTCGCGTCAATTTGAATGGGTTCTGCGCAAGCCTCATACCGGCAGCGCCTCCTGCACCTTGATCCGGCTCACATGCATCAGCGCCTCGATGTCGGCGATATGAGGCAGCGCCATGATCTTCTCCCGATACACCGCCGTCCAATGCCCCATGTCCCGCGCGATGACCTCGAGGCGCACGTCGACCCTGCCGAGAAAGGTCTGGATTTCAGTCACTTCCCGCACCTCGCGCGCGGCATTAAGAAAATCGTCAAAGGCGCGTGGCAAAGTCTTGTCCAGCGTGACCCGGAGCGAGACGCGCAGCGCAAACCCCAGCGCCTCCCAGTCGATCACCGCCACCTGCCCGCCTATCACCCCCTCGCGCTCCATCCGCTCCACCCGCCGCCAGGCCTGCTGGGCGGAGAGGCCGACACGTTCGGCCAGTTCGGCCGCCTTGAGGCTCGGCTCGGCCTGAAGGTGGCGCAGGATGCGGCGGTCGTGATCGTCGAGCATGATTTTCTCAATCTTCCGGAGTATCAAGAATGATTATTTCACCCAACGCGCAAAAAACGTCAACTCCAACTCTCCCCCACCCGGGCATCCCTCGCTACAACCCGCCTCAACGAAACCACTCCCGGAGGGACCGACATGCGCGTTTATTATGACCGCGATTGCGACATCAACCTGATCAAAGACAAGAAAGTGGCCATTCTCGGCTATGGTTCGCAGGGCCACGCCCATGCGCTCAACCTGCGCGACTCGGGCGCCAAGAACCTTGTCGTCGCCCTGCGCGAAGGCTCCCCCTCCGCCAAGAAGGCCGAAGGCGAGGGCCTCAAGGTCATGGGCATCGCCGAAGCCGCCGCATGGTGCGACCTGCTGATGTTCACCATGCCCGACGAGCTTCAGGCCGAGACCTGGAACAAATACGTCAAGGACAACATCAAGCCCGGCTCCGCCATCGCCTTTGCCCACGGCCTCAACGTGCACTTCGGCCTGATCGAAGCCCCCGCTGGCGTCGACGTCATCATGATGGCCCCCAAGGGCCCCGGCCACACCGTGCGCGGCGAGTACACCAAGGGCGGCGGCGTGCCCTGCCTCGTGGCGGTGCACAACGACGCCTCCGGCAAGGCGCTGGAAATCGGCCTTTCCTATTGCTCCGCCATCGGCGGCGGCCGCTCGGGCATCATCGAGACCAACTTCCGCGAAGAGTGCGAAACCGACCTCTTCGGTGAGCAGGTCGTGCTCTGCGGCGGCCTGGTCGAGCTGATCCGCATGGGCTTCGAAACCCTCGTCGAAGCCGGTTACGCCCCCGAGATGGCCTACTTCGAGTGCCTCCACGAGGTGAAGCTGATCGTCGACCTCATCTACGAGGGCGGCATTGCCAACATGAACTACTCGATCTCCAACACCGCCGAGTATGGCGAGTATGTCAGCGGCCCGCGCATCCTGCCCTACGAGGAGACCAAGAAGCGCATGAAAGAGGTGCTGACCGACATCCAGAAGGGTGTGTTCGTGCGCGACTTCATGCAGGAAAACGCCGTTGGCCAGCCCAACTTCAAGGCTACCCGCCGCATCAACGACGAGCACCAGATCGAAGAAGTGGGCGAGAAGCTGCGCGGCATGATGCCCTGGATCTCCGCCGGCAAGATGGTGGACAAAGAGCGCAACTAAAACGGTGCCCTCACTGGCATACCCAAAATCGAGCAACCCCGGCCATCGCGCCGGGGTTGTGTTTTCCGGAAGGCCCCATGAACGTGCAAGCCCCTGAAATCACGGCCCGAAGCTGGGCGATGATTGCGGCCCTCGGTGTGATCTGGGGCGGCACCTTCATGGTGCAGAGCCTTGCCTTGCAAACCACGGCGCCCTTCTGGGTTGCCGCCGCGCGGGTCAGTTTCGCGGCGCTTCTCACGGCGCTGGTCTGGGCCATGAGGGGCGGCCGCATGTTCACCACCACCGTCACCGACTGGCCCCGCCTCACCGTCGTTGCCCTGCTCTCCTCGGCCATCCCCTTCATGTGCCTGAGCTGGGGCCAGCAATACGTGCCCTCAGCCTTCGCCGGGGTTTCCATGGCCAGCGTCACGCTCTTCATCCTGCCGCTCGCCCACCTGTTCCTGCCCGGCGAACGGATGACCCTGCGCCGCACGGCGGGCTTTCTGCTGGGCTTCGCCGGTGTCGCTGCACTGATCGGGCCGGAGGCACTTTCGGCCACCGGCGCAACAAACGAAGGCTGGGGCCGCGCGGCCTGCCTCGCGGCGGCCTGCTGCTATGCCGTCTCCTCGATCATGATGCGCCGCCTGCCCCCGATCGACCCCATCGGCCTCACCTTCGCCACCGTGGCCATCGGCGCGCTCTTTGTCATCCCCGTGGCCACTCTCGTCCACGGCGCGCCGTCCAACCCGGGCACGCAGGGCCTGCTGATGCTCGCCCTGCTCGGCCTTGTGCCCACCGCCGGGGCCAACCTGTTGCGCATCCTCGTGATCCGCTCTGCAGGTCCGGTGTTCATGAGCCTCACCAACTACCTCGTCCCGCTCTGCGCAATCCTGTTCGGCTGGCTGATCCTGTCCGAAGACCTGCCCGGCTCGCTCTTCCTCGGCATGGCGCTGATCCTCTCGGGTGTGTTCCTCAGCCAATGGGGCGCCCTCAACCGCCTGTTCCGCCGCCAGTGAGCGGATGCGCACAGATGGCGGGGCCGGGCCGCGCATTGATATAATGTAACACCGCCCCCATCTGCCCCTCATGACCAACCTTCATGTGAGCACCAGAGAGGGCCTGCCGACAGAGATGCAGACCCTCCTTCGGGACACCCCGCGCGATTCCTGGCCGGGGCACCCGAACTTCGCCGCCTCCATCGCCAACTGGATGGGGGCTCACCAGATGTTTCGCGACCTCGCCCGCGTCACGCGGGAGGATACCGAGGCCTTCCTCGACCGCGACCTCGAAGACAGCGCCTTCACCCGCTCCCTCGCCCGCTACGGCGACCGGCTGGTGCGCAACCTCCACGGCCACCACGCCTGGGAGGACCGGCGGTTCTTTCCCGAGCTGAACGCGGCGGACGACCGTTTCGAGGCCGGGCTGGAGATGCTGGAAAGCGACCACGTCGAGATGGATGCGCTGCTGGAGCGGTTCACCCGCAAGGGCAACCGCATCATCCAGCTGGCCCATCTCGACCCGCCGCAAATGGCGGAAGAGGCCCGCGGCTTCCATGATGAGGCCGTGGCGGCAGAGGCCTTCCTCGCCCGTCACCTGACCGATGAGGAAGACCTCGTGGTGCCGATCCTCCTGCACCACAAGCTGCGCGGATAGCCGATCGGGCCTGCCCTCCGGGGCGGGCCCGAAATTTGGTGACGCAAGGTCAAGTTCACTCTACCCTCGGGCGAAACCTGCCCCCCTGCGGAGATCCTGCCATGACCGCCCATCAGCTTTCGCAACTATCCAAGTACGAACCGCCCACCCCGGCCACCGTGCCCCACCTCGGCGTGGAGCCGGTCAGCTACAATTGCCACATGGCGGTGATGCACTGGGCCTTCATGGCCCTGGGCAAGAGCCATGGGCAGGCCAATGCGCGGGTCGCGCAGCTTGCGGTCAACAACTGCGACGCCTGCAACGGCAAGGGCGCGCGCCATGCCACCCTGCCCAACTCGCTCTACGGCACCATGTTCTGCTCTGCCGCCCGCCGCATCCCGGGGCGCGACCAGCTCTTTGCCATGGCCAGCGCCGGCGACGTACTCATCACCGGCGCCCCGAGCTACCCCTCCCATTCCATGGTCGTCCGCCAGAGCAAGAGCAACGACCACGTCACCATCCGTGGCTTCAACAACTTCGGCACCATCGGCACCGGCGAGGTGCTGCAATACGATCCCGTGTCCCACAACATCACCAAGGAAAAGTACTGGCCCGGCGGCAGCTTCGGTAACCACGGCTCGGCGCTCTGGGTCATTTCCCATGCCGCCTATATGGTGAAGGCACAGCACTACATGGCACACAACTCCTAAGCCGCTGGCTTCAGGCGATAATTCGCGTCGATCTGGGGCGCCATCGTGCACCATTTCTCGCCGTTGTAGACCCAATGCGCGGGGCGGGTATCGGCCCGCAGGATCACGCGACCCTCGGTCAGATCGAGTCGGTCGGCGGGCATCATGCTGAGAAACAGGTAGAGGGCTTGGGTGGTCAGACACATGGCGTGGCTCCTTGCGGGCTGCTCGATTGGTCCTCCCATGGGGAAATCCTGCGCTCTTTCTGCGGCGCAGCAAATCGCGCCACGCAGCGGCGCGGCCCGGCGGTCAGGCTGACCGAGATTTCTGATTAAAAGCTGATCAGGGCGCCCGCAAACCGGGCAGTCAGGCGGCGCTGGCGGCCTCCACCTCGGCCACGATGCCATCGACGACCCGGGCCAGAAGCCCCTCGTCCTCGCATTCCGCCATCACCCGGATCAGCGGCTCGGTGCCGCTCTTGCGGATCAGCAAACGCCCCTTGCCGGCCAGCTCGGCCTCCGCCTCGGCCAGCCGGGCCTTCACCTGCGCCGCCTCCAGCGGGGCCTCGCCCGCCGCGTAACGCACATTCTTCAGCATCTGCGGCACCGGCTCGAAAGACCGCGCCAGCGCGCTCGCCTTCTGCCCGGTGCCCACCATCGCCGCCAGAAACTGGATGCCCGCCAGCAGCCCGTCGCCGGTGGTGGCGTAATCGGTCATCACGATATGCCCCGACTGCTCGCCACCAAGGTTGAAGCCCCCGGCCCGCATCCGCTCCACCACGTAGCGGTCGCCCACCCCGGTGCGCTCGAGCCGAAGGCCACGCCCCTCCAGAAAGCGCTCCAGCCCGAGGTTGCTCATCACCGTGGCCACCAGCGCGCCGCCTTTCAGGATGCCAAGGTCGCCCCAACGGGCCGCCAGCAGCGCCATCACCTGGTCGCCATCGGCAATCGCCCCGGTCTCGTCGATGATCATCACCCGGTCGGCATCGCCATCAAGGCAGATCCCCACATCGGCACCATGGGCCACCACCGCCTCGGCGGCCGCCTGCGGCGAGGTCGAGCCGCATTTGTCGTTGATGTTGAAGCCGTTGGGCGACACGCCCAAAGGCACCACCTCGGCGCCCAGCTCCCAGAGCACCTCGGGCGCGGTCTTGTAGGCGGCTCCATTGGCGCAATCCACCACCACCTTCAGCCCGGCCAGCGAGGCCCCGACCGGAAAGCTCGCCTTGGCCCGCTCGACATAGCGAAACCGGCCATCGTCGATCCGCTTGGCCCGCCCGATGTTCTCCGCCGCCGCAGGCTCCACGCCCGAAGCCACCAGCGCCTCGATCTCCTCCTCCGCCTCGTCCGACAGTTTGAAGCCATCGGGCCCGAAGAACTTGATCCCGTTGTCATGGGCCGGGTTGTGGGAGGCCGAAATCATGATGCCCAGATCGGCGCGCATCGAGCTGGTGAGGTAGCCCACCGCCGGTGTCGGCACCGGGCCGAGCAGCAGCACGTTCATCCCCGTGCTCGTCAGCCCCGCCGTCAGCGCGTTCTCGAACATGTAGCCCGAGAGCCGGGTGTCCTTGCCAATCACCACCCGGTGTCCGCTCAACCCGTCGCGGCGAAAGTAGCGGCCCGCTGCCGCGCCCAGCTTCAGCGCCACTTCGGCGGTCATCGGGGCCGAATTGGCCTTGCCGCGCACCCCGTCGGTTCCAAACAGCGTTCTGCCCATTGTGGCCCCCTCACATGCCCCATTGCGCGCTGGCGAGCCTCAGGCCCTGCCGCGTTTCCCGCGCATCATGCACCCGTAATAGCTGCACCCCCTGCCCGGCGGCAAGCACGGCCAGCGCGAGGGAGCCGGGCATGCGTTCTGCCGCCACCTCGGCCCCGCCGATCTTGCCGATGAAGCCCTTGCGCGAGACGCCAAGCAGCACCGGGCAACCGAGGCTGTGAAACAGCGAAAGCCGCCCGAGCAGCGCGAGGTTGTGCTCCATGGTCTTGCCAAAGCCGATGCCGGGGTCGATCACGATCCGCTCGCGCCGGATGCCATAGCGCGTTGCCGCCTCGATCCGCTCGGCCAGATGGTCGTACACATCGAGCAGCACATCGGTGTAGCGCGGATCGTCCTGCATGGTTTCCGGCGCGCCCTGCGCATGCATCAGGCAGATCGCGGCATCTGTCCGCCCCGCCACCTCGGCCATCTTCGGGTCGAACAGCATGGCCGAGACATCGTTGATCATCGCGCCCCCGGCCTTCAGCCCCGCATAGGCCACCGCCGCCTTGCGCGTATCGAGCGAGATCGCCGCGCGAACCCCCGCCGCCCGCAGCCCCTCGACGACCGGCACCACACGGGAAATCTCTTCTGCCACAGGCACTTCCACCGCGCCGGGCCGGGTGCTCTCGCCGCCGATGTCGAGCAGGTCGGCCACGCCGTCCAGCGCCACGCCCTCCGCCACAGCCGCCCCGGCGCCGTCAAACCGCCCGCCGTCCGAGAAGCTGTCGGGTGTGATGTTGAGGATCGCCATGATCCTCGGCGCATCCATCGCCAGCCCTGCCACCGGCGCGCGCGGGGCGGTCAGGGGCGCGAGCTCTTCTGCCGAAAGCTCTGCCACCGGCAGAACCTCGGGGCCCACGCCGCGTCCAAGCACCTCGACCCGGTCAAACCAGCACCAGCCCCCCGCCAGCACCAGCGCGCCCTCGGGGCGGGCCGCGTCGGTCTGCACCAGCGGGCGGATGTATCTCATCTGGCCAGCTCTCCCGCGATCCAGCCCGCCAGCGCCTCCGGGCGCGGCTCGGGCGGTTCGACGGCGGCCAGCACCAGCCGCGAGGGCGCCCAGAAGGCCGGAATGCCCTGCGCCGCGCAAAACCCGATCTCGGTGCGCGAAGAGACCACCCGCGCGCCCTCCACGCCCTCCGCGGCGATCCAGGCCGCCTGCTCCATCGCCAGCAGCATCACCCGCGCCCGCGCCTCGTCGCCCTGCGCCTTGGGCACGTAGCCCGGCGTCACCACATAAAGCACCGGGCCATCGGCTTCCGGCACCCGCGAGCCAAGCACCATCAGGCACACCTCGGGCACGGCTGCGGGCAGCGCCACCGGCTCCACCTCGCCGCGCACCCTGAGCGCCTCGACGCCCAGCACAAACTCGCCCCGTTCCAGCTTGTCGATCCGCACCGCCATGCGCGCCACCCGCGGCTCCGAGAACACCCGCGCCGCGATCCGGTCCACCAGTGTTTCCAGCAGGTCCACCCGGCCCTCGGCCAGCGAGGCATCGACCGCGCCGATCAGCGTGTCGTAGCTCACCACCTTGTCGACATCATCGCCCGCAGGCTCGCCCGTCACCTCGGCATGCACCTCGAAGCACAGCCGCTGCACCACGCCGCGCTCGTCGGCAAAGGCGCCGATCTCGACGTCACGGTAAAGCTCTCTGAGAGCGATCACATCGCGGGGCGCATGATGCGAAAAGGCGAGGCCGGTTTCATCCATGCCTCGCCTCATTCCATGACCTGCGACCAAGTTCAATGGCCGCGCGGCCCGATCAGATGACCCGCACCTGCGTGCCCACCGGCGTCAGCTCGAAGAGCTCCGCGATCAGCTCGTTGTAGGTGCCGATGCAGCCCGAAGACGAGCGGCGCCCGATCTTGCGGGTGTCGTGGGTGCCGTGGATCAGGTAGGCGGGCCAGCCGAGATACATCGCATGGGTGCCCAGCGGGTTGTCGGGGCCCGGCGGCATGTAGTGCAGCGAGGGGTCGCGCTTCATCATCGAGGGGGTCGGCGTCCAGTCCGGGCCGACCTTCTTGCGCACCACTTCGGTATAGCCGGTGCGCTTGAGGTCGTCGGTCAGCGGCACCGAGGTCGGGTAGACCTTGTAGACAGAGCCATCGCCCGACCAGAAGTGCAGCGCGCGGCTGATGGTGTCGCAGACGATCGAGGCCTTGCCCAGATCGCTGAAGTGGTCGCGCCAGTTCTGCGAGGAGAAGCTGGAGGCGTTGCGGCGCACCTGCTCCTGGCGGCTCACCGAGGTCGGGTCAATCTCTTCGGCCCAGCTCACGGCGGGGGCGGCGGCCAGTGCGGCGGTGCCGGCAAGTAGGCGTCGTCTGGAAATCATCTGAATTCTGCCTCTGTCACGGATCAGCAATTGCCCCTGCACCTGCCATGTCGGCGCAGGGTCTTCTACTCAAATGTTAGTGAAAGCGGCGGCCCTGCGCCACGTTTGCAACGCCGCCGCACCCGTGGCACGGCAGCGCAGGGGCTCACGAGCGCGGGTTGCGGTAGAACCGGTGCACGCCGATCTGGGCGGTGCGGGTAAAGCGGCGCGACCAGCTCGGGCGCACGGCGGTGGTGTGGTAGTAGGTCGCCCCGCCGGTGAGCGTGCGCGGCGCGCCGTTCAGCATCAGCCAGGCGATCTTGGCCACCCGCTCATAGGCGCCGCGCTCGCGGATCGCATCGGAGTAGCCATCGCAGGTGTAGGTGAACTGGCACTGGTAGCGCTTGCCGGTGCCCTGGTGGATCACCCCGCAAACCGTGCTCGGAAACGCCTTGGAGGACGCCCGGTTCAGGATCACCTCGGCCACGGCAAACTGCCCCTTCACGGTCTCGCCGCGGGCCTCGTGGTAGAGCGCCTCGGCCAGGCAGGCCCATTCGGCCCCGCCATTGGCCACCCGCGGCTGCTGGTCGATCCAGCCCGCGCTGTAGCTCACCTTGCGGCTGCCGGGCGTGCCGAACGTGCTGCGCGGTGCCGTTGCCAGCCGCTTGATCCGCTTGCCACCCACCGCCTCGAACGCCTTGCGCTCCTGTCCGAGCAGCGCATCGAGCTGCCGGTCGAGCGCCGGGTCGGCGGCGGGCGTGTTCTCGATCACCGCCGTCGGAGCGGTGGAGGTCGACATCACGGTTTCAGCGTGGGCGGGGGCGAACGCGGCGGTCATGCCAACAACGGACATGACCAGCGCAGGCAGGTTCCGGCGCAGTTTCAGCATTGTCTTCTCGTAATCGCAGCACGTCCCAGGCTCGTGCCAAGCCGAGGCGGCGATTAGCGGATGACGTGGGGGCCTGTCCACCCCCGGTCCACCAACCGCGACCAATAGGCGCTTCATGGCGCAGATTGTTTCCAACCCGTGGCCAATCAGCCCTGAAAATCACGAAAATGCCCTAGCGCCGACCTTTCTCGGCCTCGCCCATTTCGTCGCGAATCGCCAGGTGCGCGGCGGCCAGCCGGGCCACGGGCACGCGGAAGGGCGAGCAGGAAACGTAGTCAAACCCCGCTTCGCGGCAAAAGGCAATGGTGTCGGGATCGCCGCCATGTTCGCCGCAGACCGACAGGGTCACACCCGGCCGCGCCGCCCGTGCCCGCTCGGCGCCCAGCATCAGAAGCTCGCCCACACCCTCCTGGTCGAGCGTGTGGAACGGGTCTTCCGGAAACACCTGCTGCTGCACATAGGCCCCCATGAACTTGCCCGCATCGTCGCGGCTGAGGCCATAGGTCATCTGCGTAAGGTCGTTGGTGCCGAAGCTCAGAAAGGTCGCGTGGTTGGCAATGTCGCCCGCCCTGAGCGCGGCACGCGGGGTCTCCACCATCACGCCGAGGCGGTAATCAAAGCTCGCGCCGGTCTCGTTGCGCACGGCGGCGGCCACCCCGTCGATCCGGGTCTTCAGCAGCTCCACCTCGCGGCGCGCCGACACCAGCGGGAGCATGATCTCGGGCACCACATGGGCGCCCTTGCGCCCGGCCGCCACCACCGCCTCGAAGATCGCGCGGGCCTGCATGTCGTAGATTTCGGGCACGGTCACGCCAAGGCGCACCCCGCGCATCCCCAGCATCGGGTTGAACTCGGCCATCGCCTCGATCCGCTGGATCACGTCGCTCACCGGCAGCCCCAGCGCCTCGGCCAGCGCCCGCGCACCCTCGCGGTCGGAGGGCAGAAACTCGTGCAGCGGCGGGTCGAACAGCCGGATGCACACCGGCTGCCCCACCATGATGCCGAAGAGCTGGGTGAAATCCTCGCGCTGCATCGGCAGAAGCTGGTCGAGCGCGGCCCGCCGGTCGCCCTCGGAGTTGGCAAAGATCATCTCGCGCATGACCATCATGCGCCCTTCTTCGAAGAACATGTGCTCGGTCCGGCACAGGCCAATGCCCTCGGCCTTGAACATCCGCGCCGTCTGCGCGTCCGCCGGGGTGTCGGCATTGGCCCGCACACCGATGTCGCGGGCCGCATCGGCCCAGTCCAGCAGCGACTGAAAGCTGTCGTCCAGCGCCGGCTCCAGCATCTCGACCTCGCCCAGCAGCACCTCGCCGGTGCTGCCGTCGATGGTCACAAGCTCGCCCTCCTTCAGCATCCGGCCATCGACCGTGCGCAGGGTTTTCTTGGAAGTCGAAATCCGGATGCCGCTGGCGCCCACGATGCAGGGCAGCCCGAGGCCGCGCGCGATCACCGCCGCGTGGGAGGTCATGCCGCCGCGCTCGGTCAGGATGCCGTTGGCCACATGCATCCCGCGAATGTCTTCGGGCGTGGTCTCGCGGCGCACCAGCACGCAGGGCTCGCCCTTGGCCGCATGGGCCTGCGCCGCCTGCGCCGAGAACACGAGCTTGCCGATCGCGCCACCGGGGCTGGCGGCAATGCCGCGCACCACCGCATCGCGCTTCGCCTTCGGGTCCACCTGCGGGTGCAACAGCTCGGGCAGCGCCCGCGGCTCCACCCGCATCACCGCTTCCTCGCGGCTGATGATCCCCTCTTCCGCCAGCGACACCGCAATCTTCAGCGCGGCGCGGGGGCTGCGGCTGACGCGCACGGCGTCGAGCACCCTCAGCTTGCCGCGCTCCAACGTGAACTCAATCTCCATCTCCTCGCGCAGCCTTGCGCGGCAGATCTCGGCCATTTCGGTCAGCCGGTCGAAGATTTCGGGCTGCTCGCCTTCCAGCGAGGGGCCGCGCGGGTCTTCCAGCAGGTAGAGCGCGCCGCCATTGGCCTCCAGCGCGTCGCGCAGGAAGCTCTGGCGCAGGTAGCGCCCCGAAACCCGCCGTTGCCCGGTGACCTGATCGACAAAGCGGATCACCCCCGAGCCGCTCTCGCCAGGGCCGACCCCCAGCGCCATCTCCTGCACCACAAGGCCCAGCCCGGCATCCTGCGGCGCACCCCGCGCCTGCCGCAGCAGCCGCGCCGTGGTGCCCTCCCAGGCCCGCGCCATCGAGCGGAGCACTTCCAGAAGCTGCACCTCCGCATCCTGCGGAAACGGCTCGTCGGCCTCTTCCTCGTAGATCGCCAGCGCCATCTTCAGCCGCTCGGTCGGGTCTGCATCGGACAGGTCGAAGGCATCGGCGTCAAGGCGCGCCACATGCACCGCATAGCTCTGGATGAACCGCAGGTAGAGCACCGAGGCCGCGCTTTCGCCGTGGGTCTGGCTCAGTTCGAGGTGGCGCAGGTCGTTCATCCCGATGTTCAGGATCGCCCCCGGCCCGCCCCAGTCCGGGTCCTGGCTCGACGGGCGCACGCAAAGCAGCGACCGGTCCCGGAACACGCCCCGAAGCTGCGACACGTCAAACCCCTGCCCCGCCGCAAGCGCATGAACCGCCTGAAACGAAAGTGCCACCGTGTTGGGCACGGGCAGCCCCAGCCGGATCAGCCTTTGCAGGCACTTCGCCCGCCCCCCATGGGTGGAGGCCGCCATCGTGGCGGTGGCAGTGATCTCGGTGAAACCGGCGATTTGGGTCGATTTCTGCAACGCAGCAATCCTTTCTGTGGTGCAGAATAACCCGCAATGCGAGTCGAGCAAAGGAAAGGTTAAGCTGGGGTTAACAGTGCCGCCATTGCGACGAAGGTTCTACCCTTCCAGCCGCGACATATCCGCCACCTTGCCACAGGTCTCGCGGATGCGATGCAGCAGGTTCAGCCGGTTGCGCCGCAATATCTCGTTCTCCGCATTCACCTGCACCCCGTCGAAAAAGCCGTCGATCGGCGCGCGCAGCGCCGCCATCCGGGCCATGGCCGCGGCAAAGTCCTCCGCCTCCAGCGCCGAGGCAATCGCCGGTTCCGCCGCATCCAGCGCCTCAAACAGCGCCTTCTCCTCCGCCGCTTCCGCCAGCTTGATGTCGGGCCCGAACGAATATTCCACCCCATCCGCCGCTTCCGCCTGGGTCAGAATGTTGTTGGCCCGCTTGAACCCCTGCACGAGGTTCTCGCCGTCGTCGGTCGACAGAAAGGCCTGCACCGCCTCCGCCCGCTTCACCAGCAGGGTCAGGTCGTCCTTGCCGGGCATGGCAAGGCAGGCGTCGATCACGTCATGCCGAATGCCCTGATCGCGCAGGTGCACCTTGAGGCGGTCGTGGAGGAAGGCGAGGAGGTCGTCGGAGGTGTCGGGGCTATGGGCCGTCACCTTCTCGATCCACGCCGGCGCATCGCCTTCGATCCCGTCGATCACGGCGCGCGCAGCCGCGCCGAACACGCCATGCTGCGCGATCTCCGCCAGCAGGGCGTCACGCAGGGCAGCGGCCTTGGTGTCGTCGGGCGCAATCTGGTGGCGCAGAAGCTGCGCGTCGATCAGCCGGTCGAGATGCAGCCTGAGCCCATTCCCCAGCACCAACCGGATCACCCCAAGCGCCGCCCGCCGCAGCGCAAACGGGTCCTTGCTCCCGGTCGGCTTCTCGTCAATCGCCCAGAACCCCGTCAGCGTATCCAGCTTGTCCGCCAGCGCCACGGCAACGGAAACCGGCGCACTCGGCACATCATCCGACGGCCCGAGCGGCGAGTAGTGCTCCTGACAGGCCGCCGCCACCTCGGCGGGCAGACCTGAAGCATCACTGTAATATCGCCCCATAAGCCCTTGAAGTTCCGGGAATTCAAAGACCATCTCCGAGCTGAGATCAGCCTTGGCAACCTTCGCCGCCTGACCCGCCAGCGCAGGCTCGGCCCCCACCATCGGCGCAAGGCTCTCCGCCAGCGCGGCGATCCGGGCGATCCGGTCGGCCTGGCTGCCGAGCTTGTTGTGGAAGGTCACGTTCTCCAGCCGCGCGGTCCAGGCCTCCATGCCCTCGGACTTCGCCAGCCGGAGGTCGTTCTCCCAGAAGAACTTGGCATCCGACAGCCGCGCCGCCAGCACCTTCTGGTTGCCCGCCAGAATGGTCGCGCCGTTGTCGCGCGTCTCCATGTTGGCGACCGTGACAAAGCTCACGATCTGGCCCTGCCCGTTCTTCACCGAAAAGAACTTCTGATGCTCCTTCATCGAGGTCTGCAACACCTCCGGCGGCAGGGCGCGAAACTGCTCTTCGATCTCGCCCAGCAGCACCACCGGCCATTCCACCAGCCCCGACACCTCGGCCAGAAGCCCCTTGTCCTCGACCACCTCCAGCCCCTTGGCAAAGGCCAGCTGGGCGGCGTCATGGGCAATGGTCTCGGCCCGCTCCTCGGCGCTCAGAACCACCTTGGCGCGCTTGAGCTTCGTCTCGTAATCCTCGAAATTCGCAACCGAAAACGCGCCCGACGACAAAAAGCGATGGCCCCGGGTCACATCGCCCGAGGCGATCCCGTCAATCTCCAGCGGCACCACCTCGGCGCCGCTCTCATCGCTCAGGATGCACAGGATCGAATGCAGCGGCCGCACCCAGCGCAGGCTGCCCGCGCCCCAGCGCATCGACTTCGGCCAGGGGAAGCCGCGCACCGCCGCCTCCAGCACCTCGGCCACGATCTCCGGCGCCGCGCGGCCCGGCTTCTCGATCACCGCAAAGAACACCGCGCCCTTGGGCGTGTCGCGCTCCTCCAGCGCCTCGCGGGCCACGCCCGCGCCGCGCAGGAAGCCCTCGATGGCCTTTTCCGGCGCATCCACCCGCGGCCCCTTGCGCTCCTCGCGCACCGCCGGGCTCTTGTCGGGCAGCCCGTCGACCGCCAGCGCCAGCCGGCGCGGCGTCGAGAACGCCCGCGCTCCGGCATAGGTCAGCCCGGCCTCCACCAGCCCGTCGGTCACCAGCTTCTTGAGGTCTTCCGCCGCCTTGCGCTGCATCCGCGCCGGGATTTCCTCGCTGAAAAGTTCGATCAGAAGATCAGCCATTGCTCTCGCTTTCCTGTGGCGTTTCCGCCTTGTATCCCTCGGGGTCGGGGCAGCCCTGCGGCGGCGGGTTGCCGTCAAAAACCTCTTCGCCGCAATGGTTTATCTGGTGCCAGACAAAGCCGCGCCCATCGTCCATGATCGCCACCACCCGGTCGATCCCGTAGTAGATGTTCTGCTCCCCGGTAAAGGCGATCGCCCGCCCCTCCTCAAGCGCCACGCCCACCTCCTCGGCGTCGTAGCAGTCAAACCACCCCGGCCCGGTCAGCGGCACCGCCTCGAGGTAGGGGGTGTAGGTCTCGCTCAGCATCGCCTGGCTCATCGGCGTGGTGAAGCAGGCCCGATAGCGGATCGGGCTGGAGTCCGCGTCGATGGCCTGGAAGTCATCGGCAATGATCGCCTCGGGCAACCCGCTGGCCAGCGAGGTCAGCTCCACCGGCGTCTCGCCCGCCGCCAGCTCGACCCGGTCGTAAAATCCATAGACCTGCAGATACCAGATCGCCGCCCCAACCAAAGCCGCTGCGCCCACGATCACCCCTCCTACGATCTTGCCGTTCATTTGGCGGCGTCCGAAACCCAGCCCCCGGCCTCGGTCGTCACGAAGGCATCGGCACAGGCCTTCGCCAGCGCCCGCACCCGCCCGATGTAGGCCTGCCGCTCGGTCACCGAGATCACCCCGCGCGCGTCCAGCAGGTTGAACAGGTGGCTCGCCTTGATGCACTGGTCATAGGCCGGGTGCGCCATCACGGTCCGGCGGCCGGTCTTAGGGTCTTCGGCCGGGGCGGCGAGGATACGCTCGCACTCGGCTTCGGCATCCTTGAAGTGCTGCAGCAGCGTCTCGGTATCGGCCACGTCGAAGTTCCAGCGCGAATATTCGCCCTCGGTCTGGCGGAACACGTCGCCATAGGTCAGCGGAATGGGCGTCTGCGGGTCGTTGTAGGGCATGTCCATCACGTGGTTCACGCCCAGCACATACATCGCCAGTCGCTCCAGCCCATAGGTCAGCTCGCCGCTGACCGGCGCGCAATCATGCCCGCCGACCTGCTGGAAATAGGTGAACTGGCTCACCTCCATCCCGTCGCACCACACCTCCCAGCCAAGCCCCCAGGCACCCAGCGTCGGGCTCTCCCAGTCGTCCTCGACAAAGCGGATGTCGTGCAGCGAGGCGTCAATCCCGATCGCCGCGAGCGAGCCGAGATAGAGCTCCTGAAGGTCCGGCGGCGAGGGCTTTATCAGCACCTGGTATTGGTAATAATGCTGCAACCGGTTGGGGTTGTCGCCATAGCGCCCGTCGGTGGGCCGCCGCGAGGGCTGCACATAGGCCGCCGCCCAGGGCTTGCTGCCCAGCGCCCGCAAGGTGGTGGCAGGATGGAACGTCCCCGCGCCAACCTCCATGTCATAGGGCTGCAACACCGCGCAGCCCTTGCCGCCCCAATAGGCCTGGAGCCGCAGGATGATCTCCTGGAACGAACGCGGTTTCTCGGGGCTGGTCTGCTCGGCCATGGCGCAGGTGATCCTTGGGTTTCGGCGTGCCCGGCCTCAATAGAGCCGGGGCGCCAGACGGTCAAACCGTTTGCCCCCGCCCGGACGCGCCGCACCGCCTGTGTCCCGCGGGCGACTCCCCCGCCCGGCAGGCCCAACACACGCATATTTGGGGTGCACCCGCCGTATGGGCTGGTAGATTGCCCCGAATTCGAGCAGGGGCGGCATTTGAGGGCCCCGGCCAGACAATGACACGACATGGGACACCACGGGTAATGGCGATTGTGACGAAGCGGATTTTTGCGGCGATCTGGATGATGTTTGCGGTGATTGCGGCAGGTGGCGGGGCCTCGGCCCAGAGCACTGTCTTTCTCCAGATCGAGGCCCAGCCCACCCTCGCCGAGGCCGAGGCACGGGCGCGCGCCTATTCCGCAGCCTTCCCCAACACGGTCGGCTTCCGGATGCGCTCGGGCTGGTATGCCATCGCGCTCGGCCCCTACGCCCCGCTCGACGCCAACCGCGAGCTGGCCGCGCTGAAGCGCGAGCGCCTCGTGCCCGCCGACAGCTTCATCGCCTTTCCCCAGCAGTTCCGCCAGCAGTTCTGGCCGGTCGGCGCCGACACGCTGAACGCCCCCGCCCCAGAAACGACCTCCGAAGCCGAGCCCGAGCCTCAAGCCGAGCCCACCAGCCCCGAGGCCGAGCCCGACGCCGTCGTCGTGGCCGAACCCGAGCCGGTGCAGCCCGCCATCCCCGAGGAAACTCCGGCCGAGGCCCGCCGCTCCGAGGCCCAGCTCAGCCGCGACGAACGCGCCGCGCTGCAGGAGGCGCTCAAGTGGGAGGGCTTCTACGACGGCGCCATCGACGCCTCCTTCGGCCGCGGCACCCGTGGCTCCATGGCCGACTACCAGGCCTCGCGCGGCTACGAGCCCACCGGCATCCTCACCACCGCCCAGCGCAACGAGCTGATGGAAGGCTACCGCGCCGAATTCGCCGCCCTCGGCCTCGCCCAGCTCACCGACGAGCGCGCCGGCATCGACCTGATCGCCCCCATGGGCCTCGTGCAGTTCGACCACATCGAACCGCCCTTCGTCCATTACACGCCCAGCAACGACCGTGGCGTGCGCCTGCTGCTGATCTCCCAATCCGGCGACCAGCGCACGCTCTACGGCCTCTACGACATCCTCCAGACCCTCACCATCGTGCCCGAAGAGGGCGAGCGCAGCCGCTCCGAGCGCAGCTTCGAGCTGACCGGGCAAAGCGCCGAGCTGCACAGCTACACCTACGCCCGCCTCGATGGCGGCGCGGTGAAGGGCTTCACCCTCGTCTGGAAGCCCGGCGACGCCAAGATCATGGCTGCCGTGGTCAAGCAGATGCGCGAGAGCTTCACCCCCACCGCCGCCATCCTCTCCGACACCGCCGGTGCCAGCGGCGAGGAGCAGCGGGTCGATCTCATGGCCGGGCTCGAAATCCGCACCCCCGAGGTCTCGCGCTCGGGCTTCTACATCGACGAGGCCGGCGCCGTGCTGACCACGACCGAGGTGCTCGGCCAATGCGGCCGCGTCACCATCGACGACACCTACGAGGCCGATATCGCCGCGCGCAACGACACCCTCGGCCTCGCCCTGCTGAAGCCGCGCCAGCCGCTGGTGCCGCTGGGCCACGCCCGCTTCGCCTCCACCACGCCCCGCCTCAAGTCCGAGGTCGCGGTGGCCGGCTACAGCTACGAGGATGTCCTCAGCCTGCCCACCGTCACCTTCGGCACCCTCGCCGACCTGCGCGGGCTGAACGGCGAAAGCGACATGCAGCGCCTCGATCTCGCGACCCTGCCCGGCGATGCCGGCGGCCCGGTCATCGACCAGTCCGGCGCGGTCATGGGAATGCTCCTCGCCCGTGGCGAGGACGGCAGCCGCCAGCTTCCCGAAAACGTGCAATTCGCCGCCTCCGTGCCCGCAATCGCCGAGTTCCTCTCCACCGCCGGCCTGTCGCCCGCCGCCTCCGAAGGCGGCACCGCGCTGGCCCCGGAAGACATCACTACGCTGGCCGAGGGCATGACGGTTCTGGTGAGCTGCTGGGAATGAAGTGGGGTAGCACCCACCCTACAGCCCGCACCGACCGGCGCGACAGACTGTAGGGTGGGTGAAACCCACCACCCACGGGCCAAACCTCAGGCCCGCCAGAAATTCACCGTGAACAGCGCATAGACCGCCAGCACCTCGAGCCGCCCCACCAGCATCCCGCCGGCCAGCAGCCATTTCGCCGTGTCGTTCAGCGTGCTGAAATTCCCCGCCGGCCCGATGATGTCCCCCAGACCGGGGCCGATATTGGCAATCGCCGTCGCCGCGCCCGACACCGAGGTTGTGAAATCCAGCCCGGTAAAGCTCAGCAGCACCGACAGCGCCCCCAGCGACACCGTGAACAGCACGAAGAAGCTCATCACCGACGACAACACATCCTCGCCGATCGGCCGCCCGTCATAGCGCGGCGTGAAGACCCCCGAGGGCGAGTGGATCGTGCGGATCTGGCTCTTGATCGAGGCGAACAGCAGCTGGTAGCGGAAGATCTTCACCGAGCAGGCGGTCGAGCCGGCGCAGCCCCCGATCAGCCCGATGAAGAAGAACATGATCACCAGAAACCCGCCCCACTGCATGTAATCCACAGAGGCATAGCCGGTGCCCGACATGATCGAGGTGATGTTGAACAGCCCCTCCCGCATCGCCTGCTCCCAGTGATGCGGAAAGATCGAGGTCAGGATCAGCGTGGTGACCAGCACGAGGATCGCGATGATCGCCAGAAACACCCGCACCTGGCTGTCGCGCCAGAGCGGCGTCGCATTGCCGTTGACCAGCTGCACGTAGCGCACAAAGGGCAGCGCCGCGAGGATCATGAAAACCGAGGCCGCGTATTCCGGCGCGCCCTGGAAGGTGCCGAAACTCGCGTCGTAGTTCGAAAATCCCCCGGTGCTCACCGTCGTGAGCGCATGCACCAGCGCATCGAACCCGTTCATCCCGAGAAACAGGTAGGTCAGCATGCAGGACACCGTGATGACGATGTAGATCACCGAGATCTGCGCCGCGATCTGCGTCGCCCGCGGCAGGATCTTTCCCATGGTCTCAAAGGCTTCCGACCGGAAGATCTGCATGCCCCCCACCTTCAGCTCGGGCAGGAACACCATGGCGACAACGATGATGCCGATGCCGCCGAGCCATTGCAGGATGCCCCGCCAGAGCAGGATGCCATGGGGCAGGTCGTCAAGCCCGGTAAACACGGTGGAGCCGGTCGTCGTCAGCCCCGACATCGCCTCGAAGAAGGCATCCACCACCCGCGCATCCGTCGCCCCGAAGATGAAGGGGATCGACCCGAACAGCGGCAGCGCCACCCAGACCAGCGTGGTCAGCAGAAAGGTCTGGCGCAGCGTCAGCCCCTCGCTCACCCCGTTGGCGCAGGCCAGCGCAATGAGCCCGCCACAAAGCATGGTGATGATCCCGCTCTCCAGGAACACCGGCCAATGGCTGTTGCCCTCATAGAGGTCGACCGCCATGGGCAGCAGCATCATGACCCCGAGAAAAGCGGTAAGAAGGCCGATGACATAACCGACCGGGCGAACGTCGAACATGGGGCAGAGCGTTGGCGTGGCCCGGCGAAAGTGTCAAGCCACGCCGATCAGGGCGCCCCGCATGAAGCCGGACCCCGTGGCAGATTGTGCGCCTGCGACAGCACCGGCCCCAGCCTCACCCCCATCACCCGCGCAGGCTCTGACGCCCCATTCCCGCACAGACCCGAACGGCCCCGGCCAACGCCGCGCCTGTCACCAACACAGGGCCCAAACCCCGACGCCAACTTGCAAAGCTCGAAACCGCCGCACCACCTCATCGCAAGCCGGCGGCGTCCAGCGGCGCAAGACATTCTCCCGCCGCGCAGCCAGCCCATCACCTCCTCCGGCCCACGAAGGTCCATCATCACCCGGGCCCCGAGGATATCAAGCAACGCCCTGCCCCAAAGCCCCATCGCAGCCAGGCCAACCAAATGTCGCACACCCCCACGAGCCATCCCCAAGCCATTCAACCGCATGGGCCACACACATGTCGGTCTCGCCGCAAACAACCTTGCCAAACCCGATGAAGTGCCGCTCCGCCCGCCCCGGCAAGAAGGCCACCGGCGTCAGAAAGGCCCCCGCCCTCCAGACCCAAACCGCCCCAGCCAGCAATTACCCGATATCATGCTGAACACCGCCACCCGAACCAGCCCCGCCCCGCCCATTTTCTTGCTGCAAATATCTCCGGGGGCGTGGGGGCAGCGCCCCACTCCAACCCCCGCCCCCAAATCCACCACTGGCCATCCGCCGTAGGGCGGGACTTGTCCCGCCAGCCCGGCCCCTACCCCATCCGCTCGGAGCGATACCCCCCCGGCGAGGCCGGAAACACCACCGTCTTGGTCCCGTTCATCAGCACCCGGTGATGAATGAAGGCATGGATCGCCCGAGCAAACACCTGCGCCTCCACATCGCGGCCAAGGCTCACATAATCCTCCCCGCTCTGCGCATGGGTCACCCGCACCGTGTCCTGCTCGATGATCGGCCCCTCATCCAGATCGGCGGTGACAAAATGCGCCGTCGCGCCAATCAGCTTCACCCCGCGCTCGAAGGCCTGCTTGTAGGGGTTCGCCCCCTTGAAGCTCGGCAGAAACGAGTGGTGAATATTGATGATCCGCCCCGCCATCTTCTGGCACATCTGGTCGCTCAGCACCTGCATGTAGCGCGCCAGCACCACCAGCTCGGCCCCGGTCTCCTCCACCACATCCATGATCCGCTGCTCGGCCTGCAGCTTGTTCTCCTTCGTCACCTTGATGTGGTGAAACGGAATATCGTGGTTCACCACGACCTTCTGATAATCCAGATGGTTCGACACCACCGCCACGATCTCGATCGGCAGCGCCCCGATCCGCCAGCGATAGAGCAGATCGTTCAGGCAATGCCCGAAGCGGCTCACCATGATGATCACCTTCATCTTCTGCGCATCGTCATGAATCGCCCAATCCATCGCAAAGGGCGCCCCCACCGCCTCGAAACCCTCGCGCAGCGCCGCGAGGCTTTCGCCATCCTCGCTCACAAAACTCGTCCGCATGAAGAAGTTGCCGGTGCCGGGGTCGTCGAACTGCGCGGAATCGGTGATGTTGCAGCCCTTCTCGGCCAGAAAACCGGAAATCGCGGCCACGATCCCCCGGGTCGAAGGGCAGGTGACAGTCAGGGTGTAGGTGCTCATTTGGCGTCCTTGCGGGTCAATCTCTGGTGCTTCGGAGTAGCAGCGGCGGGGCCTGCGTCAATCCGGGTTCAGGGCGACGTTATGGCCTGCGCAACATTCCGATTGCTCCAATGCGACGCTTTATGTTCCGATAGGTCACATGTGACGGGGAGCATGGGGTGGAACTGGTCGACAGCGCGCGCATCAAGGCGGGACCGGGCTGCAACTGCATGGCGGGCCGGGTGGTTTTCGAGCCGCGTCGCGCCCTCTGGTGGGTCGGCCACGGGCTCGGCGGCCTCGCCGCCCTCACCCTCTTCCCCTCGCTCGCCGGCCTCGCGGCCTTCCTCGCCCTCACCGCGCTCACCATCTGCGCCGGCCACTCCGTCGGCATGCACCGCCTGCTGATCCACCGCGCCTTCACCACCCCGCTCTGGCTCGAGCGCCTGCTGGTCTGGCTCGGCACCCTCGTCGGCATGGCCGGCCCCTTCGGCATGATCCGCGCCCACGACATGCGCGACTGGCACCAGCGCCAGTCCACCTGCCCGCCCCATCCCGCGCACGAGGCGGGCTTCTTCCGCGATGGCTACTGGCAGCTGATGTGCCGCTACCAGCTCACCCACCCGCCCCGGCTCGAGATCGAGCCGCAGGTCGCCCGCGACCGCTTCTACCGCCTCATCGAACGCACATGGATGGCCCAGCAGCTGCCCCTTGCCGCCGCCCTCTGGCTGCTCGGCGGCTGGGGCCTCGTGCTCTGGGGCATCTGCCTGCGGGTCTGGGTGTCGCTCACCATGCACTGGCTGGTCGGCCACTTCTGCCACCGGAGCGGGCACCAGGGCTGGCACATCGCGGGCCTCCCGGTACAGGGCTACAACCTGCCGGGCTGGTCGCTCCTCACCTTCGGTGAAAACTGGCACGGCAACCACCACGCCTTCCCCCACTCCGCCCGCCTCGGCCTCGAGACCGGCCAGCTCGACCCCGGCTACTGGCTCATCCGCTGCCTCGCCGCCCTCGGCCTCGCCACCAACATCCACCTCCCCGCCAGCCAGCCCCCGCGCCCGGGGCTCACCCGCCTTCCGGGAACCCCCGCCGAATGAGTGCCCCCACCATCCGCCCGCTCGATGCGCAATCGGACCTTGCCGCCATCACCGCCTTCTACCGGGCCGCCCCCGACTACTGGCTGATGGCCGATGGCACCGCACCCGATGCCGCCAAGGACGCCGCCTTCTTCACCGACGGCCCGCCGGGCTGCGACCCGACCGCCTCCCACCGCCTCGGCCTCTTCCTCGGCCCCCGCCTCTCGGGCCTCGCCGAACTCTCCTTCGGCTTCCCCGACCCCGCCGACGCCTACCTCGGCTTCCTCATGCTCGGCCCCTGGGCGCGCAACGCCGGCCACGGCCGCACCCTGCTGGCCCATGTCGAAACCCTCGCCCGCGCCGCCAAGAGCCCCCGCCTCCTCCTTGCGGTCCTGCAAGCCAACCCCCGCGCCCGCGCCTTCTGGCAGCGCGAAGGCTTCCGAGACACCGGAACGAGCGGCAGCTACACCACCACCACCGGCGTGACCCACCACCTGAACCGCATGGCAAAACCGCTCTGAAAGCGCCCGCCCTGCCCTTCATCTTGGTCCAAATATCTCCGGGGGGTGTGGGGGGCTGGCCCCCCACTAGACGGTGCGGTGTGGGGGGCTGGCCCCCCACTGTACGTCGCGGTGTGGGGCGCTCCCCCCCCACCAATCGGCGCGATATCCGGCGCAGTCCCCACGGCCCACGCCCCCAAAGGCAAACCGCCCGCTACCCGCCCTGCACCAGCGTCGTGAACAGCTTCGGGTCGAGGCTCTGCGCCGCAAAGGTCTCACCCTCGGTCAGCACCGCCACCGCATCATGCGAATGCAGGCTCTCCTGATGGCTCGCCACCACCCGAAAATCCCCGACCCGCGGCTCACCCTGCAACGCCTCGCAGAAGCTCCGCGCCGCATCCTCCACGAAAATCGGATTGGCCGCGTTCAGCTCGGCAAAGGCCTGCTCGTCCTCGCGCTTCACCATCACCTGCGTCTCCGTCGGCACCGCCTTGCGGCACAGCTCCACGAGATCTTCAAACCACAGCCGCGCGCCCGGCAGGCACTCCACGCTCACCCGCGCCACCGAGCGCTGCGAATGGGGCGTCGCCAGCTGTCCGCGCGCATGTCGTGCGTGCTCCGAAAGCTCCAGCGAGCACGGGCAGGTGCTCGAATAGACGTAGTCGAGATGCATCAGCTTCTTGCGCCGCCCGCCCGCGTCCACCACCTCCATGGCGATGTCATAATACTGGTAGCCCATCAGCCCGCTGCGCAGGCTCTCCACCTTCATCGGAAACGAAAACCGCATCTGGATCCGCGCATCGAAAGACTCCAGATCCCCCTTGTAGGCCTCCAGCGTCTCTTCGATCACATCGAGCGAAAATTCCTTCTCCGCCTGGGCATAGAAGGTCCGCATGATGCGGCTCATGTTGATGCCCTTCTTCTCCGCCTCAAGGCTCACCGTGCCGGTGACGGAGGTCTCCAGCGTGATCCCCCCGCCGTCGCGTGTGTGAAACCGGATCGGCAGGCGGAAGTTGGAGATGCCGACATGTTCGATATGCTGGCGCGCGCCCCGGATCAGGCTGGCAGGCCCGTTCTGCAGGTCGGGCAGACCGGCCTTGTAGGCCTCATCGGCCTTGAATTCCTCGGGGTAGGCCCGGGCGAGGGCCGGGTAGTTCGGCAGCGGGGCATCGGGCAGCAATCGGGAAATCGCGGGGTCCAGCGCAGCCACCTCTTCAGGTGTCGCCCTTTCCGCCCAGCGCCGGAGCTTCTCCAGCGCCTCGCGGGCCTCCTCGTCGCTTGTCTCACCCTGTGAGGCAGCGTGATAATTCATGGCAATTTCCCCCTTCCATCCGGGTGCGGGCCATCGCCCTCATATGGGGCAACTGGCGGGGCTGGCAAGGCTTTCGTCGCCCCCGCCACCGACGCCCGGCGTCCACGAGCGCCATTCCGCTAGGGATTTCGCGCCCGCCCCGCTAGGCTCGCTGCCCAAAAGGAGCCCGCCGTGATCCCCGCCCATGAGCCGCCCGAAAAGAGCTACAAGAGCGCCGTCAGCGACTCCACCCGCTGGGCGGAGTTCGTGCCGCGCCCCGGCGATATCGTCGTCGTCACCCCGCCCAAGTCCGGCACCACCTGGGCGCAGGCCCTGCTCGCCATGCTCATCGCAGGCGATCCCGAGGTCGATGCCCAGACCGCCCTCAAGAGCCCCTGGATCGACAGCACCTCCCGCCCCTTCTCCGAGGTCGCCGCCCGCCTCGACGCGCAGGATCACCGCCGTCAGGTCAAATCCCACACCCCCTTCGACGGGCTGCCGTGGTGGAACGAACTGCGCTACATCGCCGTCTTTCGCCACCCGCTCGACGTGCATCTTTCCTTCCGCAACCACGTGCGCAACATGCGCCCCGAGATCTTCACCCGCCGCTACGCGCTCGATCCCGCCGCCAGCTTCGCCATGTTTCTCGAAAGCCGCGAGGTCGAGGATGCCTCGCTGCACGGCATCGCGCTGCACTACCTGCAGGCCCGGGCGCGGCACGGGCGCGAGAACCTGCTGCTGCTGCATTATGCCGACATGATCCGCGATCTGCCCGCCGCGCTGGCCCGGATCGCCGCCCATGTCGGCATCACCGCCCCGCCCGCGCTGATGGCAGCCATCGCCGAGGCCGCCACCTTCTCCGCCATGAAGGCCAACGCCGCCCGGTTCACCCCGGCAGCGGGCCTCGGGCTCTGGCACAGCGATGCGGGGTTCTTCAACAGCGGCGGCTGCAACACCTGGCAGGGCAAGCTGGGCGAGGCCGAACTGGCCGCCTATGACGCGGCGCTCTCAGCTTTGCTGCCGCCGGACGCGCGCGCCTGGCTGGAATGGGGCGACCGGGGCCAGCCCCCGGCCTAGCCGCTCACCCCTCGGCCGCCCGCTCTGTGGCCTCGCCCTCGCCACGCGGCTCCTCGGCCGGCTGCGGCTCGCGCGCCCCATAGCTGAACCCGCCATAGCTGAACCCGCCATCGCCAAAGCGTGCGCCACGGGCAGGCCATACTTCCAGATGCCTGAAATCAGGGCTCGGAACAGTCGCCTTCATCTCTTGTCTCCCAACGAATGCAGTTTGCGTGAAAAGGGCCCTCAGGCCATCTCCAGCGCCTGCATCACGTCGGCCACAAGGTCCGCACTGTCTTCGATCCCGAGCGAGAGCCGCACCAGGCCGGGGCTGATCCCCAGCACCGCCTTCTTCTCGTCCGAAAGCCGCTGGTGGGTGGTGGTCGCCGGATGGGTGATGATGCTCTTGGCATCGCCCAGATTGTTCGAAATCACCGCGATCTCGAGCGCATCCAGAAAACGGAACGCCGCCTCCTTGCCGCCCTTGATCTCGAAGCTCACCACCGTGCCGGGCTTTTCCATCTGCGCCAGCGCAAGGTTGTGCTGCGGATGGTCCGGCAGGCCCGGATAGAGCACCGCGTTGATCTTCTCGTGCCCGACCAGCGCCCGTGCGACGGTCTCGGCATTTTCCGCCTGCGCCCGGCAGCGCAGATCGAGGGTCTCCAGACCCTTCAGCAGCACCCAGGCGTTGAACGGGCTCATCGCGCCCCCGGTGTGCTTGAGGTAAGGCTCCAGCGTGCCGCGAATGAACTCCTTGGTGCCCAGCACCACGCCGCCCAGCACCCGGCCCTGCCCGTCGATATGCTTGGTGGCGGAATACACGATCACATCCGCGCCCAGCTCGAGGCTGCGCTGAAAGACCGGCGTGGCAAAGACATTGTCCACCACCACCAGCGCGCCCACCGCATGGGCCAGCTCACTGACCCCGGCGATGTCGATCACCTCCAGCGTCGGGTTCGAGAGCGCCTCGAAGAACACCAGCTTGGTATCGGGCCGGATCGCCGCCTTCCAGGCGCCGAGGTCGGTGCCGTCGACAAACTCCACCTCCACGCCGAAGCGCGCCAGAACTTCCGACAGGATGTATTCGCAGGAGCCGAACAGCGCCCGGCTGCTCACCACATGGTCGCCCGCCTTCAGCGGCGCGGTCAGCGCCGCGCTCACCGCCGCCATGCCGCTGGCGGTGGCAAAGGCATCCTCCGCGCCCTCCAGCATGGCGATGCGCTCTTCGAACATCCGCACCGTCGGGTTGCCGTAGCGGGCATAGATGAACTCGTCATCACCCAACGCCTCGAACCGGTCCTGCGCCTGCTGCGCGGTGTCGTAGACAAACCCCTGGGTCAGAAAAATCGCCTCGCTGACCTCGCCATACTGCGAGCGCCGCGTGCCGCCATGAACCAGCTTGGTGCGTGTTTTGCGTTCAGACATGATTGGCCTCCTTCGCCAATAAAAAAGCCCTCACCGCTGCCAAGCGACGAGGGGCTCCCTCTGCCTGACCTCTTTAGCGGAAGTGTTTAGAGTGGCCCGCAATCCGGTGAACAAATCGCCACTTGTGAGGGCTGAATTACGCCCAGCCGCGCGCCACGTCAATCCCGTTGGGCGGCTGAAATCCCCCGCCCCCGGCCCGCCTGCCACAAAACTGCCGACAGAAACCGGGCGCGCGCCCGTTTCACCTTCGAGCAGCAAACAGGAGGCTCCCCATGAAACCGATCCTCGCCACCGTCCTCATCGCCACCACCACCCTACTCGCCCCCGCCGCCTTCGCGGCCCCGGGCGGGAGCAAGGCCAACTGCAACGCCAACGGCCATCGCGGCGCCTGCGCCCAGCCGCTGCGCTCCGAAAGCATCCGCCCGCAGGACTACGAGAACGAGGCCCGCAAGCAGCAGGCCCGCCAGCTCAAGGCCCGCCTGCAGGAGCAGGAGCGCCAACAGCAGCGCCGCCAGCTCAAGAAGCGCGGCCACGCCCCCACCCAAGCCCAACTCCGCCACCTGCCCCGGGCCCCGCGCGGGCAGGAATACCGGGTGATCGACAACCGCGTCGTGCGCATCAACAGCGACACCGCCCAGGTCGTCGCCGTGCTCGGCCTGCTCTCGGCGCTGCTCCGCTAGCGCCGCCCCGGCGGTCCCGTCTCTCCGGTCGGGACCGCCGGCTCCTCCGCCGCCGCCGCCTCCGGCTCCACCGCACCGCGCCGCGACAGCCACCTTGCGCCAAGGAAACAGGCCATCGCCCAGGCCGCGCCCGCCAGCCACCCGGCCAGCACGTCGGTTGGCCAGTGCACGCCAAGGTAAACCCGGCTCACCCCCACCAGCACCGTCATCAGCACCGCCAGCGCGAGGATATAGACCTTCAGCGCCCGGCTCGGCATGACCCGCGCCACCAGCACGCCCAGCGTCAGGTAGGTCACGGCCGCCATCATCGAATGGCCCGAGGGGAAGGACGAGGTGATGACCTCCACGCCATGGGGCACCAGCTCGGGGCGCGGGCGGGCAAAGAGCAGCTTGGCGCTGTGCGAAATCAGAATGCCGCCGCCCACCGAGCCCAACAGATACACCACCGTCCCCCAGCTCCGGCGAATGGCAAAGAACCCCGCCACCGCGAATGTGAAGATCGACAGCACCAGCACCCCGCCCAGCGCCGTCACGTCGCGCCCCATCACCTCCACCCAGCCCGGCCCGATCGGGTCGCTCAAGTCGCCGGGGGTGCGGAACATGAGCAGCAGGGCCTCGTCGAGCGTGGTGGTGTCGCCCTCGATCACCTCCTCTGCCAGCCCGGCAAAGGCCCAGACGCCGCCCACCACCATCGCCAGCACCAGAAGCGTGCGCAGCTCCACGTTCGATCGGATCCATCGGAGGGCGCGGCGGCGGGTCGTCATGTCATATGCCATAGGCTTGCAACGCGGTCCCTGCCCCTCCCGTTCCCTGTGGCCTGCGCGCCTCCTTCCGCGCTGTCACACCGCTGTAACCCAAGCTTAATGCAGGCGTAGTAAAACAAGGGCACTGATCCCCCAGATGTTGTGGCCCGATGGCTTGCCTCAGGGTCATGGCGCTCAGCCATGGGGAGTGCCCCGATGCCCCTGACACATGCCAATGCCGATGGCGACCGTCTCGCCGACCCGGCAGAAACCGTCTCCCGCCTGCGCTCCGCGCTGGCCGAGGCCTCGCCCGATGCGCCCATCGCCGTGCTGGTGCACGGCTTCCAGTACTCGCCGCAGGATCCGGCCCGCAGCCCCCATGGCTCGCTCTTCGGGACCGGGCAGCAGGAATCGAGCTGGCCCGAGCTTCTGGGCCATGGCGCTGCCGATGCGCCGGTCTGCCTCGGCTTCGGCTGGGAGAGCCGCGGCTCGATCTGGTCGGCCTACCACCGCGCACCCCGCGCCGGGCGGGCGCTGGCCGAGCTGGTCGACCTCGCCGCCGCCCTCGCCCCCTCCCGCCGCATCACCCTGCTGGCCCATTCGCTCGGCGCCCGCGTGGCCTTGCAGGCGCTGCCCCATCTGCCCGCCGGGGCGATGCGCCGCGCCATCCTGCTCGCCGCCGCCGAATACCGCCACCGCGCCGCCGAAGCCGCCGACTGCCCCGCAGGCCATGCCGCCGATTTCCTCAACGTGACCTCGGCGCAAAACCTCCCGTTCGACCTGCTGCTCGAATATGCCTTCGCGCCCGGCCGCCCGGGCCGCGCTGCCATGGGCCGCGGCATGGCCGGTCACGGCGCCGCGCAGGCCGCCCGCTGGACAGACCTGCCCCTCACCTGCCCCCACACCCGCGCCGCCCTCGCCCGCCTCGGCCACCCCATCGCCGCACCCACCCGCCGGGTCTGCCACGGCTCCACCTACTCCGCCCCCGGCGTCTTCTCCCTCTACCGCGCCGCGCTCCACGATGCCTCGCTCCTGCCCCGCCTGCGCGCCGCCCTCCCCGCGCCCGCACACCGCCGCCTCACCGCCAATCTCGCCCGCCTCGCATCTTTCGCCTTGCCTCCGGGAAATCGAACGCCATCCTGATCCTCGACTTGAGGAGGAATATCACCATGGCCCCGATCGACCTGTACTACTGGCCCACCCCCAACGGCTGGAAAGTTTCCATCGCGCTCGAGGAGATGGGCCTGCCCTACGAGACCCACCTCGTGAACATCGGCGCGGGCGACCAGTTCAAACCCGAGTTCCTCGCGATCTCCCCCAACAACCGGATGCCCGCCATCGTCGACCCCGAAGGCCCCGACGGCCAGCCCGTCTCGGTCTTCGAAAGCGCCGCCATCCTGATGTATCTCGCCCGCAAGACGGGGCGCTTCTACGGCTCCGGCGAGCGCGGGCGTATCGCCGTGGAGGAATGGCTGATGTGGCAGATGGGCGGCCTCGGCCCCATGGCCGGCCAGGCCCACCACTTCCTCAAATACGCCCCCTCGATGGAGCCACCCAACGACCTGCCCTACGCCAAGGACCGCTACCGAAACGAGGTGAACCGCCTCCACGGCGTCCTCGACCGCCAACTCGCCAAGACCGAATACGTCGCCGGCCCCGACTACTCCATCGCCGACATGGCCATCTGGCCCTGGGCGATCCTCTGGGAAGGCCAGCAGCAGGACATCTCCGACAAGCCCCACTTCTCCCGCTGGCTCGACCTCGTTGGAGCGCGTGAGGCGGTGGTGAAGGGGAAGGCGCTGGCAGCAGAGAAACGGGCGAATTTGCAGGACAACAAGGACGCCCAGAAGGTGCTCTTCGGCAAGCGGGACTAGCAAACTCGCCCGCTCCGCCAAGGAGGGCCGCCGCCGGGGCGAGCCCGGGCTAGAACGCGAGGTTCGCCAGCGGCGCGTGGATCAGGTCTTCCTCCAGCGCCACCTGCGAATGCTCGGTCAGCTCCACCTTCAGGCAGCCGTCCACCTCTCGCAGAAAGTACTTGGTCCGCGACAGCACAACCGCCGTGCCCTCCGCGTCCGCCATCCGTGCGGTGGCAACCGCGGTGATCTTGCCGCCCTCCGAAACCGTCAGCTCGCGCAGGCTCAGCGGCCCCTTCGACATGCCGTTCGCTTCCAGCTCGCCCATGTAGGCCGCCGTCAGCTGCGACACCTCCTCGCGGGTCGACAGCATGATCATGTCGGCCCCGAAGTAGACCGCCGTCGGCATCGCCAGGCACTCCATGATCTCGTCCACATCGCCCTCGGTGAACCTTTCCGACAGCCTCACCAAAAACGCTTCCACCCGATCGCGCATCACACACCTGCCTCCCGAAACCAGTTAACCATAACGATTTCGCGCAAATGGCGACGAAAGTGATTCCATGCAAGATCCCTGATCGGCCCGCGCATCAATTTTTCCGTTGAAACAGGCCCGCGCAGACGGCCCTCACCCCACAACCACTTCCCAAATGAGCTTCGCCGACACCACCGCCAGCGCCACCTCCACCAACAGGTAAAACAGCTTCTCCGGCAGCCACCGCGCCACCCGCGCCCCGCTCCACGCCCCCGCCAGCGCAAAGGGCGCCAGCCGGGCCGCCTCCATCAGGCTCTCCCAGGTGATCTGCCCGGCCAGCACGTAGGGCGGCATCTTCAGCAGGTTGACCACCGAGAAAAAGATCGTGACCGTCCCGAGATACACCATCTTGTCGAGCCGCTGGGGCAGCACATAGGCCTGAAACGGCGGCCCCCCGGCGTGGGAAATATAGCTGGTGAACCCCGCCAGCGTGCCCCAGACCAGCCCGCGCGGCACATCGGCCTCCCGCGGCGCGGGCTCAGTGCGGGCAAATCGCCCCCGAACCGAGCCGACGAGGTAGTAAATCCCGATCCCCGCCACCAGCAGCTTGATCGCATCGCCGGGCACCACCGTCACCGCGAAATAGGCCGCGATGATCCCCGCCACCGCGCCCGGCAGCATGATCTTCAGGTTGCGCACCGAAAACGCCTTGCGGAACAGGTAGACCGCATACCAGTCGGCAATGATGTAGAGCGGCAGCAACAGCCCCGCCGCCATCGCCGGGTCCATGAACAGCGACATCAGCGGCACCGAAAGCATCGCCAGCATCGGCACCCCGCCCTTGGAGAGCCCCATCATGTAGGCCGCCAGCGCAGCCACGATCCAGAATTCCATGCCTCTCCCCGCGAGGCCAGAAGACCTCCAACGCCGCCGCGACCCCGCCGCTCAGGCCCAGCGCATACCCTGCCGCCCGACCACATTCAACGCCACGCGCCCCCGCGCCCGTCCTCCACCACCGCGACCGCTCGGCAGGCCGCAAGCGCCTCCCCCGACCCGCCCCAGACCCGAACAGTTTGAATCAAATTGCCCATTTTCTTGCTGCAAATATCTCCCGCCGGAGGCCTCAAATCTCTTCTGGCGCCCCCGCGCTACCAATCCACCCCGCCAGCAACCCGCCACCAACCAAGGCAACACCCCCGGCCCGGCCTCACCCCACCGGGGCGCCGCGTTCACTCGCTCTTTTCGGTCCCGTATTTCTCGATCAGCGGATATTGCGCCATCATGAAAACAAAGAGCGCAGCAGGCAGCCCGAAGGTCTTCACCGTCACCCAGACCCCGCTGGAGAGCGCGAAGGCAATCACCGCATTGGCCACCGCCAGCGCAAGGAAGAACCAGGCAAACCGCTTGGTCAGGATCAGCCAACCCGCATCGCTCATCGGCAAGAGCCCCTCCATGAGCCGCGCAAGGTAGCTCTGCCCCCGCATCAGCCCGATCGCGAGGATACCGGCAAACATCGCGTAAAGGATCGTCGGCTTCAGCTTCAAAAACAGGTCGTTGTCCAGCACCACCGTCAGCCCGCCCATGAAGACCACCAGCACCAGCGTCATCACCTGCATCCGGCTGAGCGCGCCCGTCAGCGCCCAGAGCGCCCCCATGCAGATCACCATGGCGAGGACGAACCAGAAGGTGAGGTAGGTGAAGGTCTTCACCTCATGGCCGAAGAGCATGTAGCTCTCCCCCTTCAGCAGGAAGAAGCCCAGGAAGAACCCCAGCACCGGGCCAAACTCCAGCGCCGTCTTCACCCAGCCGGGCACCTGTTTCTCTGCCATGTCGCTCTCCACTCTAACCTGCCATCTCAACTATCACCGCACCGGCAGCGATCAAGGCCATAAGGGCCAAACGTCGCGGCCCCACCCGCTCGCCGAGCAGAAGCCACCCGATGAGCGCGGCAAAGACCGTCGAGGTCTCGCGCAGCACCGCCGCCTCCCCCACCTTGTCGAGCCGGGTGGCCAGCATCACCGCCCCGAAGGAGAAAAACGCCACCACGCCCCCGATCATCCCCCGCGCCATCAGCGGCCCCAGCGTGGGCGGGCTCTCCATCCGCCGGTAGCGGATCAGCGCGACCCAGGGCGCAAAGCCCAGCCCGTCGATCATGAAGAACCACGCCAGAAAGGTGAACGGGTCGGCGGTGGCCCGAATGCCATAGGCGTCATAGGTGGTGTAGAGCGCCACGAAGAGGCCGGTCAGCACCGCAAGGCCGAGGGCGGCCACCATGGTGTCGCGTTGCAGCGTGATGGTGCGCAGGTTGTAGGCCGCCAGCCCGTAGATCCCCGCCAGCAGCACCCCCACCCCGGCCCATTGCCCGAGCGTGAAGTGCTCGCCAAAGATGATCCCCGCCCCGATCACGGCAAAGAGCGGCCCGGTCCCCCGCACCACCGGGTAAACCACCGTATAGGCCCCGCGCGTGTAGGTCATCGCCTGCGCGATCTTGTAGCCAACATGGATCACGAAGGCCCCGGCAAAGATCGCCCACATATGCGGCTCGGGCCATGGCACCACGAACAGCGCAAAGGGCGCGGCCATCGCGCCATAGCAAAAGTCGATCGCCCCCCGGCTCATCCACGGATCATGCCGCCCCTTCTGAAGCGCCCCGAACACCGCATGCAACAAGGCCGCCAGCAAGGCCAGAGCCAGCGCCGCCGTATGGCCCGCCTCGGTGCCTTCGAGAGATGTGATCCAGGAACTCATGCTGAGGGCATATATTTGCTTGGCGGGATGGTCCAGAGCCCGCCGCCAGCGCCACGCAAGCCGTGCAGCGCCGACACGCGGGGGGGCGCCCGCAACGGCCGTGCATGGCACTTTATGGTGAAGCCGTCATCCTTTCCTTCGAGGTGCCCCCCAACCTCACCGAAGCGCCGCCCCGGGGGGCGGGTCGGCGCTGCACGGCGGCCTGCGGCCTTGACTCCGTGCAGGTGCAAAACCCTACCGCCCCGCCCCCAGCCGCTTCTCCAGCCGCCGAAGCGCCAGCGAGAGCGTCACCGTCATCACGAGATAGAGCAGCGCCACCACATTGTAGGTCTCGAAATACCGGAAATTCCCCGCCGATGTGACCTTCCCGAGCTGGGTGATATCCGTCACCCCCAGCACCGACACGAGGCTCGAATCCTTGATCATCGCGATGAAGTCATTGCCCAGCGGCGGCAGGATGGTCCGCAGCGCCTGCGGCAACCGCACCAGCCGGAACCGCTGCCATGGCGAAAGCCCCAGCGCCTCCGCCGCCTCGATCTGCCCCTCGTCCACCGCCAGCAACCCGGCCCGAAACACCTCGGCGATGAAGGCCGAATATCCGATGGTCAGCGCAATGATCGCCCGCCAGAGCAACGAAAAATCCCGCGTCCTGATCCCCTCGCCCCCGAGCGCGGTCAGCGCCCAGTTCACCGCCCAAACCAGCGCCGGGGCGACCACGAAGGCGACGTAGAGCAGCAGCACCAATATCGGCACGCCCCGCACGATCTCCACGTAAAGCCGCGCCACCTGCCGCGCCACGATCCAGCGCGACAGCGAGGCCATGGCCACCAGCAGCCCAAGCAGCGTGGCTAGAGAAAACCCCACCAAGGTCACGAAAACCGTGATGCCGACACCCTTCATCAGGGTCGCCAGCACATCGGAATAAAGCTCGTCCGCGATCACCCGCCCAAACAGCACCGCCCCCGTGACGGCCAGGATCACCAGCCACCACGGAAAGTCCTTCTCGCCGGGCCGCTCCCTCACTCGCCGAGCTTGGTATCAAGAAACCATTTCTTGTTCAGCGCCTCCAGCGTGCCATCCGCCGCCATCGAGGCAATCGCGGCATTGATCGGCGCCACAAGGTCGGAGCCCTTGGGGAAGATGAAGCCGAAATCCTCGGTCCCCAGCTTCTCGCCCACGATCTTCAGCGCGCCCTCCGAGGCCGCCACATAACCCTCGCCCGCCGTGCCATCGGTCAGCACAAGGTCCACATCGCCCGCCCGCAGCGCCTGAACGCCCGCGCCGAAGGTCTCGAACAGCTTCACCCGCGGGTTCGCCTCATCGCCATCCAGCACATCGTAGACCGCTACGTAAAACGGCGTGGTGCCGGGCTGGGCGGCCACCAGCAGGTCGTCATCCCCCGCAAAGCTCGCCGCATCGTTGAACCGCTCCTCGTCGCCGCGCACCAGCATCACCATTTCAGAGCGCATGTAGGCATCGGAGAAATCCACCATCTCCTTGCGGTCGTCCCGAATGGTGATGCCCGTCATCCCCATGTCGTATTGCCCTTCCGAGACCGCCGGAATCATCGCATCCCAGCTGATGTTCTCATAGGCCACGCTCATGTTGATCCGGCTGGCGATCTCCGCCAGCGCATCATACTCCCAGCCCACGGCCTCGCCCCCGTCCATGTATTGCAGCGGCGGATAGGCGTTTTCGGTCACAACGGTGATCTCCCGGCCCTGAAGATCGGGCAGATCCTGCGCAACCACAGGGGTCACGAAGAGCGAGGCAAAGACGGCGGCGGCGGCATATTTCATGGTGGCGACTCCCAGTGAGGTTTCCCGAAACCTTAGCCGATACACCACCACGCGCAACGCGCCCCCGCACCTGCCCGGAACCGCCGGGCCGGGGGGCGAGTTATGTCAGCAGACACATCGGGAGGGGGCCATCATCGACACCATCGCATCCGAACTGACAGGCACCTTCGCCGGCGTCCCGCCCCTCACCGCCTTCCTCCGCCTGCTCGCCGCCGCCCTGCTCGGCGGCATCATCGGGCTGGAGCGCGAATGGCGCGAAAAGCCCGCAGGGCTGCGCACCCATATGCTGGTGTCGCTGGCCGCCGCGCTCTTCATCATCGTCAGCCAGCAGCTCGCGCGGCTGTCCTTCGGCGTCGATGAGGGGATGCGGGTCGACCCGCTACGCCTTGTCGAGGCAGTCACGGCGGGCGTCGCCTTCCTCGCGGCAGGGATCATCTTCACCAAGGGCGACACGGTGAAAAACACCACCACGGGCGCCTCCATGTGGCTTGCAGGTGGCGTCGGCCTCGCCTGCGGCGCGGGCCAGATGCCGCTGGCCGCCATGGCCACCGCCATCACGGTCGTGGTGCTCTCGGTGCTGCGCTACCTCGTGCGCGCCGTGGATGACTAGACCCCGCAGAAGGCCTCATTCGTCCGGCGCGTAGACCACCCCGAGCGTCACGCCCTCCAGCATCGGCCATATATCTTCCACGGTTTCAGGCACCCGCCCCGTCATCACCGCAGGGGCCATCCGCAGTGCTCCCAGCACCGGCTCCGCCCGCAGCTCGACCCGCACCCGCCCGACAGGATGGGGCAGGTCCGCCAGCAGCGCCGCCGCCGCCTGCCGCGCCTCGGCGTTCATCACCATCTCCGGCACCGTCGCGAGCGCCTCCAGCGCCTGCGCCCGCATCGCCTCGACCCGCTGCTCGGTCGGCACATCGCCCCCGCCACTCAGCAGCGCCGTGCCAAGGGGCAGCATGAAAATCTGCTCGAACAGCCCGTGGCTGACCATCTCCACCTCGGCCCGCGCCAGCCCCGTCTGCATCGCCGAAAGCTGCATCGCCATGGCATCGGTCAGGTCCAGCCCCTCCACCACGGCCGACATCCGCAGGCTGTTGTCCCAGGGAAAATCCGCAGAGGCGTCCTCGATCACCAGCCGCTTGCTGTCGCGCTCCCAATGCGCCCGCAGCACCAGCGCAATGCCGCCATCCGCCCGCATCTGCTCGCCCATCAGCCAGTCCACCGCCGGGTCCACGCCGGTGCGGTAGACCAAGTGCGCGCCCGCCACCTCGATCTCCAGCGCCTCAGGCGGCAGCCCGTGCTCCAGCCGCGCCGCCCCACCGATCCGCACCCGCGCCCGGTCCAGCCCGTAGTCCACGTAGGCGTCCGGCCCCGAGATCACGACCTGCTCGAACAGGCAGGCCCCCTCCTCCACACGGGCCGTGCCCGCCTCGATCGGCGCGCCCAGCCCGAGCATGTCCACCCGCGTCAGCAGGCTCTCGCATTGCGCCCTGTCCATGGTGTCGTAGCTCTGCGCCCCCGCCGCCGCCCCCGGCAGCAGCAGGCAGGCCAGCGCCAGCGCCCGGATCACGCGCCAGCGCCCGTCAGCGCCTCGGCAAACTCGCGCGGCTCGAAGGCATCGAGGTCGTCGATCTGCTCGCCCACGCCAATCGCATGGATCGGCAGGCCAAACTTGTCCGCCAGTGCCACCAGCACCCCGCCCTTGGCGGTGCCATCCAGCTTGGTCATCACCAACCCCGACACATCCGCCATCTTCTGAAACGTCTCAACCTGGCTCAGCGCGTTCTGCCCCGTGGTCGCATCGAGCACCAGCAGCGTGTTGTGCGGCGCGTCGGGGTCTTTCTTCTTGATAACACGAACAATCTTCGACAGCTCTTCCATCAGGTCGGCCCGGTTCTGCAACCGCCCGGCGGTGTCGATCATCAGCAGATCGGCCCCGTCGGCCTCGGCCTTCGTCATCGCGTCAAACGCCAGCGAGGCCGGGTCGCTCCCCTCGGGCGCCGTCATCACCGGCACGCCCGCGCGCTCGCCCCAAACCTGCAACTGCTCCACCGCCGCCGCGCGGAAGGTGTCGCCCGCGGCGATCACCACCGACTTGCCCGCCCCGCGAAACTGGCTCGCCAGCTTGCCGATCGTCGTGGTCTTGCCCGAGCCGTTCACCCCCACCACCAGCACCACCTGCGGGCGCGTGGGGTAGAGTGGCATCGGGCGCGCCACCGGCTCCATGATCCGGGTGATCTCGTCCGCGAGGAACTGCTTGATCTCGGCGGTCGACACCTTCCGCCCATAGCGCCCCTCGGCCATGTTCGCCGTCACCCGCATCGCCGTGTCCACGCCCATGTCGGAGGCAATAAGCAGCTCCTCGAGGCTCTCCAGCATGTCGTCGTCGAGCACCCGGCGCACCACCGCCGCATCGCTCCGCCCGAGCATCCGGCCGATGAACCCCGGCCGCTTCGCCGCTGCCTCCCCGGCACGCGGCACCGGCGGCACCGGGATCGGCGGCAGGTCGGGCTCGGGCTGCGGCACCTCCGGCTCGGGCAGGTCCGGCTCCGGAATTTCCGGCCCCGGCGCATCCGGTTCAGGCAGGTCGGGCTCGGGAATTTCCGGCCCGGGCTGCGGCGCCGGCGGTATCTCGGGCTCAGGCGTGGGCGAAGGCGGAATCTCCGGCCCCGGATCGGGCACCGGCGGCACCTCGGGTTCGGGCACCGGCGGCAGATCCGGCTCCGGCGCAGGCGGCACCTCCGGCTCGGGCCCCGGCCCCGGCCCCGGCTCAGAAGACGAGCCCGGCTCCGCGCCGACCCCTTCCGTCACCAGCGCCCCGGCCTCCACCGCCGCCACCTCCTCGACAGCCTCGACCTCGCCGCCATCGGCCACGATCGCCTCGAGCCCTTCGTCCAGCTTCGAACTGGACTTGAACAACTTGTCCTTCAGCTTCTTGAAAAACGCCATCAACGCCCCTCTTTCCAACCCCTACCGACCTAATCCCTCACCGCCCCGGATGGAAGAGCCCACCGCATCCGCCCCCCTCCATGCGCCCCGAACCCGGCCCTCCCCCTTCCCCCAGCCCACATACCTGCCCCCATTATCCACCTCAGCCACCCCTCCACCCCCTTTCAAGCTCCACCAGCCAGCCCCCAAGCCCCCACACGACAACCACACCACCCCACTCCCTTCCGCTCGCCCCCCAAGCGCACCCGCCCCAACCCATCCCCACCCCCAGTCCATTTTCTTGCCCCAAATACTCATCCCGAACCCCACACCATCCCGCACAAGCCGTTCAGGCGCCCCGCCCCCACACCCCACATCCACCCCCCCCATTCAGGCCCGAAACCCAAGCCACAGGCAGCGCGTGGCGGCGCGGGGTGGGCGGGTGGGAGCGCCGCCACGCGCTGCCGCCCGCCCGAAACGCGCCAATCCGCCCCCTTCCTTCCGCCACATCGCCCCCCTATCCTCGCCGCGAACCGGAGACCCCAGATGCCCCCCGCCGCCCTCTTCTGCGCCATCACCCTCGCCCCCGTCGCCCTGCTCGCGGCAGGCGGCACGCTGGGCGGGGCGTGGCTCATCGCCGCCGCCCTATACCTCACCCTCTTCTCCGCCCTGCTCGACCAGATCCTGCGCCGCGCGGGCGCCCGGCCCACCGCCACCGCCGCGCCCGGCAGCTGGGCCGATGCGCTCTGCGCCGCCCTCGCGCTGGCCCATTTCGCCCTGCTGGCCCTTGCCGTCGCCGCCGTCTCCGGCGCCACTGGCCTCGCCCCCTGGGAGCGCGCCATCGCCTTCCTCGCCTTCGGCCTGTTCTTCGGCCAGGTCTCCAACTCCAACGCCCACGAGCTGATCCACCGCGCCGCCCGCCCGCTCCGGGCGCTCGGCCGCTGGGTCTACATCTCGCTGCTCTTCGGCCACCACGCCTCGGCCCACCCCAAGGTGCACCACCGCTTCGTCGCCACCCCCGAAGACCCGAACTCCGCACGCCTGAACGAAAGCTACTACCGCTTCGCCGCCCGCGCCTGGCTCGGCAGCTTTCGCGCCGGGCTCACCGCCGAGCGCGAGATGATGGCGCGCGGCACCAAGCCCCGCTGGCAGAACCCCTACCTCGAGTACACCGCCGGCGCCGCAGCCCTGCTCGCCCTCTCCACCCTCGCCTTCGGCGCCGCCGGGCTGGCGGCCCATGTCGGGCTGGCCGCCTATGCCACGGCGCAACTGCTGATGTCGGATTACGTCCAGCACTACGGCCTCACCCGCAGCCGGCTGGCGAACGGCCGATACGAGCCGGTATCGGACGCCCACTCCTGGAACGCCCCCCACGTCTTCTCCTCGCTGATGATGCTCCACGCCCCGCGCCACTCCGACCATCACGCGCACCCCGCCACCCCCTACCCCTCCCTCATCCTGCCCTCGGGCGCACCGCTCCTGCCCGCGCCGCTCCCGGCCATGGCCACGCTGGCACTGCTGCCGCGCAGCTGGCGGCGGGTGATGAACCCCCGCGTTGCCCGCCTTCACGCCGGCGCGCCCAAGGATCAGGCATCCCCCGCCCCCGGCCCGGGCAAGATCGCGAGGGCGTGACAGCCCCGGCCTTCCCGCGCGCGGCCCCATCTGCCATGCTCCCCCCAATCCCGAGGCCACCCGGAGACCCCATGCGCCCCACCCTCCTCGCCGCCGCCCTCTGTGCCGCCACCCCTGCGCTCGCCGCCGAGCCGATGTCGGCCCCCGAGTTCGATGCCTATACCCAGGGCCGCACGCTCTATTACAACAACCACGGCACCGCCTACGGGGTGGAAGAATACCTCCCCGGCAACCGCGTCCGCTGGTCGTTTCTCGATGGCCAATGCAAGGAAGGCACCTGGTATCAACAGGAGCGGTTCATCTGCTTCGTCTACGAAGACCAGCCCGGCGCGCCGCAGTGCTGGACCTTCTGGAAGGAGCCGGGCGGGATGCGCGCCCTGTTCGAAGATGACCCCTCGGCCACCGAACTCTACGAGGTCACCGATGCCGACGAACCGATGCTCTGCCTCGGCCCCGACGTCGGGGTGTGAACGCCCGTTCAATTCGGGCGGCGGCGCGGGCGGAGAGCGAGGAGCGGGGGTTTCACACCCCCGCACCCCCGTGGAGATATTTTCAGCAAGAAAATGAACAGGTTGGCCGTCAGGCCGCAGGTTGTGCCACCTGGCTGGCCTCGAAGGCATCGAGGATCGCCGTCCAGCCCTTGACGTGCCCGTCGCGGGTGCCTTCGTCGGAGAACTTCACATGGGTCAGGGTGATCTCGGTGCCGCCCTCGACGGGTTTGAAGGTGAGGGTGACGGTGGTGCCCTCGTTCACGTGGCGGGAGTTCCAGGTAAAGACGATCTTCTCATGCGGCTTCAGCTCCAGGTATTCGCCCGCGTGATCCACGATCCCGCCCGGCGTGGGCATCGGGATGAAGAACGTGCCACCCACCCGCGCATCGGAGGTGACACCGGCGGCGGCAGCACCGTCGCAGTTGCAGAAGAAGCGCGCCATGCTCTCGGGCGTGATCCAGGCCGTGTAGAGCTGCTCGGCCGGGGCGGCGATGGTGCGGGTGGTGGTCAGGGAAATGTCAGTCATCTTGCGTTTCCTCGGGTTCAGGGTTCTGCGTCACGAGCCGATCCAGCGCTTCCAGCCTTTCGTCCCAGACCCAGCGCAGCTCCTTCAGCCAGCCGTCGAGCGCGGCGATGGGCTTCAGGTCGGCGGTCAGGAAATGCTCCCGCCACTGCGTCGTCCGAGACACGAGCCCCACCGCCTCCAGCACCTTGATGTGCTTGGACACCGCGTTGAGGCTCATCTCGAAATAGCCCGCCAGGTCGCCCACCCGCATCGTGCCCTCACGGGTCAGAAGCGTGAGGATCTGCCGACGGGTCGGGTCGGAGAGGGCTTTCAGGGTTTCGGAAAGCGTGGAATTGATTCGTTCAACCATGTGGTAGAATTAGCGCCAGTCGACGCATCATTCAACCGTTAAGTTGATCCAAAATTTCTCGCTTAGAACAGATCGCCCTGCTCGGGCGGGGCCTCCTTCGGCGCGGCCTTCCGCTTCGGCCCGGCGGCCCCGGCCACAACCCGCCCGTCGGCAAACTGAATCTCCAGCGGGCCCACCGCCGCCTTCGCCCGCGCCGCGCTCGTCACCAGCGCCTCGCCCTCGCGCACCACAGCAAAGCCGCGCTTCAGCGTCTCCTCGTAGCCCAGCGAGCCGAGCAGCCGCGACAGGCTCTCCAGCCGGCGCGCCCGCGCCTCGCCCTGCCCCCGCTGCGCCGCCTCCAGCCGGGCGCCCAGTGCCGCCACCCGCTCGCCGGCCCGCGCGGTGCGCTCGGTCACCAGCGCCGGGCGCAGCCGCTCGGCGCGGGCCGCAAGACGCTCCCGCGCGCGGGCCGCCATCCGCGTCAGCTCCGGCCCGAGCCGCCCGCCAAGCCGCGCCGCCCGCTCCCGCCGCTGGGCAATCCCGGCCCGCACCGCACCCGGGCGCAGGCCCGCCGCGGCCCCGGCCTGGGTGGCGCGCTTCTTCACCACCGCCGTGCGCAGCGCCGCCGGAAGCCGCTCGGCCCAGCCGTCGAGCCGCTGCTGGGCGCTGCCCAGCAGAACCTCGGGGCGCGGCAGGGCGCGGGCGAGGTCGGTCAGCCGCTGCCGCCGCCCGCGCACCGCCTCCGAGGCCCCCCGGCGCAGCCGCCCGCCAAAGCCGTCCACCGCTGCCATCAGCTCCAGCCGCACCGGCACCGCGATCTCGGCGGCCGCGGTCGGCGTCGGCGCGCGCCGGTCGGCGGCATGGTCGATGAGCGTGGTGTCGGTCTCATGCCCGACCGCCGAAATCAGCGGTATGTCCGAGGCCGCAGCGGCGCGCACCACCTCCTCCTCGTTGAACCCCCAGAGATCCTCGATCGAGCCCCCGCCCCGCGCCACGATGATCAGGTCGGGCCGCGGCAGCGCCCCCCCCGGCGTCATCGCGTTGAACCCCTCGATCGCCGCCGCCACCTGCGGCGCGCAGGCCTTGCCCTGCACCGCCACCGGCCAGACCAGCACCTTGCGCGGAAACCGCTCCCGCAGCCGATGCAGGATATCGCGGATCACCGCCCCCTGCGCGCTCGTCACCACCCCGATCACCTCGGGCAGAAACGGCAGCGCCCGCTTTCGCCCGGCATCAAATAGCCCCTCGGCGGCCAGCGCCTTGCGCCGCTTCTCCAGCATCGCCATCAGCGCGCCCACGCCCGCCACGGCAACCTCGGTCGCGTTCATCTGGTACTTGGACTGGCTCGGAAAGGTGGTCAGCTTGCCATAGGCCACCACCTCCATCCCCTCCTCGGGGATCACGCTGAGGCCCGCCACCTGCCCCTTCCAGCTGGTGCAAGCCAGCACCGAGCGGTCATCCTTGAGGTCGAAATACAAATGCCCCGAGCGCGCCCGCACCACGCGCCCGACCTCGCCCTTCACCCGCACATAGCCGAACTCGCCCTCCACCACGCGCTTCACCGCCCCCGAAAGCTCGGAAACGGTGAACTCCGGGGCATTGCCTCCCGGCGTCGGGTCGTCGATCAGGTCCATGTCGCGCCGCCCTTGCTGCTCTTGTGCTGCTCTGCGCACAACCTTAGAACGCCCCGGAACCAAGGCCAAGGGAGCGGCGCCCATGAACATCCTCATTCTCGGCAGCGGCGGGCGCGAACATTCCCTCGCCTGGGCGATCCAGCAGAACCCCAAATGCGACCGGCTCATCGTCGCGCCCGGCAACGCCGGCATCGAGGCGATGTGCGAGGTCGCCACGCTCGACATCGAGGACGGGCTGGCCGTGGCCGAGTTCTGCCACGAGAACACCGTCGATTTCGTGGTCATCGGCCCCGAGGCCCCGCTGGCCGCAGGCGTGGCCGACACCCTGCGCGAGGCCGGCATCCTCACCTTCGGCCCGTCCGCCGAGGCGGCGCGGCTGGAAGCCTCAAAGAAATTCACCAAGCAGGTCTGCGACGCCGCGCAGATCCCCACCGCCGGCTGGTGCTCCTTCACCTCCGCCGCGCCCGCACGCGACTACATCACCTCCGTGGGCGCCCCCAAGGTCATCAAGGCCGACGGTCTGGCCGCCGGCAAGGGCGTGGTCGTGGCGATGGACGAGGCCACCGCGCTCGCCGCCATCGACGACGTGTTCTCCGGCGCCTTCGGCGAGGCCGGGGCCGAGGTGGTGATCGAAGATTTCATGACCGGCGAGGAGGCCAGCTACTTCATCCTCTGCGACGGCAAGACCGTGCTGCCCATCGGCACCGCGCAGGACCACAAGCGCGTCGGCGAGGGCGACACCGGCCCCAACACCGGCGGCATGGGCGCCTACTCCCCCGCCCCGATCATGACCGATGAGGTCACGGCCAAGGCGCTTGAGCAAATCGTCAAACCCACCGTCACCGAAATGGCCCGCCGCGGCACCCCCTATCAGGGCGTCCTCTACGCCGGTCTAATGATCGAAGACGGCGAGCCCGCGCTGGTCGAGTACAACGCCCGCTTCGGCGATCCAGAGTGCCAGGTGCTGATGATGCGCCTCGGCGCGCAGGTGCTCGACCTGCTGCTCGCCTGCGCCGAAGAGCGGCTGGACGAAGCGCAGGTGAACTGGGCCGACGATCACGCCATGACCGTGGTGCTCGCCACCAAGGGCTATCCCGGCAGCTACGAGAAAGGCTCGGTGATCTCCGGGCTCGACGCCCTGCCCGAAAGCTCCACCCAGATGGTCTTCCACGCCGGCACCACCGCGGCAGGCGGCGCGATCACTGCCACCGGCGGGCGGGTGCTGAATGCCACCGCCCGCGGCGCCACCCTGCAAGAGGCCCGCGACCGCGCCTATGCCCTCACCGAGGCCGTCGACTGGCCCGAAGGCTTCTACCGGACAGACATCGGCTGGCGCGCCCTCTGAGGCGCCGCCCCTTTCCAACCCGTTACGCCACCGCGCCGCACATTTAACGCCAAACCCGGCGTTTCTGTGCAAAAACAGCGTATGCACGGGATGTGTACAGGATGTGCACGCAATGTGACTGGGGTATCATTTGCCGCAAGGCCCGTTTCGGGCCAAATCCTAACGGCAGGTGCGCGCCTCGGCAAAGCTCTCCGGCCCCTCGATCGCGCCCAGATCGCGGGCCACCAGAGTGCCCTCCACCAGCCGCACCCCGACCAACCGCTGCCAGCCCGGATCGGCCACCACCAGCTCCGGCCCGCCCCGGCAGTCCCGCAACCCGCCGTGAATGACCGGCTCGCCGAACCGGTGATTGGTCACGCCTGAAAGCTCCGCAACTTCAACCAGTTGCCCGCCATCCCAGCGCCAGACCCGCAGCACGCGGGCCAGGTGCGGGCGGTCGACATAGGCGATTTCAACAGCCCCGTCCCCATCCAGATCGCCCGCCCCCACCGGGGCCAGCCAACGGTTGCGCGTGCCGATGAAGGGCGTCGCCCCCAACCGCTCCAACCCGGTCTCGCCAATGCCCCAGACGGCCAGCCGCGCGCCCTGCGCGGCATGGCTCTCCACCACCACCACCTCCGGCTTGCCGTCGCCCGTGATGTCCCAGAGGCGGGGCGAAAGATCCTCAAAAACAAGCTCTTGCGGCAGGGTCGCCTGGTAGTTCGAAGACCCGGCACGGCACGGCATCTTCAGCTGCACCCCCACCACCAGCGCCCCCCACTCCTCGTCGTCGCCGAGCGCGCCATGCGGGTAGCGGGTGGTCGGCAGGGCGTAGTTTGCACCGCTGATCTGGTCCACGCATATCGGCCCGGGCCCGGCCGCAAAGGCGGGCGCCGCGACAAGCCACAGCGCGACCGCCCGCAGCATTTTACCAATCGTCAGGAATTTGCGCCAATCTCGCAGAAACCGGCGCATCGCCTCAGATCTGCTTTTCGGGCATCTGCACAACCAGGCCGTCCAGCTCGTCCGTCACCTTGATCTGGCAGGTCAGGCGCGAGCGCTCCGCATCGGGCTCGAAGGCGAAATCGAGCATGTCCTCTTCCATCGCCTCGCGGCCCGGAAGCTTCTCGACCCATTCGGGCGCAACATAGACATGGCAGGTCGAACAGGCGCAGGCCCCGCCGCAATCGGCATCAATGCCCGGAATGCCGTTGTCGCGCGCGCCTTCCATGACGGTCATGCCGGTGGCGACCTCGACTTCATGCTTGGTGCCGTTGTGCTCGATATAGGTGATCTTGGCCATGTGCCGCTCCGATTTGCCTGCTTTTGCCCATGTAGCGGATCATGCAGGGAGATTCCAGCATTGCCGAACCACCCGCGATGTTCTATATTTGTTCTCATGCCCCATTCCCCCGACTGGCCCCTCCCGCCCCGCGCCATCCCCGCCGCCCTGCTGAACCGCCCGCCCACCGGGGCGCGGGTCACCGTGGCCGGGCTGGTGCTGGTGCGCCAGAGGCCGGGCACCGCCAAGGGGGTGATCTTCGTGACGTTGGAGGATGAAACCGGCACCTGCAACGTGGTGGTCTGGGCCAAGACCTACGAGCGCTTCCGCCGCGCCGTGATCGCCGGGCGGCTGCTGCGGGTGACGGGGCGCATCCAGCGCGAGCAGGAGGTGGTGCATATCGTGGCCGAGCAGATCGAGGATATCTCCGCCCTGCTCGACACCCTGCTCACGCCGCCCGCCCCGCAACCCCCTGTTGCAAAAGGGGCGCAAGAGCCCGCCCCTCGCCCCGCCCTCCCCGCTCCCGGGCTATGAGCCACCCCGCTCCCGCGCTATTCTGAGCCCAACGCGGCCCGCAAGAGAGCCCAGAGCAGTGACACGACCCAACGCCAAACGCCGCCCCCACCGTGGCTTTCTCGGGGCCATCCTCGCCTGCGGGGCGCTTGGCCTGTCGGCCTGCGTGCAGCCCCCCGAGGTGCAGAAGCGCTCCGCCCCGCCCACCATCGTCACCACCCTCGAAGCCCCGCCCAGCGCCACCCCCGGCTCCTGCTGGGACAAGCAGACAACGCCCCCCGAGACAAAGACCGTGATCGAGCCGGTGCTGGTGCAACCCGCCCAGCTCACCGCCACGGGCGAGGTCATCTCGCCGCCGATCTACCGCCGCAAGCCGCAGGAATACGTGGTCAAACCCGCCGTCCATCGCTGGTTCGAAATCCCCTGCCCCGCCGAGCTGACGCCCGACTACATCTCCTCCGTCCAGCGCGCGCTCGCCGCCCGCGGCCACTACCAGGGCCCCGTCACCGGCCAGCTGGACACCCGCACCCGCCGCGCCATCCGCCGCTTTCAGCAGCCCCAGGGGCTCGACAGCGACACCCTCTCGCTCGCCGCCGCCCGCACCCTCGGCCTCGCCCCGGCCCTTCTGCCGCAGGCCGAAACCGCGCCCGAGGGTTGAAGCCGCCGCCCCTTCCTGCATATCTCCAAGGAGAACAACGCAGGAGCAGCCCGATGAAATCCCCCGCCTTCGACGCCGCCGCCGCCCCCTCCGGCGGCAAGAACCTCGGCGACCTCCCCGAGTGGGATCTCTCCGATCTCTACACCGCCGAAGACGCCCCCGAGCTGACCCGCGACCTCGAGTGGCTCGCCGGCGAATGCCCCGCCTTCGCAGAGGCTTACGAGGGCAAGCTCGACACGCTCACCCCCGCCCAGATGCTCGAAGTCGTCCACCGCTACGAGGCGATCGACCGCATCGCCGGGCGCATCATGTCGTTTGCCGGCCTGCGCTACTACCAGCTCACCGTCGATCCGGGCCGCGCCCAGTTCATGGGCAACATGCAGCAGCAGATCACCGACATCATGTCCTCGCTGGTCTTCTTCACCCTCGAGCTGAACCGCGTCCCCGACGCCACCTACGAGGCATGGTTCTCCGGCTCCGAAGAGCTCGCCCGCTACAAGCCCGTCTTCGACCGGATGCGCGCCCTCAAGCCCTACCAGCTCTCCGACGAGCTGGAGAAATTCCTGCACGATCAAAGCACTGTCGGCGCCGCCGCATGGAACCGCCTGTTCGATGAAACCGTCGCGGGCCTCGAGTTCGAGGTCAACGGCGATGTTCTCGGCATGGAAGGCATCGCCAACCTGCTCTCCGACCAGAACCGCGACACCCGCGAGGCCGCCGCCCGCGAAATCGCCTCCGTCCTGACCGACAACCTCTCCATCTTCTCCCGCGTCCACAACACGCTGGCCAAGGAAAAGGCCATCGAGGACAAGTGGCGCAAGATGCCCACGCCCCAGACCGGCCGGCACCTCTCCAACCACGTCGAACCCGAGGTGGTGGAGGCCCTGCGCAACGCCGTCGTCGCAGCCTACCCCCGCCTCTCGCACCGCTACTACGAGCTGAAGCGCGGCTGGCTCGGCCTCGACAAGATGCAGGTCTGGGACCGCAACGCGCCCCTGCCGATGGAAAGCGAAAAGGTCGTCAACTGGGACGAGGCCAAATCCACCGTGCTCGACGCCTACGCCGGTTTCGCCCCCGAAATGGCCGAGATCGCCAAGCCCTTCTTCGAGAAAGGCTGGATCGACGCCGAGGTGAAGCCCGGCAAGGCCCCCGGCGCCTTCGCCCACCCCACCGTCACCGACGTGCACCCCTACGTGATGCTGAACTACCTCGGCAAACCGCGCGACGTGATGACACTGGCCCACGAGCTCGGCCACGGCGTCCATCAGGTGCTCGCCGCCGAACAGGGCGAACTGCTCTCCAGCACCCCCCTGACCCTCGCCGAAACCGCCAGCGTCTTCGGCGAAATGCTCACCTTCCGCAAACTCCTCGCGGCGGCCAAGGATGACGCCGAGCGAAAGGTCATGCTCGCCGGCAAGGTGGAAGACATGATCAACACCGTCGTCCGCCAGATCGCCTTCTACGACTTCGAATGCAAACTCCACGCCGCCCGCGCCGAAGGCGAGCTGACCCCCGACCAGATCAACGAGATCTGGATGTCGGTGCAGGGCGAAAGCCTCGGCCCGGCCTTCGAGTTCATGGACGGCTACGAGACCTTCTGGGCCTACATCCCCCACTTCGTCCACTCGCCCTTCTACGTCTACGCCTACGCCTTCGGCGACGGGCTCGTGAACGCCCTCTATGCCGCCTACGAGGAAGGCGACGCCGACTTCCAGGCCAAGTATTTCGACATGCTCAAGGCCGGCGGCTCCAAGCACCACAAGGAACTCCTCGCCCCCTTCGGCCTCGACGCCTCCGACCCGGCCTTCTGGGACAAGGGCCTGTCGATGATCGAAGGCTTCATCGACGAGCTGGAGGCGATGGAGGGCTGATGCCCTACCGCCTAGGCCGCCTGATCGACCACATCGGCCTCCGGGTGAGCGACTACCCCGCCGCCCGGAGCCTCTGGCTCGCGCTCTTCGACGCCCTCGGCCTGGCTGCCGAGGTGGAGGAAGACCCCGACAACGGCCTCAACCTCGACGAGCTCTACATCGGCCCCGCCCGCCCCGGCGGCCCGGTCACCCGCGACCTTCACATCTGCCTCCAGGCGCCAGACCGCGAGACCGTCCAGCGCGCCCACGCCGCCGCCCTCGCCGCAGGCGGGCGCGACAACGGCGCCCCCGGCCTGCGTGCCTATCACCCCGGCTACTACGCCGCCTTCCTGCTCGACCCGGATGGCAACAACATCGAGATCAAATGCGACGAACGGGCCGGGACCCGATCCGCCAGCCACATCGACATCACACCCTGACGCGCCCTGCGGGACGGCGGGTGGGGCGATGCGCGCCAGCGCGAGCGTCACCCGCCGCGCCTACTCTACCGAAATCTCCGTTTCCACCACCCCCGTCACCATCCGGCAGGTCTCCGGATCGACCGCCGAGGAGATGATCGGCTTGCGGCACAGCTCCGCCTCGAAGGTCGCCACCAGCCGCCCGTAGCCGCCCCAGACCTCCAGCTCCACCACGTCCACCACCGCCGCCCGCCGCGCCCCCCGGCTGGTCCAGAACGGGCCGCCCATGCCCTCCGGCACATGGATCACATCCACCGACAGCGGCACCGCGCCCGGCGCATAGGCCCCGACCCAGCGCACCTCGAGGCTGAACACGTCGCGCACGCTGAACCGCGGCTCCGGGTGCCCCTGCACCCGCAACTCCGTCAGCCGCGGCCCGCGCAGAAGGCTCGCCGTCGCCACCCGCGCCCCGCCCTGCTCCATGGAGATCGTGTGCCAGCCCCGCGCCACCCCATCGACATAGGCCGTGATCCGCCCCAACCCCTCGGCAGCGGCAGGCATGGGCAGCGCCGCCAGTAGCACCGCCAGCGCGAAAGGCATAAAGCACTTCATCCCTCCAGCTTGCCCGCTCCCCCGGCAACAGGTCAAACACAGGAGGTGGGTGAAACCCGCCACCGCCGCCCTATTTACAATTTGAGAAGGTTTGGAGCCTAACATGAAGATCACGCGCGCAGCAGAACAACCCTCGGGCACCGGCCCGGCAGAGCACTTCACCGGCGCCGTCCGCCAGGACAATCGCCACAGCCCCGAAGACGGCACCTCGGCAGGTGCCGTGATCGTCACCTTCGAGCCCGGCGCCCGCACCGCCTGGCACACCCACCCGCGCGGCCAACTGCTGATCGTCACCGCCGGCCTCGGCTGGGTCCAGCGCGAGGGCGGCCCGAAAGAAGAGATCGCAGCGGGCGACAAGGTCTGGTTCGCGCCCGGCGAAAAGCACTGGCACGGCGCCCGCGACAGTCACGCCCTGACCCATGTGGCGGTCCACGAGGTGGTCAACGGCTCCAACGTCGACTGGATGGAGCATGTGAGCGACGCCGACTACCTCGGTTAAGGGCGCGCAAGCTCCAGCGGCGGGTCTACCGGCGCGCGCCAGAGCCGCGCCCGCAGCGCGTTTTCGCGCAGCAGCCGCCGGTTCAGCTCCGCCACCCCGAGGCGGGCGGCAAGCGTCGGCTCCGCGCTCCTCAGAGAGCGCCCCAACCCGGCGCGGCTCTCCGCAAGCTGAAAGCCCATCAGCTCCAGCACGGTCGGAAACACGTCGATCATCGCCCCCGGCGCGCTGACCCGGCCCGGCGACAGATCGCCGCCCAGCACGATCATCGTATTGCGCCGCTCCAGTGCCTCCAGCGCCGCATAGGTGTTTACGGTCGGGTGGGCGAGATGATCGGAAAGCAGCACCACCAGCGTGTCGCCCGCCGCGATCAAGTCATTGAGAGAATTCACGAAATCCCGCGCCAACCCGGCCGTGCAGGCGACCGCGAGCAGCATGTCCTCGGCCTCCGCCCCCTGCCCCGGCTCCCGGCATTCCGGCGCCAGGTAGCCCTTCGGCCCATGCGGCCCCATGGTCTCCACCACCACCGCAAAAGGCGTGCCCGCTTCGTGGAGTGCCGCGATCCGCTCCCGCGCGGCATCGAACACCACATCGTCCTGCACCCCCCAATCGGTCAGCTCGCCCCCCGCCCGTGGCGCGAGGTCATCGAGCCCGATCACCTCGTCAAACCCGTGAGTGAGAAACAGCAGGTCGATCCCGGCAAAGCCCGGGTCCGAATTCACCACGTAGCTCTGTCGATAGCCCTGCGCCGCCAGCAGGTCGCCAAGGCAGGTGGCTCCGGGCAGAAACGCGCCGCCCGTCGGCGGCCGGTTGCGCCGCATCAATCCCTGCGGAAACAGCGGCACCCCGCAGAGCGACGCCGCCAGCCCGCCCGCGCTGTAATCGGTCATGGCGATCTGGTCGATGTTGTCAAAGACCAGCCCGCGCGCCCCCAGCGCCGCCAAGGGCGCATAGGCCACACCGAACTGGGCATCGCCATAGGTCTGCTCGAGGCTCTCGAGATAGACGATCACGAGGTTCATCCGCCGCGCAGGCACGCCCGTGACCTGCGGCGCCCGGTACTCCGCAACGATCTCCTCCGCGCCGAACTGCGCGGATGTCCGGTACACCGCATAGGCCGCGATCGGGTTCACCAGCACCAGCCCCACCGCCGCCGCCAGGCTCACCGATCCGCCCCACCGCCGCGCCGCGATGCACCGCAAGAGTGCATGGGCCGGGATCGCCCAGAGCAGCACACCCGCGCCCGCCATCAGCATCTCGCCGCCGAACGATCCGGTGCCAAGGCCAAGCTGCATATGGGTCAGCGCGGCGGAAATGTTTGCCTCTCCAAAGACTTGCCGCATCGCAAGCGCAGGTGCCAGGGCGGCAAAGGCGAGCCAGTAGAGCGTGGTTGCGAGGCGCCCCGCGCCCTTGGGCGCAGCCGGCCCCTGCCACAGAGACAGGCCGTAGAGCAGGCTGGCAACGGCGGTGCCCCACAGCAGATCGGCCCGCACCGTCGCGGCGCCCCTGGCGATCCCCACGGCGCAGATCAGCAGCGCGAGACCGGCGAAAACCTGGTCTGCGCGCAGGCGCAATCCGTCAGCCCCGCCCGCCCTTGGCATAGACCGCATCAATCAGCGCCTGCGTGCCCTTCGCATCCTCGAGGCTCCACGGATAGGCCGCCCCCTCGCGCACCGTCCGCCCGAAGTTCTCCACCTGCAGCACGTATTGGTTGACCCCCGGAAACCGCTCGACCCGCCGCCCCATGTCCTGCTGGTGCAGTTCCACCTCGGCCTGATCGAACACGTTGGCATTGAACGGCGCGGTCAGCCGGATCACCCCCTCGGTGCCGTGAAAGCTCATATGCTGCCAGGGGTGCATCCGCATCGAGTTGATCCAATGCGCCGTGCAGGAGGGAAACCGCGCCGCGACGCGGGCCACCACGTCCACCCCGGCCTCGAAATCGAGGTCGGCATGTGTGATCTCCTCGGGCTCCTCGCCCAGCATCCAACGTGTTGAACCGTATGTGTAAACCCCGATATCCGGGATGCCCCCGCCGCCCTTGGAGGCGTCATTGCGGATGTTGCCCATGTCCGGGTTGTAGTAGGTAAACACACCATCCACATGCACCAGCTCGCCAATCGCGCCATCCGCCAGCATCGCCTTGGCGCGCTGCCATTGCGGGTGGTGCACGATCATGTAGGCCTCGGTGGCGTGCAGCCCGGTCTCGTCGCGCTTGGCGATCAGCGCGTCGATCTCGCCCGCACGCATGGCAATGGGCTTCTCGGTCAGCACATGCTTGCCCGCCTCCATCGCCTTCAGCGTCCACTCAACGTGCAGATGGTTCGGCAGCGGCACATAGACCGCGTCGATCCCGGGGTCCGCCAGCAGCGCTTCGTAGCTGTCATGCACTTTCAGCCCGGGGCAGAAGGCCTTGAACGGAAGCGCCTTTTCGGCGCTCGACGTGGCCAGCGCCACCAGCTCCGCGCCCTCGGCGGCATGGATCGCGCGGCCCATGTGCTGCAAGGCGAAGTTTGCCGCGCCGAGAATGCCCCAGCGGATTGGTTCAACTGTCATGGTCTGTCTCCCGGTGTCCCTGTTAGCGCCAACGCTAACGGCCCGCCGGGGTGCCCGCAACCTAGCCCTGCTTTTCCAGCACCAGCCAGGTCATCATGCTCATCGGAGGCAGGCTGTCGCGCTCCACCTCGACAAGCCCGGCCGCACCCAGCACCCGCGAAATCGGGAAGTCCGAGTGCCAGCCCAGCAGGCTTTCCAGCGGCGCCGCAGCCCGCTCGATAAAGCCCCGCACGCCCCTGTCGGCGGCAAAATGGTTGACGATCAGCGCCTGCCCGCCCGGCTTGAGCACCCGCGATATCTCGCGCATCACCCGCTCGGGCTCGGGCACCACCGAGAGCACATGCATCGCGGCGACAAAGTCGAACCGCGCTTCGGGAAAATCCAGCTCGCGGGCATCCATCTGGCGCAATTCGGCCACCTGCGCCAGGCCGTCCTCGGCCACCCGCTTGCGCGCCTTGGCCAGCATTTCGGGCGAAAAGTCGATGCCCGTCACCTGCACCCCCGGCCCGTAGAGCGGCAGCGCCAGCCCGGTGCCCACGCCCACCTCCAGAACCTCGCCGCCGCGCTCTGTCACATGGCTCGTCGCCCGCTTGCGGCCGGCGTTGGTGACGGCCCCGAAGGTGCTGTCATAGACCGGTGCCCAGCGTTTGTAAGAGTTTGAAACGGCTTCAATCTTCATTGTTAACGCCCCCCTTGGCGTGATGGCGCGCACCCCATGCGACCAGAACGATATAGCCGAACTGTGCAATCGACATGACAATCCAGGGCCAGGTCGAGGCGACGGCGGCAAAGGCCACCAGCCCGACGATCAGGAACCGCGCGCTGTCGCGCGGCACACGCACCGATTTGAGCGACGGCGTGGGCAGGCGCGAGATCATCAGAAGGCCCACGATCACCAGCCAGATCGCCACCGCCCCTGCCGGCATGGGCAGGCCCGGAAAGTTCTGCACCAGCGCAAAGGGCGCCAGCGCCAGCAGCGCCCCGCCCGGGGCCGGAACGCCGGTGAAGGTGCCCGGTTTCGGGCGGTCATCATCGGCCTCTTCCCGCGCCGTCACGTTGAACCGCGCAAGGCGCAGCACGGCGCAGACCGCGTAGATCAGCACCGCGATCCAGCTCAGGCGCGAGGTGTTGTCGAGGCTCCAGAGGTAGAGCAGAAAGCCCGGAACCACGCCGAAGTTTACGAAATCGGCAAGGCTGTCGAGCTCGGCGCCGATCTTGGATTCCGACTTCAGCAGCCGGGCCAGCGGGCCATCGAGCCCGTCCAGAAGGGCGGCCAGCAGGATCATCAGCACCGCCGCCTCGAAGCGGTCATGCAACGCAAGCCGCAGCCCGGTCAGCCCGGCGCAGATGGCCCCGATGGTGACGATATTCGGCAGCAGGTGCAAAACCGGCAATCGGCTGGCACGGCGACGAATTCTGGGGGGACGGGCCATTGGCTCAGTCGGCCCTCGCCGGTCGCGGGTTGGCCTGTCCGAGGTCGGCCAGAACGCTCTCGCCCGCAATCATCGTCTGCCCCACGGCCACAAGCGGGGCCACGCCTTCGGGCAGGTAGGTATCGAGCCGCGAGCCGAAGCGGATCAGGCCGAAGCGCTCGCCCCGTTGCAGCACCGAGCCCTCTTCGGTCAGCGGCACGATGCGGCGCGCCACCAGGCCGGCGATCTGGGTGACCACGAGGTCGCGGCCATCGTCCATCTCGATCAGCAGGGAGTTGCGCTCGTTGTCCTCGCTGGCCTTGTCGAGCTCGGCCGAAAGGAACTTGCCCGGCTTGTAGGCCATCTTCGCCACCCGTCCGGGCACCGGCGCCCGGTTCACGTGACAGTTGAAGACCGACATGAAAACGCTTACGCGCAAACGCTTTTCCTCGCCCAAGCCCAGTTCGGGCGGCGGGGCGGCCATTTCGATCAGGCTCACGATCCCGTCGGCCGGGCTCACGATGAGCCCCTCGCCGAGCGGCACGTGGCGCACCGGGTCTCGGAAGAAATAGTAGCACCAGACGGTCAGGCCCAGCCCGATCCAGCCCAGCGGCGCCCAGATGAAGAACAGAAGCAGCGTCAGCACCGCGAAGACACCGACAAAGCGCCAGCCCTCACGGTGCATGGGCTTGATGAACGTTTCGTGCAGTTTCACGCGTTTCCCCCTCGGCTGATGAAGGGTCTACCGGCAGCGGCCACGGGGTTCAAGCGCGGCTCAGCAACCCCCGCTCCTTGGCAAGGTCCTGCATGCGTTTCTGCAGCTTCTCGAAGGCCCGCACTTCGATCTGGCGAATGCGCTCCCGGCTGACGTCATACTGCCCCGAAAGCTCCTCGAGGGTCAGCGGCTGCTCCTGCAGGCGGCGCTGCATCAGGATCTCGCGCTCGCGGTCGTTGAGCACGTCCATGGCCTCGGCCATCAGCTCGCGGCGCACCTCAAGTTCGTTTTCCTCGGCGTAGCTGCCGGCCTGGTCTGCGGTTTCGTCTTCCAGCCAGTCCTGCCATTGGGCCGAGCTGCCGTCTTCCGAGCCGATCGTGGCGTTCAGGGAGGCATCCCCGCCCGAGAGGCGGCGGTTCATCGAGATCACCTCCTCCTCGGTCACGTTGAGCTGGGTGGCGATCTTTTCCACGTTCTCGGGGCGCAGATCCCCCTCTTCGAGGGCGCCGATCTTGTTCTTGGCCTTGCGAAGGTTGAAGAAAAGTTTCTTCTGGGCGCTCGTCGTTCCCATTTTCACAAGCGACCATGATCTAAGAATGTATTCCTGGATCGAGGCGCGGATCCACCACATGGCGTAGGTGGCGAGGCGGAAGCCCTTTTCGGGGTCGAAGCGTTTGACCGCCTGCATCAGGCCCACGTTGGCCTCCGAGATCACTTCGGCCTGGGGCAGCCCGTAGCCGCGGTAGCCCATGGCGATCTTGGCGGCGAGGCGCAGGTGGGAGGTCACGAGCTGGTGCGCCGAAGAGCTGTCTTCGTCTTCGACCCAGCGCTTGGCCAGCATGTACTCCTCTTCAGGCTCCAGCATCGGAAAGGTGCGGATTTCCTGAAGGTAACGATTGAGCCCCTGCTCGGGAGAGGGGGCCGGAAGCCGGGTGTAATTGCTCATGCTGGTCCCTTGTTGCGTTTGTTTTCAGTGCCTTGCCGAAGCCAGGCGCTTCGGATGTTGAAGCCGATATAAGCACTGAACCGATCGGTTCAAGTATTGCGAGGCGGTTAATCCGGCGTTTCCGGGTGTGTTAAAGCCACCTTAAGCCGACGTCGGGTAAACAAAAGGTAAAAACCCCGTCACCTTCCGCCGGTCTTCAACGCCTCCAACAGACCGGCCATATCGTCCGGCAGCGGCGCCTCAAAATCCATCTCCTCGCCCGTCACCGGATGGGCAAAGCCCAGCGAGGCCGCGTGGAGCGCTTGGCGCGCAAACCCCCGCGCCGCCTCGGCCCCGGCCACGCCCACCAGCTTTTCCGACAGTTTGCGCCGCCCGCCATAGACCGGATCGCCGATCAGCCCATGCCCGATGTGGGACATATGGGCACGGATCTGATGCGTGCGCCCGGTTTCCAGCCGGCATTCCACCAGCGCCGCAACCTCCTGAAACCGCTCGATAACGCGCACCCGTGTAATGGCGTGGCGTCCGCCGGTGAAGCACACCGCCTGGCGCTGCCGGTCGGTCTTGTGGCGCGCCAGCTGGGTGGTGATGCGCAGCGTGCCGTCGGGCTCGAAATGGGTGCCCTTGATACCCCGCAGGCGCGGGTCCGCCGCCTCGGGCACACCGTAGCAGATCGCTCGGTAATGCCGCCGTGCGGTGTGGGCCTCGAATTGCGCCGCCAGCCCGTGATGCGCCCCGTCAGACTTGGCCACAACCAGCAACCCGCTGGTATCCTTGTCAATTCGGTGCACGATCCCGGGCCGCTTCTCGCCACCGATGCCCGACAGCTCGCCGCCGAAGTGGTGCAGCAGCGCATTCACCAGCGTGCCCCCGGGGCTGCCGGGCGCCGGGTGCACCACCATGCCTGCGGGCTTGTTGACCACCACGAGGTCGTCGTCCTCATAGGCAATGTCGAGCGGGATGGGCTCGGCCAGGGTTTCCACCTCGGTCGCCTCGGGCACCGTGATGTCCACGCTGTCGCCCTCCGCCACCTTGGCCCGCGCATCCGTCACCACCGCACCGTTCACCTTCACCGCGCCCTCCGCCAACAGGCGCACCAGCCGCGACCGGCTCAGGTTGGCCTCGGCTGGCACATCCCGCGAAAGCGCCTTATCAAGGCGCGGCGGCGGCGTGGGGCCGAAAGTGAAAGTCACAAGAGAGGTGGCCATGGCAGCTCCGGAAAATGGCGAAATGCCGGTGGACCTGAAGTGGCTCAAACGGCTGGTGACGGTGCTCACGCTCACCATGATCGCAGGTATCGGCGTGATCGCGGTCCTGCTTATCATCCGCCTTTCCGGCCCGCAAAGCCCAACCCTGCCAGAAAGCATCACCCTGCCCGAAGGCACCACAGCGCAGGCCTTCACCGCCACCTCCGCGTGGTACGCGGTGGTGACGGGGGATGACCGCATCCTGATCTACCGCCACAACGGAACCCTGCTGCAGGAAATCACGATAACGCCCTGAGGCCCGCCGCTGGCGGCCCTCAGAGCTTGGTAAGATAGGTTTGCGATACGTAGCCGGTCATGCCCGGCGAGTCGTCAAGCGCCACTTCGCACCAGCGCGTGCCCCCGATCCGCGAACACTCCCTGACCCGCACCACCGTGCCATTGGGCAGGCCCGCCTGAATGGTGTAGCCCGTGCCCGGCCCGGCCCGGAGCTTCAGCATATCGCCCTCTTCGACCCCGGAAACCTCGTATCGCGGCGCCCCGACCGTCACCGGCCCGGCCGCAACACATGCCGTTAGCGTGCCCGCCGCCATGGCGCAGACGATGAATCTGAACATGTTTTTCTCCTGCTTCTGCCTCGCCTGCCAGCTTAGGGCGGTGGCGCACAAAGAGCCAGTTGTCCGGCGCTAAGGCTTGGGTGAAATAGGCGACCAGCAGCCAGCCGCACTTGCCGGCACGCCCCGTGCCAACAACAATTCTTCAGGCTTTTGGTGAAGATGGTACCGCCTACCCGGTTCGAACGGGTGACCTCTTGATCCACAATCAAGCGCTCTAACCTACTGAGCTAAGGCGGCACTGTGGGGCCGTTTAGCGCCCGTCCCCCATGATTGCAAGAGCCTCAGAGGCCGATCCGGTAATCGACCACCACGGTGTCCTGACCAAATTCATGCTCGGCACGGCTGCCCAGTTTTTCGAAGCCCGCCCGCTCGTAGAGACGGCAGGCGGCGCGGTGGCTTTCATGGGTCCAGAGCACCAGCTCGCGGTAGCCCTTCTCGCGGGCAAATCCGAGGCAGGCCTCCAGCATCATGCGCCCCAACCCAAGGCCACGTGCCTCCGGTTCAAGGAAAAACAGGCGAAGCTGCGCTGTTTTGTCCCCGCGAGAAACGCAGAAGACCGAGCCAAGCCGCCGCCCGCCGCCCCAGGCGATCCAGCCGCGCTCCCGGGCCGGATCATGGTTGCGGATGAACTCGGCCATGATCTCGGCCACCAGTGCCTCGAAACTGGCGTCATAGCCCTCGTCACGGGCATAGAGCAGGCCGTGGCGTTCCACGATCCAGCCCGAATCACCCGGCGCAAGATCTCTCAGCTCCGCCGTCCGGGGCGGGTTGAAGGCCTGTTTCACCCGGGCCAGACCGTCGCCCAGCAGCGCGCGCGCATCAGGTGACATCTCGCCCAGAAAGACCCCCACCGCCTTGCGCGAGGCCGCATCATGGCTCGCCGCCTGTTTCCGGCCCTCGGCAGTGAGCGCGAGGCGCCTGCGCCGGGCATCCTCCGGGTCCGGCTTGCGCTCGATCCAGCCCTTCCTCTCGAACCCGGCCAGCAGGCGCGACAGGTAGCCCTCGTCCAGCCCGAGTCGCTCGGCGATGGCCCGCGCGGTGCCGAGCCCGCCATTGGCGAGCTCCCAGAGCACACGCACCTCGGTCATGCCCAAGCCGGAATCGAGGTAGCTCTGCCCCAGCAACCCGAGCCGCTGGGTGTAGAATCGTGAAAAGTCGCGCAGCGCCTCGATATCGTCCATGCGGGGCCTCCTGTGCCAAGGCTCCGTCACTCACTTGCCCCCGTCAAGCATTATCCACCCTTGCCACAGAAGGGCTGGCGGGCTAGCTCACGGCCCACCGCAGACCCCTGCATCCGGAGGCCGACCATGGGCATCAACAGCGAAAGCGAAACCGCCGCAAACCTTCAGATCGGCCCGACCGATCAGGGCATGGTGCGGCTCTATATCCAAGGCGATGGCGTGGACCTGCCGATGGACTTCGACCCCGAAGAGGCGCTCGAAATCGCAGAAGAGCTGAAGAGCGCGGCCCAGCGGGCGGCAGCCACCATCGCAGGCGGGCGCAAGAAGCGCTAAAGCAGGCCCGACGGGCGTGGATCGCGCAGCGCCTGCAGGCGCAACGCGGCATGGCGGGCGAATTTTCCCACCATCGCCTTGCGCCGCGCCGCCGCCAGCTTGCTTTCGGGCCCCATGCGGATGACCTCTGCATCATAGGGGTCGGCAATGATCAGGCCGGTTTCGGCCGGGAGCAGCTCTGTCGGGAAAGCCTCGTCGACAGCCCAGAAAAACCGGTCGCACCATTCCAGGTAGCCCTGCCACTTGTGATCGGCCATGTAGTCTGCTCGGCTCGACTTGCACTCAATCACCCAGATCTCGCCCTTCGGCCCCAGCGCCATCACATCCACCCGCAGCCCCGGGGTGGGCACCAGCTCTTCTACCGTGACGAATCCGAATGACCGCATGTGCCGGCACACGCCTCGGGCGAGCAACTGGCCGGGCTGCAACTGTGGAGTGGGTGATTCTTGCGGGGCATCCATGCCTGAAACATGAACAAAACGAAAACACCTATCAACCCCGCGGGTGAGCCGCGGAAATTAAAACAAAAATTTGCCTAGGTCTTGCCGCAAATGCCACCCGTTCCGGCGATGATGACGGTGGATGGACGGGCATTGTTCATGTGCGGGAAACGCGCGCGCCGAAGGCGGGATGACACCCCCCTGCCCCTGCCCTAGTTTTGTCACATGGGTCGCATTTCGATCATAACCATGTTCATCGCCCTCGCCGCCGCTATCGCGATTCCGGCGCGCGCTGCCGATGAGGGTCTTGCCGACAAGTTCTGGCGATGGGTCTTTGCCGAGGAAGCACCGGCGGAGGTCGAGCAGACCGCGTCGGGCCGCCCCAAGGTCTGGACGCTCCACCCCTCGGATCGCAAGCGCCACCCCGAGGAGCGCTTCCGCGGCTCGCAGTGGAAGGGGCACCGCTACTTCCCGTTCCAGAAGGACTACGTGGTTTACGGCGGCGGTCCCTCGCGTGGGCTTTCCATCGGCACCACCACGCCAAATGGCGCGATCATCCGGCAGGGGCGGCCTTCACTGTCTCGCGGGATCAAGCGCTCGTCGGTCAAGAGCAAGGTGCGCCGCGCCTTCCGCTGAGAGCGGGCGCCCGCCTCATTTGACACGCCCCCTTGTCAGCGCCCTGTCACAAGCCTATCTCCGGCACTGGCGGATCTGCTCTTCTCGTGTCGAGGCACAATTCCAGTGGCCTTAAGCAATTCCATGGGAGTTGGCTCTGTCCGGGCCCTGGTCCGGTTACCCGACGCCCACCTGTATATACAGGTCCCCGGGAATTCGATCGCCTTGCCGGTCGCTGCGGTCCCCGCCACCCGCCTCTCTGCTCGAGGTCATAACGCCCAAGTGAAGGCCCCCCGCTTTCCAGCGGGCGGCGCATCCCTATACTCAGCGGGTCTGAGGTGGAGGGTGCAATGAGCCGGAAGATGAGCCAGAGCGAGGCGCGCGGCCTCGAACATGCGAAGGAGCTTGAAGGCCATCTCGGGGTGCTCGACAGCTTCACTCCCACCGCGCTCGGCGTGCTGGCCACCGCTTCGGGCATTTACACATACCTCGGCGTCTCCTCCCTGCTCGACAACAACGGCGCGATGACCTTCTTCGCCGCCGTGGCCTATTCCATCGCGGTTTCGGTCGGGATCTTCGTGTTCTGGTCATTCCTGATGCGGCTCCTGCCCGCCGTCCGCACCGCCTCGGCGCGGATCGGGCTGCTGCTTTCCATGGCGCTCGGCTCCCTGGCGATCGTCGCGATGTCGTCTTGGCTGAACGCGGCGGCGCTGGCAGGCGCGGCGGCGGTGGAGCAGCACCTTGCCAAGACAGTGCAGGACTATCAGGGGGCGCTGGAGCGCAGCTACCAGATCGCCACTGCCGGTCAGGGGCTGGAGCGCGACGTGGCCCGGGTGCGCCAGAGCTTCACCGATCTGTCCGAGCAGGAGGCCACGGGCAATCTGTCGGGCCTTGCCGGGCGCGGCGCGGTGTTTCGGGTCCTGAACCAGAAGGCCGACGAACTGGCCGCGCTGGAGGCCCAGATCGCCAGCCAGACGCCGCTGGTTGAAGAACGGTTTGCCCAAGGCAACGTGATCCTCTCGCGGATGCGGGCGCTCACGGTCGAGACCGGGCCTGTCGAGTCCCGCTCGGTGGAGTTCTCGGAAGAGGCGGTGCGGCTGGCCGGGATCATCACCGAGTTGCGCCAGCTTTCGGTGGCCCCGCTGGTGGTGCGGGCGGCGCAGGATCTGAGCCAGTCCGTGGTTCTGCCCCAACTTGATGGCCGGACGGAAGAAGACAGGATCGGCCAGGCCTCGACCCTCGAGTCCGTGCTCGGGGTGCTGGGCCAGCGCGCCGACACCCTGCGCGTGGCGGCCGAAGGGGTGATGTCGATGACCCCGCCCGCCGAAACGGCCTACACCCCGATTTCCGCCGCCGATGCGGTGATCCTCTATGCCGAGAACTTCGTGCCGAGCTGGGCCGGGGCGATTGCGATCGACCTGCTGCCCGCGGTTCTGGTGCTGATCCTGATGGTGGTGCAGGCCGCCATCCGGTCCGGGCGGGAGCCGGTGGCGATCGAGGACCGCATGACCATGGCCGAGCTGCGCGCCGCACTGGCCGCGGCCCGCGACGTTGAAGATGCGATGGACCCGCGTGAGGCGAAACAGGCAGCCCCCCCTGCCGAGATGCCCGATGAGGACCGCCCCGAGAACGTGGAGCCGCTGGAAAAACCGAGCCCGGTCGAAGGCGCCGGGCCGCGTTCGGTCTGAGGTGGGAGCCATGGCACTGACTGCAAAAACCGGGCTTAAGGCCATTTTCGGGCTCCAGATCGGCATCGCCGCCGTCCTGCTGGCGCAGGATTTTTCGCTCGTCGCCCCCGAGATCCGCTGGCCCACCTCTGCGCCGGCGGTCACCAACCCGGTTGCGCCGGGCGATCAGACACGCCGGTTCGACCCCGACGAGGTGCGTCGTCCGCCGATGCCCGGCATCCCGATGGAAGGCGCGGCGAACATGCCCAAGCGCCTCTATTTCGAAGATCGGCCTGAGGGCGGCACCCGCATCGTCGGCGCCATTTCCGATGGCGATGGCGACCGCTTTGCAGAGTGGCTCGAGCGCCAGCCAGAAGTTCCCGAAACGCTCTGGCTCCACTCGCCCGGCGGTTCGGTGGGCGACGCGCTTCAGATCGGTCGGCTGATCCGGGAAAAGGCAATCAACACCGAGATGGACCCCGGCGCCTTCTGCCTGTCGGCCTGCCCCTACATGCTGATGGCGGGCACCGAGCGGCGGGTGAGTGCGGAGGCCAAGGTTGGGGTGCATCAAAGCTACTACGGCCAAAGCACCGTGCTGCCCGCCTTTCTGGCCGTCGAAGATATTCAGCACAGTCAGGCCGAGGTGATCCGCTACCTGGGCGAAATGGGCATCGGGCTGGGCCTTATGGCACATGCCCTGTCGACCCCGCCGGATGAAATCTACATCCTGGTGCCCGAAGAGCTGACCGAGTTTGCCGTGGCGACAGAGATCGTCGGCGAGTAGGCCTCAGAAGTCGCCGAACCCGCGTTTGCGCTGATGGTGGGCGGGGTCTGGCTCTCTCGACACGAGAAGCGGCTGCATCAGCGCGGTCATGCCCCCAATGCCCGGGTCCTTCGGCACTGCCATCGACATGACGGCAATGCCGAACTGCACCCCCGAAAACACGATACCGTTGAACATGAAGAGCATGAACACGGCCAGCGCCCCGTCGGGGCTGTGGGTCATGAGGTGCCAAAGGTTGGCGACGTCAAACCACAAGAGCCCGGCCACGAAGAGCGCGGCGAGGGCAAATCCGATCAGGACATTGCGGAGATAGAGCGATACGAGCTTGGGCATTGAAAGGCCTCCGGCGCGGCATGCGTCTCACAAGAGATAAGGCGCCGTCGCCTAACAACCAGTTAACCCCGTTGGATTTGTTTGCCGCAGCAGCGCGTAGCCCGCTCAGAACGCCTCTGGCCGGGCCTCACGCGCCATGTGATCGAGCACGGCGTTCACGAACTTCGGCTCGCGCCCTTCCGGGAAGAACGCCTTGGCGATGTCGACAAACTCGACGATCACGACTTTGGGCGGCGTCTTGGCCTCCACCAGCTCGGCCCCGGCCGCGCGGAAGAGCGCCCGCAGCGTGGGGTCAATCCGGTTGATCGGCCATTTGGCCACCAGCGCCCGGTCGGTCATCTGGTCGATCTTCGCCTGGTGGTTCACCGCATCGCCGACGAGCTTGCGAAACAGCGACGAATCTCCCTCGGCCATTTCCTCGCCCTCGAAATACTCGGTGCCGAAGCGATGATCTTCGAATTCGGTTTCAACCGCCTCTGCCGTCTGGCCTGAGGCTTCCATCTGGAACAGCGCCTGCACGGCGTAGAGACGTGCGGCGGATTTCTTGGTGCGTTTGTCGCTCATGCGGTCTTGGGCCCTTTGCCGTTGCCGGCCATCAGGATTTCGTTCTCTATCGGGGAGCGGAAGCCGACCCCGCGTGCGGGCTTGCCGAAACGCCGGGTCAGCGCGATCAGATGCAGGGCCGCCGCGGCCGCGCCGCCGCCCTTGTTCTGCCCGTCCACTTCGGCACGGACCTCGGCCTGTTTGCGGTTTTCCACCGTCAGGATGCCATTGCCGATGCAGGCCCCTTCCAGCCCCAGCAGGGTCAGGGCGCGGGAGCTGTCGTTGCAGACGGTCTCGTAATGGGTGGTTTCGCCCCGGATGACGCAGCCCAGCGCCACGAAGCCATCGAAGTTGCTCTGACGATGGGCGATGCGGATGGCGGTGGGCACCTCGAGTGCGCCGGGCACTTCAACGGTCTCGTGAAAGGCCCCGGCAGCCTCAAGCTCGGCCTGCGCCCCGGCCAGCATCGCATCGGCGATGTCCTTGTAATAGGGCGCAACGACGATCAGCACCTTGGGCGCCACGTCGAACTCCGGGCGCGGCAGGATGTAGTGGTTCTCGCTCCCGGCCATCAGCCCGCCTCCTCGATCCGGCGGGTGCCGACGATCTCGAGGCCGTAGGCGTCGAGGCCGACGATCTTGGGGGTGGGCGAATTGGTGAGCAGCTCCAGCTTGTGCAGCCCGAGCGACGACAGGATCTGCGCACCAAGGCCGTACTGACGGAGCGTCTGCGGCGAGGCTTCTTCGGCGGCGGCAATCTTCATGGTCAGATCGCGCAGCAGCACCACCACGCCCCGGCCCTCGGCGGCCACGGCTTCCATCGCCGCGCCAAACTCATGGGCCCGGCCCGCCCCGGCCACGCCGACCACGTCGAGCATCGGGTCGAGCGCGTGCATCCGGGTCAGCACCGGGGCATCGCCCGAAATATCGCCCTTCACCAGCACGATATGCTCGGCGCCCTGCACCTGATCGGAGTAGATTTTCATCTGCCACTCGCCGCCAAAAGCGGAGGTCACGGTTTCTTCCTTCTTCACCGACACGAGGTTGTCGTGGCGGCGGCGGTAGGCGATGAGGTCGGAAATCGTGCCGATCTTGATGTTGTGGCGCTGTGCAAAGGCCACCAGATCGGGCAGGCGCGACATGGTGCCGTCTTCGTTCATGATCTCGCAGATCACGCCCGAGGGGTTCAGCCCGGCAAGGCGGCTCACATCCACAGCGGCCTCGGTATGCCCGGCCCGCACCAGCACCCCGCCCTCGCGGGCGCGCAGCGGAAAGACATGCCCCGGCGTCGCGATGTCCTGAGCCGATTTGCCGGCGTCGATCGCCACGGCCACGGTGCGGGCGCGATCGCCAGCAGAAATGCCGGTGGTCACACCCTCGCGGGCCTCGATGCTGACGGTAAAGGCGGTTTCATGGCGCGAAGAGTTCTGGGTCGACATCAGCGGCAGCCCCAGCGCGTCGATCCGCTCGCCGGTCAGGCACAGGCAGATCAGCCCGCGCCCGTGCGTCGCCATGAAGTTGATCGCATCGGGCGTGGCCATCTGCGCGGGGATCACCAGATCGCCCTCGTTCTCGCGGTCCTCATGGTCGACGAGGATAAACATGCGCCCGTTGCGCGCATCCTCGATGATCTCATCCACGGAAGAGATCGCATCATGGTAGTTGGTCGAAAGATCGTTCATCGGGGCCACCCGCTCTGGTTTGCGGCTTCATCTAGCTTGGATGGTCCGGGTTGGAAAGGGCGGAAGGCCGGGGCGAGACGCGAGGTCGCGGGGGGTCAGGGGCCGAAGTATTGCTCGGCAGCGACATGGCCCGCGAGCGCGGCGGTAGGTGCCCAATCGGCCTCCAGCGCGGTATCGCCCACAAGCACGACGGCGCCGGGCAGGTATCCTGCGGCATTCAGCAGGTCACGGATCCGGGCGCGGGTCTGGCCCCATGTGTCGCTGAGGCGTGGAGCTTGCGTGGCTGGAGCAAGGCGAATGTCATGCGCCGCCTCGATGCGCGCGGCCAGCTTCACTGGGTCTTGCGGGGCATGGGCCAGCAGCCCGGTGCCGCAGCCCGACAACCCGCGCAGCTTGGCGGCGCGCGCCTCGGGCAGGCCCTGCCCTTCACGCACCAGCCGCAGGGCGTTGTTCGAAAACAGGATCGCCACGATATCGCGCCCGGCCGAATGGCGCACCCGGGCATAGGTCTTGAAATCGAGGCCCAGTTCGCCTGCCCGCTTCAGCCGGCGCTGGATCACCGGAAGCGGCAGGCTCGGCAGCAGCTCGGCCCGGGCCTGCTTCCATGCGTATCTGCGCCATGCGCCGCCGGGCTCCAGCGTGGGGCCCCCGTTGTGACCCGGGCCGTGCACCGGCACGCCCGCCATCACCCGGCCTCCTGAAGCCGCGCCACGTAGCGGGCCATGGTGTCGACCTCGAGGTTCACCGCATCGCCCTTGGCCACCTCGCCCCATGTGGTCACTTCGCGGGTGTGCGGGATGAGGTTGATGCCAAACTCCGCCCCTTCCACCTCGTTGACCGTCAGCGAGGTGCCATTGAGCGCAACCGAGCCCTTGGGCGCGATGAAGCGGGCCAACGCCTCTGGGGCCCTGAAAGTCAGGCGCAGGCTGTCGCCCTCATCCTTCATCCCCACCACCTCGGCCACACCGTCCACATGGCCCGAAACGATATGCCCGCCCAGCTCGTCGCCCACCTTCAGCGCGCGCTCGAGGTTGAGCCGCTTGCCCACGGGCCAGCCATTGGCGGGGATGGAGGTTTTCGAGACCGTCTCGGCCGACACATCGACCTCGAACCAGCTCTCGCCCAGCGCCACCACCGTAAGGCAGACGCCATCGCAGGCGATGCTCGCACCAATATCTATGCCGCCGGTGTCATAGGCGGTGCCGATGCGCGCCCGCATGTCGCCGCGCATCTCCACTTTCTCCACCCGCCCGATGTCGGTGACGATGCCGGTAAACATGCCTCAATCCCTTGCCGTTATTGCCTCAGGAGCCGCGCCCCTGTTCATGGAGCCTTAATTCTGCCGCAGGAATGGGTTAGGCCACAAGCAAGACCTGAGGAGACCGCGCCGAAGATGAGCGCCCTAGCCGCCGATAACCGACGCTTCCTGTTCCTGCAGGGGCCGCACGGGCCGTTCTTTCATCGGCTCGGCAAGATGCTGCGAGCTGCGGGATGCGAGGTTTGGCGCGTCGGGTTCAACAAGGGCGACGAGGCCTTCTGGTTTCATACCCGCAGTTTCATCCCCTATCGCGGCACGCCCGAGGAATGGCCGGCCCGCTTTGCCGAGCTCTGCGCCGAGAAGGCGATTACCGACATTGCGCTTTATGGCGACACCCGGAGCATCCATGCCGAAGCGGTACGCATCGCCAAGGAACGCGGGATCACGGTGCATGTGTTCGAAGAGGGCTATCTGCGGCCCTATTGGGTGAGCTACGAGCGCGGCGGCTCCAACGGGCATTCGCGGCTGGTGGAGTTTTCCATCGAGGACATGCGGGCCGCGCTGGCGATGTCAGACATCGACCTGCCCGATGCGCCGGCCAAGTGGGGCGACATGCGCCACCACATCTTCTACGGCTTCCTCTACCACTACTTCGTCCTGCTCTGGAACCGGCCCTACCGCAACTTCCGCCCGCACCGGTCGCTGACGGTGGCGCAGGAGTTCGGGCTTTACCTCAAGCGCTTGCTCCTCATGCCGGTGTTCTGGGCCGACCGGGTGCAGGCGACCTTCCGCATCAAGCATGGTGGCTTTCCCTATCACCTCGCGATCCTGCAACTGGAGCATGACGCCAGCTTCCAGAAGCACTCGCCCTTCACCACGATGACCGAGTTTCTGGCCCTCACCATGGAGGGCTTTGCCGAAGGGGCGCCGCGCCACCACCACCTTGTTTTCAAGGCGCACCCGCTGGAAGACGGTCGGGTGCCCATGCGCCGCGAGATACGTCGCCTGGCGCGCGAGCATGGCGTGGCGGACCGGGTGCACTACGTGCGTGGCGGCAAGCTGGCGCAACTGCTCAACCATGCCCGCAGCGCGGTGACGGTCAACTCCACGGCCGCCCAGCAGGTGCTGTGGCGCGGGCTGCCGCTGAAGGTCTTCGGCGATGCGGTCTATGCCAAGCCAGAGTTCGTCTCGACCCAGCCCCTCGCCGAGTTCTTCGCCACCCCCACACGCCCCGATAGCAAGGCCTACCGCGACTATCGCAGCTTTCTTCTGGAGACCTCGCAGATCGCCGGCGGCTTCTACTCGGCCCGTGGGCGCAGGCAACTCCTGCGGCAGGTGGTCGACATGATGCTGGCCCCCGAAGACCCCTATGATGCACTCGCCCAGGGCAAGGCCGGGCCGCGCCTGCAGCTGAGACTCGTCACCTGACGCAGCCCTTGGGGCCCTCGGGGCGCACTTCCACTACATCTGCCAACCAACCGGGATTCCTTGAAGAATCCCGGTTGCCCCACGGCCTGTAAAAACGCGGCACAAGGGCAACACACTTGCCCACATCGGCAAAGCCCCGCCGCCAGCGCGCTTCCTTTTTGCACGCCCCCTCCGTAGGTTGGCGTCAAAACTTGAGGCAAAATTCCGTAAAGGAGCCCGAGCAGTGAAGCTGAAAACCTCTCCGCTGACGCGAGTCGCGGCCGCATTGGCCATGGTCGCCCTGATATCCTCTTGCGGGCTCCCCCGCAGTGGCCCCAACAAGCGCGAAATCTATGCAGGATCCGTCCTGAAAGACGGCGATGCCTTCATCGTGGCCGTCAACAGCCGGGTGACCGCCGCAACCTCCGTGACCCCGGTGCTGGGCTTTTCCAAGGCCTTCCTCAACGCGGGCCGCATCGGCTCCGACACGATCCGCCCGGGCGACACGCTGGGGCTGACGATCTGGGAGAACGTCGATGACGGCCTCCTCGCCAGCCAGGGCCAGAGCGCCACGGTGCTGGAAGAGGTACAGGTCGATAGCGCCGGCTTCATCTTCGTGCCCTACGCGGGCCGGATCAAGGCGGCGGGCAACACGCCCGAACGCATCCGCCAGCTGATCACCGAGAAGCTCGATACCCAAACCCCCGACCCGCAAGTGCTGGTGCGCCGCCTCGCCGGTGACGGTGCGACGGTTTCGGTCGTTGGTGGTGTTGCCGCTCAGGGCGTCTACCCGATCGAGCGCCCGACGCGCACGCTTTCGGCCATGCTGGCCGCTGCCGGGGGCATCGCCATCGAGCAGGAAGTGGCCCAGATCACGGTGATCCGCGGCAAGCACAAATGCACGATCTGGTGGGACGATCTCTTCTCCAATCCCAAGTTCGACATCGCCCTGCGTGACGGCGACCGGATCCTTGTGGAGGAAGACACCCGCGCCTTCACCGCGCTGGGAGCGACCGGCACCCAGAACCGGGTTCCCTTCACCACCCAGACGCTTTCGGCCATCGAGGCGATTGCCCAGGTCGGCGGCCTCAGCTCCAACCTCGCAGACCCGACCGGCGTGTTCGTGTTCCGCAACGAGCCTGAGGAAATCGCCAAGCAGGTTCTGGGCCGGACCGACATCACCGGCACCCAGCGCATGGCCTATGTGCTCGATCTCACCGAGCCCAACGGGATGTTCGAGGCGCGGGACTTCGTGATCCGCGATGGCGACACCGTCTACGTGACAGAGGCGCCCTACGTGCAATGGCAAAAGACCCTCTCGGCCCTCACCGGCGCCGCGGGTACGGCCAACACGCTGGCCTCCGCCGCCGGCAACTGACGGGGCCACCGTGGCCCCCGCGCCAGATGAAAAACAAGCCGCCGGAGCCTCAGCGCCCCGGCGGCTTTTCGTTTATTCCGGCGGGTTCGTCTTTCAGAAACGGGTGCGCCGCATCCTCGAACTGGCAGGCTGGGACGTGCGGCTTGGCGTGGCCGGCGCGGAGGACTGCATCGGCGTGTGGGGCCATTCGCCCTACGCGACCCGGGGCGAGGCCATGTCGGCCAGGACCGGGGCGGCGCTGGTGCGGGTGGAAGACACGCTCTTGCGCTCCATCCACCCTGGCCGTGCAGGGGGCGAGCCACCTGTCGGGCTATTGATTGATCGACATGGCGTGCATTTTGATAGCCGCATCCCTTCCGACCTCGAAACCCTGCTCGCTACCCACCCGCTCGACGACGGCGCGATGATGTCCCGCGCGCGGGCGGCGATGGTGCGGCTGCAGCGGGAACACCTGAGCAAATACAACGCCTTCGATCCGGATATCGAAGTGCCCGAGCCGGGCTATGTGCTGGTCATAGACCAGACCCGGGGAGATGCCTCCATCCGCTACGGAAACGCCTCCGAAGCGACGTTTCGCGAGATGCTGGCCTTTGCACAAATCGAACATCCCGGCGCGCGCATCCTCATCAAGACCCACCCCGAAACCATGCAGGGTGCGCGGGAAGGCCACTTCGGGCCGGAGCATGAGGATGAACGCACCAGGCTCTTCACGGAGGCGGTGTCACCCTGGGCGCTGCTGGAGGGGGCCATTGCGGTTTACACCGTGAGTTCCGGCATGGGTTTCGAGGCCGTCATCGCGGGGCACAGGCCGCGGGTGTTCGGTCAGCCGTTCTACGGCGGCTGGGGGCTGACCGAGGATGAAGCCCCCTGCCCTCGCCGCGAGCGCCGCCTGACGCGCGCGCAGCTCTTTGCCGCTGCGATGATCCTCTATCCCACATGGTATGACCCGTGGCGCGACCGGCTGGCCACGCTGGAGGAAGTGATGGACGGGCTTTCGGCCCGCGCCCGTGTCTGGCGTGAAGACCGGATGGGCGGGGTCGCCTACGGGATGCGGCTTTGGAAGCGCCGACCGCTGCAACGCTTCTTCGGCAGCGAGAAACCCCTGACGTTCAACGACAATCCGGCGCAGGCGAGCGAACGTGCCAAGGCGCTCTCCGCCCCCGTCCTGGCATGGGCCGGCAAGGTGGACGAGGCGCTGGAGGCCGAAACGGCCCGCGCCCATGTGCCCTTGCTGCGGATCGAAGACGGGTTTCTGCGCTCCAAGGGGTTGGGGGCCGAACTGGTGCCGCCCTTGAGCCTCGTGCGGGACGATCTGGGGATCTACTACGATCCGGGCGCACCGTCGCGGCTGGAACGCCTGATTGCGCAGGCGGCGCAGAAGTCGGAGCATCCGCGTGCGGCGGCGCTCATTTCCCGGCTCAAGGCCAAGGGGGTGAGCAAGTACAACCTCGGCAGCGCCGATCTGCCCGACCTGCCCTCGGGGCGGCGCATTCTGGTGCCGGGACAGGTTGAGGATGATGCGTCGATCAGGCTGGGCACCGGAGAAATTTCGAGCAATCGCAGCCTTCTACAGGCTGTTCGTGAAGCGAATCCGGAGGCGGTAATCCTGTACAAACCGCATCCCGATGTGGAGGCGGGCCTGCGGGTGGGAGCGGTCGAGACCCCGGGCGAGTTTGCCGATATGGTGCTGGGCGGGACCGACCCTGCGGCGCTGATTGCGCGGGTGGATGCGGTGTGGACCATGACCTCAGGCCTCGGGTTCGAGGCGCTGATCCGGGAGGTGCCCGTGACCACGTTGGGCGCGCCGTTCTATGCCGGCTGGGGGCTGACGGACGACCGGGGCGCCCTGCCCGAGCGGCGCGAGGCCCGGCCGACGCTGGAGGCGCTGGTTCAAGCGGTTCTTATTGATTATCCACGATATTTTGACCCGTTGACGGGCACGGCCTGCCCCGTGGAAGTGGTGCTGGACAGGCTGGAAACCGGCAACCTGCCAAGCCCGGGGTTGGGCAATCGGTTGCTGGCCAAGGCGCAGGGGATCTTTGCCGGATACGCGCATCTCTGGCGTTAGACAGGCGGCCTCGCGCCCCAAGTTGCCATCAGTTCCGGCCCGATTTTCAACGTTTCTTCAAGCACATAACGCGGTGCCTCGGAAAGCGCGGACAGGCCGAGCGGGCCGATGGCGGGCTGACCCTCGGCCCCCAGCACGACGCCGGCGACAAAGCCGACGAGCCGGTCGGCAAGACCGGCGCCGATGAGCGAGGCGGCGAGCATGCCGCCGCCCTCGCAGAGCACCCGCGTCAGGCCCCGCGTACCGAGCAGCTGCAGCATTGCGGCCGGATCGGGGTGACGATCGACACCCAGCGGCACCTCCAGCAGCGCCGCACCGGCCTTGAGCCACGCGCTCCGGCGTTCTTCGGGCGCGTCGGGGCCATGACAGAGCCAGAGCGGCACATCGCGCGCGGTCCGGGCGAGCTGGCTCTCCAGCGGCAGCTCCAGCCGGCGTGACACCACGACCCGCACCGGGCTTTGACGGCCACCATAGCCGCGAAGAGTTAACGCCGGATCATCAGCGCGCGCCGTGCCGGCGCCGACGAGCACCGCGTCATGGCTGGCGCGCAGCCCCTGCACCGCATGGCGCGCGGCGGGGCCGGTGATCCACTTGCTTTCGCCCGATGCGGTGGCGATGCGGCCATCGAAGGAGCTGGCGAGCTTGAGGGTGAGCAGGGGCCTGCCGCGCTGGACGCGGCTCAGAAAGCCCGCGTGGGCACGCTGGGCGGCCTCTGCCAGAATGTTGGTATCGCAGGAAATTCCGGCCGCGCGCAGCCTTGCGTGGCCTTCGCCGGCGGTGCGGGGATCCGGGTCTTGCAGGGCCGTCACCACCCGGGCGACACCGGCGGCCACGAGGGCTTCGGCGCAGGGTGGGGTCTTGCCGTGATGGGCGCAGGGCTCAAGCGTGACGTAGGCGGTGGCACCGCGGGCGGCCTCGCCGGCCTGCGCGAGCGCCATGGCTTCGGCGTGAGGGCGGCCGCCGGGTTGCGTCCAGCCGCGGCCCACAACCCTTTGATCCTTCACGAGGATACAGCCGACTGCCGGATTGGGCCAAACCTGGCCGAGCCCACGCGCCCCGAGGCTCAGGGCGCGTGACATCCACTTGACATCAGCCTCGCGGGTCACTCCTCGGCGTCACCGGGCATGACCGGCGGGCGCAGTTCGGAGACGAAGCGATCGAAATCATCTGCGGCCTGGAAGTTCTTGTAAACACTGGCAAACCGCACGTAGGCGACAGTGTCGATCCGGGCCAGGCTTTCCATGACGATCTCGCCGATGACCTTGCTGTCGATATCGGTCTCGCCCATGCTTTCGAGCCGGCGCACTATACCGGAGATCATCTGATCCACGCGCTCGGGGTCGATCGGGCGTTTCTGCAAGGCGATCCGGATCGAACGCTCGAGCTTGTCACGGTCAAAGTCTTCGCGGCGTCCGCTGGACTTTATGACAACAAGATCACGCAGTTGCACCCTTTCATAGGTGGTGAAGCGACCACCGCAAGCGGGGCAGAACCGACGCCGCCGGATGGCGACATGGTCTTCCGCCGGCCGGCTGTCCTTGACCTGCGTATCTACATTTCCACAAAACGGGCAGCGCATTCCTGTCCCCTTCTTCTCTGCCTCTGGGGTTATGCTCCCCATTTGTCCACAGGCACTATAGGGGAGCCCCTAGGGTTTGGGTAGCATTAAACTGCTGCCCCCACATGCTGCCGAGCGAACGCAGCATGGAACCGTGTTAACTGAGTCACAACCCGTGCACATCCCGTACACACCCGGTATGCGCCGCGGTGCAGCATCGCGGCCGCGTTAATCATGAATGAAATGTGCCGCCACCTCGCGGCGGTGTGGCGCGCTGCGGTGCTCGAAGAGGTAGAGCCCCTGCCACGTGCCCAGTCGCATCCGCCCGCCGGCCACCGGAATTTGCAGCGACACCGGCAGCAGCGCCGCCTTGATGTGGGCGGGCATGTCATCGGGGCCTTCGTAGGTGTGGGTGAGGTAGCGCATCGAGGGGTCGGTGGTGGGCGGCACGAGGCGGTGGAAGAATTCCGCCAGATCCACCCGCACGTCGGGGTCGGCGTTTTCCTGGATCAGCAGCGAGCAGGAGGTGTGGCGCACCAGCAGCGTCAGCAGCCCGTCGCCCGCGCCGCTCGCGGCGAGCCAGCGGGCCACATCGGCGGTGAACATGGTGAGGCCGGGGCCGGTGGTGGCGATGGTGAAGGTGGTCTGCATGGGCGGGAAGATGCGCGGCACGGCGGCGCGGCGCAAGCGGGCGGCGGAAATCGGGGCGCGCCGCGTTATATACAGGACCAAGCCAGAAGGAGACACCATGACCGCCCTCAGCCGCCGCCGCCTGCTCACCACCCTCGCCGCCCTGCCGCTTTCGGCACTGGCGGCCCGAAGCGCGCTGGCACAGGAGGGCGGGCTGATTACAGGGAACGTCTGCCTGATCCAGCGCGAAACCACCGAGGGGCCCTATTACATCGACCCCGGCCTGATCCGCGCCGATGTGACGGAGGGCCTCCCCGGCCTGCCGCTGGCGCTGGCCCTGCAGGTGGTGAACGCCGACTGCCGCCCGATCGAGGGCGCGCGGGTGGATATCTGGCATTGCGACGCAGTCGGGCGCTACTCGGGCTACGCGCGCGAAAACACCAATGGCGAGACCTTTCTGCGGGGCACCCAGATCACCGGCGCGGGCGGTGTGGCGCGGTTTTCCACGATCTACCCGGGCTGGTATCGCGGTCGGGCGGTGCATGTGCATTACAAGGTGTGGCTGAACAGCCGCGAGGTGCTGACCTCGCAACTGTTCTTTCCCGAGGCGGTTTCGGACCAGGTGTACGAGAAGGTCGGCGCCTATGGCGGGCGCGGCGCGCGGGATCGGCGCAACGAGAACGACCGGATCGCCCAAGGCGCGGGAAAAGGCGCAGTGGCCGCGCTGGCCAATGCCGAGCGCGGCCTTCAGGCGAGCCTTGTTGCGGGGATTGCGGCCTGAGTTTCGGGACGTGCGGCGCGGCTCAGGAGCCGGGGCGCGGGCGCGGGTCGGCCACGCAGACGGCGACCGGAAGCGGCGGCGCATCAGGGGCGTCGTAGGCCACCTGGCGCGGCTCGGCCTCGCCGATCGCGACATCGCCAACCGTGACGGGGGCGCCGGTGACCATGGCGAGCGTCGCCTGGCAACGCGCCAGATCCTTGGGCGCGACGTGAATTTCAACCACCTCGTCCGTCGGCATGCCGGGATCATCGGGATAGTCGATGAAGGGGCTGGCCGCGAGGGGGCTTGCGAGCGCGCTGCTCAGGAGCAGCAGGAGGGGAGCTATCTGTTTCATGTTGCAGGCTAAACGCCGCCCGTCCGGCGAGAGTTCCCTGCAAATGAAAACGCGCAGGCGCTACTCGTCGGGAATGTCGCGGCAGAGCGTGCGGGCATGGGCGACAGAAACCGCCTCGCCCTGACGCGATGCCTTCAGGAAAAGCCCGTGGTCGGGTTCGGCATTTGGATCGAGGCGAAAGCCCACTGTTTCGCCCCCCGGGCCACCGACCCTGCCGCTGCGCGGAGAGGAGATGACGACGGAGTCGGAGCCCGAGGCGCCGAGGCGCTCGGCGGCGTAGCTTGCCGCCGCGCAGAACAGGGCCGCGCTGCCCGCCGCGCCGATGGGCTGCACCACGATGGCCTGCGGGCCGCCCTCGACGAGAAAGCCGTTGGGCGCGAGCCAGCCCGCCGCAAGCGCGGGGCCGGCAAGGAGCGGTGCGATGAGGGAGGCGGTGAGTGCGGCGCGGCGCATGGGCTGTCCTTTCGATGCTTCGCCACAGGATACCTTGCCAGCGGGGCGACGCACAGGGGGATCACGGTGATTTGCAGGTCTGCCATAAAAAGTCGCGCCAGCATTGCCCGATGGCCGCCTTGGCCTGATACAGCCCCTCGAAGTTGGCCGAGATCGTGCCCGGGTCGCAGGTGAGCTCGGCCAGGGTTTCGTCGCCGCGGGTGACGGTGACGCCGGCAGAGGGCGGATCGCCCTCGGGGGCGCGGTCCACCCGGTGCCAGATGCTGTATTGTAAGTCGGCGTTGGCGAAGTTCACCTCTTCCCAGATCGAGCTGCCGACCCCGGCCCAGGGGATGAAATCGAGCTGCGCGAGCGGCACCGAGATCACCAGCTCGGGCGCACCGCCCTCGGGGCCGAACTGGTAGCCCGCATCCCCCGGCCCCCAGCAGCCGCGCAGCTCCTTTGCCCCGCCCTTCACCGTGCACATCAGGAAGCTCTCGGCGCGGGTGATGCAATCGGCCCCGGCCGGGCCGGCGAGCAGGGCAAGGGCGGCAAATGGGGCAAGGCGCTGCATCGGCAGAACTTTCTCACGGGGGTTTAGGCCAGTGCAGCAAGCCTTGCCCGCCCCCGCCCCGAGGTCAACCATCACTCGCCGCTTGCCTCGCCCGACCTGCCCGCTAGTATCGCACTTCGACATGGGCAACACGGCACCCACATGGACCTGACACTTTTTGCCCCGCCCTGGGATGCCATTTTCGCGCTGGCCGTCGTGGGCGCGATGTTTGTCCTGTTCATCCGCGAGGCCTACCCGCCCGAAGTGGTCGCCATCCTCGGCGTTTCGGTGCTGATGTTCTCCGGCGTGCTGCCCTACACCGATGCCCGCGCCGTTCTGGCCAACCCCGCGCCATGGACCATCGCGGCGATGTTCCTCGTGATGGGGGCGCTGGTGCGGACCGGGGCGCTCGACTGGTTCACCCAGGTGGCCGACCGCAACGCCGCCACCCGCCCGGCGCTGGCGGTCGGGGCGATGGTGGCCTTCGTGGTCATCGCCTCGGCCTTCGTGTCGAACACGCCGGTGGTGGTGGTGATGATCCCGGTCTTCGTGCAGTTGGCCCGAACGATGAACATCTCTGCCTCCAAGCTGTTGATTCCGCTGAGTTATGCGGCAATCCTCGGGGGCACGCTCACCCTCATCGGCACCTCCACCAACCTGCTGGTCGATGGTGTGGCCCGTGCCAACGGGCTCGACCCTTTCGGGATCTTCGAGGTCACGCCGCTGGCAGTGATCCTCGTGGTCTGGGGCATGATCTACCTGCGCTTCATCGCGCCACGCATCCTGCCCGACCGGCCGTCGATGGCCAACCTGCTCTCGGGCGGCGACACGGCGCGGCGCAAGTTCTTCACCGAGGTCGCCTTGCCCGAAGAGAGCCCGCTGATCGGGCAGAAACCGGGCGAGGTCGATGCCTTCAAGCGCGAGGGCGTGCGGCTGGTCGACGTGCTGCGCGGCGATGCCTCGCTGCGGCGGAACATGGGAGAGGTGGTGCTGGAGGCGGGCGACCGGGTGGTGCTGCGCTCGCAGATGACGGAGCTGCTGGCGTTGCAGGAGAGCAAGGAGGTGCGCATGGTCGACAAGCTCTCCTCGGTCGAAACCACCACCGTCGAGGTGCTGATCACGCCGGGTGCGCGCATGGTGGGCCGCTCGCTGGGCACGCTGCGCCTGCGGCGGCGCTACGGTGTCTATCCGCTGGCGGTGCACCGGCGAAACCAGAACATCGGCCGCCAGCTCGACGACCTCGTCGTGCGGGTGGGCGACACGCTGCTGCTGGAGGGGGCGCCCGAAGACATCCAGCGCCTCGCGGCCGACATGGACCTTGTCGATGTGGCTGCCCCCGCGGGCCGCGCCTTCCGCCGCGCCAAGGCCCCGGTGGCGGTGATCGCGCTGCTCGGCATCGTCGGGCTGGCCGCCTTCGGGGTGGCGCCGATCCTGGCGCTGTCGATCTTCGCGGTGGCGCTGGTCTTCGGCACCCGCTGCATCGACGCCGACGAGGCGTTCTCCTTCGTCGACGGGCGGCTGCTGGCGTTGATCTTCTCGATGCTCGCGGTGGGCGCGGCGCTGGAGGCTTCGGGCGCCGTGACCTTGATCGTCAGCGCCATCGCCCCGGCGCTCGAAGGGCTGCCGCCCTTCTTCATCGTCTGGGCGATCTACCTGCTGACCTCGGTGCTCACCGAGCTGGTCTCCAACAACGCGGTGGCCGTGGTAGTCACGCCAATCGCCATCGGGCTGGCCACGGCGCTCGGCTACGATCCGCGCCCGCTGGTGATCGCGGTGATGGTCGCCGCCTCCGCCAGCTTCGCCACGCCGATCGGCTACCAGACCAACATGCTGGTCTACGGCCCCGGCGGCTACCGCTTCACCGACTTCATGCGCGTCGGCATCCCGCTCAACCTCACCGTCGGCCTGCTGGCCTCGGCGCTGATCCCGCTGATCTGGCCCCTGGTGCCTTGACCTCAAGTTAGCTTTAGCTCCTACGAAGGGTGCCATACCGTCCCGAATCGGAGGCTCCCATGCCCGCCCAGCACCCCTTCACCCCGCCCCAGCCGCTCTCCAGCCAGTTCGACAGCATCGCCCTGCCCCGCCCGCCTTGGGCGCGCCAGACCGGCAGATAACCCCTTCTGCCCATTTTCTTGCTGCAAATATCTCCGGGGGGTGCGGGGGGCTGGCCCCCCGTTCCTGCCCTCTCGGCACTTCCCACGGCCCGAAAGCGGGCGTAATGGATGACTTATGCATACGATTCCCCTCCGTGAGGCCCATCGCCTGCCCCGCTGGCGCCAGCCCATCACCCTCCTCTTCCTGATGGCGGTCGCCATGCCGCTGGCCTTTGCCACCTGGTCGGCGCTGCTGAACAACTTCGTCATCGAAGTGGCCGATTTCGACGGGCGCGACATCGGGCTGCTGCATACGGTGCGCGAAATTCCGGGGTTTCTGGCCATCGGGGTCATCGCCCTGCTGATCTTCATCCGCGAACAGGTGCTCGGGCTGATCTCGCTGGTCCTGCTCGGCGTGGCGACGGCGATCACCGCGCAGTTCCCCTCGCTCGGCGGCATCCTGACCATCACCATGCTTTCCTCGCTGGGGTTCCACTACTACGAGACGGTGAACCAGTCGTTGCAGCTCCAATTCCTCAAGATCGAGCGCGCCCCGCAGATGCTCGGATGGCTGCTGGCGGTCGGTTCGGCGGCGACGCTGGTGGCCTACGGGCTGATCGTGCTGACATGGGAGACCTTCGATCTCTCCTACTCTTTCGTCTACTGGATCTCGGGCGGGCTCTGCACCGCCATCGCCCTGTTCTGCCTCGTCGCCTATCCGCGCTTCGAGGGCGAGCACCGGCAGAACACGCGCATGGTGCTGCGCCGCCGCTACTGGCTCTACTACACGCTGCAGTTCTTCGCCGGCGCCCGGCGGCAGATCTTCGTGGTCTTCGCGGGCTTCATGATGGTCGAGCGCTTCGGCTTCGAGGTGCATGAGGTGACGGCGCTGTTCCTGCTCAACCTCGTGGCCAACATGATCTTTGCCCCCCTGATGGGCCGGCTCGTGGGCACATGGGGCGAGCGCAATGCGCTGATCTTCGAATACACCGGGCTGGTGATCGTCTTTACCCTCTATGGCGGCATCTACTGGTTCGGCTGGGGCGTGGTGCTGGCGGCGACGCTCTATGTCATCGACCATCTTTTCTTCGCGCTCGCGCTTGCACTGAAGACATACTTCCAGAAAATCGCCGATCCGGCCGACATCGCGCCCACGGCGGCGGTGGCCTTCACCATCAACCACATCGCCGCGGTCTTCCTTCCGGCCTTGCTGGGTTACCTCTGGGTGGTCTCTCCGGGGGCTGTCTTCGCGCTCGCCTCGGCCATCGCCTGCGGCTCGCTGGTGCTGGCCACGATGATCCCGCGCCACCCGGCCCCGGGCAACGAGACGCGGTTTTCCGCCGTTCTGCCGGCGCCGGCGGAGTAACAATTGCGGCAAATGACGTGATTCACGGGAACCGTTCGCTATATACTCGGTCAAAGCATCTCTGAGGGAGACGAGCATGTTCGGATTCGGTCGAGACAAGACACAGATGGTGGGTGAGCCCGAGGCACTTCCGGGCCGGATCGCAGCGATCCCGACCGCCAAGACCCATTTCATCACCGGCGCGCCCCTGACGGACAAGGTGCCCGAAGGTCAGGAAGCGGCGATGTTCGGCATGGGCTGCTTCTGGGGCGTGGAGCGCCTGTTCTGGCAGATCCCCGGCGTCGAGCTGACCATGGTGGGCTATGCGGGCGGCTACACCCCCAATGCCACCTATGACGAGGTCTGCACCGGCATGACCGGGCACAACGAGGTGGTGCGGCTGCACTTCGACCCCACGCGCCTGAGCTACGACGCCTTGCTTGCCGCCTTCTGGGAGGGTCACAACCCGACGCAGGGGATGCGGCAGGGCAACGACAGGGGCACGCAGTATCGCTCGGGCATCTACGTGTTCAGCGATGCGCAGATGGCCGCCGCCAAGGCCTCGAAGGAGGCCTACCAGGAGGCGCTCGGCGCCCGCGGGCTGGGCCAGATCACCACCGAGATCCTGATGGCCCCCGACTTCTACTTTGCCGAGGAATACCACCAGCAGTACCTCGCCAAGAACCCGGCAGGCTATTGTGGCCTCGGCGGCACCGGCGTCAGCTGTCCGGTGGGCCTCGGCGCCAGATGAACGCCCTTCCGGGCGTCGAGGACGGCGTCTGGTATTCCTGCATGACCGAGGACCTCGATGCGCTGCGCCATGCGGCGCGTCTGGCCTGCCATGAGCACGCAACCATGGACCCGGGCGCGAGAGGCGCCTGCGGGCCGGGGCTGCGCGCCCTGCTGGGCGGCATTGGCGATGGCTGCTTTCTGGAGGCCCCGTTTCACGCCGCCTATGGCGTGAACCTGCATCTCGCCGATGGCGTCTACATCAATGCCTTTTGCACCGTGCTCGACACTGCCCGCGTCGAGATCGGCGTGCGCTCGATGCTCGGGCCGGGGGTGCACATTTACTGCGCCGATCATCACCACGACATCTCGGGCCGCCGGAAGGGGCTGGAGCGGGCCCTGCCAGTGCGCATCGGGGCGGAGGTCTGGATTGGCGGCAAGGCCACCATTCTGCCCGGGGTGACGGTGGGCGACGGCGCGATCGTGGCGGCGGGCGCGGTGGTGACACGGGATGTGCCGCCCGGCGCCAAGGTGGCAGGCGTGCCCGCCCGCGCCCTGCCGCCCGCCCATGCACAGGGGGATGCGCGGGCTTGACCGCCCGGCGCAATCCTCCTACCCGGCTTCCCGACCCATCAGGAGCCGCGCCCATGCCCACCTTCACCGCCCTCACCACCCTTCAAGGCAAAGACGCCGCCGAGGCCCTTGGCGAAGCACTGGAGCGGCTCACCCCCGAGCCCACCGGGGTTGGCGTGTTCGAGGTGGAAGATGACAGCGGGCTCTGGGAAGTGGGTGGCTACTTCGTGGAGACCCCCGACGAGGCCGGGCTGGCGCTTCTGGCCGCCGCCTTCGAGGCACGGCCCTTCACCGTGTCGGAGCTGCCGGAGACCGATTGGGTTGCCCATGTGCGCCGCGAGCTGGCCCCGGTGGAGGCCGGGCGCTTCTATGTCTACGGCAGCCATGATGCCGAGACCGTGCCCGCCGGTGCCGAGCCGCTGCTGATCGAGGCCGCCATGGCCTTCGGCACCGGCCACCACGGCACCACCCTGGGCTGCCTGCGTGCCTTCGACCGGCTGCTGGAGGAGGGCCTTGCCCCCTGCCCCGTAGCCGACGTGGGCTGCGGCACCGCCGTGCTGGCGATGGCTGCGGCGCGGGTCTGGGAGGTGGAGATCATCGCCTCCGATATCGACCCTGTCGCCGTCGAGGTGGCCGAGGCCAACCTTGCCGCCAACGGGCTGACCGGCCGGGTGCGCTGCATTGAGGCCACCGGCATGGACCACCCCACCCTTGCCGCCGCCGCCCCTTTCGGCCTGATTTTCGCCAATATTCTCAAAGGCCCGCTGATCGGCCTCGCGCCCGATATTTCCGGGGCGCTGGCCCCGGGCGGCCATGCGATTCTCTCCGGCCTGCTCAACGATCAAGCCCCTGATGTGACGGCCGCCTACACCGAAAACGGCCTGACTGTCGCCAGCACCGAAACGATCGGCGACTGGACGACCCTTTGTCTGCGCAAACCCTGAGGTCTCGCCCAAATTCCGCCCAAATCATGGCGCATCTTCTGCCTCGAGCGGGGGCTTACGCAGACTAGATTTGTGACGGAGAGCACCTTGGCCGACCCTATCATGCAAAACTTCGCCGGACGTATCCGCCGGATCGAAAAGACCCACCGCAAGGGCGGCGGGTTCGAGGCCACAGGCACCCTGGGCCAGAGCTATTACACCCGCGCCAAGCGCACCCGCCGTCCGGTTCTGCGACCGGCGCTGACGGTGCTGGCCGTGTTCCTCTGCTTCAAGGCCATGACGCTGGCCCATCTCGGCACGGCCGACTACACCGCGCGGCTCGAAGGCCTGCGGGTGGGCAACACGGTGCAGAAGGTGGGCGCGCATCTGATGGCGATCGACCCGATCACCCAGGCCGCCGCCGCCGGGATCAAGCCGCTCCTGCGCTAAGGCCTCCTGCTCAGTTTCCGGAAAGCGGACGCGCCCTGAACAAGGCGCGTCCGTTTTGCGTTCAGCCGAGGCCGCGCAGCAGCTCCGCCACGTGCTCGGGCCATTCGCGCGCATCAACCCGGGCCGCCCGCACAAGCCCGTCGAAATGACTGGTGATTGCCTGCACCCGCTCCTTGTCGCGGAAGGCGAGGTGCGATGAGCCCATGTAGAGCACGGCCAGCAGCGGGCCGAACACGGTGACGGGGGCCGAGAACATGCGGCGCTGGTCGAAAAGAAAGATCCGCAGTTGCGGGTAGAACTGCCGGTGCAGCTCGCCCATCCAGCCCAGCTGCTCGCGCCGCAGCGCCTCGGGCAGCCCGGCGTAGTAGCCGGTGCCGCCGGCAAAGGCGGCGAGTTCATCGAGCGGGAGGGCGATTTCGTAATCGCTGCCCGAGCCGCGCATCCAGTCGAGCCGGTCCTGCGCCGCGCCGATGGCCTGGGCCGTGGTCTTGCCGAGGTGGGGGGCATATTCCCAGTGCAGCATCTCGGGGGTTTTCAGCATATCGGGCAGGGTCGCCGGCACGTGGCGGATCTTGTAGCCCGCCGCTTCCTGGTGCCAGGCAAAGATCTGGTCGTCGATCAGCGCGCGCTCGGCCTGGGTGATCGACATGGCCGCCTGCGCAAGCTGCGCCGCGCGCTCGGGCCGGTCCGTGAGGCCGAGGAGCCAGTCGGCGCTTACCCCAAGCGCCCCGGCCAGATCGCCCAGAAGCTGCGCCCCCGGCAGCCGCGCCGCCTCCGAGCGCAGGAGTTGTGACAGGGTCGAGCGGCTGACCCCGACGGCGCGCGCCACGGCGGCCTGGCTCAGCCCGGCCTCGGTGATGGCGCGGGCGGTGCGGGCGCGGAACAGCCCGGCACGGGCGCGCTTGTCGAGTCTTTCGATCATATGTTCACTTTTATCAACATTGCTGAAGAATGTTAACAAGAGATGACCTTACCCCGGGCCACCCCGCCCCCTACCACTTGCCGGACAGGGCCACCGGCCCGCCCCCACCCCCGGCAGGAGAACAGTTTGCGCGAGCCCCGCAGCCCCGAATGGCCCACCCTCGCCCTGCTCGTGCTCTGCTACGCCGGCTTTGCCCTCGCCACCGCGGGGCTTGCCGCCCTGTCGCTGCCGCTGGCCATGGGGCTGACCACCCTCGCGCTGGTGCTCCACTCCTCCCTCAGCCACGAGATGATCCACGGCCACCCGTTCCGCTCGCGCCGGGCCAATGCCGCGCTGGTCTTTCCCGCGCTCGGCCTCTTCATCCCCTACCTGCGGTTCCGCGACACCCACCTCGCCCACCATCAGGACAGCCTGCTGACGGATCCCTACGACGACCCCGAGAGCAACTACCTCGATGCCGGGGACTGGGCCCGCCTGCCGCGCTGGCGCCGCGCCCTGCTGCGGATCAACAACACCCTGGCCGGGCGCATCGTGCTGGGGCCGCTGATCGGGCAGATCGCCTTCATGCGGGCCGACTGGCGGGCGATCCGGGCGGGCGATCGGCGGGTGGCCCTCGGCTGGGCCCTGCACCTCGCCGGGCTGGTTCCGGTGGCGCTCTGGCTTGCCGCCACGCCGATGCCCCTGCCCGCCTATCTCGCCTGCGCCTATGCCGCCCTGTCGATCCTCAAGATCCGGACCTTCCTCGAGCATCAGGCCCATGCGCGCGCCCGGGGCCGCACCGTGGTGATCGAGGATCGCGGGCCGCTCGCCTTCCTGTTTCTCAACAACAACCTGCATGTGGTCCACCACATGCATCCGCGCACGCCGTGGTATCGCCTGCCCCGGCTCTACTTTGCCAACCCGGCCCGCTACCTGACGCGCAACGAGGGCTACCGCTACCGCTCCTACGCCGAGGTCTTCCGGCGCCACTTCCTCACCGCGAAAGACCCGGTGGCCCACCCGCTCTGGCAACGGCAGGGGCCGCCCGCGCCCTGAGGCCGCGCGGGTTTCGCAAGCCTGCCACTTCCCAAGTCCGCATTTATGTGCACATAGCACGCAAATGGACTGGCTCTGGATCATCTTCGCCCTCTCGGCCGCGCTCATTCAGGCGATGCGCTTCATGGTGCAAAAGCAGATGGCGCAGGCCGGGCTCACGGCCACGGGCGCCACATGGGCGCGGTTTCTCTATTCGCTGCCGATGATCTGGCTGGCGCTCTGGGCGATGGTCTCGCTGCGCGGCATGGAACTGCCGGTGCTGCACAGCCTGTTCTGGCCCTGGGCGCTGCTCGGCGGGGCCAGCCAGATCCTCGCCACCGTATTCACGGTCATGCTCTTTGCCCGCCGAAACTTCGCCGTGGGCGTGACCCTGCGCAAATCCGAAGTGCTGCTGACTGCCGCCGTGGGCTGGGCGCTGTTGGGCGAAACCCCGGGCTGGGGCGGGTTCGCGGCGATGGTGGTGGGGATGGTTGCGATCCTGATGCTCTCGGGGACGGGCGGAAAGCTGCGCCTCGATGCCCCCTCGGCCAGCCTCGGCCTCGGCGCGGGGCTGTTCTTCGCCTTTTCCGGCGTGGGCTACCGGGCCGCCACGCTGCAGGTTGCCAGCGACGACATCCTGCTGCGCCCGGCCCTGGCCCTGGGCTGCGTGGTGATCCTGCAGAACCTGATGATGCTGGCCTGGCTGCTGGCGCGCGATCGCGGCGAGATCACTCGGGTCTTCGCGGCCTGGCGGCCCGGCCTCGCGGTCGGCATCACCTCCTTCGGCGGCAGCTTCTGCTGGTTCGCCGCCTTCGCCCTGCAATCGGCCGCCGTGGTCTTCGCGGTGGGCCAGGTCGAGGTGCTGTTCTCGCTCTTCATCGGCGCCCGGGTCTTCTCGGAGCGGCTCGCCCGGCGCGAACTCGCAGGCATAGCCCTGCTCATCGCCTCGGTCATTGCCCTCGTCGCCGCCACGGCCTGAGCGCCACCCTGTTCATTTTCTTGCTGCAAATATCTCCGGGGGGTGTGGGGGGCTGGCCCCCCACTGTACGTCCCGGTGTGGGGAGCTGGCCCCCCGCTCCTGCCGCCGCCCTCAGCGCAGCCGCCGGATCCCTGCCACCAGGTCGTCATTGCGCACGAAGGGCACCCCGTCGGGGGGCGCGTCATGGGCGGTGAGCGCGGCGACCTCTCCGAGCACGACCTCGGTGATGAAGGGCAGATCGAAGCTGCGGGCCCGGGTCAGCGGAATCCATTGCAGCAGCGACAGCTCGTCCTCGGCGCGCGAGAAATCGTCCACGTCGCCGGCAACCCGGGTGGCGGGGGCGAGGAAGAAGCGGGCGTCGAAGCGGCGCGGGCGGCCCGGCGGGGTGATGGCGCGGTAGACGAAGCGCAGGCCCTCGGCCGAGGGCAGGTGGCCGCTGGCGGCAAAGCCGCGCCAGCCCCGGGGGGCGGGCGTGGGCCACGCACCGGGCACGCCGAGGATCAGCCCGGTCTCTTCCCAGAGTTCGCGCACCGCCGCCGCGAGCAGCGCCGGGACCAGCGGCTGCTCGGCTTCGGCCGCGAGACGTGCGGCGCAGACCGGGTCGGGGCCGCAGGCGAAGGGCACCGTGGCATCCACCGCATCCACCGCCCCGCCGGGAAAGACGAACTTGTTGGGCATGAAGGCGGCGCTCGCCCCGCGCTGGCCCATCAGCACCTCGGTGCCTTCGGCGCCCCGGCGATAGAGGATGATCGTGGCCGCATTGCGGATCGCCGTCTTGTCGACCGGCGTTCCAGCTGTCGAAACCTTGTCCATGAAGTGCCTCCCGCCGTCATGATGCGGCAGGCGCGTCAGCCTGCTTCGCCGCCGAACCCGTGCATCCGCTTGGCCCATTGCAGGCCCACCATCAGCCCCTTGAGCCGGGGCAGAAGGTAGAGCGAAAGCGCCACACAGCCAACCGTAAAGCCGGTGGCCAGCACCAGCGGGTCGGGGCGGAAGTTGGTGTAGACGATCAGGATAAGCGGCGCGAGCAGGTGGCCGACGATCAGGATGGTCAGGTAGGCCGGGCCGTCATCGGCGCGGTGGTGGTGCAGTTCTTCCTCGCAGACCGGGCAGGTGTCGCGCACCTTGAGGTAGCCCGCCATCATCGGCCCGTTGCCGCAGCACGGGCAGCGCCGCCGCCAACCGCGCAACATCGCGGGCTTGGCCGGACGCTCGCCGTCCGCGTCGCATTCCCTCAGGTCTTGCGCCGACATCGTGCCGGGCATGTCCACATGTTTCATTCCTGCACCCACCTTGCCGCCCGGACGATCCTTTGCGGGGCGGCGTTACCTTCTGGGGTCAATCTAGGCCTCCGGGCCCGGGATTGAGAGGGCACAGATTGTCCTTGCGTCGGGATGTCGCAAACCGGGGCGAAAAAGAATCTTTGCCCCAGAGCGACGGAAGCCGCGCCGGGGGGCGTTTGAGAAGCATCAACGGGCCAACGAAGGGCCCCGAGGCAAACCTGAATTGAGCACTCCTGAGGAGGACAACCAAGATGAAACGCATTCTGCTTCTCACCACCCTGATCGCCACCGGCCTGGCCGTGGCCCCGATGGCCGAGGCCCGTGGCCCCGGCGGCGGCATGGGCGGCATGGGCATGGGCCCGGGCGCCGATCCGACGCCCCCCAGCTTCACCGAGTTGGACGCCGATGCCAACGGCACCCTCTCGGCCGAAGAACTGGCCGCCGGTGACGCCGTGCGCTTTGCCCGCGCCGATGCCAATGGCGACGGCGAGATCAGCGCCGACGAGCTGGTGGCCGCGCAGGCCGCCCGCGAGGAGGCCCGCCGCGCCCAGCGTGCCGAGCGCATGATCGAGCGGCTCGACACCGATGGCAACGGCACCGTCTCCGCCGAGGAAATGGCCGCAGGCCGCCCGGAAAAGGCGCAGGAACGGCGCGAGGAGATGCTGGGCAAGCTCTTCGAGCGGATGGACACCGATGGTGACGGCAACGTGTCAGAGCAGGAATTCGAGACGGCCATGGCCTTCCTCGCAGATCGTGGCGAAGGGCGTGGCATGCGGGACGGCGATCGCGAGCACAAGCGCGGCGAGCGTCGTGGCGGCGACGAGCGGGGTGGCGACGGACATGGCCACTACCGCCGGAACTGACCCGTAACACCGTTTCGAACGCTTCCCTCCCCGCGCAAAGTGTCATCCCCCTGAAACCGCGTGGGGAGGGGGCCTTGAAACCGGCGTTTCAGGGCCATTGAGAAGACCGGAAAGACAAGCTAGACGCAGGCAATGCCCATGCCCCTCGACGCGCCCCAAGAGCCGGATGACGAGACGCTCCTGGCCCGGTTTGCCGGGGGCGACCGGATGGCGGCCCGCAGCCTGACGCTGCGGCTGACCCCGATGGTGCTGGGCCTCGCCACGCGGATGCTGACCGACCGCGCCGAGGCCGAGGACGTGGCGCAGGATGCGATGATGCGTCTGTGGAAGATCGCGCCCGACTGGCGCAGCGGCGAGGCCAAGGTGAGCACATGGCTCTATCAGGTGGCCCGCAACCTCTGCACCGACCGGCTGCGCAAACGCCGCGGGCAGGCGCTCGACTCCATCCCCGAGCCCGAAGACGAGCGGGCCGGCGTGGTGGAGCGGATGCAGGCCGAAGAACGCGCGGCGGCTCTCTATGCCGCGCTGGCCGAGCTGCCGGACCGCCAGAGCGAGGCGGTGCGGCTGAGACACATCGAAGGCCTGGGCAACCCCGTGATTGCCCGGCAGATGGACATTTCCGTAGAGGCGGTCGAAAGTCTGATCGCCCGCGGCAAACGCGCACTTGCGGCCCGTCTCAGGGGCGCCCGCGCAGAACTGGGGTTGAGCGATGGCTGACCATGACGACAAGCTGACCGCCTCGGAGGAGGCCCTGCTGGAGAGCTTCTTTTCCGCCGCGCGCGTGGAAGAGCCGATGGCGGCCGAGCCTTCGCCCGAGCTTCTGGCGCGGGTGCTGGAGGATGGCTACGGGGTGCAGGAGGGCTTTGCCGAAGCCGCGCCCGTCATCGCGTCCGCTGGTGGTGCCGCCGCCGCGCCGCGCCGCGGCTTTCTGGCCGCGCTCTGGGCCTCGATTGGCGGCGCGCCGGGCCTTGCCGGGCTGACCGCCGCCGCCCTCGCGGGCATCTGGATCGGGCTGCGCCCGCCCGAGGCCGTGTCGAGCGTGACCGCCAGCCTGCTGGGCAGCGCCACCGCCACCGCCGACACCACCGCCTCCGACGATGACCTGCTGGGCTACGACGTTGCCTATGCCGACCTGCTGACCGACGGCTGAGGACCAAGATGACCGACCTGCAACCCCCTCTGCCCGACCCCGCCAACCGCCCGCGCCGCTGGCTGCGCGTGGTGCTGGTGCTCTCGCTCGCCGCCAACCTCGCCGTGGCCGGGCTGGTGCTGGGCGCCTGGATCACCCATGACGGCAAGCGCGGCCCCGACGGGCGCCGTGGCGACAAGGATAAAATCGTTCGTGAGCTGGGCTTTGGCCCCTACGCCCGCGCCATTCCCCGCGAGAACCGCGAAGACTTCAGGGCGGCCATCGAGGCCCGCCGCGATGAGCTGCGCGCCAGCCGTAGCGGCCTGCGCAGCGCCTTCGAGGCCACCCTCGCCACGCTGCGGGCCGAGCCCTTCGACCGCGCCGCCATGGCCGCGCAGATGGAGGCGCAGCGCAGCGCCATCACCAAGGGACAGCGTATCGGCCACGAGATCCTGCTGGACCGGCTGGCCTCGATGAGCCCCGAGGAGCGCGCCGCATTCGCCGACCGTCTCGAGCGCGGGCTGGGCCGCGAGCCGGGCAAGAAAAAAGGCGACTAGCCGCGCCTGGCGTGGCGGGACCGGTCCCGCCCTACTGGACTCATCCCGCCCGCGGCCCGATATATGGAAAATGTCGCTGCCACCCGGATTCCTTGACGAGCTACGCACCCGCCTGTCGCTTTCCGACGTGGTGGGCCGCAAGGTCATGTGGGATCGCAAGAAATCCAACCAGGGCAAGGGCGACATGTGGGCGCCCTGCCCGTTTCACCACGAGAAGACCGCCAGCTTTCATGTCGATGACAAGCAGGGATTCTACTACTGCTTCGGCTGCCACGCGAAGGGCGATGCGATCTCCTTCGTGCGCGAGACCGAGAACGTCGGCTTCATGGAGGCGATCGAGATTCTCGCCGGCGAGGCCGGCATGCAGATGCCCGCCCGCGACCCGCAGGCGCAGGAAAAGGCCGATGCCACCACCCGGCTGACCGAGGTGATGGAGCAGGCGGTGAAGTGGTTTCGCCTGCAGCTCAAGACCGCCGCCGGGGCCGAGGCACGCAGCTACCTTGCGGGCCGGGGGCTGGGTGAGGAGGCGCAGGAGCGCTGGGGCCTCGGCTTTGCGCCGCCCGGCTGGGAAGGGCTGCGCGAGGCGCTCGCCCAGAAGGGGGTGAGCGTGGAGGACATGCTCGCCTGCCGCCTGCTGCGCGAGAGCGACAAGGGCCGCGCGCCCTATGATGCCTTCCGCAACCGCATCATGTTCCCGATACGCGATGCGCGGGGCCGCGCCATTGCCTTTGGCGGCCGCGCGATGGACCCGGCCGACAATGCCAAGTATCTCAACAGCTCCGAGGGCCCGCTGTTCGACAAGGGGCGCGTGCTGTTCAACCTCCAGAACGCCCGCAGCGCGGTGGGAAAGGGGCAGGCCCTGCTGGTGGCCGAGGGCTACATGGACGTGATCGCGCTGTCCGAGGCCGGGTTTGGCGGGGCGGTTGCGCCGCTGGGCACGGCGATTACCGAGACCCAGCTTCAGATGCTCTGGCGCCTCGCCCCCGAGCCGGTGGTGGCGCTGGATGGCGACAAGGCGGGCCTGCGCGCGGCGATGCGGCTGATCGACATGGCGCTGCCCCAGATCGGGCCGGGCCGCAGCCTGCGCTTTGCCCTGCTGCCCGAGGGCAAGGACCCCGACGACCTGCTGCGCGCCGAGGGGCCGCCCGCGATGCAGGCGGTGATCGAGCGGGCCGAACCGCTGGTGTCGCTGCTCTGGCGGCGCGAAACCGAGGACCGCGAGCTCGACAGCCCCGAGCGCCGCGCCGCGCTGGATGCCTCGCTGCGCGCCGCGACCCAGCTGATCCAGGACCCGGACGTGCGGCGGCACTACGACGAGGCCTTCAAGGAGCGCAAATGGGAGCTGTTCAACCCGCGCCGCGCCGCGGGCAACGCCCAGCAGGGCGGCGGCGAGGGCCAGTCGCGCGGCAACGGTGCGCCCCAGCGCCCGTGGCGCCCGCGCGGCATGCCCGCCCCTGCCCTGCCTACGCCCGCAACCCGCGGCTCGGTGCTGGCGGCGGCCGGGGCCGACATCGAGGAGCACCTGCGCGAGGCGGTGATCCTCGCCACCCTGCTCACCCACCCCGAGCTGGCCGATGAATTTGCCCATGCCATCGAAGAGCTCGACTGGAAGGGCAACGGGCATTCACCGCTCGCCATGGCGCTGCTCACCCATGCCGACGACGCCGACCCGCGCCGCGCATTGGAGGAAGAATTCGGCCCTGCCGCCCTTGAAAAGATCTTCACTCCGGCACATGTCCGCATTGCGCCCTGCATCCGCAATCCCGGAGACATCGAGCTGGCTCGCATGTGTCTCGCCCAGGATTTCGCAATCCTTTCTGCCGATCGTGGGGCCGCGCGGGAAATCGCGGAGGCGATGCATCAGATCGACGGGTTGGCCGATGAGGGGCTGACCTGGCGGCTTGGGCAGGCTTCGGAAGCCCGCCACCGCGCAACGACCAACCATGAAACCGACAAGGCCGACTATGATATCGCCCCAAACGGCGCCCGTCTCGACCGATCCGAACGCGCCAGCCTCGATGCGCTGCTCGACCAGATCGGGCAGCAAAAGCCTCGTGGGGGGCGGAGTTGATTTTAATTGTCGACATTCCCGCCACAGGGCGAGCGCCTTTCACATCAATTTTTATGGGCTTCTGCTGGAATCTCCGGTGATTCGCGCTATTGATTCGGAAAGCCCGAATCGCGCGTTCACCCGGACCGCCCGGAACGCCCTTCAGGAGAGCTAGATGGCCGCCAAGGACAACGACGACAACAAGCCTGACGACAACGAAGCCGAACCGATGCTCGACGTGAGCCAGGCGGCGGTCAAGAAGATGATCGCCGAGGCTCGTGAGCGCGGCTACATCACCTACGACCAGCTCAACCAGGTTCTGCCGCCCGATCAGGTGTCTTCGGACCAGATCGAGGACGTCATGTCGATGCTCTCGGAGATGGGCATCCAGGTGACCGAAGACGACGAGAACGAGGATGAGGACGAGCCGAAGGGCTCGACCGCCGTGGTGGAAACCTCCTCCTCGCGCGAAGTCGCCGTGTCGCAGTCCGAGACCGAAAAGCTCGACCGTACCGATGACCCGGTGCGGATGTACCTGCGCGAGATGGGCTCGGTCGAGCTGCTCTCCCGCGAGGGCGAGATCGCGATTGCCAAGCGCATCGAGGCCGGCCGCAACACCATGATCGCGGGCCTCTGCGAGAGCCCGCTGACCTTCCAGGCGATCACCATCTGGCGCGAGGAACTTCTGAACGAAGACATCCTGCTGCGCGATGTGATCGACCTTGAGACCACCTTCGGCCGTGGCGTGGATGGCGACGAGGACGAAGACGATACCGAGGAGGTTTCGTCGACGCCCTCCGGCGAGGACGGCGAGAAGGAACAGAAGCAGGAGCTCGACGCCGACGGAAACCCGATCGCCGTCGACGACGATGACGACGATGACGACGAGCAGGCCAACATGTCGCTCGCCGCGATGGAGGCCGCGCTCAAGCCGCGCGTGCTCGAAATGCTCGACGTCATCGCCCATGACTACACCGAGCTGGCCGAGATGCAGGACCAGCGGATGTCGGCCACGCTGAACGAGGACGGCTCGTTCTCGGAAAAGGCCGAGAAGAAATACCAGAAGCTGCGCGGCGAGATCGTGCTGCTGGTGAACGAGCTGCACCTGCACAACAATCGGATCGAGGCGCTGATCGACCAGCTCTACGGCATCAACCGCCGGATCATGTCGATCGACAGCGCGATGGTGAAACTGGCCGATGTGGCCCGCCTCAATCGCCGCGAGTTCATCGACGAATACCGTGGCTACGAGCTGGACCCGACCTGGATGGACCGCATGGCCGAAAAGGCCGGGCGGGGCTGGCAGGCGCTGTTCGAGCGCTCGTCGGAAAAGGTGGCCGAGCTGCGCATGGACATGGCCCAGGTCGGCCAATACGTCGGCGTCGACATCCCCGAGTTCCGCCGCATCGTGCAGCAGGTGCAGAAGGGCGAGAAGGAGGCCCGCCAGGCCAAGAAGGAAATGGTGGAAGCCAACCTCCGCCTGGTGATCTCGATTGCCAAGAAATACACCAACCGCGGGCTGCAATTCCTTGATCTCATTCAGGAAGGCAACATCGGCCTGATGAAGGCCGTCGACAAGTTCGAGTATCGCCGCGGTTACAAGTTCTCGACCTATGCGACGTGGTGGATCCGTCAGGCGATCACCCGGTCGATTGCCGATCAGGCCCGCACCATCCGTATTCCGGTGCACATGATCGAGACGATCAACAAGCTGGTCCGCACGGGCCGCCAGATGCTCCACGAGATCGGCCGCGAGCCGACGCCGGAGGAACTGGCCGAGAAGCTCCAGATGCCGCTGGAGAAGGTTCGCAAGGTGATGAAGATCGCCAAGGAGCCGATTTCTCTGGAGACGCCGATTGGCGACGAGGAAGACAGCCAGCTTGGCGATTTCATCGAGGACAAGAACGCCGTCCTGCCGCTGGATTCCGCCATTCAGGAGAACCTGAAGGAAACCACCACGCGGGTGCTGGCTTCGCTGACGCCCCGCGAGGAGCGGGTGCTGCGGATGCGCTTCGGCATCGGCATGAACACCGACCACACGCTCGAAGAGGTCGGCCAGCAGTTCTCGGTGACGCGCGAGCGAATCCGCCAGATCGAGGCGAAGGCGCTCAGGAAGCTGAAGCACCCGAGCCGGAGCCGGAAGCTGCGGTCGTTCCTGGATCAGTGATCTGAGGAGGGTGCGCCATGAATGCGCACCCTACCCCGGGCAGGCTGACCATGCCCCCTTGACCCCCTCTCCATGTCCCGCCACCCAAAGGCGCGAAAGGAGCTTCCATGCGCACCGTCCTCATTGATTACGACAGCGGCAACCTGCACTCCGCCGAGAAGGCGTTTCAGCGCATGGCGTCCGAGACGGGTGCGGGCGAGGTCATCGTGTCGTCTCATGCCGAGGAGGTCGCCCGGGCCGACCGGATCGTTCTGCCGGGCGATGGGGCCTACCCCTCCTGTCGCGCCGCGCTGGCCGCGCGGCCCGGCATGATCGAGGCGATCACCGAGCATGTGGAGGCCAAGGGCAAGCCGTTCATGGGCATCTGCATCGGGATGCAAATGATGAGCACGCTGGGGCGCGAACATGCGGACACCCCCGGCTTCGGCTGGATCCCCGGAGAGGTCGTGCCCATCACCCCCGCCGACCCAACGCTGAAGATCCCGCACATGGGCTGGAACGATCTGGTGGTCTCGGGCAGCCACCCCTGCCTCGAAGGCATCGCCACCGGCGATCACGCCTATTTCGTGCACAGCTACCACCTGACGCCCGAGCAGCCCGCCCACCGGCTGGCCTATGCCGACTACGCGGGCGAGGTCACGGCCATCGTAGGCGAAGGCACCCGCTTCGGCACCCAGTTCCACCCCGAGAAGAGCCAGCAGACCGGCCTTCGGATCATCGCCAACTTTCTCGGCTGGGCCCCGTGAGCGCGGCCATCGGCTGGTCGTCGGGCAAGGACGCCTGCATGGCCCTGATCCGGGCGCGCGCAGAGGGCCACGAGGTAAGCGTGGCGCTGACGACCACCAACGAGGCGTTCGACAGGGTCGCCATGCACGGCACCCGCACGGCGATCCTGCGGGCTCAGGCGAGCGCTGCCGGGCTGGAGCTGCTGGAGGTGCCCCTGCCCTGGCCCTGCACGAACGAGGTTTACGAGGCGCGGATGGGCGAGGCGATCAAGGCGCTTCGGGCGCGGGGCGTGAGCGAGATGATCTTCGGCGACCTCTTCCTTGAGGACGTGCGTGACTATCGGATTGCCCAGCTCGAGGGCACCGGCATTTCTCCCGTTTTCCCGCTCTGGGGCAGCGACACCACCGCCCTCGCCGCCGAGATTGCAGACACCTTCGACACCCGCATCGTCACGCTCGACCCGTCGAAACTGCCGGAGCATTTTGCTGGCCGGAGGCTTAACGCCGCGCTGCTGGCCGAGCTGCCCGAGGGCGTCGACCCCTGCGGCGAGAATGGCGAGTTTCATACCTGCGTGCTGAACGCACCCTGCTTCAGCGCGCCGATCCCGGCGCGACAGGGCGAGACTGTCACGCGAGACGGCTTTGTCTACGCGGATCTGACGCTCTGAACCGAAGGCGGGACAAGTCCCGCCCTACTTCAGCCGCGTCCAGGTCTGGTCCATGCAGATCGGCCCGGCGCAGCCCTTCACCAGCATCTTGTTGCCGCGCAGAACCATCTGCGCGCCGTAATCCCGGTTCATCACCGGCACGTAGGCCCGGCCCTGGTAGGTATCGGCGCCCGCTGGGGTCATGTCCCAGAACACGCGCTTGCCGACGTTGGGCGACTGGATGGGCTGGCCCGCGCTGTTGAACGCCTTGACGATGGTGCCACAGACCGCTGCGCCGCATTTGACCGCCTGCACATGGGCCACGTTGCCCTTCTTGTCGGGCCCGGTCAGCCACAGGCCCTCGGGCGTGCCCGCATGGGCAGCCACCGAGGTCAGCGCCATCGCGGCGGCCGTGAAAATCATGGTTCTGAACTTCGTCACCGGTATCACTCCTTCTGGCGACACTGGCTCGCTTCGCTGAAAGACAGCAGATGCAAAGCATGTTCGCCCTATGAGGGTAACGATGAGTCGTTGCAAGAAGTTCCTGCGGGCGTGGGCCGGATCGGCAGACGCCCGCAGGCGCGGCCTCAGTTGACCTTCTTCCAGGTGCCGCCATCGCGGCAGATGCCCAGCACGCAGCCGGAGACCTTCAAGGTGGAGCCGGAGAGCACTAGCTTGGAGTTGTAGGTCTTGCCACGGTCGGGCGAGTAGACCTTGCCCTTGTACTGGCCACCGCCCGACGGCTTGGTCTGCGAGATGATCTGCCGGCCCACGTTCTCCGACTGGATCTCCTTGCCGTTCGCCCCGTAGGCCTTGATCAGCGTGCCGCAGAGGCCGCCGCCGCAGGGTTTCACCTGCACCAGCCCGGAGTTGCCGTTGTCATCCTTGGCGGTGCGCCACAGCCCTTCCAGCGGGTCCGCCGCCCAGGCCGGGGCCGCCACCAGCAGGGCCGCCAGGGTCATTGCAATCTTGCGCATGGTTCTCCTCCCATTCAAAACGCTGCCCGCATCCTGTGGCCCCCGCCCCGGTTCACGCAACCATAACGTTGGGTCGGACCCGATCACATCGCCGCCGCCCTGCTCATTTCAGGCTCTCCCCATCCCGAAGGGCCAGCCCCCTTCCCTTCCCCCGCCCCCCATGGCAAACCGCGCCGCAAAAGGAGCCCGCGCCATGATCCTCTACCCCGCCATCGACCTGAAAGACGGCCATGCCGTGCGGCTCCTGCGCGGCGACATGGAAAAATCCACCACCTTCAACGAAGACCCGGCGGCGCAGGCCATGGAGTTCGTCGCGGCCGGGTGCGAATGGCTCCACCTCGTCGATCTCAACGGCGCCTTCGCCGGTGCGCCTGTCAACGCCGCGCCGGTCGAGGCGATCCTGAAGGCCACCAAGACCCCGGCCCAGCTCGGCGGCGGCATCCGCGACATGGCCACCATCGAGGCCTGGCTCTCCAAGGGCCTCGCCCGGGTGATCCTCGGCACCGTCGCGGTGGAAAACCCCGCCTTGGTGCGCGAAGCCGCCCGCGCCTTCCCCGGCCAGGTCGCCGTGGGGATCGACGCGCGCCACGGCAAGGTGGCCACCAAGGGCTGGGCGGAAGAAACCGACGTGGACGCCACCGAACTCGCCCGCTCCTTCGAAGACGCAGGCGTGGCGGCGATCATCTACACCGACATCCTGCGCGACGGTGCCATGCAGGGGCCGAACGTGGAGGCGACCGATGCGCTGGGTCGCGCGGTTTCGATCCCGGTCATCGCTTCGGGCGGGGTCTCTTCGCTGGCCGACCTGCAGGCACTGAAGGCCAAGGGCAGCATTGCGGGGGCGATCTCGGGGCGCGCGCTCTATGACGGTGCGATCGACCTCAAGGAAGCCCTCGCCGCACTCCGCGCCTGAACGCCGCATTATATTGCACATGCGTCGATGATCCCGCGACTTTAGTCGCGATTCTTGAAATTTCCCCTAGGGAATCTACCCGATTCATGCATTAAATTGCAACATCCGCACGAACCGTCGGGAGAGGAGGCCCGGCCCTCGCTGCGCGACCGACCAAGGGAGGACTCCGATGAAACCGATCTTTACTCAGGCAATGGCCAAGGGCGACCGCCTCATGGCGCTGCAATCCGGCCTCGTTCACGGGCGGCTCGGGCGCCGTCGCTTCATCCAGCTTGCACTGGCCGCAGGGGCTTCGCTTGCCTCAGCCGAGGCCTGGGCGCAGGAGCTGGGCGATGCGGCGATCACCCAGAGCTACAACGCGAAGAACATCGCCGCGCGTTACGATTACATCGTCGTCGGCTCCGGCTCCGGCGGGGCCGTGGTGGCGGGCCGCCTCGCGGCGGAAACCGATGCCTCGGTGCTGGTGCTGGAGGCCGGGGGCACCGACCAGATCGACGCGGTGCTAAACCCGCTGATGTGGCCCACCAACATCCGCTCCGAGCGCGACTGGGGCTATAGCGCCGAGCCTTCCGAGCATGTGAACAACCGCTCGCTGATCCTGCCGATGGGCAAGGTTGTGGGCGGGGGCAGCTCGATCAACGTCATGATCTGGGCGCGCGGCCACAAGAACGACTTCGACTTCTGGGCCGAGGAAACGGGCGATGACGGCTGGTCCTACGACAGCGTCCTCGAGATCTACAGGCGCATCGAAGACTGGCAGGGAGCGCCCGATGACACCCGCCGCGGCACCGGCGGCCGCCTCTGGGTGACCGATGTGCGCAATGTGAACCCCATCGCCCCCGCCTTCGTCGAGGCCTGCGGCACCGCGGGCATCCCCGCCTTCGACGACATGAACGGCGAGATGATGGAGGGCGCGGGCGGCGCGGCCCTCGCCAATGTGCGCATCAAGGACGGGATGCGCCGCAACATCCCCTCCGACTATCTCTGGGAGGCCCTGAAGCGCCCTAACATTACCCTGCTGACCGGGGCCACCGTGCACCGGCTCACCCTCAACGGCACCACCGTCACCGGGCTGACCTTCGAGAAAGACGGCGCGCTGCACGAGGTTGCCGCCAACACGCGCACCATCCTCAGCGCCGGGGCGATCAACACGCCCAAGATCCTCATGCAATCGGGCATCGGCCCGGCAGATCACCTCGCTGACCACGGCATCGGGGTGGTGCATGACCTGCCCGGCGTCGGCCAGAACTTTCAGGACCATATCCTGGCGGCGGGCTGCGTGTGGGAATACAACACGCCGCTCCCGCCGGGCAATTCCGCCGCCGAGGCGACCTTCTTCTGGAAGTCGGACTCTGCGCTCGACACCCCCGATCTCCAGCCCTTCCAGATCGAGGTACCCTATGCGTCCGAGGTCCACGGCTCGGCCTTTGCGCCCCCGCCCGGAAGCTGGACGATCGCGCCCGGCATCGTGCGCCCCCAGTCCCGCGGCGAGGTGCTGCTGACCGGGGCAAACCCGGACGACCCGGTGCGGATCGACGGCGGCTTCCTGAAAGAGCCGGCAGACCTGAAGGCGCTCACCACCTGCATCGAGCTGTGTCGCGAAATCGGCAATTCCGGCCCGCTGGCGGAGTTCGTGAAACGCGAGGTCATGCCCGGACCGATCACCGGCACGGCGCTGGAAGACTTCGCCCGCAATGCGGCAGGCACCTACTTTCATGAAAGCTGTACCTGCAAGATGGGCAAGGATGACATGTCGGTGGTTTCGGGCGCGCTCGCCGTGCACGGCATCGAAGGGCTCTCGATTGCAGATGCTTCCGCCATGCCCCGCGTCTCCACCGGCAATACCATGGCCTCGACCGTTGTGATCGGCGAGCGCATGGCCGATCTCCTCATCGGCTAGGCGGCGCGGGCGCGGGGGCTCCTCCCCTCCCGCGCCCGCAATGCCTCACTCCCCGGTGGCTGCCCCGGTGAGCTTTTTCAGGGCGCCCTCCATCTGGGCGATGACCGGCAGGTCATCATCGACGCCAACCTCGTCCAGCATCTCCTCGGGGTCCTGATAGGAAAGCTGCACCGCGCCCGCGTCATCCTCCCAGATCAGCACCTTCATCGGCAGCGCCAGCCCGGCCATCGGGTTGTCCTGAATCGCGGGCGTTCCGAGCTTCGGGTTGCCAAAGATCACCAGCTCCATCGGGGCCAGCTCCAGCTCCGCCGTCTCGCCCCCGCCCGCATGATCGACCCGCGCAAAGACGGTTGCGCCCGCGCCTTCGATTGCGGCCACCAGCCGGTCGGCCACTTCGGCCACGGAGCCGGTGGCGGGCACGTTGATGATATCGTCATCGGCCAGCGCGGGGCTGGCGGCGAGGGTCAGGGCGAGGGCGGCGAGGGCGTGTTTCATGGCGGTGTCTCCGGTTTGGATTGCGCAAGCTCAACCCGGAGCATCGCAGCCTCGTTCCGCCTGTCTACCGCGCGGCGCTCACATCTGCGCCAGCCAAAGCCGCACCTTCAGCCCGCCATGGGCCACATGCGGCCCCGGCGGCTCCCAGGGCAGGCCGGTGGCGCGGGCGAGCTTTTCGTCGCTCGTGACCATGGCCAACCGCCAGCCCGCGAAGCGCTCTTTCATCACCTTGCCGAAGGCGCCGTAAAGCCCGAAAAGCGGGGCCTTGTTGCCGATCCGGCTGCCATAGGGCGGGTTGCAGATCACCAGCCCCGGATCGCACTCGGGCCGCTCCAGCGCGCTCACGCTGGCCTCGGAAAACTGGCAGTCGACCCCGGCCCGCGCGGCGTTCTCGCGGCTCATCGCCACCGCGCCCGCGTCGCGATCCGAGCCGATCACCGGCCCCGCGCCCCGCGCCACCGGCGGCCTCGCCTTCAACGCGGCATAGGCCTCTGCCTCGAAGGCACCGAAGCTCTCGAAGGCAAAGCTGCGCTCCCGCCCGGGCGCAAGGCCCGCCGCGATCTCCGCCGCCTCGATGCAGAAGGTCCCCGAGCCGCACATCGGATCCATCACCGCCTCGCGCCCGGCATAGCCCGCCGCCCTCAGCAGCCCGGCGGCCATGGTCTCGCGCAGCGGCGCGGCGTTCACCGCGGTCTTGAAGCCCCGCCGGTGCAGCGCCTCGCCCGAGCTGTCCACGCTCACCACGCAGCGGTTCTCCTCGATGCGCACCAGCACCCGCAGCCCCTCCGGGTCCACCACCGCGCCCGCACGGCCAAGGGCCTCCTCCAGCCGCCCCTTCACCGCGCCCGCGTGGTAGAGCTTGGAGTGCTTCGTCGCCGCCTCCGCCCGCACCGCCTGGCCCGGTGCCAGCACCGCCGCCCAATCCACCGCGTCCAGCCCGGTCTCCAGCGCCCGAAAGCTCATCGCCCTGAAGGCCGCCAGACGCACCAGCACCCGCCCCGGCACCCGCAGCACAAGGTTGGCCCGCCAGACCTCGGGCCAGCCGCCCCGGCAGACCACGCCGCCCGGCACCACGCGGGCCTTGGCAAAGCCCTGCTCGCGGGCCTCTGCGGCGGCCACCTCCTCCAGCCCCGGTGCGACCACCAGGAAGATCTCCATCTTTTCCATGCCCCTGCCCTAGCCGCCCGCGCTTCCCTCCGCCAGCAAAACCGGCTACGTGAGCCTCATGCTGAAGACCCGCATCATCCCCTGCCTCGACGTGGCCGATGGCCGCGTGGTGAAAGGCGTCAACTTCGTCGACCTCGTGGACGCCGGAGACCCTGTGGAATCCGCCCGCGCCTATGATGCCGCCGGGGCCGACGAGCTTTGTTTCCTCGACATCCATGCCACCCATGAAAACCGCGGCACCATGTATGACCTCGCCACGCGGACGGCCGAGCAATGCTTCATGCCGCTCACCATCGGCGGCGGGGTGCGCACCCATGACGACGTGCGCAAGCTGCTGCTCTCGGGGGCCGACAAGGTCTCGTTCAACTCCGCCGCCGTGGCCGACCCGAACGTGATCACCGAGGCCGCCCTGCGCTTCGGCTCGCAATGCATCGTCTGCGCGATCGACGCCAAGACCGTCGCTCCCGGCCGGTGGGAAATTTTCACCCACGGCGGCCGCCGCCCCACGGGGATCGACGCGGTCGAATTCGCCGTGATGATCGCCGAGAAGGGCGCGGGCGAAATCCTCCTCACCTCGATGGACCGTGACGGCACCAAATCCGGCTTCAACCTGCCCCTCACCCGCGCCATCGCCGATGCGGTGCCGGTGCCGGTGATCGCCTCGGGCGGGGTCGGCACCCTCGATCACCTCGTCGAAGGCGTCACCGAGGGCCATGCCTCCGCCGTGCTCGCCGCCTCGATCTTCCATTTCGGAACCTACACCATCGGCGAGGCCAAAACCCATATGGCCGCCGCCGGAATCCCCGTGAGGATGACATGAGCCTTTCCGCCCTCGCCGCCACCATAGCAGCCCGCAAATCCGCCGACCCTGAGACAAGCTGGACAGCCAAGCTGCTCTCCAAGGGCCCGGAAAAATGCGCCGAGAAATTCGGGGAAGAGGCGGTGGAAGCCATCATCGAAGCGGTGAAGGGCGACCGCGCCCGCCTCACCTCAGAGGCCGCCGACGCGCTCTACCACCTGCTGGTCATGTGCGCCGCCCGCGACGTGACCCTCGCCGACATCGAAGCCGAACTCGCCAAGCGCGAGCACCAGTCGGGCATAGACGAAAAAGCCGCCCGGTAACCCCCACCCTGCTCATTTTCTTGCTGAAAATATCTCCGGGGGTGTGGGGGCTGGCCCCCACTGCAAGACCCCTCAAAGCAGCACCTCGCCTCAAGGCACCCGCGCCGTCACCTCGATCTCGATCTTCATCGCCGGGCTGATCAGCCCCGCTTCGATCATCATCGCTGCGGGCCGCGCCTTGCCGAAGGCCTCCGCCAGCACCGGCCAGCAGGGCTCGAAGTCTGCGGCGACCGGCAGCACGTAGTTCACCCGCACCACGTCATCGAGGCTCGCCCCGGCCTGCTCCAGCGCCCGGCGGATGGTTTCCAGCGTGTTGCGGCATTGGGCCACCACGTCCTCGGGCAGCTCGCCCGTCTCCGGGTCCGCCCCGGTGCTGCCGGCCACGAAGACCCAGCCGTCGCAGACCACCGCGCGGCTGTAGCCGATCTTTTCCTCGTAGGGCCCACCCGAAGATATCAACCGTCGTTCCATTCCGTTCTCCAACAAAAAAAGGCCCCGCTCCCGCGAGGCCATAGGGTGGGTGCGACCCACCTATGATTAAGCCGAAGCGTTCTCTGCCTTGCTGTCCTCGGAGTAGATGAACAGCGGCTGGGCATCTGCGCCCACGGCCTCTTCGTTCACCACCACCTCGTCGACCTCGGTCATGCCGGGCAGGTCGAACATGGTGTCGAGCAGGATGTCCTCCATGATCGAACGCAGGCCACGCGCGCCGGTCTTGCGCTCGATGGCGCGTTTGGCGATGGCGCGCAGTGCGTCTTCGGTGAAGGTCAGCTCGGTGTCTTCCAGTTCGAACAGGCGCTGGTACTGCTTGACCAGCGCGTTCTTGGGCTGGGTCAGAATGGTGACAAGCGCGTCCTCGTCGAGGTCTTCCAGCGTTGCCAGCACCGGCAGGCGGCCGACGAACTCGGGGATCAGGCCGAACTTCAGCAGGTCTTCCGGCTCCAGCTCGGTGAATATCTCGCCGATGCCGCGGCTCTCGGAGTCCTTCACATCGGCGCCGAAGCCGATGGCCGAACCCTTGCCGCGCTGGCTGATGATCTTGTCGAGGCCCGCAAAGGCGCCACCGCAGATGAACAGGATGTTCGTGGTGTCGACCTGCAGGAACTCCTGCTGCGGATGCTTGCGCCCGCCCTGCGGCGGCACGGAGGCGACGGTGCCTTCCATGATCTTCAGCAGCGCCTGCTGCACGCCCTCGCCGCTCACGTCGCGGGTGATCGAGGGGTTGTCGGACTTGCGGGTGATCTTGTCGACCTCGTCGATGTAGACGATGCCGCGCTGCGCCCGCTCCACGTTGTATTCCGACGCCTGGAGCAGCTTGAGAATGATGTTCTCCACGTCCTCGCCCACGTAACCGGCTTCGGTCAGCGTGGTGGCGTCGGCCATGGTGAAGGGCACATCGAGAATGCGGGCCAGGGTCTGGGCCAGCAGGGTCTTGCCGCAGCCGGTCGGACCGATCAGCAGGATGTTGGACTTGGCCAGCTCGATATCGCCGGTCTTGCCAGCGTGGTTCAGCCGCTTGTAGTGGTTGTGCACGGCCACCGAGAGCACCCGCTTGGCGTGGTACTGCCCGATCACGTAATCATCGAGAACTTCGCAGATTTCCTTGGGTGTGGGCACCCCGTCGGAAGACTTGAGGCCGGACGTCTTGGTCTCTTCCCGGATGATATCCATGCACAGCTCGACGCATTCATCACAGATGAACACCGTCGGTCCGGCGATCAGCTTTCGAACCTCGTGCTGGCTCTTTCCGCAGAAAGAGCAGTAGAGCGTGTTCTTGCTGTCACCACCTGAATTCGTCGCCATTAAAAACCCCTCGGGCTGCTCTGCCCGTTTCTTGCGTTCTGCCCCGTTTGCTCCCCGGATTTCGAAAATCCTAGGGCAGCACCCAACGGGACACAACGCCAAATTAAAGTGAACGACGCATGTGTTGCGGCGGCTACTTGCTGCTGTTGCGGCGGCTACTTGCTGCCGCTTTCGTCGCCACCCTTGTCGCGGTTCTCCACGATCTCGTCGATCAGTCCCCAATCCTTGGCTTCTTCGGGGCTCATGAAGTTGTCGCGCTCGAGCGCGGCCTCGACCTTTTTCAGGGTCTGGCCGGTGTGTTTAACATAGATCTGGTTAAGCCGGTCTTTCAGCTTCTGCGTTTCCTGAGCGTGGATCATTATGTCCGTCGCCTGGCCCTGGTAGCCGCCGGAGGGCTGGTGCACCATGATGCGGCTGTTGGGCAGCGAAAAGCGCATGCCCGCCTCGCCCGCCGTCAGCAGCAGCGAGCCCATCGAGGCGGCCTGGCCGATGACCAGCGTGCTCACCTTCGGGCGGATGTACTGCATCGTGTCGTAGATCGAGAGGCCCGATGTCACCACGCCGCCGGGGCTGTTGATATACATCGAAATCTCTTTTTTCGGATTGTCCGCTTCGAGGTGCAGAAGCTGGGCCACCACGAGCTGGCTCATGCCGTCATGCACCGGGCCGTTCACGAAGACGATCCGCTCCTTCAGGAGGCGCGAGAAGATGTCATAGGCCCGCTCACCGCGGCTGGTCTGCTCGACCACCATGGGAACGAGGTTCATGTAGGTCTCAACGGGGTCGTTCATAGCTCGGGCCTCGACATTTTGGGCCCCGGTCGGCGGGGCCGTGGATCTCATCCCCATGTCTTAGTGCTGGCATAGGGGGGCTGCAAGGGCACCAGCCTCAAAGACCCGATAAGCGTGAACAATTGATTGAGGCGGCGCCGACCTTTGCGAAAACCCGTTCAGGTCTTCTGATCGGCCAGATCGTTGAGCAGATCGAGCAGCGCGTCCACCCGTTCCTGCCCGAAGGCGGCCTCGAGTTCGGCGAAGATGCGGTTGCTCTCGCCAATGTGACGGGCAATCAGCGTCCGCCCCTCTTCGGTGATCGCAAGCTGCAGCTTGCGCCCGTCGTAGGGGTCTTTTTCGCGGGTGATCAGTGCCCGCTCTTCCAGCGACTGCATGATCCGGGTCAGGCTGGGCAGGAGCAGGCAGGCCTGGTTGGCAAGCTCCTTGGGTTCCATCGTGCGGTTCTCGTCGAGCACCCGCAGCACTCGCCACTGCTGCTCCGTCACCCCGGTTGCCGCAAGCATGCCGCGCACCGGCGCCATCACCGCTTCGCGGGCACGCAGCAACGCAATAGGCAGGGATCGCGATGTATGGCGCAAAGAACCAGTACCCTCCCGAGCCCCGCCAAGAGACTTCGGGCTATCATCTGACATAGGATATGTATGACTTAAGCACGACGTTGCAGCAAGTATACTTGACGCGTGGAGATTTTTTATTTAACTCGTTAATAAGTTCGGGAGGAGACCAGTGCCACATATCCGAGTCGAATATTCGGCCAACCTCGAGTCGCATTGCGATGTGGCTCGGCTGTGCGAAGCCCTGCGGGTCGCGGGCCTGGAAACGGGAGTTTTCCCGCTTGCCGGCATCCGTGTGCGGGCCGCGCGCTGCACGGATTACGCCATTGCCGACGGTGATCCCGCCAACATCTTCGTCGACATCTCGATCCGCCTGCGCGGCGGGCGACCGCAGGAGGCCAAGGAGGCCGCGACCGCCCATGTCTTCGAAGCCGCCCGCGCCTTTCTGGCGCCGGTGATCGAAACCCAGCCGATCATGCTCTCGCTGGAGATGCGCGACATCGACCCGGCCCTCTCGCCCAAGCTCAACACCGTGCGCGACCATATCGCAGCAAAGGACGCCAAATGACCGATCTTGCCAGCAACCTCGAAAAGCTCGCCCCCCATCTCGACCGGCTGAAATCCAAAGGCATCGCCCATCGGATTGCCGGGCAGGATGTGACCGGTGCGAGTTTCGCCAACCACTCCCCGGTCGATGGCAGCGTGATCTGCGACGTCGCCCGCGGCACCGAGGCCGATATCGACGCCGCCGCGCAGGCCGCGAAGGAGGCCTTCCCCGCATGGCGCGACATGCCCGGCACCGCCCGCAAGAAGCTGCTCCATGCCGTCGCCGACGCGATCGAGGCCAATGCCGAGAAGATCGCGCTCTGCGAAAGCTGGGACACCGGCCAGCCGATCCGCTTCATGGCCAAGGCCGCGCTGCGCGGGGCCGAGAACTTCCGCTTCTTCGCCGACCGCGCGCCCTCGGCCCGCGATGGCCAGCACCTGCCGTCTTCCACGCTGATGAATGTCACCACCCGCGTGCCGATCGGCCCGGTGGGGGTGATCACCCCGTGGAACACCCCCTTCATGCTGTCGACGTGGAAGATCGCGCCTGCGCTCGCCGCAGGCTGCACCGTGGTTCACAAACCGGCTGAATTTTCGCCCGTAACCGCCCGTCTTCTCATCGAAATCGCCGAGGAAGCCGGGTTGCCGCCGGGGGTCTGGAACATGGTCAACGGGTTTGGCGAAGACGCCGGAAAGGCGCTCACCGAGCACCCGGCGATCAAGGCCATCGCCTTCGTGGGCGAAAGCAAGACCGGCGCGATGATCCAGGCCCAGGGCGCGCCCACCCTCAAGCGCTGCCACTTCGAGCTTGGCGGCAAGAACCCGGTGGTGGTCTTCGACGACGCCGACCTGCCCCGCGCGCTCGATGCCGCCATCTTCATGATCTATTCGCTGAACGGCGAGCGCTGCACTTCCTCCTCGCGCCTGCTGGTGCAGGAGAGCATTGCCGAGACCTTCGAGGCGCAGCTCGCGGAACGCGTTGCCAAAATCCGCACCGGCAACCCGCTCGACCCGCAAACCGAACTCGGCCCGCTGATCCACGCCACCCACCACGCCAAGGTCACGAGCTACTTCGCCAAGGCCACCGAGGAAGGCGCCACCATCGCCACCGGCGGCACCGTGCCCGAAGGCCCCGGCCATTACGTCGCGCCCACCCTCTTCACCGGCGCGCGCAACGACATGGCCATCGCGCAGGAAGAGATCTTCGGCCCCGTGCTCACCGCCATCCGCTTCAAGGACGAGGAGGAGGCGCTGCAGATCGCCAACGACGTCCCCTATGGCCTCACCGCCTATGTCTGGACGCAGGACATCACCCGCGCCATGCGCGTCACCGACGGGCTCGAAGCCGGGATGATCTGGGTGAATTCCGAGAACGTCCGCCACCTGCCAACCCCCTTCGGCGGGCTGAAGGCCTCGGGTATCGGGCGCGATGGCGGCGACTGGTCCTTCGAGTTCTACATGGAGCAGAAGCACATCGGCTTCGCGACCGGCACCCACAAGATCCCGCGCCTGGGGGTATCGTAGGGCGGGACTTGTCCCGCCATCCCGCCGCCCACCAAGCCTGTAGGGCGGGACTTGTCCCGCCACCCCGAGGAGGAAAACATGCCCATTCCCGCCCCCAACCTGACCCCTGCCTTCAACATCCTGCGCCTCTCGCACGTGGAGCTGATCGTCACCGACCTCGCCAAGAGCCGTGCCTTCTACGTCGACACCCTCGGCCTGCAGGTCACCGATGAGGACAGCGAAACCATCTACCTGCGCGCCATGGAAGAACGCGGCCACCATTGCCTCGTGCTGAAAAAGGGCGACACGCCCCAGGCCCGCGACCTGTCGTTCAAGCTCTTCGACGAAGAGCACCTCGAGCGCGCCGAGCACTTCTTCCGCGAAAAGGGCCACCCGACCGAATGGGTCGAGCGCCCCTACCAGTCGCGCACCTTCCGCACCCGCGACCCGCACGGCATTCCGCTGGAGTTCTACGCCCGGATGGACCGGCTCCCGCCGATCCACCAGCAGTACAAGCTCTACAATGGCGTCAAGCCGCTGCGGATCGACCATTTCAACTGCTTCACGCCCGATGTCGACGCCTCGGTGGCCTTCTATAACCAGCTCGGCTTCCGGGTGACCGAATACACCGAGGACGAAGAGAGCAAGCGCCTCTGGGCCGCGTGGATGCACCGCAAGGGCGGCGTGCACGATATGGCCTTCACCAACGGCACCGGCCCCCGCCTGCACCACACCGCCTTCTGGGTGCCCACTCCGCTGAACATCATCGACCTGCTCGACCTGATGGCCACCACCGGCTGGGTCAAGAACATCGAGCGCGGCCCAGGCCGCCACGGCATCTCCAACGCCTTCTTCCTCTATATCCGCGACCCCGACGGCCACCGCACCGAGATCTACTGCTCCGATTACCAGACGGTCGATCCCGACCTCGAGCCGATCCGATGGAATCTCAAGGACCCGCAGCGCCAAACCCTCTGGGGCGCCCCGGCACCGCGCTCGTGGTTCGAGGAAGGCTCGCTCTTCGAGGGGGCGGAGCCCATGGAGTCCACCCTCGCCGCCACTCCTATCGTCGCCCCCTAGGAGCCGGGGATTGCCGCCCGCCGACTTGGCGCTACAGTCCAGCCGAACGCAATTCCGAGGAGGACCATCCATGCCGATGCCCAAACTGAACGACCCCGCCCTGCTGAAAGAGGCCTGCCTCGTCGCGGGCAAATGGGTGCCTGCGGGCGCGGATGCCATCGAGGTCACCAACCCCTCCACCGGCGAGGTGATCGGCCGGGTGCCCAAGCTCGGCGCGAAGGAAACCGACGAGGCCATCGAGGCCGCCCGCATCGCCCAGAAGGACTGGGCCAAGCGCACCGCGGAAGAGCGCGCCAACGTGCTGATGAAGTGGCACGACCTGATGATGGCCGCGCAGGATGACCTTGGCGCCATCATGACCGCCGAACAGGGCAAACCGCTGGCCGAAGCCAAGGGCGAGGTGGCCTACGGCGCGAGCTTCATCAAGTGGTTCGCCGAAGAGGCCCGCCGCACCAATGGCGAGGTGATACCCGGCCACCAGCCCGACAAGCGTATCGTCGTCATCAAGCAGCCCGTCGGCGTTGTGGCCGCGATCACGCCCTGGAACTTTCCCAACGCGATGATCACCCGCAAGGCCGGCCCCGCCCTCGGCGCGGGCTGCGCCATGGTGCTCAAACCCGCCTCGCAAACCCCCTTCTCCGCCATCGCCCTCGGCGTCCTGGCCGAGCGCGCCGGCCTGCCGCTGGAGCTGTTTTCCATCCTCACCGGCTCGGCCTCCGCCATCGGCGGCGCGATGACGGCAAGCGAAACCGTCCGCGCCCTCACCTTCACCGGCTCCACCGAGGTGGGTGCCAAGCTCTACGAGCAATGCGCACCGACGATCAAGAAACTCGGGCTCGAACTCGGCGGCAACGCCCCCTTCCTCGTCTTCGACGATGCCGATGTGGATGCCGCCGTGGAGGGCGCGGTGATCGCCAAGTTCCGCAACAACGGGCAAACCTGCGTCTGCGCCAACCGGATCTACGTGCAATCCGGCGTCTATGACGAGTTCGCCGAAAAGCTGGCCAAGAAGGTTTCCACCATGAAAACCGGCGACGGCTTCGACGAGGGCGTCAACTTCGGCCCGTTGATCGACGAGGCCGGGCTGGAAAAGGTCCGCGACCACGTGGAAGACGCCAAGTCCAAGGGCGCCAAGGTCATCCTCGGCGGCGAAGCCCACGAGAAGGGCGGCACCTTCTGGCAACCCACCGTGCTCACCGGCGTCGACACCTCGATGAAGGTCACCACCGAAGAAACCTTCGGCCCCGTCGCCCCCCTCTTCAAGTTCGAGACCGAGGAAGAGGCCATCGAGGCCGCCAATGCCACCGAATTCGGCCTCGCCAGCTACTTCTACGCCCGTGACCTCTCCCGCGTCTGGCGCGTGTCCGAGGCGCTCGATTACGGCATGGTCGGCATCAACACCGGCCTCATCTCCACCGCCGTCGCCCCCTTCGGAGGGGTCAAGCAGTCGGGCCTCGGGCGCGAAGGCTCGACCCACGGCATGGAGGAATTCATGGAGCTGAAATACCTCTGCATGAACGTCTGAAACTGCAGGGTGGGTGCACCTCGCCACCCACCCCAACCTGATACCGGAGCCCCTATGACCCGCCTCGCCACTGTCACCCTGCCCTCGGGCGAAACCGCCTGGGGCACCGTCACCGAGGCGGGTTTTCACGCCCTCTCACCCCTCTTCCCGCAGTATCCGACCCTGCGTGAAGTGGTGGCCGCCGGTGCCTGCGAAGAGGTCGCGAAAGCGGGCGATGAGCAGCCCGCGCAGAGTGATTTCACCTACGAAATCCCGATCCCCTCGCCCGAAAAGATCATCTGCGTCGGGGTCAACTTTCCCGACCGGAATGCCGAATACAAAGACGGCAAGGAGGCCCCGCCAAAGCCGTCCCTCTTCATCCGTTTTCCGCGCAGCTTCACCGGCCACAACCGCCCGCTGATCCGCCCGCCGGAAACGCCCCAGCTCGACTACGAGGGCGAGATCGCTGTGGTCATCGGCAAGGGTGGCCGCCGCATCCCCGAGGCCGAGGCGCTGAGCCACATCGGCGCGCTGACGCTGTGCAACGAGGGCACCCTGCGCGACTGGGTCCGCCACGCCAAGTTCAACGTAACCCAAGGTAAAAACTGGGATTCTTCCGGTGCCATGGGCCCCTGGCTCGTGCCCTTCACCGATGAGGCGCAGATCACCGAGGCCGATATCGAAACCCGCGTGAACGGCGAGCTGCGCCAGCAAGACAACACCGCCCGGATGCTCTTTCCGGTCGCGTTCCAGATCGCCTATATCTCCACCTTCACCACGCTGGTCCCCGGCGACATCATCGTCTCCGGCACCCCCACCGGCGCAGGCGCGCGCTTCGATCCGCCGAAGTTCCTGAAGCCCGGCGACGTGGTCGAGGTCACCTCTCCCGGTCTCGGCATCCTGCGCAACACCGTGGAAGACGCGTAGGGCGGGACTTGTCCCGCCACCCGCTAGATCTCGCCCACCTCCGGCCTAGGCAGCGCCGCCAGCAGGCTCACCACGAGGCTGCGGCAGCGCTCCCCGGCCCAGCCCTCGGGCATGAAGCGCGGGGGAACCTGCGGCGCGCGCAGCACCACGCGGCGCCATGAATGCACCACCAGCGCCCGCAGCGCGGCCACCTCCACCGGGGCCAGCCCAGCGGGCACCCGCACCGAGGCCAGCGCCCGCTCCAGCGCAGCGGCCTCTTCGAAAAGTTCGTCAGAACAAAGCCTTGCGCGCAGCCAGTCGGGCAGCGCCTCGATCCGCCCGGCGGCGAGAGCCGGCGCAGGCGCGGGCGAAAGCAGCAGGGTCGGCGCTAGTTGCACCTCGCCCGCCCCGGCTTCCAGGCCCCCCTCACCCAGCGCCAGAAACCACGCCTCCGGCCCCTCGGCGAGGGTGGCATAAATGCGGGGCGCTGCGGCCTGCGAGCTTGCCCGGCCCTGCGCACTCAGCGCGTGGACCGCGCCCCGCCCGGCCTTGCGGCTCTCCAGCCAGCCCTCCTTGCGCAGCCGGTGCAGCGCCACCCGCATCGCCTCGGGCTTCACCGCCACCGCCGCCATGATCCGCCCCAGTGCCGCGCCGTCGATCTCCTCGCCCTCGGCGCGGGCAAGGTCTCCGAACACGGTCACGATGAGCGACCACACGCGATGTGCCCCCGGCCTGAGCGGCGCGGCGGCGGCCAGAAATTCGGGCGAAAGGTCAGATGGTTCCGGGGCGGCGCTCATGCACGCAGCATAGCGCCGCTCCGATCAGCCCGCCACCATGGTCAGCAACTCGTATTCGGCCACCGTGGCGCCCTCCTGATTGGCGATCTCCACCGCCCAGCGCACCTCGCCGTGCTCCGCCGTGCGCCGCTTCTTGCTTGCCACGGTCAGCCGCACCGAAATGCTGTCTCCCGGCACCACAGGTTGCATAAAGGCAAGCCCCTCCAGCCCGGTATTGGCAAGAACCGGCCCCTCCTCGGGGTCCACAAACAGCCCGGCGGCAAAGCTCAGAAGCAGGTAACCATGGGCCACGCGCCCCGGAAAGAACGGATTACGCGCGGCGGCCTCCTCGTTCATATGGGCATAGAAGGTATCGCCGGTGAACTCGGCAAAATGTTCGATATCTTCAAGGGTGATCTCACGCGAAGCGGTCTGCAACACCTGCCCCACCTCCAGCTCACCGAACTTTCGGCGGAACGGATGGCCCGCACTCACCACCTCCGGCGCCCCCTTCACCTGCACGCCGCTGACGGCCCGCAGCATCTCGGGCGAGCCCTGCACCGCCGTGCGCTGCATGTAATGCGTCACCGCCCGGATGCCGCCCAGCTCCTCACCGCCGCCCGCGCGGCCCGGCCCGCCATGAACCATATGCGGCATCGGCGCGCCGTGGCCGGTGCTCTCCTTCATCGACACCCTGTCGTTGAGGTAAACCCGCCCATGCCAGGCGGCGAGTCCCATCACCGCCTCCCGCGCCACCGCCGGATCATGGGTGATCACGCTCGCCACCAGCGAGCCCTGCCCCCGTGCCGCGATCTCGCAGGCATGGGCCATGTCGCGGTAGCCCATCACCGTGCTGACCGGCCCGAAGGCCTCGGTGTCATGCACGCGCTGCGCGGCGTCCGGGTCGGCGCGGAAGAGATGCGGCGCCACGAAGGCCCCGCCCGTGGCCCGCTCTCCCAGAGGCGCGAAGCCGTCCATCCCGCCGAACACCAGCTCCGCCTCCCAGCCAATGATCGCCGCCTTCTCAAGCACATCCGCCGCCTGCGCCGCGCTCACCAGCGCGCCCATCCGCACGCCCTCCTCGCGCGGATCGCCCACCGTGGTTTTCGCCAGCCGCGCCGAGACCGCCTCGATCACCGCGTCAACCTGCGCCTCGGGCACCAGAATGCGCCGGATCGCGGTGCACTTCTGCCCGGCCTTGGCGGTCATTTCGCGGTGCACCTCTTTGACAAACAAATCAAATTCCGGGCTGTCCGGCCCCGCATCCGGCCCGAGGATCGAGGCGTTCAGCGAATCCTGCTCCGCCGTGAACCGCACCGAATTGCGCAGCAGCGCCGGGGTGCCGCGCAGCTTCAGCGCCGTCTCGGCAGAGCCGGTGAAGGTCACCACATCCTGCGGGCCGAGCCGCTCCAGCGTGTCGCCCAGCCCCCCGGTGACAAGCTGCAAGGCGCCCTCGGGCAGCACGCCGGCCTCCAGCATCATGCGCACGCAGGCTTCGGTCACATGGGCGGTTGCCGTGGCCGGTTTCACGATGGCCGGAACCCCCGCCAGCAGGCAGGGCGCGATCTTTTCCAGCATCCCCCAGACCGGGAAGTTGAAGGCGTTGATATGCACCGCAACCCCCTGAAGCGGAACGCAAATATGCCGCCCGCCGAAGCTGCCTGCCTTGCCGAAAAACTCCACATCGCCATCCAGCAGCGGCCCGTCCTCGGGCAGCTCCTTCACCCCCTTGGAGGCGTAAACGAAGAGCGTGCCGATGCCGCCATCGACGTCGATCATATGGTCCACTGCCGTGCCGCCGGTGGTGTAGCTCAACTCGTAGAGCGCCTCCTTCTGGCCGGAGAGATGCAGCGCCAGCGCCTTCAGCATCTTCGCCCGCGCCTTGAAGCCCATCGCCCGCAGCACCGGCCCGCCGACCCTGCGGCCATGCTCCAGCATCGCGCCCGCATCCAGCGCCGCATTCCCGGCGCGGCCGATCCGCGCGCCGGTAATTGCATCATGAATGTCCCGCGCCCCCTCGCCCGGTGCCATCCACACGCCGCCCACATAGCTGCCAACTTCGATCATGCTGAGATCCTCCCTGTTGCGAGAATTAATTGACCAACCGGACGGTTTATGCAAACGATTCCGCAGGGAGGACCACGAAATGAGCGAAACGATAGGCGTCGAGTCGCATGGCGGCTGGGTGGAGATCACCCTGAACCGGCCGGAAAAACTCAACAGTTTCAACGAGGAGATGCATCTGGCGCTGCGGGCGGCGCTGGACGGCGCTGCAAGCGCCCGCGCGGTGCTGCTCACCGGCGCAGGCCGCGGATTTTGCGCCGGGCAGGACCTGGGAGACCGCGACCCTGCCAAGATGGAGGGCACGCCCGACCTCTCGCAAACCCTCACCAACTTCTACAACCCGCTGGTCCGCCAGATCCGCGCCCTGCCCTGCCCGGTCATCTGCGCCGTCAACGGCGTGGCCGCCGGAGCCGGGGCCAATGTGGCGCTGGCCTGCGACATCGTGCTGGCCGCCCACTCCGCCAAGTTCATCCAGAGCTTCGGCAAGATCGGCCTCGTGCCCGATTCCGGCGGCACGTGGTCCCTGCCCCATCTCGTCGGCATGGCCCGCGCCAAGGCCCTCGCCCTCACCGCCGAGCCGCTGCCCGCCGAAACAGCGGCTGACTGGGGCTTGATCTGGAAAGCCCTGCCCGATGACGCCCTCATGTCCGAGGCCCGCGCCCTTGCCGAAAAGCTCAGCCGGGGGCCCACCCACGGGCTGGGGCAGATCAAGCAGGCGCTCCACGCCGCCACTTCCAACACGATGGACGAGCAGCTCGACCTTGAGGCGCAAACCCAGAAGCTCTGCGGCGCCCACCCGGATTATGCCGAGGGCGTCGCCGCCTTCCTCGGCAAACGCGCGCCCAACTTCGGGGCCAAGGGATGACCCCGCAGGAGCGCGCCGCCCGCTCTGCCAAGGCGATGTGGGCGCAGGATGCCGCCTCCAAATGGCTCGGCATGGAGCTGGGCGAGGTGGGCGAAGGCTCCGCGCGCCTGAGCCTCACCGTGGAGCCGCACCATTGCAACGGGCACGGCATCTGCCACGGCGGGGTGATCTTCGCGCTGGCCGATTCTGCCTTCGCCTTCGCCTGCAACAGCCGCAACCAGTCCACCGTGGCCCAGCAGAACCAGATCACCTATCTCGCGCCGGGTCGCCTTGGCGAAACCCTCACGGCGCAGGCGAATGAGACCTCCCTGCAAGGCCGCACCGGGCTGACCGATGTGACCGTAACGGGCGACGATGGCCGCGTGATCGCCCAGTTCCGCGGCCTCTCCCGCGCCATCCCCGGCAGCCTCTTCGACGAAGGGACAGAGCAATGATCGACCTCACCCCACCCCGCGACACGCTGGAGCCGATCGAGATCGCCTCGCGCGACGAGATCGAGGCACTGCAACTCGAGCGCCTGAAGTGGTCGCTCGCCCATGCCTATGAAAACGTGCCGTTCTACCGCGCGAAGTTCGAGGCGGCGGGCGTTCACCCCGATGATCTCAAGAGCCTGAAAGACCTCGCCAAGTTCCCCTTCACGGTCAAATCCGACCTGCGTGACAACTACCCCTTCGGCCTCTTCGCCGTGCCGCGGGAGCGCATCAACCGCCTGCATGCCTCCTCGGGCACCACCGGCAAGCCCACGGTCGTCGGCTATACCGCGAAGGACATCGACACATGGGCCGGCCTCGTCGCCCGCTCGATCCGCGCCTCGGGCGGCAAGCCGGGCGATGTGATCCATGTCGCCTATGGCTACGGGCTGTTTACCGGCGGGCTGGGGGCGCATTACGGCGCCGAGAAGCTGGGCTGCACCGTGGTGCCCGTCTCGGGCGGGATGACCGAGCGGCAGGTGACGCTGATCGAGGATTTCGGCGCGTCGATCATCATGGTCACCCCCTCCTACATGCTCTCGATCCTCGACCAGTATCGCGCCGCCGGGCTGGACCCGGCGCAAAGCCCGCTGAAGGTGGGGATCTTCGGGGCAGAGCCATGGACCAACGCGATGCGGCAGGAAATTGAACAGGCGTTCAACATGCATGCGGTTGATATCTATGGGCTATCGGAGGTGATGGGCCCCGGCGTGGCGAACGAGTGTGTAGAAACCAAGGACGGGCTGCACATCTGGGAAGATCACTTCTTCCCCGAGATCATCAACCCCGAAACCGGCGCGCCGGTGGAAGATGGCCAGCTGGGAGAGCTGGTGTTCACCACGCTGACCAAGGAGGGGATGCCGATCATCCGCTACCGCACCCGCGACCTCACCCGCCTGCTGCCCGGCACCGCCCGCTCGATGCGGCGGATGGAGAAGGTGACCGGGCGCAGCGATGACATGATCATCCTGCGCGGGGTCAACGTGTTTCCCACCCAGATCGAGGAGCAATTGCTGAAATGCCGGGGCCTCGCGCCGCATTTCCAGATCGAGCTGACCCGCGCGGGGCGGATGGATGCGCTGACCGTGCATTGCGAATGCACCGCCGAGGGCAGCGCGGCGCGGGAGACCTCCGCCAAGGAGCTGGCGCATCACATCAAGTCGGTCGTCGGCATCACCGCGCGGATCGAGGTGCATGACCCCGAGGGGGTTGCCCGCTCGCAGGGCAAGGCGCAAAGGGTGGTCGACAACCGCCCGAAGGAATAGGCCATGGCCCGCCCGATTGCCGCAGATCACGAGGAAAAGCGCCGCGACATCCTGCTCACGGCGGCGCGGGTCTTTGCGACAAGCGGCTATGACCGGGCCTCCATGGCCGAGGTGGCGCGGGCCTGCGGCGTGTCCAAGGCGCTGATCTATCACTATTATTCCAGCAAGGAGGCGCTGCTTTTCGATATTCTCGACGTGCACCTGAAGCGCCTGCGCGACCGCATCCGCGCGGTGGAGGCCGAAGAGGCCGAGGCCCGGCCCCGGCTGGTGGCGATGCTGCGTGTCATCCTGCGCGATTACGAGGGCGCCGACCACAAGCACCAGCTCCAGATGAGCGCGCTTTCCACCCTGCCCGAAGAGAGCCAGGCAGTGCTGAAGGACTACCAGCGCGACATGGTGCGCCGGGTCTCGGCGGCGCTGGCGGCGCTGGCCCCGCCGGAGCTGGCGGCAAGCAAGGCGCGGATGCGCGATGTCACCATGTCGGTATTCGGGATGCTCAACTGGTTTCACATGTGGCAGCCGAGGGCGACGCCCACAGAGCGCGATGATTACGCGGCGCTGGTCGCCGGGCTGGCGCTCGACGGGCTGGCCGGGGTCAGTTGACCCAGAAGAGAACGCCCGGATAGGCCACCCGGTAGCTCTGGCCCGCCTGCACCTGCACCCAGGGACCAACCGTCCCGTCCGGCCAGATCACCCGCGCCTCAGCCTCTTCCGCCTCGCCCAACCCGAAATGCAGCGGCATCAGCTGCGCCCCGGCATGACCACCGCCGATGGTGCGCTCCTGCGCCTCGGTCCGGCCACCGGCCCGCACCTCGACCCAGGCGCCCACGGCATCGCGGTTGGCCCCGTCCTGCAACGGCTGCACGGCCAGCCAGTGGCCGGTGCCTTCGGTAACATTCCGGTAAACCTCCATCGGCGCGCGGCGGTTGACCACCACCAGATCGAGCCGCCCGTCGCCGTCGAGATCGGCCAGCGCCGCGCCACGGGACCGCGCCCCCGAGGCCACCCCGGCCTGCGCCGCCGCCTCGTGAAACACGCCCTCGGCATCCTGCATCAGCAGGTTGTTGGGATCATCCATCGCCATGCCCGGCATCTGATCGACATTGCCCTTGGCGATGAACAGATCGGCCAGGCCATCGTTGTCGACATCGCCAAACTCCGCGTGCCATCCCGTGCTCGGTCGGCCATCCTCACCGGTATGCGGCTTGGTCGCCGTGGCACCACGCTCCCAGGGCGCCCGCACGTAGCCGCTCCCGTCCCATTCCATCAGCACCTGGTCGCCCATCGAGGTCAGCATCACCTCTGGGCGGCCATCGCCGGTGAGGTCGCGGCTGGCGATGCCCATGCCCCAGATCGAGACCGGCTCGAAGCCCTCTGCCTCGGCCAGCAGGCGCGGGGCGGGGTCGAGCCGCCACATCTGCTCGGTGCCCCCGCTCACGTAGTAGTGCCGGTCGTTGGAGATGCGCAGGTCCTGCTGCCCGCGCCGGGCCCAGTCGGAGAACAGGATGGAGAGGGCGCAGAAGCCCGGCTCCAGCGTGGTGACGGGGCCATAGCCCTCGGGGCCGGGGCGGTAGAGGTGGTTCACGTCGCAGGCCTCGAAGGGGCCGTCGGGGTTGTCGCGGTCGACATAATTGCCGAAGGCGAGCGTGGGCCAGCTTTGCCCCGCCTCCCATGTGGCCGAGAAGGCGGTGCTCCAGCGCGTCCCGCCGTCAAAGCCCCAATCGGCGGGCTCGAAGCCACAGTTGCCGGTGCCGCGAAGCAGGATGTTTTCGCCCACGCGGGTGAGCACGAGGTCGCTCTGCCCGTCGCTGTCGATATCCACCGGGAAGGCGCCGGAGACATGGGTGTATTCGGGGAAGGCGCCGGGGCGGAACGCCATGGCGCCGCCGTTCAGCAGCAGCGTGGCCGGGGCCTCGCCGCCTGCCGCGACGATCTCGGGCAAGCCGTCGCCCGAGCAGTCGAACACCGCCACGCCACCGCCGACAAAATGCTCCCAGCCACCGGCATAGATGTGCTCCACCGGCAGCTCCACCGGCACAAAGCGCGGCTCGGCCAGGGCCGGCACGGCAAGGAGGGCGAGCAGCCCGGCCGTGAACGCGCGCACCGTCACGCCGCGTCCCGCCCCGCAAGCTTTTGCGCGGCAATGTCCAGCGCCAGCGCCGCCGCGCCCCTTGCCCAGACCAGATCGCCCCATGTGTTCACCGCCACATCCGGCGGCCGGCGGCCCCGGCCCACGATCAGCTCTCCCATCTCGCGCATCACCTCCTCGGCGTAGAGGTATTGGTACTGCATCCGCTCGCCCGAGAGGATCACCAGCGAGGGGTCGAACAGGTTGATCACATTGGCAAGCCCCGCCGCCATGTAGCGACCCGCCCGGCGGAAGATGTTGCGCGCGCCCTCGTTGCCCGCCTTGGCGCGGTCGTGCAGGCTTTCGAGCACCATCTGGGGCGAGAGTTGCAGGTGGCTTCCCAGTTCCAGCGCGGTATGGGCCTCGCGCACCAGCGCATAGTCAGAGGTATAGGCCTCAAGGCAGCCGCGCTGGCCACAGCGACAGAGCGCCCCGTCGAGCTGCACCTTGGTGTGGCCCAGTTCCAGCGCCAGCGAATGCGCCCCGCGATAGAGGCTCTGGCCCAGCACCAGCCCCATGCCCACCCCCTGCTCGATGGAAACCACCGCAAAGTCACGCGCCATCCGGCCGCGGCCGAACCACAGTTCGGCGAGGGTGAGCAGGTTGGTGTCATTGTCGATCCAGGCCGGGATGCCGAGCCGCTCGGTGAGGCGGTGTGCGAGGGCCACGTCCTCGCCCTCCAGCACCGACGACCACAGCACGCGGCCCTCGGGGTGGTCGACCAGCCCGGGCAGGCCCGCGCCGAGGGCGATCACCTGATCCCGCGTGACCCCGGCGCGCGCGGTCACGTCATCGACGAGGCGCGCGGCCTCTTCGAGCACCGCCTTCAGCGAGCGGGCATGGGCACTGCGCGGCAGGGTGGAAGAGGCCAGCGTGGTGCCGGTCATGTCGGTCAGAACGGCGGTGTGCTTGAACTCGGCCAGCTTGATGCCGATGACATAGCCCGCGCCTCCCCGCACCCTCAGCGCCACCGGGGGGCGGCCGCGTGCGCCGGGGCGGGCCGTGCCCTCGACCTCTTCGACCAGCGCGGCGGCGAGCAGCTCCGACACCACCGCCGTCACCGTGGCCGGGCTGACATCGAGCACGCGGGCCAGGTCGACCCGGGCGATCTGCCCGGCACTGCGGATGCGCTCATAGGCCAGCTGGCGCAGCGGGCCGGCAAGCTCGCCACCTCCGGCCATGCGGATCGGGCCGCAGCCCGCAAGCTGCACCGTCTCCTCAGCCTCCCTATCCGAAAGATCGAGCTGCATTGCTTCAACTTATCAAGTTAATGTTCACTCCCTGCCAATGATCTAGCCACATGACCGGGCCGTTGCGCAAGGATTTAATCCGTTATCAACTGGTTACCCCCCGAGCGACCACGAATGTCCCAACATTTATTTTGACAACCAAATGAAAGGTTGCCACTCTCGACCCTGCCCGAACGAAAGAGTCGGGTGCCCAGCTGCGCCTCCGGGCAGGCCGGGCTGGACCTTTGGGAGGACATCATGAAAAAGACCTTTCTCGCCGCCGCGATGGCATCGGCGGCCTTCACCACATCTGCACTTGCCGAAAGCCACGGTGTTACCGTTGGCGTAAGCTGGTCGAACTTCCAGGAAGAGCGCTGGAAAACCGACGAAGCCGCCATCAAGGCCGCGCTCGAAGCCGCTGGCGCCACCTATATTTCGGCTGATGCGCAGGCCTCTGCCGCCAAGCAGCTCACCGACGTCGAGTCGCTCATCACCCAAGGCGCCGATGCGCTGATCATCCTGGCGATGGACAAGGACGCCATCGGCCCGGCGATCGACGCCGCGGACGCCGAAGGCATCCCGGTGGTCGGCTACGACCGCCTGATCGAAGATGACCGCACCTTCTACATCACCTTCGACAACAAGGGTGTGGGCTCGATCATCGCGCAGGAAGTCACCGCCGCGCAGCCCGAGGGCAACATCGCCATCATCAAGGGCGACAAGGGCGACCCCAACGCGCTCTTCCTGCTCGAAGGCATGATGGAAGTGATCGGCGCCGACGTCGAATCCGGCAAGATCACGATCGCCTGCGAGAGCTTCACCGACGGCTGGAAGCCCGACAACGCCCAGAAGAACATGGAGCAGTGCCTCACCTCCACCGGCAACGACATCGACGCCGTGCTGGCCGAGAATGACGGCATGGCCGGTGGCGTGATCGCCGCTCTGGCCGCTCAGGGCCTCGACGGTATCCCGGTCGGCGGGCAGGACGGCGATCTTGCCGCCATCAACCGCGTCGCACGCGGCACCCAGACCGTGTCGGTCTGGAAAGACAGCCGCCAGCTCGGCAAGGCCGCGGCCGATATCGCCGTGGCTCTGGCCGGTGGCTCCGCCATGGGCGACGTCGAGGGTGCCGAAATGTGGTCCGGCGGTGAGAAGGGTGTCGAAATGAGCGCAATCTTCCTCGCGCCGACCCCGATCACCAAGGACAACATCGGTGACGCCATCGAGGCCGGCCACATCTCCAAGGAGCAGGCCTGCGAAGGCGCGATGGACGGCGTGAACGGCTGCTGAGGCCCACGCGATAACAATCGCCCCGGCACCCATTGCGGCGCCGGGGCACCCCGCCCGGCAACGGGCACCGCCTTTTTGGGGAGGAAGGCATGAGCAGCCAGACCACCGACATTCCGGCCGAGAACGATCCGGCCAACCAGCCACATCACACCAGCACCGGCCTGCGCGGCTTTCTCGACGCCACCGAGCTCGACACCCGCCTTCTGGGCATGGTCGGCGCCCTGGCTCTGATCTGGGTCGGCTTTCACCTCTACGGCGCGCTGGTCAACGGCTTCGGCGCCTTCCTCACCCCCCGCAACCTCTGGAACCTCTCGGTCCAGACCTCTTCCATCGGGATCATGGCCTGCGGCATGGTGCTGGTCATCATCACCCGCCACATCGACCTCTCGGTCGGCTCGATCCTCGGCTTCTGCGCCATCACCATGGGCGTGATCCAGGTCGATGTGCTGCCCGCGTGGCTCGGCCTCGGGCACCCGATGATCTGGGTCATCGCCGCGCTCTGCGGCATCGCGCTTGGCGCGGGCATCGGCAGCCTCCATGGCGTGCTCATCGCCTACGGCAAGATCCCCGCCTTCATCGTCACCCTCGGCGGGCTGCTGGTGTGGCGCGGCGCCGCCTTCCTCGTGGCGCGGGGCGAAACCATCTCGCCGGTGGATGCCACCTTCACCCTGCTCGGCGGCGGCCCCTATGGCTCTGTCGGCGCGGTCGGAAGCTGGATCGTCGGCGCACTCGCCTGCGCCGCCATCGTCGGGCTGCTGCTCTGGGGCCGCCGCCAGCGCCGCAAGTTCCACTCGCCGCTGCGCCCGGTCTGGGCCGAATGCGTGCTCGGCGCGCTCGGCTGCGGCCTCGTCATCGGCGCGGTGCTGCTGGTCAACGCCTACCCCTGGCCGCGCGGCATCGTGCGCCGCTACGCCGAGGCCGAGGGCCTCACCGTGCCCGAAGGCGGCCTCTTCATCTCGCACGGCTTCGCCATCCCGGTGCTGATCCTGCTCGCCGTCGCCATCGTCATGACCATCCTGATGAACATGACCCGCTTCGGGCGCTACGTGTATGCTATCGGCGGCAACCCCGAGGCGGCAGAGCTGGCCGGTATCAACTCGCGCCTGATGACGGTGAAGATCTTCGCCATCATGGGCGGCCTTGCGGGCCTGTCGGCGGTTGTCGCTTCGGCCCGCCTCAACTCGGCGACCAACTCGCTCGGCACGCTCGACGAACTTTACGTCATCGCCTCCGCCGTCATCGGCGGCACCTCGCTCGCGGGCGGCGTCGGCACCATCTACGGCGCCATCCTCGGCGCGCTGGTGATGCAGAGCCTGCAAACCGGCATGGTCCTGATCGGCTTCGACGCCGCGATCCAGCAGGTCGTCGTCGGCTCGGTGCTGGTGCTGGCCGTGTTCCTCGACATTCTCTACCGCGGGAGAGCCAAATGACCGACATGAGCCAGACCCCCCTCGTGGAGATGAAGGACATCTGCATCTCCTTCGGCGGCATCCACGCCGTCGATCACGTGAGCATTGATCTTTACCCCGGCGAGGTCGTCGGCCTGCTCGGCCACAACGGCGCGGGCAAATCGACCCTCATCAAGATCCTCTCCGGCGCCTATCACATGGACAGCGGCGAAATCCGCATCCAGGGCGAGAAAGCCACCATCGAGTCGCCCCGCGACGCGCGGCGCTACAACATCGAAACCATCTACCAGACCCTCGCTCTGGCCGACAATCTCGATGCCGCCGCCAACCTGTTTCTCGGGCGCGAGCTGACCACCCCGCTCGGCTTTGTCGATGATGCCAAGCAGGAGGCCGAGACGCGCAAGATCATGGCGCGCCTCAACCCCAACTTCAAAAAGCACAAGGAGCCGGTCTCGGCGCTTTCCGGCGGTCAGCGCCAGTCGGTCGCCATTGCCCGCGCGGTCTATTTCAACGCCCGCATCCTGATCATGGACGAGCCGACCGCCGCCCTTGGCGTGCATGAAACCCAGATGGTCGCGGATCTGATTCAGGAGCTGAAGGCGCAGGGCCTCGGCATCTTCCTGATCTCCCACGACACCCGCGAAATGCTCGACCTCTGCGACCGGGTTTCGGTGATGAAGAACGGCCAGCTTGTCGGCACCGAGCGGGTGGAGGATGTGACCGAAGACGACATCCTCTCGATGATCATTCTCGGCAAGAACCCCTTGCGCGAAAGCACACAGGAACCCGCCTGATGTTTCTCGGCCTGGATCTCGGCACCTCCGGCCTCAAGGCCGTGCTCATCGACGATGCCCAAAACGTGGTGGGCGAGGCCCATGCCCCGCTCACCGTGCAGCGCCCCCACCCCGGCTGGTCCGAGCAATCGCCCGCCGACTGGCTCTCGGCCACCGAAGCCGCGCTCGATGCGCTCGCCGCCCGCCACCCGCTGGCCCGCGTGCAGGGCATCGGCCTTTCGGGGCAGATGCACGGCGCGGTCTGCGTCGATGCCGCCGACGAGGTGCTGCGCCCCGCGATCCTGTGGAACGACACCCGCGCCGCCGACGAGGCCGCCGCGCTCGACGCCGACGCCCCCTGGCGCGCGATCTCCGGCAATATCGTCTTCCCCGGCTTCACCGCCCCCAAGCTGCACTGGATGGCCAGCCACGAACCCGCCCTGCGCGAGCGCATCGCCCGCGTCTTCCTGCCCAAGGACTACCTGCGCTACTGGCTGACCGGCGAGGCCGTTTCGGAAATGTCCGACGCCTCCGGCACCTCATGGCTCGACACCGGCGCGCGCGACTGGTCCGACACGCTGCTTGCCGCCTCCGGCCTGACCCGCGAGCAGATGCCGAGCCTCGTCGAAGGCTCCGAAGCCTCCGGCACCCTGCGCCCCGAGCTGGCCACGCGCTGGGGCATGGGGCCGAACGTGGTGGTCGCAGGCGGCGGCGGTGACAACGCCTGCTCCGCCGTGGGCGTCGGCGTGGTCGGCAAGGGGCAGGCTTTCGTCTCGCTCGGCACCTCCGGCGTGCTTCTGGCCGCAACCGAGGCCTACGCCCCCGCCCCCGAAACCTCGGTGCACACCTTCTGCCACTCGCTGCCCGGCATCTGGCACCAGATGGGGGTGATCCTCGCCGCCACCGATGCGCTCGAATGGTATGCCCGCCTCACCGGCTCGCCCGCCGCCCAGCTCACCTCCGAGCTCGGCCCGCTGAAGGCGCCGGGCCGGGCGATGTTCCTGCCTTACCTCGGCGGCGAGCGCACGCCCCACAACGATGCGGCCATCCGCGGCTCCCTCACCGGCATCGAGCATGTGACCGACCTCGACGCCGGCACCCGCGCCGTGCTCGAAGGCGTCACCCACGCGATCCGCGACTGCCACGATGCGCTGGCCGCCACCGGCACCACCTACGACAGCATCCTCGCCGTCGGCGGCGGCTCGCGCTCCGACTACTGGCTTTCCGCCATCGCCACCTCGCTGAACGTGCCGGTCGAAATCCCGGTGGCGGGCGACTTCGGGGGAGCCTACGGCGCCGCCCGCCTCGCCCTCATGGCCGCCACCGGCGCCGGGCCGGAGGTGGCCAAGCGCCCCGCAATCGCCCGCGTGATCGAGCCGCAAGCCGCGCTGACTGACGCCTTCGCGCAGGCCCACGCCCGTTACCAAGCCACCTACAAAGCCCTGAAAGGCCTCTCTTGATGTCCTACTTCGCCGGTATCGAAGCCACCCGCTACGAAGGCCCCGAAAGCCTTAACCCGCTGGCCTTCCGCCATTACAACCCTTCCGAAATGCTGGGCGGCAAGACGCTTGAGGAGCACCTGCGCTTCGCCGTCGCCTGGTGGCACAGCTTCGCCTGGGAGGGCGGCGACCCCTTCGGCGGGCGCACCTTCGAGCGCCCATGGTTCGGCAATGAAATGGAGAAGGCGAAGGCCAAGGCCGACGCGGCGTTTGATCTCTTCGCCATCCTCGGCCAGCCCTACTTCTGCTTCCACGATGTCGACATCCGCCCCGAGGGCGCGGGCTTTGCCGAGAACACCGCCAACCTCGAAGAGATGGTCGATTACATCGGTACCAAGATGGAGAGCGCGAAAACCAAGCTGCTCTGGGGCACCGCCAACCTCTTCTCCCACCGCCGCTTCATGTCGGGCGCGGCCACCAACCCCGACCCGGATGTGTTCGCCTTCTCCGCCGCCACGATCAAGACCTGCCTCGATGCCACCATCAAGCTCGGCGGCGAAAACTACGTGCTCTGGGGCGGGCGTGAGGGCTACGAGACCCTGCTGAACACCGACCTCGCCCGCGAGCGCGAACAGGCGGGCCGGATGCTCTGCATGGTGGTCGACTACGCCCGCAAGCAAGGCTTCAAAGGCGCGATCCTAATCGAACCCAAGCCGCAGGAGCCGACCAAGCACCAGTATGATTACGATGTCGCCACCGTTTATGGCTTCCTCAAGGACTTCGGCCTTGAGGGCGAAGTGAAGGTCAACATCGAGCAGGGCCACGCCATCCTCGCCGGCCATAGCTTCGAGCACGAGCTGGCGCTCGCCGCCTCCCTCGGCATCCTCGGCTCGGTCGACATGAATCGGAACGACTATCAATCCGGCTGGGATACCGACCAGTTCCCGGTCTCCCTGCGCGAAACCACCCTCGCCTATTACGAGATCCTCAAGGCAGGCGGCTTCACCAGTGGCGGCACCAACTTCGACGCCAAACTGCGCCGCCAGTCGCTCGACCCCGAAGACCTCGTGGCCGGCCATGTCGGCGCGATGGACATCTGCGCCCTCGGCCTCAAGAAAGCCCATGCGATGATCGAGGAAGGCTCCCTGCAAGCCGCGCTCGACGCCCGCTACGCCGGCTGGAACGCGCCCGCCAACAAGGCCATGCTCACCTCCGACCTCGCCAGCATCGCCGAACGCGTGGCGAAAGACGGCATCAACCCCGAGCCGCGCTCCGGCAAGCAGGAAAAGCTGGAAAACCTCGTGAGCCGCTTCGTGGCCTGAGCCGGGACCGGCCCCACCACTGCTTCGCATCTTTTCGCCCCGGATCCGCTTCGGGGCGAAAGCTCCTCAACCTGCGAGTGAGCGAACCCTTGATAAAGGTCCGAACCGGCCCTACCTTGTGACTCCAAGGAGGACCAGTCCGATGACAGACAAGACCCCCGAAAGCACCCCCAACACCGCCCTCAAGCACATGACCGAGGCCGCCAAGCGCCAGCCCGCCGAAGGCGCGCACCCGGCAACCAAGGCCGCATTGCGCCAGCCCACGACCAGCGATGCCGCCCGCAAGGCGCAATACGCCCGCATCGAGCGCGGCATCACCGCCTGACGCCCAACCCGACGTCCCTTGCAAACGGGACGATTTTGGCCAAACCATCCGGGCAGCCACCTGCCCGGATGACCCATGCCGCACCACCGCCCCGCCCGCACCTCCTATGACACCGTGATCATCGGCGGCGCAGTCATTGGCGCCTCGGTGGCCTGGCACCTCGCCACCTCGCCGCACTACAGCGGCAGCATCCTCGTGATCGAGCGCGACCCGAGCTTTGCCCGCGCCTCCACCGCCCTCTCCTCCTCCTCGATCCGGGTGCAGTTCTCGCATCCCACCAATGTCGCCATGTCGCTCCACGCCGGGCAGGTCATTGCCGACTGGCCCGACACCATGGGCACGCCATCCGACAGGCCCGCCCTCGGCTACCACCCCGGCGGCTACCTCTTTCTGGCCGCCACGGCGCAGCAGGAGGCCACGCTGCGGGCCAATCACGCCGTCCAGCGCGCCGCCGGGGCCGATGTGTCGCTCTGGAGCCGCGACGACCTGGCCGCCGCCTTTCCGCACCTCAATACCGACGACATCCGCCTCGCCTCCTACGGCAATTCCGGCGAGGGCTGGTTTGACAGCGCGATGATGATGCAGGGCTACCGCGCCCGAGCCCGCGATGCGGGGGCCGAACTGCTGACGGGCGAAGTCACCGCCCTCACCCGCGCGGGCAGCCGGATCACCCATGTCACCCTCGCCTCGGGCGAGACCATCGCCGCCGGGGCCGTCGTCAACGCCTCCGGCCCGCGCGCCGCCCTCACGGCGCAGATGGCCGGGCTGCATGTTCCGGTCGAGCCGCGCAAGCGCACCAGCTTCGTCTTCGACTGCGCCGCCAGCCCCGAGGGCAGCGCCACCGTGAACGCCGGACGCCTGCCGCTGATGATCGACCCCTCGGGCATCTACGTGCGCCCCGAGGGCCGCTATTTTCTCACCGGCTGCGCCCCGCCCCTCGATACGGCGGTTGATTTTGACGATTTCGAGCCGCGCCATGAAGATTTTGAAAACATCATCTGGCCGGTGCTCGCCGCCCGCTCCCCGGCCTTCGAGGCGCTGAAGGTCGTCAATGCATGGGCCGGGCATTACGCGATGAACACGCTCGACCACAACCTCGTGGTCGGCCCCTCCCCCGAGGTGGAAAACTTCTTCTTCGCCAACGGCTTCTCCGGCCACGGGCTGCAACAGGCCCCCGCCGTGGGGCGCGGGCTGGCGGAGCTGATCGCGCTCGGGCGCTACGCCACGCTGGACCTCTCGGCGATGGGATACGCCCGCATCGCCGCCGCCCGCCCGGCGCTGGAAACCGAGGTGATCTGAGGCCCCCGGCAAAACTTTTCGGCAGCTTGCTGAAACTTTGCCCGTTCTTCCCCCGTGTCTCTTCTCAAGGGCATCCCGCCCCATGACACCAACAGGAAGGACCTCACATGCTTCGCACTCTCACACTCGCAGCCACCGCCGCCGCCCTCACCACAGGCGCCGCCATGGCCGCCAACCCCACCGTCGGCGGCGCGCCGATGCTGGTCGAGCGCAACATCGTCGAGAACGCCGTGAACTCGCCGATCCACACCACGCTGGTCGCCGCCGTCAAGCAGGCCGGCCTCGTCGACACGCTGGCCTCCGAAGGCCCCTTCACCGTCTTCGCCCCGACCGATGACGCCTTCGCCATGGTCAAGCCAGAGTCGCTGAACGCCCTGATGCAGCCGGGTGCAAAGAAACAGCTCACCGAGATCCTCACCTGCCACGTTGTCGGCGCCAAGGCGATGTCGACCGCCATCGCCGGGATGATCGCCGATGACGGCGGCAACCACCCCGTTCCGACGCTGGGCGGCTGCACGCTGCAAGCCAAGATGACCAACGGCAAGATCACCCTCACGGATGAAAACGGCCGCACCGCCACCGTGACCACCGCCGATGTCGAGCAGTCCAACGGCGTGATCCACGTGATCGACCGCGTTCTGCTGCCCAAGCAGTAACGCCACCACGCACGACCCCAGTTGCCCGCCGCCCCCGCGGCGGGCAATCCTTTTTGGCAGGCCCCATTCGCGCCGCCATCCGGCCCCGCACCCCACAGGTTGCCGCGCCCCTCCCGCTTCCCACGCCCCACGCCCCTGCCGCGCCCGCCCTCAAGCAGTCGTCCGCTTGTCATAAGGCTTTGATATTCTGAGCCCAAACTCGGCGTTAAAGCGGCGAATTTCGGCTGAGGGCATACCGCCATGGGTTGTATCCCCCCCAAAATGTCGCCACGTTTGACGGGTTGGATTAACAAAGTGGTCTGTCCGCGCCGTTCACCGGGCAGATATTTTCGGGAACGACGTTCATGCATGGTGTTTTCACGCAGGACCACAACCTGGGCTGGCTGGAAACGGCACTGGGCAAGGATCACCTGCTGCTGGTGAAGTTCTCGGGCACCGACAAGGTCAACGATCTGTTCGAGTATCGGCTGCGCGTGACTGCCCGTCGCGGGCTCGACTTCGATGCGCTGCTGGGCAACCACGCGACGGTCTTCCTCCACACCGTGTCCCATGGCGCCGCCCCCTTCGATGGCATCGTCACCCAGATCCAGTACATCCGCGAGGACATCACGGGCGAAGAGTTCGAGCTGGTGCTGCGGCCATGGTTCTGGCTCGCCGGCAAGCGCCGCCAGCAGCGCATCTTTCACGACATGTCGGTCGATGAAATTCTGGAGGAGGTGCTCCAGCAATGGTCCCACGCCGGCCCCTCCACCCACCGGCAGGCCCTGAGCGCCAACTACCCCAAGCTCGAATACACCGTTCAGTACCGCGAGAGCGACCTCGCCTTTGCCTGCCGCCTGATGGAGCGTTTCGGGATCAGCTACCACTTCGAGCATGAGGGCGGAAACCATTGCCTCGTGCTGACCGACGATCACGAGGCCATGGGCGAGCTGCCGGGCGGCGTGCGCGAGTTTCGCGCGGTCGAGGAGTTCTTCCGCAAGGACGAAGAGCACTTCTGGGCCTGGCGCCGTGCCCGCGAGATCACCACCGGCAAGATCAAGCTGACCGACTACAACTTCAAGATCCCCGGCTCCCAGATGATCACCGAGCAGCTCGGCGATGCGGTGCACGATCACGGCGAAATCGAAAGCTACGACTACCCCGGCGGATACCCCGACACCGGCGAGGGCACCGAGGTGGCGGTGCTGCGCTCGGCGCAGGAACGCAGTGCCGATCGGCGCACCCACGCGCTCGGCGATGTCATCAGCCTCAAGTCCGGGATGCGCTGCGTCGCGGCGGGCGATCACAGCGAGCTGACCATGGGCGAGCAGCACCTCTGCCTCGAGGCGCATCACGATTTTACCGCCGAGAGCTACCGCTCGGGCAGCACCCCCGCCGAGGGCGAAGAGCGCGCCTACAACGGCGCCTACCTGCTCACTCCGGTTTCGGCCCCCTTTGCCCCGGTCCGCAAGACCGCCCAGCCCGTGGTGCACGGGCCGCAAACCGCCCGCGTGGTGGGCGATGGCGAGATCGACTGCGACGAGTACGGCCGTATTCTGGTGCGCTTTCACTGGGATCTCGAAGATGCCTATTCCATGCGCTGCCGGGTCAGCCAGAACTGGGCCGGCAAGGGCTGGGGCGGCATGGTCATCCCCCGGATCGGCATGGAGGTTGTGGTCGAATTCCTCGAGGGCGACCCCGACAAGCCGCTGGTCACGGGCTGCGTCTACAACGGCCGCAACGACGTTCCCTACGAGCTGCCCAAGCACAAGACCCGCTCCACCTTCAAGACCGACACCCACGAAGGCGACGGTTACAACGAGCTGCGCTTCGAGGACGAGAAGGACGAGGAGGAGATCTTTCTTCACGCCGAGAAAGACCACAACACCTTCATCAAGAACAACGAATCTCACCAGATCGGCAACAACCGCACCAAGGTCGTGGGCGTCGACCAGAAGGAGCGCGTCGGGCAGGACAAGCAGATCGATGTCGGGCGCGATCATGTCGAGACCATCGCCCGCGACGAGCGCAAGACCGTGCTGCGCAACTCCGAGCGGCAGGTTGACAAGGACAGCTTCGACTACGTCAACAACCACCGCATCGAGGCCACCTACGCCAACCACCAGGAAGAGGTCGGCGGCCATCACTACCAGAAGATCGAGGGCAACTCCGAGGTCGCCGTGGGGCAGAAGCTGTTTCAGCGCTCCAGCGTGCAGGTGCTCCACGCCAAGGACAAGTTCATCATCGGCGGGCCCGGTGGCACCATCGAGATCAACAACAGCGGCGTCGTCATCCGCGCGCCCAAGATCGAGCTGAAGGGGCCGGTCAACGTCACCTCCGGCGCGCCCGACCAGATCCGCAGCCTCGAGAGCGCGATCAACGAGGGCCTCGATCTTGCGCAGGTCTGCATCCAGAAACTGACGGACGAGTAGGCCGCAATGTCGCGACAGGAGCAGGCAGAACAGGCGGTGAGGGAGCGCGGGCAGATGCGGCGCATCCCGCTCGGTGACAGCCCCCGCGAGGCGCTGGATGCGCTCCTCTTCGGCGCGGTCGAGCCGCGCACCGGCGCCCGCACGCTGATGCAGGGCCCCGCCAAGAAGTCGAAGCCCGGCACCTTCATCCTGATCGAAGCCGCCAAGCGGCCCGACTTCGGCGTGGTGCTCGAAGGGATCGACTGCCCCAGCCTCTGCCTCTACCAGGGCCAGTCCGCCGATGATTTTGCCCGTCACGCGCCCTACATCGCCGAGGTCGAGCCCGGCTCGCGGGCGGCTGACTGGCTGATCGAGGAGTCCTGGGGCAAGGGCTGGGGCGTCTGGCTGCGCACGACCCGCAGCATGACCCAGCTCCGCGCCCACTTCCGCAAGTTCACCCAGCTCTACAACCCCGATGAAGACCGCTGGTACGTGTTCCGCTTCTATGCCCCCGAAACCCTCCGCCGGGTGGTGCCGGTGCTGCCCCCTTCCGAGTTCAGCGCCTTCACCCAGGATATCGGCGCGGTGATCGCCGCCAACGGCGACGGCAGCGCGGCCATCGTGATCTGATGCAGCTCACCTCCGACATCCTCGACCGGTTCAGGACCGGGCGGTTCGAAGAGTTCCTCGATGACGGCTCTGCCCAGCTCCAGAGCCGGTTTCCCAAGCGGTTCGCGCCCTTTTCCGACCCCGACGAGGCGCATGACGCCGGGCGCAATATCGTCGGCCTCAGCTACGAACGCGCCAGCGAGCTGGGGCGGCGCAGCGGGCTGCTGGCCATGCGGATCGCCTTCCTGCGCACCGCATGGGGCATCGGCGTGCTCGACGACCCGCGCCACGAACCCGCCCGCCAGATGGTCAACGCCCAAGTCATGGCCCCCGCGATCAAGGACATGACCGCAATCGGCACCTTCCTCAGCGAGAGCCGCGATCGCTGGGAGGCCGACCCGCTGGCGCGCGGCCGCGCCGGGCGCATCGCGCTCTGTGCAAGGCTCAACGCCGCCGGCCTCGACTGGGATGATCTCTTCGCGCACCTCCAGGCCGCCCATGACGGCGCGGGCACCGGGGTCGATGGCGAGACCCTGCGCAGCTTCGTCCAGCAGGCCTACAGCGATGCGATGACACTCGGCTTTTCCACCGTCGAGGGCGTGCAGCTTCATGTGCTCGCCGCCGACCTCTTCGGCATCCACTTCTGGGATGACCCGCTGCTGCCCCACTGGGGCGCGCTCTACCGCTCCGATCGCGAGCAAAAAGTCGTTCACGCGCTGCGCAGCGCGCTGGTTGCAAAGGAGGCCTGAGCATGGAGCCGATGGAGCCGCAGAACGTCGCCGACAGCGACCCGCAGGATTGCCCTACTGGCACCTGCGGCACCGACACCTACGCCGCCTACGACCCCACCAGCGGCATGGGCGACATGGACCGCGCCCTCGGCCTGCCCAACCCGGCCACGGCGCTCTCGGTCGACCGGATCGTGGCGATGAACGGCAACAGCTTCACCAAGTTCTGGATGAGGTTCATGGACGCCTATGAAGATGTCCACGGCCGCGAAGAGCGGATCAAGACCGCCGCGCTGTTCTACCCCGGCGAGGGGCGCGACGGGCACTACGAAACGGTCTTCAACCCCATCGGCACCCCCTACGCCGCCTCCTACGGCTGGACAGATCACGTCTCGAGCAACCCGTGGTTCTTCGAAAGCTACGAACCCGCGATCTTCTACACCACGCCCGGCAACATCTTCCGCTCGGTCGACCGGATCCACTTTTCCGCCAGCGTCGACCCGAACTCCCTCAGCGACGGCGAGCTGCAACAGCTTGCCCGCCGCCTGAAGGAAGCGATCCAGATCGAGCAGGATTTTGCCCGCTGGGCCGGCTACGCCTTCAACGCCGCCATGGCCGCGGTGACGGTGCTGGCGCTGGTCTCGGGCGTCGGCGCGGTGGTGGCGGCGGGCACCATTGCGCTGCGGGCCGCCGCGATCCTCGTGCTTGCCATCGAGCTGTCCGATGCCGTTGCGCTCGGCACCGGCTATCTCGGCGTGAACGAAGGCCGCGGCGTGAACCCGCTGGAAGAGGCCGCCGCCTTCCTCGGCGGCGCCATCGGCGATGAAGACGGCGAGAAGGCCGCCCGCACCGCCTATTCGATGATCAACATCGCCGTCGGCCTCAAGGGCAAGTGGCGGGCGCTGGCCGTCATCCCCGTCGGCCTCAACTACGGCGACCCCAATGCGCTGCTCGGCCCCGCCGACGCCACGGTCGTCGAAGACTTCACGGGAGGCTGAGATGGGGCGGTTCGACAAGCTGCGCGGCGGCACCGTGGTCAACCTCGTGGGCGAACTGGCCCGCGCCGGGTTCCGGTTCGAGTTCCAGAAATACCCGAACATGCGCAACAAGTGGAAGATCGTCATCACCTGCCCCGCCGGGGCCAAGGCAAACTTCGCCACTGTCATCGGCAGCAACGAGGAGATGGTGAAGGTGGCCGACGCGCTGCGGATGGGCGGCAAGACCTTCCTGTTCAATCTCAGCCAGGCCGTGGGCCGCTTCGGCGAGACCGCGGTGCTGCGCGCCCTGCGCGGCGGCCAGCTCAACCACAGCTTCCGCACCGCCGACGGCACCTTCAACATGCGCAACATGACGCTGGGCAGCACCATCCAGCTCCAGAACAAGTCCGGCCACGGCCTCGACGTCATCACCAAGATCACCGCCCCCCGGCCCCCTGCCCCGCGCTGGGTGGCGATCGAGGTCAAATCCCGCATGGGCAACGAGGTGCCCTTTCCGCGCCTGAGCGCCGCACAGCAGGAAAGCGGCTATATCCAGGGCGCCGCAAACCGCGCCCTCACCGGCATCCAGCGCGCCCGCGATGCCGTCGCCAGAGACAGAACCACGGGCCGAAGCTGGGAAGACCTGATCGGCAATCGTCGCGAAATACAGGAGTTTCAGCAAGCCGCCGCCGCCGGAGATGTCACATCCATCTTGACCAAGGTGGAGCTCGACCTGCAAGGCAACCCGGTGGGCGAACTGATAACAGAGGCATGGTAAAGATGGATCTCTCAGAAACCCCGGTGAAGGAGTCGCTCTCGCTCTACGATGGCGACGTGCTCACCTACCCCTCGGTCCAGGACGGGATCGAGGACATGGAGTATTATCTCGACGGCAACGGCGATTATCACCCGGTCGCAGGGCTCAGCTCCGGCCGCGCCCTTGTGACCGCCCCGCTGTCGCACTTCGGCTACTGGGTCATCGAGCGGCAGGAGGCGCGGGCCGCGAGCCTCGATCTCTCGCAACGCATCCAGTTCCTGCTGCACGTCGGCGAGCACTTCCTGTTCGAGAGCAACCCGCGCCAGCTCACCCCGCCGCTCGCCGGCTACGGCGAAACCCTGCTGCAACTCATCGCCACCGGGCGCGACGACCTGCGCGCCCCGACCGAAGAGATCGCCCTCGCCGTGCTGCAATCGGGCCGCTACGAGCCGCCCGAGGGCAGCACCGGCTACTTCACCCGCCCCTCCAGGATCGGCGTCTTCGCGCTCGAGGCCCTCGCCGCCGCCCGGGGCGAGGCCATCGACTGGGAAAGCTTCCACGTCCCCCCCGACCGCTTCTGGCTCGACGCCGCCCGCATCGGCCTGACAGAGACCGACCCGGCCCGCGCCGCCGAATGGGCCCGCGAGCTCTGCGACGCCCAGCTGCAAACCCTGCAGACCGATCAGGAGAACTTTTCCACCGATGTCTCCTCGGGCCACGAGATCAGCCAGGAGGCGCATTTCCTCTGGCCGATCGCGGCCATCTCCTTCCTGCGCCTGCGCGACAGCCTCGGCCTCGAAACCGCGCCGGTCGAGCATCCGCTGATGGAAACCTCCTTCCGCGGCCTGCAAAGCTGGGTCGTCCCCCCCGGCAGCTGGCCCGGCGCGCCCTGGTACAGCGAGATCCTCGACAAGACCGCCGCGGCCGCGCCCGAGCTTGCCCCCCGGCTGAAGGTCATCCGATGAAGCGGCTGTGTCTCGCCCTCCTGCTCCTTGCCGCCCCGGCGCAGGCCCAGGCTCAGACCCAGGTTGAAGCCCAGCCGGTCACCGGCCTCTTCGTCGAGGCCAGCGGTGAAACCGCGCTCACCCTCACCGCCCACGGGCTGGTTTCCATCGGCCTCCACGAGCCCAAGCTGGCCGCCGCCCGCATCCGCCAGAGCGCCACCGGCGAGACGGTCTCCATCGAGGTCCATGAAAGCGGCGCCGATGCACCCGTGCGCGGCCTGCTCGAACTCTCGCGCAACGCCGATGGCGGCTTCACCCTCGCGGCCGTGCCCCACGACTACCTCGGCCTGCGCCCCGACGACCGGCTCCGCCCCGTCGCCGGGCTGGACGCCCGCTGCCTCGCCCCCATCACCGAGGCCGCCGCCTTTCATGGCGACTACATCGGCCTGCTGCTCCAGCAGCACGCCTTCACCCTCTCCGACACCGAAATGACCCTGCCCGCACAGACGGGCCAGACCTCCGATGGTGATCCCGTCGAGCTGGAGCCCGCAAAGACCATCGCGGTGCAAACCACCCTGACCGCGCCCGACCGCCTGACCATCACCCACCCCGATGGCGACCTCGCAGTCGACCATCTCGGCCTGCGCATCGCCACCGCCGCCGCCTTCGGCCCGCGTGGGCGGGGGATGCGCGAACTCTACCCGCTGGCCACCGACATCTCCTGCATCTCCGAAGCCCGCGACCGCGCGCAGGAGGCCACCCGATGAAGCCCGCCGCCCGCCTCGGAGATTCCCACGCCTGCCCCAAATGCGGCCCCAACACCATCGTCACCGCCTCGGGCGGCCCGCTGCGCGAAGGCACGCCCGTTGCCCTCGTCGGCGACACCACCGCCTGCGGCGCCACCATCCTCACCGGCAGCGCCGCCTGCCGGGTGAACGGCAGGCCCGTCGCCATGGTCGGCTCCAAGACCAGCCATGGCGGCACCATCACCTCCGGCTCGTCGCAGCTGCGGGTTTGACCGCAGCAAGCATCTGATTTCAAAAGGGTTTCGCAAGCCAATCAGGCTTCGCAGCAAGGCACGGAAACGCCGTGCCGAAGCTCGTGTCGATCAACATGAAAAGGGGGCCGGTTCGCTCTCACCGTCGCACGTGGCAGCGCCACTGGACCTTGTGAGAATGGTGCGGTCGAGAAGACTCGAACTTCCACGGGTGTTACCCCACAGCGACCTCAACGCTGCGCGTCTACCAATTCCGCCACGACCGCACGTCTTGACTTGGTGCAGGGCTTCTAGCGAAAGCCCGGCCCGATGAAAAGCGGTTTTTTCACCCTTTTCGCCCTCAATGTCGGGGCTGGATTCTCCCGGCGCAAAGCGCATATCTGAGCCCATGGTGGAGTGGATCACATCCCATGGGCTCACGGGCTACGACGCGGCGGTTTCCGAGATGGAAGCCCGCGCCGCCGCGATCCGTGCCGGCACCGCCTCCGAGGCGGTCTGGCTCGTCGAACACCCGCCGCTCTACACCGCCGGCACCTCGGCGCAGGAGAGCGATCTGCTCGCGCCAAACCGCTTTCCGGTCCATGCCTCGGGCCGGGGCGGGCAGTACACCTACCACGGGCCGGGCCAGCGCGTGGCCTATACCATGCTCGACCTTGCCGAGCGGGGCCGCGACGTGCGCGCCTTCGTGCACCGGCTCGAAGCCTGGATCATCGCCACCCTCGCCGAGTTCGGCCTGACCGGCGAGCGCCGCGCGGGGCGCGTGGGCATCTGGATTCCCCGCCCCGACAAGCCCCCCCTCCCCGACGGCTCGCCCCGCGAAGACAAGATCGCCGCCATCGGCATCCGCCTGCGCCGCTGGGTGTCGTTCCACGGCATCTCGATCAACCTCGAGCCCGACCTCGAGCACTTCTCGGGCATCACCCCCTGCGGCATCTCCGGCCACGGCGTCACCTCGCTGGTGGACCTCGGCCTGCCGGTCACGATGGACGATCTCGACCTCGCCCTCCACCGCGCCTTCATCGCCACCTTCGGCTGAGAGCCGCACACGAAAAGGGCCGCCCCGAAGGACGGCCCCCTGCATCTCTCGTCCGTTTCGGCTCAGAACCGGAAGCTCACCTTCAGCCCGCCCGAAACCTGCTTCAGGTCGCCGCCGAGGCCGCCGAGCTGCACCGAGGTGTCAATTCCGTAGCCGCCCCGGGTGGCAAAGCTGCCGCCCACTTCCACGCGGCCGGTCCAGCCCTCGTCCACCAGCAGTTCCGACACGGTCTCGGTCGGGGCATCGGTGTCGCTGTGATCGGCATAGACACCCACGAAGTAGGCGCCGTCACCGAACGGGCGGGCATAGCGCGCACCCAGGGAAAACTGGCTGAAATCAACCGACTGCTCGCCAGTGCCCGCCAGCGCGCCGCCGGTGCCTTCCACCGTCTGGGTGCCGTAGGTCAGCCCCAGCGACGGGGTGATCGTGGCGCCCGCATAGGCAATGTCGTAGCTCCCGCGCAGGGTCAGCGCCCGCAGGCGGCTTTCGCCCTCGCCGGTGGTTCCGGCATTCGACTGGTCGAAGCTGCCCTTGCCGAGGATCACCGAGGCCTCGCCTGCCCAGGCGCCGCTGCGATAGGCGAGGTAGGGCTGGAGGTAGATCATGTCGCCCTCGTGGCTGAAGGTGCCTGTCGCGGTGGCGATGGTGTCGGCCCCGAGCGACAGACCGGCAATCAGCCCCGGCGACAGCTCCATATCCGCACCAACCTGCACCCCGGCCCCGCGAAAGCTGCGGTCCGCCGAGTCGTCATCGGCGTAGAACCCGTTGAAATCGACCCAGGTGTAGACATTGCCCTTCAGCCAGTCGTCACCGCCCGGCGCGGTCTTGGTGCCCAGCGTGTAGGGCAGACTGTTGGCGCGTGCCGCAAACGAGTCGCTCGCGCGGGACGAAATCAGCGACCGGCCATCGGCCACGATGATCTGGCTCGCCCCGACGCTCGCCGCCGCGAGTTCGTCGAGCGGCTTGACGGCCGGGCCGAAGAGCAGGTCGAAAGCGAGGTCTGCATGGGTGTACCAGGTCCAAGTTCGAGTGGTCCACGCCTCTTCGTCGTCGCCATAGTGTTGATAAAAGAACTCGCCGCCCTCGTACACGTCCCCGGCAGTAGCGGTCCAGTTTGCACGCCCTGGAGACCGCGCATGGAGAAAGATAATATACTGTCCGGCGCCAAGCGTCACAGGCCCAACCTCGGTCAGGACAATCGCAGGCTCATCCAGCGACGACGTCGTTCCACTACCGGCCGCCAATGCTTCGCCCAGCGCGTACCGGCTTGCCGCGTCCCAAGCGAACACACGCAAGTCGTAATCTATTTCTGTCGCATCGGAGTCGATCTCGAATGCGACACTCCGCAGGCTGACGTCCTTGTCGAAGGTGAAGGTCTGGCCGTACGCATGGGTCGCTGAACCACCCCAAGTATGAATATAGCCGCCTCTCAGGTCCATCGTCGACAGCTGGGTGTCGGTGTCGATGATCGGCGCCGGCACTGGCGCTGCCGAAAGCAGTCCCGGGAGCGCCGTGCTCATGAGCAGCGCGGCGGCAAAATTTCTTTGGGTCATGTGACGTCCTTGCTCGAATTCCCTCGTCGGCAAGAAATCGCCTATCTCCCGGCCTCCTTCAAATGTTAATTACGCGCCCAGAGCGGCCCGGGTTTCCCCTGCGGCAGTAAAGACACAGCATGCCCACTACCGCCGCCCACTACCGCCGCACGCTCCCCAACTCTGCCGCCTTTCGCGCCGCCAACCGCCAACGTCGCCCGCCTGCCGCGCCTCCGCGAGCAGTCACCCGGTTGCGCCGCCCTCGCCGCACCCCAGTCGAACCGCCGCAAGATCGAACGCCGCCAAGCCCGGCACCACCCTGCCATCCCCCAAACCAGCCCCCGACACGGCGACATTCCGCCTTTCCCGGCCCCTCCCTTCCCTAGCGTAAGCCAGAGTGTCATCCAGCCGTTACTCTCAGGTCACAAAACCGTCTCCGGCGCTGCCTAGGGAGGGCCGGACCGCTTGCATCCAAGCCATACGCCAGGGAGCCCCCATCATGACCGACCACAAGCACAACCTCTCCTTCGACGACTGGGACGAGGTCAACTTCCCCCGCCCCGCCGAGAACGACTTCGACCGCGTGGTCGAGCGCGCCCTCTCCCGCCGCGGCTTCCTCGGCTCGGTCCTCGCCTTCGGCTCCGGCGCCGCCGTCATGGGCACCGGCCTGCTGAAAGGTTCCACCGCGCTGGCCGAGAGCCACGCCATGGCCTCCCGCTTCCCCTTCACCCCCATCGCCGCCCAGACCGACGAGACCGTACACGTGCCCGAGGGCTATTCGTGGAAGGTGCTCACCCGCTGGGGCGACCCGCTGATGTCCTCCGCCGAGGGCTATGACCTGGCCGAGGGCGGCGCGCTGGAAGGCTCCGATGCGGTCTTCGGTGAAAACACCGATGGCATGGAGCTGTTCTCCTTCGACGGCCACGAGATCATCGCGGTGAACTCCGAATACACCAACAACGACATCAACCTCCCCGCCGCGCAGGAAGGCGTGCCCGCCGGGGCCGATGATGTGCTCAAGCTGCAAAACCTTCAGGGCGTCACGGTGATGGAAGTCGCCCCCGGCGCCGACGGCTATTCGGTCGTGCTCGACAGCCCGTTCAACCGCCGCCTGCACCACAACACCCCGATGACCATCGCAGGCCCCGCCGCAGGCCACGCCCTGCTGCAAACCGAGGCCGATGCCACCGGCACCGCCTCGCTCGGCACCTTCAACAACTGCGGCTCCGGCAAGACGCCCTGGGGCACCTACCTGACCTGCGAAGAAAACTTCAACGGCTACTTCGGCGCCACCGGCGCCTTCGAGGGCTTCGACGAGAAGGTGATGGCAGGCTACGAGCGCTACGGCATCGGCGCCGACGGCTTCGGCTACGACTACCACAAGCACGACGCCCGCTTCGACGTGACGGCCAACCCCAACGAGCCGCACCGCGCCGGCTGGGTTGTCGAGATCGACCCGACAGACCCCGAAAGCACCCCCGTCAAGCACACCGGCCTTGGCCGCTTCAAGCATGAGAATGCCGAGGTGGTGCTGGCCGCCGACGGGCGCGTGGTGGTCTACATGGGCGACGACGAGCGCGGCGAGTTCATGTACAAGTTCGTCTCCAACGGCACCTGGGCGCCCGGCGCCTCCACCGAGGGACTGCTCGACGAGGGCACCCTCTTTGCCGCGCAGTTCAACGACGACGGCACCGGCGCATGGCTGCCGCTGACGCCCGAAAGCACCGGCATGGCCGATCTGGCCGAGGTGGTGATCTTCGCCCGCATGGCCGCCTCCGCCGTGGGCGCCACCACCATGGACCGCCCCGAGTGGATCTCCGCCAACCCCCACGCCATCGAGGCCTACTGCTGCCTCACCAACAACTCCCGGCGCGGCGCTTCGGCGGGCGAGGTCAACGGCCCCAACCCGCGCGAGAGCAACAACTACGGCCAGATCGTGCGCTGGCGCCCGCACGATGACGACCACGCCTCCGAGACCTTCGACTGGGATCTCTACGTCATGGCCGGCAACCCCGATGTCTACCCCGACAACAATTACGGCGGGTCCGACAACGTGACCGCGGGCAACATGTTCAACTCCCCCGACGGCATGGCGTTCGACAGCAACGGCCTGCTCTGGATCCAGACCGATGGCGACGACAGCAACGAAGAGGACTTCGCCGGCATGGGCAACAACCAGATGCTGGTGGGTGACCCGGTGACCGGCGAGATCGCCCGCTTCCTCACCGGCCCCAAGGGCTCCGAGGTCACCGGCCTCTGCTGGTCGGCGGATCGGCGCACCATGTTCGTCGGCATCCAGCACCCCGGCGGCTCCTGGCCCGATGGCGAGGGCCTGCCCCGCTCGGCGGTGATCCAGGTCACCCGTGACGACGGCGCCCTGATCGGCTGAGGCCGTAGGGCGGGGCTTGTCCCGCCATCCCCCGCCAGCCCACAAGAGAACGGGCCGCCACTGCGCGGCCCGTTTCCACATCCGTAGGGCGGGACTTGTCCCGCCACCCCGCCAGCCCCTACTCCTGCCGCCCGATGATCGACGGCTCCCGCCGCGCCGGGCAGGCCTCCCGCGGGCAGATCCGACAGGACGAGCCAAGCTCCAGCACCTCCCCCGCCTCCCGCGCCGCGCCGAAGCCTTCATCGAGCAGCAGCATGTTCGCCTCGAAGACCTGCGGGCGGCCAAAGCCCATGTCGGCGACCGGGCGGCACATGGCAAAGGCGGTAAAGCGGCGCGGGCTGCGGCCCGCCATCTCCACCACCGCCCGCACCCCCAGCGTGGGCCGGGTGAGCGCGGTGTAGAGCGGCCAGAGCGCGCAGGCCGCGCCGAACCGGGGCATCGGAAAGCCCGAGACCGGCTTGCGGAAGGTCAGCGTGCCCGAGCCATCGCAGCTCACCAGCCCGATCTCGCCGGGCAGGCCCTCGCGCGGCAGGCTGGCCAGCCGGCGCAGCACGGCCTCCAACGGCACGTCGAACTGCGCCGCCAGCAGGCTCGGATCATAGCCCGCCGCCGCGGCCGCTTCGGCGAACGCCACCAGCGGCAGGGCCGCGGCGTCGTTGCGGTAGAGCGCGAGCCGCGCCGCCGCCATGCTCTGCGCCGCGCCGCCCTTCAGCGCGCCCGAGGTGCGGGCCTCCTCCAGCAGGCGCGCGCTCGCCGCCGTCTCCCCTGCCTCCCCAGCCTCCCCCGCCTCCAGCTCCGCAAGGTGGAAGCCCCGCCGCCCCAGCCAGGCCTCCACCTCCTCCTGCGGCGTGCCCGCCCCCGCCTCCTCGCCGCCGCCATCGTCGAGATAGCGCACCAGCCCCTCGGCGCTCTCGGCCAGCCGGGCGCTGTCGTCGTTGATGTTGCGGTGGAAGCGGGCCAGCCAGTCGCCCTCGAGGTCGGGCGTCTCCGCGAGGATCGCGGCGGTCGAGCGGATCGCCGTCACCGACGAGAGCATCTCGTGCAGGCTGGCGCTCAGCTGCGGGTCGTGGCTGAGCCGGTCCGACAGCGCCTCGACGCTGCGCTCGGCCTCCAGCACCCGGGCGCGGGTCTCGGCCAGCAGGGCGGCCCAGCCCGGAAAGCGCCCGGCAAATTCCTCCACCCGCTCCAGCTCCGCCTCGCTCATCGCCGCGTTCTCCGCGCTGCCTTCGCGCGGGCGCTCCAGCGCCGCTTCGCGCAGCGCGTCGACCAGCGCCGCCTCCGCCCCTTCCGAAAGCGCCATCGGCTCCGTCTCCAGCGCGCGGGCCAGCGCGACCAGCAATTTCCCGCCGATTCTGCGCCGGTTGTGCTCGATGAGGTTGAGGTAGGAGGGCGAGATCCCGACTCGCCCGGCCAGGGCGCTCTGCTTCACACCGAGGTCAGCCCGCCGGGCGCGGATTCGGCTGCCTGTGAGAACGTTCTTCGCCACCGCTTTTCTCCCGTCTTTTCAACGCGCTTCTGCACCCGCGCGACAAGATTTTTACAACATCGCCCCAGTGTTTGACAAATTATTTACAGAAAAAACGTTGTGCCGAAAGAGCTTGTTGCCAGATTTGCCCCGCGCACCCGATAATGACGCAGCCCTGAAAAGGGGCAGCGGCGCGTCACGGGAGGAGCCCAGAGGTGCCGCAGACACAAACGGGAGGACATCCATGTCGACATCCAAGTTCACACGCCGTGGCGTGCTGAAAACCGGCGCCGTTGCCGGTGCGGGCCTCGCACTGCCCACGATCTTCACCAGCCGCGCCAACGCCTATGTCAACGAGCCGACCGGCGACACCGTGACGCTGGGCTTCAACGTGCCCCAGTCCGGCCCCTACGCCGACGAGGGTGCCGACGAGCTGCGCGCCTTCGAGCTGGCCGTCGAGCACCTGAACGGTGAAGGCGACGGTGGCATGATCAACACCTTCTCCAACAAGAACCTCAAGGGCAACGGCATCCTCGGCAAGAAGGTCGCCTACGTCACCGGCGACACCCAGACCAAGTCCGACGCCGCCCGTGCCTCCGCCAAGTCGATGATCGAGAAGGACGGCGCGGTGATGATCTCCGGCGGCTCGTCCTCCGGTGTGGCCGTGGCCGTCCAGGGCCTCTGCCAGGAAGCAGGCGTCATCTTCATGGCCGGCCTGACCCACTCCAACGACACCACCGGCAAGGACAAGAAGGCCAACGGCTTCCGTCACTTCTTCGACGCCTACATGTCCGGCGCCGCCCTGGCTCCGGTGCTGGCCAACGAGTATGGCAAGGAGCGCCGCGCCTACCACCTGACCGCCGACTACACCTGGGGCTGGACCCAGCAGGAGTCGATCCAGGCCTCCACCGAAGCCCTCGGCTGGGAAACCGTCGAGAACGTGCTGACCCCGCTGGCAGCGACCGACTTCTCGTCCTACATCGCGCCCGTGCTGAACTCCGGCGCCGATGTGCTGGTGCTCAACCACTACGGCGGGAACATGGTGAACTCGCTCACCAACGCCGTGCAGTTCGGCCTGCGTGACAAGATGGTCAACGGCAAGCAATTCGAGATCGTCGTGCCGCTCTACTCCGAGCTGATGGCCAAGGGTGCGGGCGAGAACATCAAGGGCATCCTCGGCTCGTGCAACTGGCAGTGGTCGCTGCAGGACGAGGGCACCAAGGCCTTCGTGAAGTCCTTCGGCACCAAATACGGCTTCCCGCCGAGCCAGGCTGCGCACACCTGCTACGTGCAGACCCTGCTCTATGCCGACGCCGTCGAACGCGCCGGCACCTTCGAGCCCTGCGCCGTCGTGGCCGCGCTCGAGGGCGATGGCTCCTCGCTCGACGGGATCGACAGCGAGAGCAACTCGGGCCTCGTGTTCGACGGCCTGGGCAACGGCAAAACGCTGTACCGCGCCGCCGACCACCAGTGCTTCAAGGACGTGCTGGTCACCAAGGGCAAGGAGAACCCGACCTCCGAGTTCGACCTGCTCGAAGTGGTCGAAGTCACCCCCGTGGACCAGGTCTGGTACGAGCCCGACCACCCCATGTTCGCCGGTGGCGACCTCGGGACCTGCAACAACGGCGCCTGATCGCTCAGGCACCAAGCGGGGGGCGGCGCGCGTCGCCCCCCACCCCTCCCCCGCAGCGCTGCGGGGCCCGGGGCAAAAGCCCGGCAACAACCGCAAAAACTCCCAAAAGGGACCTGTCGAGGCCAAACGCGCGGAGCAGATGCTGTCGCGCGACCGGCAACACTAGAACTCAGGCCACATCCGCAACGGGCGCGATGGGGCCACTCTCAAGGTGGGGACGATGGACGCTATCCTACTTCAAATCCTGAACGGTCTCGACAAGGGCAGCGCCTATGCGCTCATCGCCCTTGGCCTGACGCTCATTTTCGGCACGCTCGGCGTGGTCAACTTCGCCCACGGGGCGCTGTTCATGATCGGGGCCTTCTGCGCCGTCACGCTGCAGCGCCTGCTCAACCTCTCCCATGAGGTCGTGGACGACACCCAGAAAGACTTTCTCGGCAACCCGCTGAAGGTCAAGATGCCCTACCTGCAGGACTGGTTCGGCGAAAGCGCGGGGTCGGCGATACAGGACTGGTCAGTGCCGCTGGCCATTCTGCTGACGATCCCGGTCATGCTGATGGTCGGCTACGTCATGGAACGCGGCCTCATCAAGCACTTCTACAAGCGCCCCCACGCCGACCAGATCCTCGTGACCTTCGGCCTCGCCATCGTGCTTCAGGAGATCATCAAGTACTACTACGGCGCCAACCCGATCCAGACCCCGGCCCCCGAGGCGCTCTCGGGCGTGGCCCAGGTGCTGCCGGGCGTGGTCTACCCGGTCTGGCGGATCGTGTACTTCTGCTTTGCTGCCCTCATTATCGCCGGGGTCTTTGCCTTCCTGCAATTCACCACCTTCGGCATGGTGGTGCGCGCCGGCATGGCCGACCGCGAAACCGTGGGGCTCTTGGGCATCGACATCGACAAGCGCTTCACCTTCATGTTCGGCCTCGCCGCCGCCGTGGCGGGCCTCGCGGGGGTGATGTACGGGCCGATCAACGCGCCGAACTACCACATGGGCATGGACTTCCTCGTGCTCTCCTTCGTGGTGGTCGTCGTCGGCGGCATGGGCTCTCTGCCCGGCGCCGTGCTCGCAGGCTTCCTGCTCGGCATCCTCGAAAGTTTCGCCTCCACCACCTGGGCCACCACCACCCTGCCCGGGATCAACCAGATCATCATCTACCTCGTCGCCATCATCATCCTTCTGACCCGTCCGCGCGGTCTGATGGGGCGCAAAGGCGTGATGGAGGACTAAGACAATGCTCGGACTGAACAAAAAAGACGTCAACCTGCTGCTGGTGGTGCTCGCACTCACCATGCTGGCCCCCTTCATCCTCAACCCCTTCCCCACCGACAGCGCCATGGCGCAGTTCAACGCGGGCTACCCGGACCTGATGCAGCGCTTCGTGATCTTCGGGATCTTCGCCATCGGCTTCAACATCCTCTTCGGCCTCACCGGCTACCTCTCCTTCGGCCACGCGGCCTTCCTCGGGGTGGGCAGCTATTCGGCGGTCTGGATGTTCAAGCTGCTGTCGATGAACATCCTCCCGGCGATCATCCTCTCGGTGCTGGTCGCGGGCCTCTTCGCGCTGGTCATCGGCTATGTCTCGCTGCGCCGCTCGGGGATCTACTTCTCGATCCTCACGCTGGCCTTCGCGCAGATGTCCTTCGCGCTGGCCTACTCGGTGCTCACGCCCATCACCAACGGCGAAACCGGCCTCCAGCTCACCCTGAGCGATCCGCGCATCCTCGGCAGCTCCTCGGCCGCCGATGGCTCGATCCCGGTCACAAACCTGTTCGGCCTCGAAATGCGCTCGGCCTATGACCTCGTGATCGGGCCGTGGTCCTTCACCTTCTCTGCGGGCTACTACTTCTGCGCCGTGGTCATGCTGGTGGCCTTCTACCTCGCCATCCGCATCTTCCGCTCGCCCTTCGGCATGATGCTGCGGGCGATCAAGTCCAACCAGACCCGGATGAACTACACCGGCCTCAACCCCAAGCCCTACACCCTCGCGGCCTTCGTGATCTCGGGCATGTATGCCGGGCTCGCAGGCGGCCTCATGGCGGCGATGGACCCGCTGGCAGGCGCCGAGCGGATGCAGTGGACTGCCTCGGGCGAAGTGGTGCTGATGACCATCCTCGGCGGCGCGGGCACCCTGATCGGGCCGGTGCTGGGCGCAGGCATGATCAAGTACTTCGAGAACATCCTCTCCAAGATCAACGAAAGCGTCCTGCACAGCTGGTTCGCCTTCATGCCCGACGGGCTCGAGGATTTCTTCGTCGCCATCGTCTACCCCTTCGTCGGCAAGGGCTGGCACCTGACCCTCGGCATCCTCTTCATGCTGGTGGTCATCTTCCTCCCCGGCGGCCTCGTCGAAGGCGGCCAGCGGATCGGCGCGCTGTTCCGCCGTCGCGGCACCAAGGCTTCGGGCGCAGAGGCCGAAGCCGCCAAGCAGCAACCCGGCGAATAAGGAGCGCGACAGATGGGAATTCTTGAAGTCAAAGGCGTCAACAAGCGCTTCGGCGGGCTCCAGGCGCTGGGAGACGTGAACCTCTCGGTGCAGGAAAACACCGTGCACGCCATCATCGGCCCCAACGGGGCGGGCAAGTCCACCCTGCTCAACTGCCTCGTCGGCAAGCTGATCCCCGACTCTGGCTCGGTCAGCTTCGACGGCCAGTCGGTGCTGGGCCGCAGCCCCCACGAGATCAACCAGATGGGCATATCCCGGGTGTTCCAGACCCCCGAGATCTTCGGCGACCTCACGGTCTTCGAAAACACCATGATCCCCTGCTTCGCCAAGCGCGACGGGGTGTTCAAGCTCAACGCCATCGGCTCGGTCGGCTCGCAGGGCGATATCCGCGATCAGGCCATGGCCATGCTGGAAGACGTGAACATGGCCGAAAAGGCCGGCATGAGCGCCGCCTCCCTCTCGCGAGGCGACAAGCGGCGGCTCGAAATGGCCATGTGTCTGGCGCAGGAACCCAAGATGCTGCTGCTCGACGAGCCGACAGCGGGCATGGCGCGGGCCGACACCAACAACACCATCGACCTGCTGCGCGAGATCAAGGAAAAGCGCGATATCACCATCGCCATCATCGAGCACGACATGCACGTGGTGTTCTCGCTCGCCGAGCGCATCACCGTGCTGGCCCAGGGCACCCCGCTGGTCGAGGACACGCCCGAAAACATCAAGGGCCACCCCAAGGTGCAGGAAGCCTATCTCGGAGGCCACGGCTGAGGCCGGAGGAGAGACAGACATGAACGTCAAACCCGACTTTTCCAAAAACGCCAACCACGCCGCCACCGCGCCCGCCTACTTCTCGGTCTGGGATCTCGAGGCCTATTACGGCGAGAGCTACATCGTGCAGGGCATCAGCTTCAACGTGCACGAGGGCGAGATCCTCGCGCTGCTGGGCCGCAACGGCGCCGGCAAAACCTCGACCCTGCGCGCCATCGCCCGGCTCGACGATCCGCAGGTGACACGCGGCGAAATCTGGCTCGACCACGAGCCGCTGCACCTCAAGCGGGCCCATGAGGCCAGCCAGCTCGGCATGGGCCTCGTGCCCGAGGACCGCCGCATCATCCCCGGCCTCACCGTCGAGGAAAACCTCAAGCTGGCCCAGATCGCCCCGCCCATCGGCTGGTCGCTCGAACGGCTCTACGAGCTGTTCCCCCGCCTCGGCGAGCGCCGCCTGCAGGAGGGCGTCACGCTCTCGGGCGGCGAGCAGCAGATGCTCGCCATCGCCCGTGCGCTGGCGCGTGACATCAAGGTGCTCCTGCTCGACGAGCCCTACGAGGGCCTCGCCCCGGTGATCGTCGACGAGATCGAGAAGACCCTGCGCATCATCAAGGAGCAGGGCATCACCACGATCATCGTCGAGCAGAACGCCGTGCGCGCGCTGGAACTGGCCGACCGTGCCGTGATCCTCGACACCGGCAAGATCGTGTTTGACGGCACCGCCGCAGAAGTGCTGGAAAATGCCGAGCTCAGGGCCGAGTATCTCGCCATCTGAGTGCGACCTTTCGGGGGCTGGCCCTTCTCCGGGGCCGCCCCTACCACTTTGCACAGAGAAAGACCGGACCGCGCGGCGCATCAGATGCCCCGGCCCAGAGGAGGACATTATGACCGAAGCCAAGACCTATCCGCCCAGCGCCGACTTTGCGGCCAATGCCAATGTCGATGCCGCCAAGTACGACGAGATGTACGCGGCTTCGGTGAACGACCCGGAGGGCTTCTGGCGCGAGCAGGCCAAGCGCCTCGACTGGATCACCTTCCCCGAAACCATCAAGAACACCTCCTTCAAGTCCGATGACGTGTCGATCAAGTGGTATGAAGACGGCGTGCTCAACGTCTCCGCCAACTGCATCGACCGCCACCTCGAAAAGCGCGCCGACCAGGTGGCGATCATCTGGGAGCCGGATGATCCCGAGACCCCCGCGCGCGAAATCACCTACCGCGAGCTGCACGAGAAGGTCTGCCGCATGGCCAACGTCATGCTCTCCCAGGGCGTGATGCGCGGCGACCGCGTGGTGATCTACCTCCCGATGATCCCCGAGGCGGCCTATGCCATGCTCGCCTGTGCCCGCATTGGCGCGATCCACTCCATCGTGTTCGCAGGCTTCTCGCCCGACGCGCTGGCCAACCGGATCAACGACTGCGACGCCAAGCTCGTCATCACCTCCGACAGCGCGCCGCGCGGCGGCCGCCGGACGCCGCTGAAGTCCAACACCGATGCCGCCCTGCTGCACTGCTCCGACAAGGTGCGCTGCCTCGTGGTCAAGCACACCGGCGACCAGACCACATGGGTGCAGGACCGCGATGTCGACGTGCTGGCGATGATGGAAGAGGTCGCCCCCGATTGCCCGCCGCGCCCGATGAACGCCGAAGACCCGCTGTTCATCCTCTACACCTCCGGCTCCACCGGTAAACCCAAGGGCGTGGTGCACACCTCCGGCGGCTACCTCACCTACGCCTCCCTCACCCATGAGGTCAGCTTCGATTACCACGAGGGCGATATTTACTGGTGCGGTGCCGATGTCGGCTGGGTCACCGGCCACACCTACATCGTCTACGGCCCGCTTGCGAACGGCGCGACCACGCTGATGTTCGAAGGCGTGCCCACCTACCCCTCCCCGGCCCGGTTCTGGGAGGTGATCGAGAAGTGGAAGGTCAACCAGTTCTACACCGCCCCCACCGCCCTGCGCGCGCTCATGGGCCAGGGCAACAGCTACGTCGAAGGCTCCGATCTGTCCTCGCTCAAGGTGCTCGGCACCGTCGGCGAGCCGATCAACCCCGAGGCCTGGAACTGGTATCACGAGGTCGTCGGCGGCGGCAAAACCCCGATCGTCGACACATGGTGGCAGACCGAAACCGGCGGCCACATGATGACCCCCCTGCCCGGCGCCCATGCCACCAAGCCCGGCGCCGCGATGAAGCCCTTCTTCGGCGTCCAGCCCGTTGTGCTCGAACCCACCACCGGCGAGGTGATCGAAGAGACCGCCACCGAGGGCGTGCTAGCGATCAAAGACAGCTGGCCCGGCCAGATGCGCACCGTCTGGGGCGATCACGACCGCTTCGAGAAAACCTATTTCTCCGACTACAAGGGCTACTACTTCTCCGGCGACGGCTGCCGCCGCGACGCCGATGGCGACTACTGGATCACCGGCCGGGTCGATGACGTCATCAACGTCTCCGGCCACCGCATGGGCACCGCCGAGGTCGAGTCTGCGCTGGTCGCCCACGCCAAGGTCGCCGAGGCCGCCGTTGTGGGCTACCCCCACGAGATCAAGGGCCAGGGCATCTACTGCTACGTCACCCTGATGAACGGCGAAGAACCCTCCGAAGATCTGAAGAAGGAGCTGCGCACCTGGGTCCGCAACGAGATCGGCCCCATCGCCTCCCCCGACGTGATCCAATGGGCCCCCGGCCTGCCCAAAACCCGCTCCGGCAAGATCATGCGCCGCATCCTGCGCAAAATCGCCGAGAACGACACCGGCGCGCTGGGTGACACCTCCACCCTCGCCGACCCCTCCGTGGTCGACGACCTCATCGAGAACCGCGCCAAGTAGGCTGGGCGCCCCCCACCCGTCGCGCCAAGATCAAAGGCCGGGCCAAACGCCCGGCCTTTTCCATTTCGCCCCCAGCCCCGTAGGGTGGGTGAAACCCACCACGCGCCCTTCCTAAAACTCCGCCCGCCGCTTCACATCCCGCGCCAACACATCCATCGCCAGCGCCCCCGCGCCCCGCATCGCCGGGGTAAAAAACCAATGCGGCGCCAGCTTGCGCTCGAACCTGAGCGCCACCTCCAGCCGCGTTGCATCTCCCATCGGCGTCACCCTGTAGCGCAGGCCCTCAAAGCGCATCCACCCGGCATAGGGGCTGGTGTCACCCAGCACCTCGAAGCGGGCCAGCTCCGGCGTGCGCTCCACCACCCGCAGCGAAAGCACCCCGCTGCCCTCCCGCCCGGTGAAGCGCACCTGCCGGTTGGCCCCCAACGCCGTGCCCTCATCCACCGTCACCGCCACCGGGCGGGGGAAGATGTCGAGCACGGCGGGCAGCGGAAACTCCGGCGAGGTCGCGGTTTCCATCGCCGCCCAAACCTGCGCCGCCTCCGCCTCGATCACCCGGCTGGCAACCACCTCGTTGCCCTCTGGAAAGGCGTAAAGCTCCGGCAACCCTTCAAGGCTCAGTGCCCCCAGCACCGCCACCGCCGCCCCGAGGCTGGCAAAGTCGTGCAACCGGCTCCCCGGCCCGTCCTCCGGCCCCTTCCCCAGCATCCGCACCAGCCCCCGCATGAGGCGGAAGACGAAGTAGATCACGAAGCCCGCCACCGCGACGACCATCAGCAGCACCACGAGGCAGGCCAGAATGCTGAGCACAAACACCACTTCGCCCTCATCCGCCGCCGCAGGCATCGGGGCAACAAGGCTGGCCAGCGCGAACACCGCCACCATCCCCGCCGCCGTGCCCGCGCTGCGCCCCAGCACCCGCAGCGCAAACCCCGGCCTCAGCCCGCCGCCGAGCGCCAGCCAGAGTGTGTGCACGGCGATGATCAGCAGCAGCGGCGCCACGAACTGCACCGATGTCGTCACAAGCGCCGTCTGCGAGACCTGCCAGGCAAAGGCCAGCGCGGCGAGCGCGGCCGCCACGTGGCAAAGGGCGGAAGGAAGTCGGGCCAAACCGGGCGCTCCTGCAAATAACCAGCACGTCGGCTCAAGCCTACCCGCCGCGCCCGCCCTTGCAAACACCGCCCCGCCCCGGCCACAGGGTGGAACTTCCCGCGACACCATCGGTTGATCCTGCGAACATGCAGGAGTGACAGATCATGGCCGACAAGAAAGACGTCCCCCACACAACCACCGATTCAGGAATTCGCGTTCAGAGCGACGAGCACTCGCTCACCGTCGGGCCCGACGGCCCGATCCTTCTGAACGACCATTACCTCCTCGAACAGATGGCCAACTTCAACCGCGAGCGCATCCCCGAGCGCCAGCCCCACGCCAAGGGCTCGGGCGCCTTCGGCCACTTCAAGGTCACCGAGGATGTCACGCAGTACACCAAGGCCAGCGTCTTCCAGCCCGCCACCAAGACCGACGTGCTGATGCGCTTCTCCACCGTGGCAGGCGAGCGCGGCAGCCCCGACACATGGCGCGACCCGCGCGGCTTCTCGGTCAAGATGTACACCGACGAAGGCAACTTCGACATGGTCGGCAACAACACCCCGATCTTCTTCATCCGCGACCCGATGAAGTTCCAGCACTTCATCCGCTCGCAAAAACGCCGCGCCGACAACGGGCTGCGCGACCATGACATGCAGTGGGACTTCTGGACCCTCTCCCCCGAAAGCGCCCACCAGGTCACCTATCTCATGGGCGACCGCGGCATCCCCAAGACCTGGCGCGAGATGAACGGCTATTCCTCCCACACCTACTCGCTGGTGAACGCCAACGGCGAGAAGTTCTGGGTCAAGTTCCACTGGCACACCGATCAGGGCGACGGCAACGCGCATTTCACCCAGGCCGAGGCCGACAAGATGGCCGGCATGGACGGCGACTATCACCGCCGCGACCTCTTCGACGCCATCGCCGAGGGCAACCACCCGAGCTGGACCCTGAAGTGGCAGATCATGCCCTACGAGGAGGCCAAGACCTACCGGATCAACCCCTTCGATCTCACCAAGGTCTGGCCGCACGCCGACTACCCGCTGATCGAGGTCGGCAAACTGGTGCTCGACCGCAACCCGACCGACTTTCACACCGAAATCGAGCAGGCCGCCTTCGAGCCCAACAACATGGTGCCCGGCATCGGCCTCTCGCCCGACAAGATGCTGCTGGCGCGCGGCTTTTCCTACGCCGACGCCCACCGCGCCCGCCTCGGGGTGAACTACAAGCAGATCCCGGTGAACGCGCCGCAATCCCCGGCCCACAGCTACTCCAAGGATGGCGCAGGCCGCACCCAGAACGTCTCCGACCCGGTCTATGCCCCCAACTCCTACGGCGGCCCCGAAGCGCAGCCGCATGAGCACGAGGCCGGGCTCTGGCACTCCGACGGCGACATGGTCCGCCAGGCCTATACCCTGCGCGAGGACGATGACGACTGGAGCCAGGCCGGCACCCTCGTGCGCGAGGTGATGGACGATGCGGCCCGCAGCCGTCTGGTCGAGAACGTCACCGGCCACCTCTGCGATGGGGTCAGCGAAAAGGTGCTCCAGCGCGCCTTCGAGTACTGGCGCAACATCGACGCCGACACCGGCGAAAAGATCGAAGCCGCCGTGCGCGAAAAGCTGGGCGGGGCCTCCAAGGCACCCGGCCTCGCCTCCGCCAAGAGCATCAGCGGCTAAGGCGCAACCGGACGGATGAAAACCAGGGGCGGGGCCGGAAGGCGCCGCCCTTTTCGCCTCTCCCTACCCCGGCAGCTTGCCTTCGAGCACGTAGCGCAGCATCTGCGCCACCTGCGCGGGCCGCTCGGCCACCGCCAGCGCCGCCGCATCCACCTCCTTCAGTGCATGCTGATGCTCGGGCCCGTGCAGCACGATCAGCGACTTGCCCAGCGCGGCGGCCATCCCGGCGTCGAAGGCCGCGTTCCACTGCTTGTATTTCTCGCCGAAGCGCACCACCACCACATCGGCCTGCCCGATCCCGCGCCGCGTGCGGATCGCGTTCAGCTTGGCGCCCTTGTGGTCGTGCCAGAACTTGCTGTCCTCCGCCCCCATGATCGCCACGCCGCAATCGTCGCTCGCATCATGGTCGGTGACCGGCGCGCTGAAGGCCACGTCCAGCCCCTCGCAGCCCGCGATGATCTCTTCGCGCCAGTCCGTGTGGATCTCACCCGAAAGGTAAACCTGCAACGTCATGTCTCTCTCTCCTTATCCCGCCACCGTCACCATGCCCCAGAACAGCAGCGCCGAAAGCAGGGCCGCGGCGGGGACGGTGATGATCCACGCGGCCACGATCGTCATGAAATGCGAGCGCCGCACCAGCTTGCGGCGGCGGCGCTCCTCCGCGCCATGCACCGGGCGATCGGGCAGCGAGCCCCGCGCCTTTCTCAGCCGCCTCTCATAGTCCCACTCGCGGAAGAACCCCACGCCAAAGACCCCGCCCACTGCGATATGGGTCGACGACACCGGCAGCCCCAGCCAGCTTGCCACGATCACGGTGATCGCCGCCGAGAGCGCCACGCAATAGGCCCGCATCGGGTTCAGCTTGGTAATCTGGCTGCCCACCATCCGGATCAGCTTGGGGCCGAAGAGAAACAGGCCAAAGCTGATGCCCAGCGCCCCGATCACCATGACCCAGTAGGGAATGGCCACCTCATGGGTGAAATCCCCGGTGCCCAGCGCCTGCACGATGGCGGCCAGCGGGCCAACCGCATTGGCCACGTCGTTCGCGCCATGGGCAAAACTCAGCAGCGCCGCCGAGACGATGAGCGGAATGCCGAACAGCACCTTCAGCGAGCGGTTGCGGTTTTCCAGCCCCTCCGACTGGCGGCGGATCACCGGGATCATCACCACCCAGATCAGCACCCCCACGGCCAGCCCGATGCCGAGCGCGGTGAAAAGGTCGATCTTGATGAGTTTCTTGATCCCCTTCAGCGCGAGGTAAACGGCAAAGGCCCCGCCCATGATCCCCACCAGCACCGGCACCCAGCGCCGGGCGGCGGCGATCTTGTCGTCGACGTAGACGATGTTGGACTTGATGAACCACAGGAACCCGGCAGCCACCACGCCCCCGAGCACGGGCGAAATCACCCAGCTCGCCGCAATCGCGCCCATGGTGCCCCAGCTCACGGCGGCAAACCCGGCAGCGGCAATGCCCGCGCCCATCACCCCGCCCACAACGCTGTGGGTGGTCGACACCGGCGCGCCGATCCACGTGGCGAGGTTCACCCAGAGCGCCGAAGCCAGCAGCGCCGCCATCATCGCCCAGACAAAGATATTGGCCGACCCGAGGCTCTCGGGCGCAATGATCCCCTTTGCGATGGTGCCCACAACGTCGCCGCCCGCAATCAGCGCGCCCGCGCTCTCGAAGACGGCGGCAATCGCGATGGCCCCGCTCATGGTCAGCGCGTTGGCGCCCACCGCGGGGCCCATGTTGTTGGCCACGTCGTTGGCGCCGATGTTCAGCGCCATGTAGGCCCCGAAGACGGCGGCGACTATGACGATGAAGCTGTTGGTGGTCTGTCCGAAGACAAGCGCGGCCCCGAGCCCGGCCAGCACCACGAAGACGAGCGCCACGCCATAGCCCACCATCGGCCGCGCCACGTAACCGGTGGCATGTTCGAGGTTGGAGATGCGTCCTAGGTCGCGATCCAGCGTTTCCATGTGGCTCGCGTCATAATCTGTCTCTGCCACGGCAGGCTCCCTCCCCTTCAACTGGCGCCGGTCCACCTGCCCCGCCGATCCGAGCCTTGTCAACCGGGCGCAGCCCGCTCAGAGCCCGCGGAGGATCTCCTGCAACTCCGGCTCCTGCACCATGCTGGCCGCCTCGGTCGGGCTCACCCACTTGCGGCGTCGCTCGCTGGCCTCCGGAAAATCCTCGGCCAGCTCCTCCACCTTCACCGGGTAGACCAGCGTTTCCACCGGCACGCCCCAGCCGCCGGCATCCTGCATCTTTTCATAGGTATAGCTGCCAATGGCGGCCTTCGGCACATTGCGGCTGCGCACCCCGGCCTCTTCCCAGGCCTCCTGCAACGCCGCCCCGGCAGAATCCTTGCCCCGCATCGGCCAGCCCTTGGGGATGATCCAGCGCCCGGTGCCCCGGCTTGTCACCAGCAGAACCTGCTTTTCCGCGCCCGCCCGACGATAGCAAAGCGCCGCCACCTGCAAACGCCGGGGGCGCTGCAGCATCGGGCGCAGAAATCCGTCCCATGCAAGGCGGAAGTGTCTGATCATCGGGAACCTGCCAATTTTTTTCTTTACCTTTGGTCTGTTAGATAGGGCATTGGTTAACAATTTGCAAAGAATTGCAGTGTTTTCGGCGCTTTGGCCGCTTGACACCCGTTTCCAAGCCCGGCCAAGTAAACCCATGTCGAGAGCATGCAAATCGCGATGACCCCGTTGAACAACCGCGCCTGGCTGCTCCTGCTGCCCGCCGTCACCATCATGGGCCTCGTCGCGGTGCTGCCGCTGCTCACGGTGCTCAATTATTCCTTCCACGATATCTTCACCCTCGAAAGCCGCTACTGGATCGGGCTGGAATGGTATGAAGAGATCATCACCTCCGGGCGCTTCTGGGCCTCCCTCGCCCGCTCCACCCTGTTTTCGGCCCTCGTGCTCTCCATACAGGTGCCGCTCGGCATCGCCGTGGCGCTGCTGCTGCGCTCCACCCGCCACCCCACGCTCTACCTCATGGCCCTCGCCCTGCCCCTCGTGGTGCCGTGGAACATGATCCCCGGCATGTGGCTCTCCCTTGTCGGCCCTCAGGGTCTGATCGGGCCCTCGCTCATCGCCGCCGGGTTCGACTACAAGTTCACCACGGTCCACACATGGGCGTTGCTCCTCACCATGGACACATGGCACTGGCTCGGCCTCGTGGTGATCCTGTCCTACGCCGGGCTCTCCGCCATCCCCGCGCCCTACTATCAGGCCGCCGAGATCGACGGGGCGTCGCGCGCCGCCATCTTCCGCCACATCGAGCTGCCCAAGATCGCGGGCGCGCTGGCCATCGTGCTGCTGCTGCGCTTCGTGGACAGCTTCATGATCTACACCGAGGCCTTCCGCATCAACGCAGGCGGGCCGCAGGGGGCCACCACCTTCCTCTCGCTCGACCTCGGCGAAGACATCAACGCCTATTCCTACGGCTCCGCGGCGGCGCGGGCGATGACCTACTTCCTCATCGTCATCACCGTGGTCTGGGCCTTCGTGCAAACCACACGGCGGCGCCCCGCATGAGCCGCGCCGCCCGTACCCTCGCGCTCGGCGCGCTGCTGCTCTTCATCGCCCTGCCGCTGGTCCAGAGCGTGGTGCTCTCCTTCACCGCCACCCTGCCCCACGACGGGGTGGAGCCCGGCAGCTTCACCCTGCTCAACTACCGCCACATCTTCGAGACCCCGGCGCTCGTCGCCTCCATCGGCAACAGCTTTCTCTACGTCTCGCTCAACGTCGCCCTCTGCCTCGCCGCCGGCCTGCCCGCAGCCTATGCCTTCTCGCGCTACCGCTTCACCGGCGACCGGCACATGCTGTTCTTCATCCTCGCCTTCCGCGTCACGCCCCCGGTCGTGCTCTCGCTGCCGATCTTCATCCTCTTCGCCCAGCTCGGGCTGGTGAACTCTCCGGTGGGCATCGCGCTGGTGCATTGCGTCTTCAACCTGCCCATCGCGATCTGGATTCTCGAAAGCTTCATCTCCGCCGTCCCCCGCGAGTTCGACGAAACCGCCTTTCTCGACGGCCAGTCGCTGCCGGGCTTCTTCGTCACCCGCCTGATCCCCGCCATCGCGCCGGGCATCGGGGTGACGATGTTCTTCTGCTTCATCTTCTCATGGGTCGAGGTGGTCTTTGCCCGCATCCTCACCGTCACGGGGGGCAAGCCGATCACCATGGCGATCAACGCGCTGTTCTCCTTCCGCACCGACATCGGCCTCGTCATGGCGATGACGGTGTTTTCCCTCCTGCCGGGCGTGCTGATGATCGTCTTCGTGCGCCGCCACATCGCGCGGGGATTCGTGATCCGAACCTGAGCAGGACGTTAACCATCAAGGCATTTTTGCAGGCCGCGTTAACGCCCTGGGCACTCCTATAAAGATAACGTGCAAGCCATGGGGTCCGTTAACTAAAGGAGCATGATGCGATGAGTATTGCCCGACTTGACTCACCCGGCCACGCGTCCGAGGCCGCCAGCCTTCCGGCACAACTTCTTGCCGCACGCCATCGGCAAAATTCGGTGGCCCCGCAATCCACCGATGTCCGCCCGCCCGAAAAGGCAGAGGCCGCCGCCAAGCCCGCGCTCGACACCAAGCGCGACGAGGCGCTGCGCAGCGATGGCGAACGGCGCCCGCCCCCGCCGCTCAAGGAATATGCCCGCATTCCCACCGCCATGACCGCCGAGATCATGCGGCTACAGGAGGAATCGCGCGAAAAATCGCAAGAGGCGACCGAGGCCGCCAGCGAGGCAGACTCCGCCCGTGCCGCCGCCGCAGAGGCCAAGCAGGCCGAAACGGCCGCGCGCGCCGCCGAGGCCAGTGCGGAGGCCGCAGAAAATGCGCGCGCCGAAGCGCCCGAGCCTGCACAAAGCGCCGCGCCCGCCTCCGCTCAAGGCACGGCCAAGGCAGCAAGATCCGCGCCCAGCTTTGCCTCCGGCCTCACCGTCGTGAACGGCGCCACCTCCGCGCCCAACACGCTGAACCACCAGGCCTGACGCCGCCCCACCGGCGGCGCAGCCCCCTCGCATCCCCCTGCCCCGGGCCCCCGGCCCGGTCGGCGCAGCTATGCCGCCCCCGGCGCCCCGGCATTGCCCGGGGGCCCCATCGGCGCGTGGCCTCCATTTCGAGGCCACCCCGCAGCCGACCATTGCCCGTCTTCGCGCCTCTGTTACACTCGCCGCATTAGATTTCGGACCAAATCATTCAACTCGAAGGACATCGCCATGCCACGCCCCGATTGGCTCGACCAGATCGAATGGCTCAAGCCGCACCGGCTCTCCGAGCTCAACGCAGACCGCCAGCTCATCACCCACCACCCCGGCTTCTATGCCTTCACCGAAACCCCCGGCCCGCTTCAGGTCGGCCAGGTGCTCTACATCGGTGAAACCGGCCGCAAGGGCGGCATCCGCGAGCGGGTCGGCGTCTACCTCCACCGGAACCCCGAAAAATCCACCACCCGCCATTCCGGCGCGATCTGGATGCACAACCACCGGCTCTACGAGAAATCCGACCAGACCCTCTGGCTGCGCTGGTCGCTCTGGGAGGGCAGCACGTCGGACCGTCAGGCCATCGAAACCGCGCTCATGCAGTATTACCAGTGCTGGTACAACAAGCGCCAGATGGGCTCCGACAGCGACTTCCAGGTCATCGACAGCGCCGACTGACCCGGCACCAAAAGGGGCGCCCCAACCGGAGCGCCCCGCAGGGTGGGTGACCCCCACCCATCGTATCAAACGCCTTACTTCAGCGCTTCGTCGGTGATCTCCAGCGTGAAGGCCATGCCTTCCGGCTCCTTGGTGATCGCCGGGTTGTCTTCCGACACGGCCGAAAGCAGCGTGGCCACCGTCTGCTCGTAATCCGCCGGGTCGAGCGCGCCGTTGGAGCCCGCCGTCAGCTTGGCCACTTCGCTCATCATGTATTCCTGATGCTCGATGGTCTGCGCGCCGGTTTCATCGTTGTCGACCACGATCTGCGCGGCTTCCTCGGGGTTCTCCTCGGCGTACTTCCAACCCTTCATCGAGGCCCGCACGAAGCGCACCATCTTCTCCTTGAAGGCATCGTCGCTCAGGTTCTCCTCCATCACGTAGAGGCCGTCTTCCATCATGCCCACGCCCTGCTCGAGGTAGTTGAACGTGACCAGCTCATCTTCGGAAATACCGGCATCCAGCACCTGGCCGTATTCATTGTAGGTCATCACCGAGATGCAATCGGCCTGCTTTTGCAGCAGCGGATCCACGTTGAAGGCCTGCTTCAGCACTTCCACGCCATCCTCGCCGCCCTCGGTCGGCAGGCCCAGCTTGGCCATCCACGCATAGAACGGATACTCATTGCCGAAGAACCAGACGCCCAGCGTATGCCCCTTGAAGTCCTCGGGCGCGGAAATGCCGCTCTCCTTCAGGCAGGTCAGCTGCAAGCCACCGCTCTTGAACGGCTGGGCGATGTTCACCAGCGGCACACCGCGCTCGCGTGCGGCAAGGCCGGCGGCCATCCATGTCACGATCACGTCGGCACCGCCGCCCGCGATCACCTGCTCGGGGGCAATGTCGGGGCCGCCGGGCTTGATGGTGACGTTCAGGTCTTCCTCTTCATAAAACCCCTTGTCGGCGGCCACGTAGTAGCCGGCAAACTGCGCCTGGGTGACCCACTTGAGCTGCAGCGTCACGTCATCCGCCGCCTGAGCGGCCCCCGCCGCCAGCGCCAGCCCGGCGCTCAATACGAACTTCTTCATTTTCACTCTCCTTGTTGGTCTTCGTTATGCGCTCCCCGGCGCGGTTATCCTCCCGATCAGCCAACCCTCTGGCTCGGATGCCAGAAGGTGACGAACTTCTCGATCATGGCCACGATGCCATAAAAAGCGGTGCCCACAAGGGCCGCCACGGCGATCTCGGCCCAGACCAGATCAATCGCCAGCCGCCCCACGCCGGTCGAGATCCGAAAGCCCATGCCCTTCACCGGCGAGCCGAAATATTCGGCCACGATGGCCCCGATCAGCGCCAGCGTGGTGGCAATCTTCAGCCCGTTGAACACGAAGGGCATGGCGGCGGGTAGCCGCAGCTTCAGCAGGGTCTGGCCGTAGCCCGCCGCATAGGTGCGCATCAGGTCGCGCTGCATCGGCTCGGTCTCCTTCAGGCCCTGCACCACGTTCACCAGCACCGGAAAGAACACCATCACCACCACCACCGCCGCCTTGCTCTGCCAGTCGAAGCCGAACCAGCTCACCAGGATCGGCGCGATCCCCACAATCGGCAGGGCGGCCACGAAATTGCCGATCGGCAGCAGGCCCGCGGTCAGAAAGGCGCTGCGGTCGATCACGATCGCCGTGGCAACCGCGGCGAGGCTGCCGATCACGTAGCCGGTCAGCGCGCCCTTCAGCACGGTCTGCACGAAGTCTTCCCACAGCACATGGGTCGAGCCGGCAAAGGTCTGCGCAATGTCGGTCGGGGCGGGCAGGATCACCGGCGACACGTTCAGCCCCCGCACCAGCCCCTGCCAGAGCACCAGCACCGCGAGGCCAAAGATCACCGGCACCGCGATCCGCACCACCCGCGCCTTGCGCCAGCGCGAACGGGCAAGCGCCGCGTTCAACGCCCATGCGGCAAGCCAGAAGGCAATGGCGGCCAGCAGCGCGCTCATCGGGCCATCCCCATCCGCTTCAGCAGGATGGTTTGCACACTGCCAATCACCGTCACCAGCACGCCCGCAAGAATGGCGGCAGCGAACAGCGCCGCCCAGATCGCCAGCGGCGTGCCGAACTGGTCGCCGATCAGGATGCGCGCGCCAAGCCCGTTGACCGCGCCGGTCGGCAACTCGCCAATGATCGTCCCCACCAGCGCCGCCGCAATCGCCACCTTCAGCGAGGTGAACAGGTAGGGCATCGACGCCGGAAGCCGCAGCTTGAAGAAGCTCGCCGCGCCGCTGGCGTTGTAGGTCTTCAGCAGGTCGAGCTGTTGCGAGCTGGGCGAGTTCAGCCCCTTCACCATGCCCACCAGCACCGGGAAATAGCACAGGTAGGCCGAGATGATCGCCTTGGGCACGTCCCGCCCCTCGATCCCCACCGCGTTCGAAAGCACGATAATCATCGGGGCCAGCGCCACGATCGGGATCGTCTGGCTGACGATTGCCCATGGCATCAGGCTCATCTCCGCCACCCGGCTGTAGGTGATGGCCACCGCGCCCAGAATGCCAAGGCTGACGCCCAGCGCAAAGCCGGTGAGCGTGGCGCCGAGCGTGACCATGCCGTGGTAGATCAGCGACCGCTTGCTCAGCGCGCGACCCCGCAGGACCATGTCGCCGGTGGTCTTCCACAGCTCGCTCGCCACCTGATGCGGGGCCGGAAGCCGGGGCCGGTCCTGGCTCATGGTGGCGGTGAAGAGCTCACCCGCGCTCAGTTGTTGGTCTGCCCGCTCCGCCTGTGCCAGCGCCCAGGGCGTGTTCATCCGCCAGGCGCCCAGGTACCAGACCGCCACGAGCACGGCCAGAACCGCGAGGACTGGGAGCGCCCGGCGCATTAATTAACGCGCTCCATGTCATTTGACGTCTGCACGGGGTGTGTACGGGTTGTGTACGGGTTGTGCCCTGTTGCCCATTTGCGGTTAATCGTCATAGGAATGCCCCGCCCTCAGCCCTTCCCGCACCCTGTGCGCCACTTCAATAAATTCGCGTGAGTCCCTGATTTCCAAGGGTCTTTCCTTCGGAAGCGGGCTCTCGATCACATCGCTGATCCGCCCCGGACGCGGCGACATCACCACAATCTTGGTTGAGAGATAGACCGCTTCGGGTATCGAATGGGTAACGAATGCAATCGTCTTGCCCGTCCGCGCCCAGAGCGCCAGCAATTGCTCGTTCAGATGGTCGCGCACGATCTCGTCGAGCGCGCCAAAGGGTTCATCCATAAGCAGAATTTCGGCATCGAAGGCCAGCGCGCGGGCAATCGAGGCCCGCTGCTGCATACCGCCCGAAAGCTGCCAGGGGTGCTTGCCGCCAAAGCCTTCCAGATCAACGAGTTGCAGCACCCGGTTGATGCGCTCCTCCTGCTCCGCCTTCGAAAATCCCATGATCTCCAACGGCAGCCGGATATTGCCCGCGATGGTGCGCCACGGATAGAGCCCGGCCGCCTGGAAGACATAGCCGTAAGCCCTTGATTTCCGGGCCTGCTCCGGGGTCATCCCGTTCACGCTGAGGCTGCCTCCGGTGGGCTGCTCCAGCGCCGCGATACAGCGCAGAAATGTGGTTTTCCCGCAGCCCGAGGGCCCGATGAAGCTCACAAAGTCGCCCCGCCCGATATCGAGCGAAACATCCTTGAGCGCATGCACCGGCCCGTCATTCGTCTGAAAGGTAAGATCCAGGTTCCGGGCGTTGATGACCGTGTCGTTCACCGCGTTTTCTTTCGCTTCTTCAGCAACTTCGGCGCCCATCAAACCCCCGTCGCCGGAATGCCGCTGCGCGCAACGGGGCGCGGCGCCGTCAGGCCCTTCCAGGTCGAAAGCGCCTTGTTAACGGTTGCGTTAGGCTCTCGTGCTACAAACTGCCCGTGGCCTTCCTTGGTGCGGATCTCGCCGTCATGCACCGCCACATGGCCGCGCGTCAGGGTAAACCGGGGCAAGCCCTTCACGTGCTGGCCCTCAAAAACGTTGTAATCAATGGAGGACTGTTGAGAGCCCGCAGTGATCGTCTTTTCCTTCTTGGGGTCCCAGACCACGATGTCGGCATCAGCCCCCACAAGGATCGCCCCCTTTTTCGGGTAGCAATTCAGGATCTTGGCGATGTTGGTTGAAGTGACCGCAACAAACTCGTTGGGCGTCAGCCGCCCGGTTTCCACACCATGGGTCCAGAGCATCGGCATCCGGTCCTCAAGGCCCCCGGTCCCGTTGGGGATCTTCGAGAAGTCGCCCACCCCGTAGCGTTTCTGCTCCGTGGTGAAGGCACAGTGATCGGTCGCCACGACCGAGAGCGAGCCACTCTGGAGCCCGGCCCAAAGGCTGTCCTGGTGCTTCTTGTTGCGGAAGGGCGGCGACATCACCCGCCGCGCGGCATGGTCCCAGTCGGCGTTGAAATACTCGCTCTCGTCCAGCGTCAGATGCTGGATCAGCGGCTCGCCCCAAACCCGCTTGCCGTTCTGTTTGGCCCGGCGGATCGCCTCATGCGCCTCCTCGCAGGAGGTGTGCACCACATAGAGCGGCACGCCCGCCATGTCGGCAATCATGATCGCCCGGTTGGTCGCCTCGCCTTCTACCTGCGAGGGCCGCGAATAGGCATGGCCCTCCGGCCCGTTGTTGCCCTCGGCCAGCAGCTTGGCGGTCAGCTCGGCCACCACATCGCCGTTCTCGGCGTGCACCATCGCCGTCGCGCCCAGTTCGGCCAGCCGCTGGAACGACGAATACATCTCGTCATCATTCACCATCAGCGCGCCCTTATAGGCCATGAAGTGCTTGAAGGTGTTGATTCCACGCTCTTTTACGACCGTCTCCATCTCGTTGAAGACCTGTTCCCCCCACCATGTCACCGCCATGTGGAAGGAGTAATCGCAATTCGCCCGGGTGCTCTTGTTGTCCCACCGCTTCAGCGCATCCAGCAGGCTCTCGCCCGGGTTCGGCAGGGCAAAATCAACCACCATCGTCGTGCCCCCGGCCAGCCCGGCGCGGGTGCCGCTCTCGAAGTCATCGCTCGAATAGGTGCCCATGAAGGGCATCTCCAGGTGGGTGTGCGGGTCGATCCCGCCGGGCATCACCATGCATCCCGCCGCGTCCAGCACCTCGTCGCCCTTCAGGTCCTTGCCGATCTCCACGATCTGCCCGCCCTCGACCAGAACATCGGCCTGATAGCTCAGATCGGCGGTTACAATCGTGCCGCCCTTGATAACTGTGCTCATGGTCTAACTCCCCGTTTTAGTTGCAGGACTTCCCGCCTGCCGTAATCTCATGGCTCTTCAGCAGCAGCTTGATGCCGCGCGCCTTGCTGTCTTCACACACCGCATCCCAATCGAGGCCCGCGTCGTCATATTCGATGGCGAGCACGTCCTTTCCGGCGTCGATATAGGGCTGAAGGTCGTCACAGAAGTTGTAGACAAAGCACTCCTCGACCATGATGAAATCCATCTGGTTCACAAGGTCCGGCACCAGCTCCGGCGTGTTTTTCTGCGCGACCTCAAGGCCTTGCGCCTTGGCGAACATGGCCAGCTCGCGGATGTAGCCCAGCGCATCCTCCCGCGTCAGCTCGAAGCTGGAGGTGTTTTCATACACATCCATGTTGTCCATCTCGACCGCCAGAAAGCCCCGCGCCGCGCAATCCGCGATCCGGTCCTTCATGATCTGCACAACGCCGGCATTCCGGATGTCGACATAGCGCTCATCCGGCCACTCCCCGAGCGGCTCGCCCAGCGCCTCCTCGGGAAAGCGGTCCTTGTCGTCGCGGTATTCTTCCCAGCTTCCGATCGAGACGTAGCAGACCGGTTTCACCCCGCGCGACCGCAGTGCCATGACCGTCTCGCGGTCGTGGTCATCCTTGTCGAGCGCGAGCACTTTCACATCTATGTCAAGGTCGTAGGGGTGGGTGAGCTGCCAGTCCCAATAGGCAGTCTCGCTGCCGCCGATGATGAATATCCCAAGTGCCGTAAGTGCCGCCGTGAGTGTCATCGCTTCCTCCTAGCCGATGCAATAGGGCTGCCCGTCAAACCCCGCGTCGCGCATCTCCTGGGTCGTTATCGGATAGATCGCGCCCTCGTAGAACATGTAGTAGCAGCCATCGCGCACCACGATCTGGTCAAGCCGCAGATCGGCCGGGATGGCGCTCATCACCTTCTGCGGTATCGGCGGATCGGCCACCGCATAGCCCGCAGGCGCCCCGCCCGTCGTGCTCTGGCAGGCGGCGAGAAACGGCAGCAGGATCAGGGCTTTCCTCATTCAACGATCCCCGCCGTCTCGACCACCGCGTGAAACAGCACATCCGTCCCGGCGGTGGCCCACTCCTTGCTGATCTCCTCGGCCTCGTTGTGGCTGAGGCCATCGACACAGGGGCACATCACCATCGCCGTCGGGTAAAGATCGTTGATCCAGCAGGCGTCATGCCCGGCGCCCGAGACGATATCCATATGGCTATATCCCAGCCTTTCGGCCGCATCGCGGATCGCGCCAACGCAGCCCTCGTCAAAGGCGGGCGGGTCGAACTGGCCGACGATCTCGGCAGAAAACTCCACCCCGATATCGGCACAGAGCTTCGGCGCCTTCTCCATTAGCTCGTCGACCATTCCATTCAGCTTATCAAGCAGATGGGTCCGCATATCGACGGTAAAGACCACGCGGCCCGGGATGATGTTGCGCGAGTTCGGATAAACGTCGATATGCCCGATCGCGCCCACCGCGTTGGGCTGGTTCTTCATCGCGATCTCGTGGACCAGCTCGGTGATCAGCGCCAGCCCGCGCCCGGCGTTCTTGCGCATGTGCATCGGGGTCGAGCCGGTATGGCTCTCCTTGCCGGTCACGGTGATCTCGACCCACCGCAGCCCCTGCCCATGGGTCACAACGCCAATATCCTTGCCCTCGGCTTCAAGGATTGGCCCCTGCTCGATGTGCAGCTCGAAGAGCGCATGCATCTTGCGGTCGCCCACCTTTTCATCGCCCTTCCAGCCGATCCGCTCCAGCTCGTCGCCAAAGCGCTTGCCCCTGGCGTCGACCCGGTCGTTGGCCCATTCCAGCGTATGCTTGCCCGCAAAGACGCCCGAAGCGAGCATGGCCGGAGCAAAGCGGGTGCCCTCCTCGTTGGTCCAGTTGACCACCACGATCGGGTGCTTCGTATTGATGTCCATGTCGTTGAGCGAGCGGATCACCTCCAGCCCACCGAGCACGCCCAGCACACCATCGTATTTGCCACCCGTCGGCTGGGTATCGAGGTGCGAGCCCACGTAAACCGGCAGGGCTTCGGGGTCGGTGCCCTCGCGGCGGGCAAACATGTTGCCGATCTCGTCGACCCCCATGGTCATCCCGGCCGCCTCGCACCAGCTCTGAAACAGCGCCCGCCCCTCGGCATCCTCATCGGTCAGCGTCTGGCGGTTGTTGCCCCCCGCAATGCCGGGGCCGATCTTGGCCATTTCCATCAGGCTGTCCCACAGCCTGTCACCATTGATCCTGAGATTTTCTCCTGGGGCGGCCATGGGCTCTCCTCGGGTCTTTCCTGCGAGGGCGCCGGCCCTCCCAGTGCGGTGCGGCCTGGCTGCGGCACCTTGTTGTTTGACCAAATGGTCAGGAAGACGCTACCACTCTTGGAACAAGGGTCAAGAAATAGCGCCTTGGCGCTGCGGCTGGGCCGTTGAATTTTAGGCGCGGCACGTAGGAAGCGGCTGCATTTTGGGCGCTGGGAAAACCCGCGCAAGAGAGGACAAGTCCTTGGCAGCAAACGGCACCCGGCCGCGCACGCGCATTCAGCAGAAAAACAGCGCCGCCATTCTGGAAGCCGCGCTCGATGTGTTCTCCCAGAACGGGTTTCGCGGCGCGACCGTCGACCAGATCGCAAGGGCCGCCGGGCTCTCCAAGCCCAACCTGCTCTATTACTTCCCCTCCAAGGAGGCGATCCACCAGACCCTGCTGGCCGGCCTGCTCGACACATGGCTCGCCCCGCTGCGCCGGCTCGATCCGGCGGGCGACCCGGTCGAGGAGATCCTCGCCTATGCCCGCCGCAAGCTGGAGATGAGCCGCGAGATGCCGCGCGAAAGCCGGCTCTTTGCCAATGAGGTGCTGCAGGGCGCGCCAAGCCTCGAGACGGTGCTGAAGGGCGAGCTGAAACCGCTGGTCGATGAAAAGGCCGCCGTCATCGCCGGATGGGTCGACGCGGGCCGCCTTGCCCCGGTGCACCCCTACCACCTGCTGTTTTCGATCTGGGCACTGACCCAGCACTACGCCGATTTCGACGTTCAGGTGCGGGCCGTACTGCCCGAAAATGAAGCGGGCGACCCCTTTCCCGAGGCCGCCCGCGCAATTGATACCCTGTTCCGCAAGACCCTTGCGCCGGGGGGCTGATCAGCCGTCGAGGTAGTTCCACCGAAAGCCGTTCCCGACCTGCCGCAGGGGCAGTTCGGGGAAGTAAAGCTTTTTGTAGGATCTTGGGCGATAGTCACAGACAAGGCGGCCGTTTGCGTCGCGGATGAAGCAGTAGACCCCGTTTTCATCCTGCCAGGCCACGCCACCCGCGGCTGCAATCGTCATCGCCTGGATGTGGCCGCCCGAGGCAAAGAAGCTGTAGTCGTCGACGGGATAGATGCTGTTGCGATATTCGGCCGGCTCCTTGGCCCGGACTTCGGCCACCAGCGAGGCGGTGTGGTCGTCCACCGCGGCCTTGACGGTGCCGGTGATGATTGCAGGAACGGCCAGGATCGCCCCGGCCACCACGCCGGCAACACCGGTGCCATAGATGAACGCGTCGCCCGCATCAGGGCCGGTGCCGGTGATGATCCATACCGCGGGCTGCACCACCAGTCCGGCAGCGCCGCCGCGAATGCCGCCGCCGAGCGCACGTGAAATGCCCTCGGACGTGACGGTGACGACTACGTTTGTTGCTGAGTTTTCTCCAGCCATGAGTTGATCTCCAAGCGATTGGTGTTCGAAATAAAATTCACCCTGTCGGGCTGAGCCTAAAATGAGGCTCGCACATCACGCAATGGTGACGCTTGCCTGATGTGGGAACCCGGGCGCCAGATTTCAACGGACCCGGGAAAAAACGCTACTCGGCCGCTTTCACCGCTCCGGGGTTGTTGGGATGGGTCGTCCAGTTGGCATAATCGCCCACGTCGCGGCCCGTGCGCGGGTCGGTCGCGCCCTTGGGAAGCTGCTCCATGGTGATGCAATCTTCCACCGGGCAGACGTTGACGCAGAGGTTGCAGGCCACGCATTCGGCGTCGATCACCTCGAAGGTGCGATCGGCGCTCATCGAAATGGCCTGGTGCGAGGTGTCTTCGCAGGCCGCAAAGCAGCGCCCGCACTTGATGCAATCGTCTTGGCTGATCCGCGCCTTGGTCACGTAGTTGAGGTTGAGATACTGCCAGTCGGTCACGTTGGGCACGGCCATGCCGACAAAATCGGCGGTGCTGGTGTAGCCCTTCTCGTCCATCCAGCTCGACAGGCCCGAGCACAGCTCTTCGACAATGCGGAAGCCATAGGTCATCGCCGCGGTGCAGACCTGCACCGTGCCGCAGCCCAGCGCCATGAACTCCGCCGCATCGCGCCACGTGGTGACGCCGCCGATACCGCTGATCGGCAACCCGTGGGTTTCGGGGTTGCGTGCAATCTCCGAGACCATCGACAGGGCAATCGGCTTTACCGCCGGGCCGCAATAGCCACCGTGGCTGCCCTTGCCGTCGATCGTGGGCTGAGGGGCCATCAGGTCGAGGTCGACCGAGGTGATGGAGTTGATCGTGTTGATCAGGCTCACCGCATCGGCCCCGCCCATCTTGGCGGCGGTGGCGGGCTTGCGGATATCGGTGATGTTGGGGGTCAGCTTCACGATGACGGGCTTGGAGTAGTATTTCTTGCACCACTCGGCAACCATCTGAATATACTCAGGAACCTGCCCCACTGCCGAGCCCATGCCACGCTCGCTCATGCCATGGGGGCAGCCGAAGTTCAGCTCGATCCCGTCGGCGCCGGTCTCTTCCACCAGCGGCAGGATCGCCTTCCAGCTTTCCTCCTCGCAGGGCACCATGATCGAGACGATCACGGCACGGTCGGGGTAATCGGCCTTCACCCGGCGGATCTCTTCGAGGTTGGTGTACAGGTCGCGGTCGGTGATCAGCTCGATGTTGTTGAGCCCCAGCAGCCTGCGGTCGGCGCCGTAGATCGCGCCGTAGCGGGGCCCGTTGACGTTGACCACGGGCGGCCCCTCTTCACCCAGCGTCTTCCAGACCACACCGCCCCAGCCGGCCTCGAAGGCGCGGCGAACGTTGTATTCCTTGTCGGTCGGAGGCGCCGAGGCCAGCCAGAACGGGTTGATGGACTTGATGCCCAGAAAATCTGTCGTGAGATCAGCCATGTGTCATCCCTCCATCAGCATCTTGTGCATGTCTTCGGCGGCATCGCGGCCCTCAGCCACCGCCACCACCGTCAGGTCTTCGCCGGCGGTGCAATCGCCGCCCGCCCAGACCCGCTCGAGATTGGTGCGGCCCGGGCCGGTGACGGCGATCTTGCCGTTCTCGATCCCGATCCGGGGCGAGGCAATGTCGAGCCGCTGCCCGATGGCCAGAAGCACCTGGTCGGCCTCCAGCGTCATCTGCTCGCCCGTGCCCGCCAGCTTACCGTCGGCCCCGGTCGCGGTGCGCTCGAAGGTAATCGAGGCAACCGCGCGCTCGCCGGTAATCGCAACCGGCGTGGCATGGGTAACGATCTGCACCCCATGCTTTGCCGCATGATCCTGCTCATAGGGACTGGCCCCCATGGCCTCCCGCCCCCGCCGATAAACCATCGAAACGCTTTCGGCCCCGAGCATCCGCGCCTGAACGGCGGCGTCCACGGCCGTCATCCCGCCCCCGACAACCACCACCTTGCGACCCACGGGCAGCGCGGTTGCGTCATCCGACTGGCGCAGGCGCGAGATGAAATCCACCGCGTCCTCGGCATTGTCGAGCGCCTCTCCCGGCAGCCCCGGGCGGTTCACCCCGCCAAGGCCGACCCCAAGGAACACGGCGTCGAAGTCTTCCTGAAGTTCGCGGATCGTGAAGGCTTCGCCCAGCTTCACGCCGGTCTCCAGCTTGATACCGCCGATGCCAAGCAGCCAATCCACTTCGCGGGCGGCAAAATCGTCGACCGTCTTGTAGGCTGCGATCCCGTATTCGTTCAGCCCGCCCGGCTTTTTCTTTGCATCATAGAGCGTGACCTCATGGCCCAGCATGGCAAGCCGATGGGCGCAGGCCAGCCCCGCAGGCCCAGCTCCGATGACGGCCACGCGCTTTCCGGTCGCCGCGGCGCGGGTGTAGGGGTGGGTGTTGCCGGCCATGACCCGGTCTGTCGCAAAGCGCTGAAGACGCCCGATCTCGACCGGAGACTCTTCGGCGGCGTTGCGCACACAGGCCTCTTCGCAGAGCGTCTCGGTGGGGCAGACCCGGGCGCACATGCCGCCCAAGATGTTCTGATCGAAGATGGTCATCCCCGCGTCCCCGGGCTTTCCGCCCTGGATCTGTCGGATGAATAACGGAATATCAATGGTTGTGGGGCAGGCTGTGACACAGGGCGCGTCATGGCAAAAGTAGCACCGATCGGCGGCCACGGCGGCCTCATGCGCACTCAACGGCGGATGCATGTCGGTGAAGTTGGCAGCGACCTTCTCGCTCGAAAGTCGCCCTGGCTGAACGCCTGCGGCCTGTCCTTTATCGGTCATCGTGGCTTCCCTGCTGCAATGATCCCTCAGGGAAACGCTTGCACAGAGCGATTTTTTTATCAAACGGTAAATTTCCTGACAGAAGATTTCGGGTCTTCAAAGCGCTTGCGCTTTCACTTACGTGGCAGAGGGCGTATAACGCTGCCCATAATTTGTGCCCGGCACGAACCGGGGCAGGCGAAAAAGAGGACGGCATGAGTAAGACCCACGATGCAGACGTCGCCTTTATTCAGGCGCTGGCCGAGTTGTTGCGAACCAACGATCTCACCGAGCTTCAGGTAAAGCGGGATTACGGGCAGGACGACAGCCTGAACGTGCGGGTAAGCCGCAAGATGGAGCAGCAGGTGGTGCAGGTCGCCCCCTCCGCGGCTCCCGCTGTTGCCGCTCCGGCCCCCGCCGCTGCGGCCGCGGCTCCGGTGGCAAGCGAGTCTGATGATCCGGCACAGGCGCCCGGCGCCGTGACCTCTCCGATGGTCGGCACCGCTTACCTGCAATCCGAGCCCGGATCGCCCGCCTTCGTCAAAGTCGGCGACACGGTAGAAGAGGGCCAGACCCTGCTCATCGTCGAGGCGATGAAGACCATGAACCAGATTCCGAGCCCCCGCGCCGGGACGGTCAAGCGCATTCTGGTAGAAGACGGCGCGCCGGTTGAGTTTGGCGCACCGCTCATGATCGTCGAGTAAGGCGCTGACGATGTTTGACAAAATCCTCATCGCGAACCGCGGCGAAATCGCCCTGCGTGTGGTGCGTGCCTGCCGCGAAATGGGCATCCCCTCGGTAGCCGTGCATTCCACCGCCGACAGCGACGCGATGCATGTGCGCATGGCCGATGAGGCAATCTGCATCGGCCCGCCCTCCTCTGCCCAGAGCTACCTGAGCTTTCCGGCGATCATCTCGGCCTGCGAGATCTCGGGCGCCAATGCAATCCATCCCGGCTACGGCTTCCTGTCGGAAAACGCCAACTTCGTGCAGATCGTCGAAGATCACGGCCTCACCTTCATCGGTCCGACCGCGGAGCATATCCGCATCATGGGCGACAAGATCACCGCCAAGGACACGATGAGAAAGCTCGGCGTGCCCTGCGTGCCCGGCTCCGAGGGCGGCGTGCCCGATTACGAGACGGCGCAGACCGTGGCCGAAGAGATCGGCTACCCGGTCATCATCAAGGCCACCGCCGGTGGTGGCGGGCGCGGCATGAAGCTGGCCAAGTCCGCCAAGGACCTTGAAACCGCATTCCGCACCGCCCGCTCCGAAGGCAAGAGCGCCTTCGGCAATGACGAGGTCTATATCGAGAAGTATCTCGGCACGCCCCGTCACATCGAGGTGCAGGTCTTTGGCGACGGCAAGGGTGGCGCGGTTCATCTGGGCGAGCGCGACTGCTCCCTGCAGCGGCGGCACCAGAAAGTGTTCGAAGAGGCCCCCGGCCCCGTCATCACCCCGGAACTGCGCGAAAGAATTGGCAAAACCTGCGCCGAGGCCGTGGCGTCGATCAACTACGCGGGTGCCGGGACCATCGAGTTTCTCTACGAGAACGGTGAGTTCTACTTCATCGAGATGAACACCCGCCTGCAAGTCGAGCATCCGGTGACGGAGCTGATCTTCGGGCAGGATCTCGTGCGCGAGCAGATCCGCGTTGCCGCCGGGCTTCCGCTTTCGTTCACGCAGGACGATCTCAAGATCAACGGCCATGCTATTGAAGTCCGCATCAACGCCGAGAAGCTGCCCAACTTCTCCCCCTGCCCCGGCCGGATCACACAGTTTCATGCTCCGGGCGGTTTGGGCGTGCGGATGGACAGCGCCCTCTATGACGGCTACTCGATCCCGCCCTACTACGACAGCCTGATCGGCAAGCTCATCGTCCACGGGCGTGACCGCCCCGAGGCGCTGGCGCGGCTGAACCGGGCGTTGGGCGAGCTCATCGTGGACGGGGTGGACACCACCGTGCCGCTCTTCGATGCGCTGCTGCAGGAGCCGGACGTGCTGAGTGGCAACTACGACATCCACTGGCTCGAAACCTGGCTCGAAACCAACCTGCAGGGCTGAGGCAGGGCGGGTGGAGCCGCTCACGACCGAGGTGTTGCTCAGGGCCTACCGGATGGGCCTGTTCCCCATGGCCGACGATGCCGATGCCGAAGACCTGTATTGGGTCGAGCCGCGCCTGCGCGGCGTGTTCCCCTTGGACAATTTCCACATTTCCCGGTCGCTTGCCCGGCTGATCCGGCGCGAGCCATTCACTATTACGACCAATGCCGATTTCGGCGGCGTGATGGACGGATGTGCGGGCCGCGACACCACTTGGATAAACACCGAGATCCACAAGCTCTACCGCCAGCTTCACCAAGAGGGCCATGCGCACTCGCTGGAGGTCTGGGAGGGCGAGGAACTGGTCGGCGGGGTCTACGGTGTTTCGCTGGGAGGCGTCTTTTGCGGCGAGAGCATGTTTTCCCGGCGCCGGGATGCCTCGAAGGTCGCCCTCGCCTACTTGGTGGATCATCTGCAGCGCTGCGGTTTTGTGCTGTTCGACACCCAGTTCATTACCCCCCACCTCGCCAGCCTGGGCGCGGTGGAGATCGGCCGTGACGAATACCGCAAGCGGTTGGCCATAGCGCGAAAACTCGACTGTGATTTCAGGAGTGTAGCCGAAATACCGAGCGGTTATTCGGTGGTGCAGCGCAACACCCAGACGTCATAGCGCTGGTGGTCCATGGCGTTCAGCGCCGGAGCCGAGGCAAGCATCCAGCCGGCGAACAGCGGCGCATCAGCGTTGTCATCCTCGATCACCAGATAGGCCGTTGCCCGTGCGGGCGTGCCCTCGGGGTAGCGACAGTCTGACAGGGTGATCTGCAAGTGCCCGTAGCGCATTGTCTGGCCCTGCCGGACCTCCAGATCGGAGGTCTGACTCGACAGCTTGTCGAGCCCGCGCAGCACGGCACCCGTGCCCTCAAGCACAGTCTGCGCCGGGGCGCTCGTTGCACAAAAGCATGCAAGGGCAATGACCTGCGCCGCTGTCTTCATTCGCCGGACCCGGAAACGAACTTGGTCAACAAGCCGATCAGGCTGATGGCGCCCTGCGTATCCACGATTTCACCCCCGGCCTCGAGGTTGAACGGCGAACCGCCCGGGATAATCTCGATAAAATTGCCGCCCAGCAGCCCTTCGGAAGAAATCGCGGCGGAGCTGTCTTCCGGCAGTTCGATGCCCTCGGCGATGCCGAATGTGGCCTCGGCGCGGAATGTCTGCGCGTTCAGGTCCAGCTCACGCACGGAGCCGATCTTGACCCCGGCGAGCCGCACGTCGGTGCCCACCGAAATACCCTCGGCAGAGCGGAAGCTGGCGATGAGCGGATAATTGTTGCCTCCGCCTCCGCCAGCATCGGTCACACCGGATGCATACCAGAGGAACCCGGCAGCAGCGGCCAGAACACAGGCGCCGACGATGGCCTCGGTGGTGTTTTCCGACATTGTTGCCCCCTCACGGCCCCTATTCGGGGCTCCAGGCCTCGTAATCCTGCCGCGTGGCAGGCTCTGCCCGGCGGATCGACCCGGTCGGCACATAGGCCAGCGCGGTGCCGGTCATGTTCTCGATATGGGGCTTTTCCCAAGACTTGTGGGTCAGCGGCCGGTCGGTCGGCGGCTCCTTGAAGGTGTTGTGCAGCCAGCCGTGCCAATCAGGTCCAACGCGCGAGGCCTCGACTTCGCCATTGTAGATTACCCAGCGGCGGCTGTCGTCGGCGTTGCGGTAGAACACGTTGCCGGCCTCGTCCTCGCCAACCTTCGTGCCCTTGCGCCAGGTGAAAAGCTGGGTGCCCAGCGTGGAGCCGTTCCACCACGTGACGGCGCGCAGGAGAGTGTTCATGATACCCATCGGCTTGGCTCCTCTTGGTCTCGCCTGATATGCCCCAGTGCGGCGCAAAGGTCTAGAGTTTCGACGAAATCACCCCAGTGGCAATTCCGCCCATGCGCAGCTCACCGAAGAGGCGCTGGTATTCCATCTTGGGGCAGAGATTCTGGATCACGGTAACGCCCCGCGCTTCGGCCATGGCGGCGGCTTCGGCGTTTTCGACGCCGATCTGCATCCACACGGTCTTGAGGTTAGGGAAGGCTGACAGGGCCTCTTCGACGATGGGCGGCACATGTTCGGAACGCCGGAAGATGTCGACCATATCGACCTGTGCGTCAATCGAGGCGAGGTCGGGCATGATGGTTTCTCCGAAGAGCTCCTTGCCGGCATGGCCGGGATTGACGGGAATCACCTGGAAGCCCTTGAGCGACAGATAGCGGGCCACGTAGTAGCTCGGACGCACCTCGTTCATCGACACGCCGACACAGGCGATGGTCTTGGTGTCCGTCAGGATTTGGCGAAGGAGGGAGTCGGGGTAGCTCACGGGCGCATCTCGCAGAAGAAAAAGGCGCTCAGGCCATATGGCCCGAGCGCCAGTCGCGGAACGAGGGACAGTGAAGTAAGACGTTGGTGTTCCGAACCAACGCTCATGAACTTCGAGGTAATCACGTGGAGACACTTTCCAAGAGCATGTAATAAACCTGTGAACACAGTGTTAACGCGCGAGTGTTGCAAGAATGAGCTCCTGCGCCCGCCCGCGACGTGTTCAACACTATTTTTTCAGTGGTTTCGGCCAGTTGGCGTTGGCGGCGGACACATGGCCCGGAATATCCTTTTCCCAGGTACGCCTGATCCGTTGTGAATAATTCAGGTAGAGTTTGCCGTCATGCACTGTGAAGGCGGCGGGATCAGTGGGGGCAACATAGCCCTGGGATGCCGCAAAGGCACAGTATCCGCCATATTGCGGCGCAAACTTCTGGGGGTTGCGCTCGAACCTGTCGCGGTTGGCGGCCGAGGCAAACCGCCATGTCGCCCCCATCCACATCAGTTGATGCGCGGCGCTGCCTTCAACCGGCTTGCCTTCGGTGAAATAGGCCACCGGATCATACCCCCGAATTGCCAGCTCCGAGGCCGCAAAGATCGGCGGCTCCTCGGCGGCGGCGGGCATGGCAAGGGCCGCGAGGGCTGCGGCGAGCAGCAGGCGTCGGGTGAGCATGGGCATCCTCCTTGAGTTGCCCGCAGAATGGAGCGCGCCCTTGCCCCTTGGCCAGCCCCTTCGCAAAAAGGTGAAGTTATGAAAGCTTTTGCGCTGCGGCGTAGAGCGAGACCGCGGCGGCATTCGACACGTTGAGCGAGCCGAACTCCCCGGCGAAGGGGATCTTCACGAGGTGGTCGCAGGTGTTGCGGGTGCGTTCGCGCAAGCCGGGGCCCTCTGCTCCGAGCACGAGGGCGATTGCGGTGCCGGCGGGCAGGTCTGCAAGCGTGCTCTCGAGGGTCGCCTCTGCCTCCCCCGCGAGGCCGAGCAGGGTGTATCCCGCGGCCCGCAGGTCTTCCATCGCATCGGCGAGGTTGCGCACCCGCAAGTAGGGTTGGCGCTCGAGCGCACCGGAGGCGGTCTTGGCCAAGGCCCCGGTTTCGGGCGCGGAGTGGCGTGCCGGGCCGATCACGGCGCGTGCGCCGAACACCTCTGCCGAGCGCAGGATGGCGCCCACGTTATGCGGGTCTGTCACACGATCGAGCAGCACCACGAGGGGCAGGCCATCACCGGAGATGCAGCGTGTCTGCACATCGCCCCAATCGAGCGGTTTCACTTCGAGCGCGGCACCCTGATGCACCGAACCGGGGTCCAGCGGCACCGGGAACTTGCGCGGATCGGCGATTTCCGGCTCCATCCCGGCCGACTGCCAGCAGGCTTCACCGAGGCGGTCGGCGGCGTTACGGGTGAGCACGAGGCGCAGCTTTTCGCGGGCCGGGTTGGCCAGTGCGTCGCGCACGGCATGAAGCCCGAAGAGCCACAGCGTCTCTGCCGCGCTGGCCCGCTTGGCCCGCTCCTTATCCACCACCCATGTTGGTTTTTTCGCCACGATCACGCTGCCTCCAGTTTCCGCGCCCCTGCATGGTCATGCCTGCGCAGAATCGCAAGGTTTTTCGCCTTGACGGCCCGGGGTGGGCTTTGTATTCCGCTCCGGCGTCGGGCGACGTGCTGCAAGGTGCGGCAGCGGACTGTAACTCCGCCGGGGAGACCCACGCCTGGTTCGATTCCAGGGTCGCCCACCACTCCCCCTCCTTTTTTTCAGGATCGGAAGCGGTGAGCCCAGCGCAAACCTGCACAGAGGATTAGTTGGCCACCGCCTGCGCGCCCGTGGTGATGAGCGACGGCGTGATCTGGCGGACCACCCGGTTCCAGCGTGTCACCGGCTGCTCGGCCACGAAGACCACATCGTTGGGCCGCAGTTGGAACCGCGCCGCAAGGGTGATGTTCGCCGCGTTGCGTCCATCGAGGTGCCACGCGGTGACCGCGCCAAACTCGCGCGGATCGGGCGATGCGCGCAGGACGTAGATTTCCTTCACGTTGCCGGTGTCGAGCGGGATGCCCCCTGCCCCTTCGAACAGCGCGTCGGCAAGGCTTGCCTGCCGTCCGAGCGGCAGCGGAAAGCGGGCCTGCTGTCGGACTTCGCCGGTCAGGTAAACATAGTCCCGATCCACGGCATCAAACTCGACCTGCGAGCGGTAGTTCTGACGCGCCTCGTTGAGGGCATCGCGCCGGATGGCCACTTCGGTGGACAGTTCGGAGAGCGCATCGCGGCGTTGTTGGCTCCGGAAGCCCGCAAGCGTGATCTGCTGTTCGAAATAGGCCTGCGCCTGGTCGAGCTCGTATTCTGTGTCGACGAAGACCGAGTCACCGTCGATCAGCCGAATGCGCTTGAGACCGGAACGGGCGTAGAATTCGCGCAGCGGAACTTGGTAGAGCGCGCCGTCGCGGTAGATCCGAATCGAAGTATAATCCTGATCGGCGGCGGTAATGCCGCCAGCCGTGGCGAGCGCCTGATCGAGGTAGAGCGGCGTCAGCCGGATCGGGGCAACGCCGGGGTTGGTTACCGCGCCGCCGACAGAGACCTTCTGCGAATTGAACTCCGCGATCTCCAGCGAGAACGTGGGGTCGATCTGCGCTTCGACCAGCCGTTGAAACAGCTCGTCCTCGGCCACTTCCACCGTCATGCCCGCAATCCGCACCCGGCCCACGCTGGGGATGTTGATCGAGCCGTCGTCCTGAACCGTATAGCCCTGCCGGGAGTTCTGCGCCGCGAGAAGGCCCGAAAGCTCCTCTACAGTGTCGCCGGTTTTCGGGGTGGCAAAGAGCACGACATCGCCCACGCCAATCACATAGGGCCCCGGGTTGGCCTGTGGCGGGAGGCGGGTTTCCAGCGTGCCCGGGCGGGAGGTGGGGTCGAACACCGGCTCGGGGACCGCTCCGCCGGTGCGCAGGCCACCGCCCGTTCCGGCGCCCGCCGAAAAGATCGCAGGGAGGGTCTTGGGGCGATAGCTGGAGCGATTGGCGAGCAGGGTCGTTTCGGCATTGACCGGCACCACCCGAACCCGGGTGCCATCGGCCACCCCATCGCGCACCTTCGGGCTATAGTAGGCCGTGCCACAGGCTGCAAGGCTTGCCAGCAGGCAGATCATTCCGATTGTTTTCATTGCACCCGTCCCTTGCCTTGTCTCAACGCTTACTCGATCACCTGTTGCATCACCAGTGGCCCGGTAAAATCCCCGGCCCATTGGCGGGATTGCACAACCCGGCCTGTCGCAAAGCTGATCCAATAGAGATTGGAGAAGCTCTGATCGAGGCTCTTGCAGTCTTCCTTCATCAACGCTGTCGCAACGCTGCGATAGGTTCCGGCCCGCGTGGCGACGTCGATGTTGCGGGGGTCTCTTCGGCTGACAACGCACAGGTAGGTGCGTGTCACGGCCTGGTTCTCGCCATTCAGAAATGTATGAAAGCGCTCTGCCGTTCCGCCTCTTCGGCGCAGGATCAGGGCCATGCTGTCGGAGACATTGGAGCCGAGCATGTCGCCGCCAAACCCGGCTGTGCCGACCAGAAACCCGTCGCGCAGCTTCAGGGCGATCCCGTCGGCGCTCATGTAGGTGTCGACCCCGTCGCGCTGAACTTCGCGAACGGCGAAGCCCGCCAGCTCCTTGCGCTGGACCGTGACCTGCATCAGCGGTCGCCCGCTCTGCACCATCTGGGTGAACCGTTCGGAGGCCTTGGCCCGGTTGTTGCGGGGGCTGGGGATCTCGTCACTGCCCACGCCAAGCCCGCCGCAGGCGGCAAGCGAAAGGCACAGCGGAACGAGCGCAAGGCGGCGCAGGGTCCGCGCCAGACGCGCGCTGCGGGATATGGGGAGTGCAAATGTCATACGCGGCCCATCACCTCAGGAACTTGCCCCAGCTGTCTGTGACCTGCCGGCCCCGTGAAGGCTCGACCACCCCGTAGAGCCGGTTGCGGACGTTCAGGCGCGCGCCACCGTCGCGTTGAATCGGGCGGATCGTCTGGCCGATGGTGTTTTGCGAGGGCTGACCGATGATCCACGACAGGGGCACCTCGACGAAGAGCCCCTTGTCGAACGACCCCTCCCCGAAATCATCGAAGGACACGTCGGTGAGCGTGGCAAAGGCGCCGACCTTGACCCCGTTCTTGAACCGGCGGTCCAGCGTGAGGGTCGCCCCCCAGTCTCCGGCGAGGTAGCGGCCCACATCAAGCTGGCCGTGATAGCCGCGCCCGAGATCGTAGTAGGCGGAGGCATGGCCGGACCAGACGGAGTAATCCTGAAAGCCGAAGAGCTGATCGTAATCGCGCTGGACGGCATAGTTGAGCTCGGCCCCGAGCGCGAGGCGGCTGTTCACCGGATACCAGAGCAGCTCGGCGGAGATGCCGCCGAACATCGGCTCGAGGTAACCCGCCGTCACGCGGCCGAACACGTCCTCACGGGGGCGGAAGAAATACTCGGCGGTCAGATGGCTGATCTCGATATCGGACTGCTGCGCATAGAGCACGGCATCGGAGCGCACATGGGGCAGCACGCTGTCCGAGCGCCGCTTTGCCTCCTCGATCGTGCTGGTCAGCGACTTGCGCAGCTGGCCCGAAAAGATCAGGCCGGGGCTTGGCTCCCATGCCGCATTGAGCTGAACACCGAACTCGTAGCGCAGCGGTTCCTGCGGATCGAAGAGCGAGAAGGCCGAATAGGGCGACAGCCCCCAGGAGAACCGCGGGTAAGCGCCCGGCACGCCCGACGCCCTGCCCACCCCGAAGGCATCAGAAATGTCGGCCCGCGCCAGCATGTGCCACTCGCCTTCAAGCGCATGTTCCTGCTCTTCGAGGTCGGCGCGTTTGACCGAGACCGTGGTGAGCGGCATCCCTGCCCTTGTCAGCGTGATGTCGAAGGTCTCGATGCTGGGGTCGAGCGTATTGGCCAGCACGCGGGCGGTGCGCCCGAACGATTGGGCCGTCGCGCCGAACTGCTGGTTCTCGATCTGCACCCGCGCGGTCCGCGCGTCGAGCCGATAGCCATTCAGCCGGATCCCCTGCTCGCTCAACCGCCCGCGCAGGGCATCACGGGCAGCACCTGCGCGCCGCTCGTCGCCGCCGAGGTTCCAGCTCTGGCCCGCAACGGTCGCGCGCGGCAGCAAGGTGGGGGGCGCTGTTTCCTGCCCGCCGGGAACCGGAGGTCTGGCCGGGTCGATGACGTAGGAGAACCGCACCCCGACCTTGTTGCCGTAGAGGTAGTAGGCCCCCATATCGAGCCCGTTGCGGAATTTGTAGCTGAGGCCGAAGTTGTAGGGCGAAGACTGCGGGTCGATCGAGATGTTGCTCTCGCGATCGTAGGTATCGCTGGAGTATTCCGCCACGAGGGTCAGCTGGTCGGTCGCGTGCCATTTGACGCCACCGAAGAAGGCGGCATCGCCGCGGAACCATTGGCTGAAGCCGATTTCGCCGGTCAGCGTATCAAGATCGGGGCGGGTTTCGAAACGGTCGTCCAGAATGCCAAGCGGATTATCGAATGCCCCGCGCCCGGCAAAGCGGCCCCATCCGATGCCGCCGGTGACTTGCAGTCGGGGCGTCACGTATTTGGAGGCAACGATATACTCGCCGCTGTAAATGCCGGTGCCGCCAAAATCCCGCAGGCCCAATGACACCGCAGGCCAGATATCGTCTTCCTTGACCAGCAGGATGCTCAGATCGAAGCTTCTGTCGAAATACTCACTGCCCGGCGTATAGAGTTCGCCCTGCGCCGCGTAGCGGAACGAGCCCGAAATGCGGGGCGTGAGCTGGAAGGTGACTGTGTTGCGCCAGATCGGGCCGTAGTTGGCGGTGGTGAAGGCCAGGCTGCCATCGGGGAGCGCGTCGGCGGTCGGCATATCGACGAGGCCGGGGGTGCCGTAAAATGATAGATTCTGCGCCTCGGCTGGCGTCGACAGGCCGAGCATCACAGTGACGCAAGCACCGATTTTCTGAAGTCCAGTGGCCAATCCCGCCTCGCGCATCATCCGTGTCTTTACCCTGGCACCTGCATCGCGAAAGCGGCCGATGACCGCCGATTGACTGGCACGTAAAACAACTCGGGGGATATTGCCCCATTTCCGTGGTCTCTGCCATACGATTGGCAGCCGTGCCCCGTGGTGGGGGAAATCCGCCGAATGCCCGGGGCCCGCCATTCCTTTGCCCTGTCGCTACTGCCGGGCGTAGACGTCTTCATACCGAACGATGTCGTCTTCACCGACATAAGTACCTGTCTGAACCTCGATCAGGACCATCGGCACCTTGCCGGGATTTTCCATGCGATGCTTCGATCCGACCGGGATGTAGACGGACTCGTTCTCGGTCACCAGCTTCACCTCGTCGTTGATGGTGACGCGTGCCGTGCCCTCCACAACGATCCAGTGTTCGGAACGGTGAAAGTGGCTTTGCAGCGAGAGAGCCGCGCCGGGGTGCACGAGGATGCGCTTGACCTGAAAGCGGTCTCCCACCACGAGGCTTTCGAACCATCCCCATGGGCGGTGATCCTTGGGGAACTCGGTCGCCTGCGGGGCCTTCTTCTGCTTCAGGGCAGAGACCGCGAGCTTGACGTCCTGCGCCCGCGAAATGTCGACCACCAGCACGGCGTCGTTCATCGCGATGGCCATGACGTTCTTGAGGCCGATGCCCACGACCTCGAGGCGGTCGCTGTCGGAGCGCAGCAGTGTGTCGTCGCAGTCGATGGCCGTGGCCTCGCCGGTGGCAACGACACCGCGGGCGTCGGGGGCGGCTTCGCGCCAGACGGCATCCCAGCCGCCGAGGTCGGACCAATGGCCGGTGAAGGGCACGACGGCCAGATTGTCGGACCGCTCCATCACCGCGTAGTCGATCGAGATGTCCTCGGCCTGGCACCAGGGCTCGGGCGCGAGCCGCAGGAAGCCGAGGTCGGGCTTGCCCTGTTGCACCGCGTCGCGGACCGGGGCGACAATTTCGGGCGCATGTGCCTCGAATGCGGCCAGCATGTCCTTGGCGCGGAACAGGAAGATCCCGGCGTTCCAAAGGAAGGTGCCCTGCTCGAGCATCCGGGTGGCGGTGGCGAGATCGGGCTTTTCGACGAAGCGGCTCAGCGGGATCGGGGCAACTGCGTCACCCGGCTTTTCGGCCACCTCGAGGTAGCCATAGGCGGTTTCGGCATGGGTCGGGGTGATGCCGAAGGTCACGAGCTTGCCCTGCAGCACCGCCGACTTTCCCGCCTCGACGGCGGCATGAAACGCGGCCTCATCCGGGATCAGGTGGTCGGAGGGGGCCACGAGCAGCACCGCCTCGGGGTCTTCGTTCAGCGCGTAGAGGGCGGCGGCCAGAACGGCGGGCGCGGTGTTGCGCCCCTCCGGCTCGATCAGGATTGCACCCGGATCAATGCCCTGTGCGGCGAGCTGTTCGGTCACGATGAACCGGAAATCGGAGCCGGTCACGACGACCGGCGCCGCAAAGCCCGCCCCTGCCAGCCGCCCGGCCGAGCGTTGGAACAGCGAGGTGTCTCCGACGATTTTCGAGAACTGCTTGGGGTAAGACTTTCGCGACAGCGGCCATAGCCGCGTGCCCGATCCACCGCAAAGGATGACGGGTGTTACCTTCATTTCAGCGATCCATTTTCATTACGTCGACGGGCAAGCCGCTGCGGCGAGACTACCGACCGGTTCTGCGCAGGACAACGCCAGCGGTGCGGGCAATGAGCTGGACATCGGTCCAGAAGCCGAGGCTGCGGGCGTAATCGGCATCGAGCTGCACGCGCTCTGCGTAGGAGATGTCATTGCGGCCAAGCACCTGCCACGGTCCGGTGATGCCGGGCCGCATCGACAGGTAGGCCTGGCGCATGGTTCCGTAGCGGGACAGTTCCTCGTCGACGATCGGGCGCGGTCCGACAAAGCTCATGTCGCCACGGAGCACGTTCCACACCTGCGGCAACTCATCGAGGCTGGTCTTGCGGATGAACTGCCCGAAGCGGGTGATGCGGGGGTCGTTCTCGAGCTTGAAGTCGCGGGCCCATTCGGCTGCGGCCGTCGGGTGTGCCTCGAGATGTGCTTTCAGCTTTTTCTCCGCGTCCGCAACCATGGAGCGAATCTTCCAGCAGTTGAACCTGCGGCCGCCAAGCCCGATCCGGCTGTGGGCAAACAGACTCGGCCCGCCGTCACGCCGCACGATGGCACAGAGTGTCAAAATGACCGGGGCAAGAAGCGGAAGCAGCACGAGGGCAAGCGCGATATCGAATGCCCTCTTGCCGACACGTGCATATCCACGGTCATGATCGGCCAGAGAATGCTCGGCGAATTCCACCGGATGAGCATCCGAAATTTTGGCAAGTTTCAACTAATTATCCCCCAAACAGGTAACTCCTACACCTTCCAACACTAGGAGCGCCGGGGCAGCGGTGCGAGGAATACGGGTCCACGAACTCTCGGTGTCGTGAATAGCCTTCGAAAGATCAAAAATCCATCGCATTTTGGTTAACTTTTAATCGGCAGGCAAAACTCCGCATGCCATGGTGGCACGACCGGGAGCCGGACTGGCGGTATGTGCCAGTTCGACTCGGGGCGAGATTCGACTCAGGGCCTTGCCAACATGGGCCGGGGCGGCACGGAGGGAGTTTGGTTTTCAGAGATTTGGCCGCTCGCGTCACCACAGCGCGCCTCCGCCGAGCGCGCAGGAGATCCTGCACTTAGGCGCTCGGCGGAGGTATTGGAGTTTTTTAGCGCGGGCTTATCTGGGCCGGGCAGGACTCAATTCCGAGCCGAATCAACTGCTCGCCCTTCATTCGATAAAACCCGGTGATCCGCGTGCGCCCTTCGGCCATGTACCACTGGGCAATTGAAGGCGGATAGTGGCTGGCAATCACACGGGAGGTGTAATCGAACTGAGCCTGGGTCATGCGGCCAATGGCCATGGCCGGCCCGTGAAACCCGAAGGTCGTCTTCGGGGAGATACAGACGTCATCGGCGCCAAGGTACATCGTACAGGTCGAAAAGCAGACCTTGCCACGGATCTCGACCCGCTGGCCGCTGTCGCGAATCTCGCGCAACTCCTTCAGCCGCGCCCGAATGAAGCCGCCCCTGTCATTGCCGACGATCACCGTCGGCGCGACATTGACCGGCGCCGCCGATGCGCCCTGGAGCGACGGCGCGATGGCCACGACGAGAGGGAGAATACAGAGAGAACGCCGCACATGACGACATGCCGACCGAAGGCCGGAAAACGCTTTCCATTCCATGAAGCACCACCTTTTTCTTGCCGGCACCCCGCTGACGAAGACAGCGAAGCGCACGGCCACCCATTGCCCGGACAGGTAAACATGGGACGATTAAGGCGGGGTTTATGGCTCCAGATCGAACCTGAACGAATTTCATCAAATCCAAAAATGACAAGGCCGCCCCGTCAGGGCGGCCCGAGCCGGTCGGTCTTTGGGCGGGCTTAGTTGGTGGTGCCCGTCGTTCCGGTTGTGCCGGTGGTGCCCGTCGTGCCGGTGGACCCCCCACCGCCGCCAAGACCGCCAGCCAGCAGGGCCAGCGCCGGAAGCGCCAAAAGGCCGCCGTTGGTGGCAAACCGCGGCACGCGCTGCGTCTGGGTGCACTCGGTCCGGCCGATGTTCTCTTCTTCCGCACAGTCGATAACGGAAACGGATTGGGAAAGGGCCGGGCTCATGGATGCGGTCAGAGCGAAGGCGGCAATCATTACTCGAGTTTTCATCGTGGACTCCATTTGGCTGCTCTCCTTCTACCATACTCTCAAACCTGCCTGAAGACCCCTCCACACACACTGCATGTTGAACGGCAATTTTCGGCTGGTATGATGAAATCCTGTGCGTTTCTTGGCATGATAGCTCGACAAGTCGACTTCCATGTCGCAATCACATACCGCGCGCCGCTTCATGGACCCTGTGAACGGCAAACATGTGAATGGAACGTTGGCCGAGGCGAGTGTCACGTCGTCGTGGATCTGGGGAATGGTTTAGGCAATGCAGAAAGCAGTCGGTTTTTCAGGCGGCAGTAGTGTGGACGGGCACCAATCAATCCCTGCGAGTGAAGACGATGTCATTGATCTGGGCGCGCTTGTTGCGACCCTCTGGCGCGGAAAGTGGGTTGTCGCGATCTTCGCGGTCCTCGCGATTCTGATCGGCGGCTACTATGCCTACGTCGTTGCAGTGCCGACCTATCGCGCGACGGCGGTCGTCATGCTCGAGACCCAGCAACAATCTGTGGTTGATATCGAGAGCGTGGTGAGCGGCCTGTCGGCCGATACCGTGACCATCAACTCCGAGATTGAGGTTCTGAAATCGCGCAGCTTGGCCGGCCGGGTTGCGGACCGGCTGGACCTGAGCGCGAACCCCGAGTTCAACTCCGCCCTGCGGACCCCGAGCCCGGTTGCCGTGCTGAAAGGCCGGGTGGAGGGCTTCCTGTTCGGCGAACCGGAAAGCACGGCCCTCCCCGAGGAGATGCAGGCCATCATCCAACGCAACCGGACGATCGACGCGCTTCTCTCGAGGGTCTCGATGTCGAACGTGCCCAACAGCCTCGTTTTCCACATCACGGCCACCTCCGAGTCGCCCACCGATGCGACGGCAATCGCCGATACCTTCGCGGAGCTCTACATTCTCAACCAGCTCGACGTGAAATTCGAGGCGACGCAGCAGGCAACCTCCTGGCTGACGGAGCGGGTGGGTGAGCTGCGGGTGGAGCTGGAAACGGCCGAGGCCAAGCTGGCGGACTTCAACTCCAGCATCGAGCTCGTGTCGGTCGAGAACCTTCAGGCGATGGAACGCCAGCTCAAGGAACTGCGCGACCGGATCTCGCTTTCGACCGAGACGCTGGCCAGCCAGCGTGCGCGGATTGCCGCGATGGAGGCCGCCGAGGACCGCAGCGCGCAGGCCGAACTTTCGGCCGACCCGCAGTTGCGGCGGTTTCTGCCGCGGGTCGATGAGGATGCGACCGTCGCCGAAGCCTTCGACACCCGTTATGCTCAGCTGATCGAGCGCGCCAGCCTCGACCTGAACCGCACCGCGCAGCAGCTGACCTCGCTGGAGGCTTCCGAGGTGGAGCTGGCCCGGCGCATCGACAGCCAGGGCGACGACCTGATTGCGCTGCAACAGATGCAACGCGAAGCCGAGGCGAGCCGGGCGCTCTACGAATACTTTCTCGGCCGCCTCAAGGAGACCTCGGCGCAGGCCGGCATTCAGCAGGCCGACAGCCGGATCCTCTCTGCCGCAGTCGTTCCGCAGTTTCCCTCGGAGCCCCGCAAATCGCTGATCCTTGCGATGTCTGCCATGCTTGGCCTCATGCTCGGTGCGGGCGCCGTTCTGCTGCGAGAGGCGCGCAACAGCACCTTCCGCAGTTCGATGGAGCTGGAGGCCGCGACCGGCATCAACGTGATGGGGCAGATCCCCCGCATTCCGGCGCGTTCACGTCGCCGGGTGCTGGATTACCTGCGCACAAAAACGACCTCTTCCACCGCCGAAGCCGTGCGAAACCTGCGCACTTCCGTGCTACTTTCCAACGTCGACGCGCCACCCAAGGTGATTGTCTCGACATCCTCCGTTCCCGGCGAGGGCAAGACGACCAACTCGCTCGGCCTGGCCCACAACCTCGTGGGCATGGGCAAGAAAGTGCTGCTTATTGAAGGGGATATCCGCCGGCGGACCCTGAACGAGTATTTCGACAAGGCCCCGAGCAAGGGCCTCGTTTCGCTGATCAGCGGCGACGCGACGCGCGACGAAACGGTGCACCTGTCGGAGGACTTCGGATTTCATATCCTGATGGGCGAGAAGACCAGCGTGAACGCCGCCGACCTCTTCTCGTCGAACAAGTTCCACGATCTCATCACCGACCTGCGCAGCGAGTTCGATGCCATCATCATCGACACGCCGCCCGTGCTGATCGTGCCCGATGCCCGGATCATCTCGCAGGAAGCCGATGCGGTTCTGTTCACCGTCAAGTGGGACAGCACCTCGCGGGCGCAGGTGCTCGAGGCGTTGCGGCTGTTCCGGCAGGGCGACCAGAAGATCTCGGGGCTGGTGCTGTCGCAGATCAACCCGAAGGGGATGAAGCGCTATGGCTACGGCGGCAAGTATGGCGCCTATGGCGGCTACGGCTCGAAGTATTACACCAACTGACGCGTGACCAAATGAAAGGCCCGCCACCGGATGCCGGGGCGGGCCTTTTTGGTGCAGGCTGCCTTGCGGCGGATCAGCTGGCGAAGCTCTTTTCGATCTTGTCCAGCGTCTCCATCGCGGCCAGCGCCGAGGCCACCGACCCGTTGGGCTCGCGCTTCTCGCGGATGGCGGCGAAGAACTCACGGTCGATCAACTCGATGCCGTTGTTCGACACGGCTACGTCGCTGAGATCAATCGGGTTTTCCTTGCCGTCGAACAGGTCGTCGTAGCGGGCGATGTAGGTGCCGTTGTCGCAGATGTAGCGGAAGAAGGTGCCGAGGGGGCCGTCGTTGTTGAACGACAGGCTCAGGGTGCAGATCGCGCCCGAGGGCACCTTCATGCCGATCGACATGTCCATGGCGATGCCGAGCTCCGGGTGGTGCGGGCCTTGCAGGCCGAAGGCTTCCGAGCAGGTCTCGCCGGTCTGGTACTGGAACAGGTCGACCGTGTGGCAGGCGTGGTGCCAGAGCAGGTGATCAGTCCAGCTCCGGGGTTCTCCCTTGGCGTTCATGTTGGAGCGGCGGAAAAAGTAGGTTTGAACGTCCATCTGCTGGACCTTCAGCTCCCCAGCCTCGATCTTGTTGTGAATCCACTGGTGGGACGGGTTGAAGCGGCGGACCTGCCCGGCCATGGCCACGACGCCGGTTTCCTTCTGCTTCTCCACGAGGCGGCGGCTGTCTTCGAGCGTGTCGGCCATCGGGATCTCGATGAGCACGTGCTTGCCGGCCTCCATGCAGGCCACGCCCTGATCGGCGTGGAGCTGCGTGGGCGTGGCGAGGATCACCGCGTCCACGTCATCGCGGGCGATGCACTCATCCAGAGAGGTCGAGGCATGGCCGATGCCGCGCTCGGCGGCGAGGGCGTCGATCTTGGACTGGGTGGGCCCCATGACGCTGGTTACTTCGACGTCCTCGATTGCCGCCAGGGCATCCAGGTGCTTGATCCCGAAGGCCCCGTAGGCCCCCGCCACACATACGCGCATTTTCTTTCCTTCCGCTGAATTAAGCGTGATTTTCCAAGATGATATGACCAACGGCGGTGTTCGACGCGGGCACGTGATAATGCCGGTGCACCTCTGTCACCTTCTCGTCGAGCGCCCCGCGCATGACCAGCCACATCACCATTTCGATCCCTTCGGAGCCTGTTTCGCGCAGGTACTCGAGGTGGGTGATGTTGGCCGCAGCCTCGGGGTCGTTTGCCATGTGGTCGAGGAACCTGTTGTCCCACTCGGGGTTGATCAGCCCGGCCCGCTCGGCCTGCAGCTGGTGGCTCATGCCGCCGGTGCCGAAGATCATCACGTTGAGGTCTTCGGGGTAGCTGTCGATCGCGCGGCGGATGGCCTTGCCGAGGTTGTAGCAGCGCCGCCCGGTGGGGGCGGGATACTGCACCACGTTCACCGCGAGTGGGACCACGGGACAGGGCCATGCGTCATCGACGCCGTGCTCGCCGAACATGACCGACATCGGCACGGTCAGCCCGTGATCGACCTCCATCTCGTTCATGATCGTCAGGTCGAACTCGTCGAGAATGACCGACTGTGCGATATGGCTGGAGAGCTTTTGATGCCCCTTCACCACCGGCACCGGGCGCGGGCCCCAGCCCTCGTCAGCGGGCTGATACTCGGCGGCACAGCCCAATGCAAAGGTGGGGATGCAGGATGCATCGAAGGCGGTGCAATGGTCGTTGTAGACCAGAAAGATCACATCGGGCTTGTTCTCTTTCATCCATTCCCGGCTCTTGGTGAAGCCCTCGAAGAGCGGCTTCCAATAGGGCTCCTGGGTGATGCCCTGATCCATTGCCACGCCGATGGCGGGCACGTGGCTGCACCCCACGCCTGCGGTGATCCGCGCCATTATTTCTTCTCCCATTCAGATTTCGAGCGGTTGCCCTCGATGGGCCGGCCGCCGTGGAGCATCATGTTGCGATATTCATCGCGGCTGACGCCCGTCATCATCGCGGCCAGGTCCTGAAAGGTGATCCCGTCAAAGGCCGCCAGCTTGCTGGTGTAGTAGATGTTGCCGCCCAGTTCGAGCAGCCGGTTCCAGGCGCGATCACGGATCGCCTGTTTCTGGTCTTCGCTCATCGGAAAGCCCTTCAGATAGGCCTCCGGGTCGGAGCGGAAGGCTTCGCGGGCCTTCTCGGTCCGCAGCGAAATGCAGAACTGGTTGAGGTGATATCCCTCCCGCGAGCGGTCGGCATCGAAGACGTAAGTCCCCGGGATATCGTCATAATCCTTTTCGTCTCTCATGAGAGTCCTCCCTGTTCGGCGGCGTTTTCGGCCTCCGAGAGCGCCGCGTTGATACGGTCGGCGCGGGTTGCGTAATCTGGGCCGGCGCCGGCAAGGTCGAGGGCCAGATCGCCGGCGCGCTGCTGCCATTCAACGATGGCGCGAGACATTTGCGAGGGCAATCCGAGTTCTTCCACCGTCCGCGCGACTTCGCGCATTTCGGCGGCCCGGCGCAGGCCGTGGGTTGTGGAACGTTCCATGTTGTAAGCCGCGCGGTCGGGCCAGGTCCAGCCGGGCATGGAGGCGTCGAGCGAGGCGATCACCGCCTCATCGACCCCGGCGCGGCGCCCGGCCAGCACGCATTCGAGTGTCAGCGCCTCGATGCCCTTCACCATGACCGAGCGGATCATCTTGGTGGCGCTGGCCGTTCCAATGGCGGGGCCAGCGGTTTTGGCCTCCATATCAAGTGCTTGCAGCATCTCTGCGGCCTCGTCGGCGCAGGGGCCCGAGACCAGAAGCGGGGTGCGGTGCAGCTTGGGGTGCACCGGCGCCATGACGGCGGTGTCGACGTAGCGAATGCCCCTGCCCTGCAACAGGTCGGCGTTGCGGCGCTTGGTGCCGGGGGAGCAGGAGTTGCAATCGAAGAACCAGGTCTGCGGGGCGAGCACGTCGGCGGCCGCGGCTGCGGCGGCTTCGGCCTGGTCGGCGGTGACGAGGGAGAAGACGGCGGTTGCCTGCCCTGCGGCCTCGGCGAGGCTGTCAGCGCCCGCTACCCCTACTCTTTGGTAATCATTTCTCTTTATATCAGCCGTTGCAGGCGCATCCGTCTTGATATCGAAGCCCGCGAGATCAGCGTCCAGCCCGGCGCCGATCCAGCCGGTGGCAAAGGCTTGGCCAGCCTCGCCAAAGCCGAGGATGGCGAGTTTGATCCTGTTTGAAAGCTGCGCATTGGCGGACATCGTGCCACCTCCTCGTGACGTGCTGCGGTGTAACCCAACAAGCGGGACGCAAAAAATTCGAAAGCCGGGCGGGCAATTCAAATTTTGGATAGGGGCTCCTCTGAAAGCGTGGCGCCAATCTCCCGCAGGCGAGTGATGAGGCGGCCCTGTGCGGGCGTGGGGTGCCAGCCCTTGCGGAAGGTCAGGCCGATGCTGCGCTCGTTGTTCTCCAGCGGAATCGGAAGCGTGGTGAGCACGCCCGACTCTTCTTCCAGCGCGATCTGACGCCGCGACATGATGGTGATGTAGTCACCCCGCATCATCAGCCCGCGCACCATCACCAGCGATGACGACACGATCTTGACGGGGGTGCCGGGCAGGCTCGGGATCTTCAGGGTTTCCGACAGGTAGCTGCCCGCGGGCGTTGCGAGGGGCGGTGCGATCCAGGGGTATTGGAGCGTGTCGTCGAGGCTCACGCTGGACCGACCGACGAGCGGGTGGGTCTTGCTGACCACCACCGACAGCGGGTCGTCGAACAGCGGCTCCTGCTCCACGTCGTCAGCCGGAGAGGGTTGGCGCATGGCCCCGATCATGAAGTCGATCTCGCCGAAGCGCAGGGCCCTCAGAAGGTCGGGATACGGCCCTTCGACGGTGCGGATCTGGGGGGCGCCGGGCGAGGCGCCGATCACGTCGTCGATGGCTTGGGGCAGGATGGCGGTGCGGGCGAGCGGCATGGCCCCGACCGTGATGCGGGTGGCCTCGCGGCCCTGCGCCTCTGCAATCTCGTAGACCGCCTGCTGAAGCTCGGCCGCCGCCAGGCGGGCCTGACGCGCCAGAAGCTCCCCGGGGAGGGTCAGCGCCACGCCGCGACGGTTGGACTCGAAGAAGCGGATGCCTGCCAAGCGCTGCAGATCCTTGGCGGCGCGATGCACCGAAGGCTGCGAGACACCAAGCGCCCGCGCCGCCTGCGAGTAGTTGCCCGCGGTGGCCATAGCGAGCAGGGTCCGCAGGTGCACGGGGGTCAGCGCGCCGTGAAAATCCTTGCGGGCGGCGCCCTCCCCGGCGAATTTCTCATCACGCCCGGCGCGGCGGGCCGCCTCCGCCGCCCCCTCCTGCAGCAGGTCGATCATCCGCTCCGCCCGCCGCCGGAAGAGCTGCCCCGCGCGGGTGCAGAACATCCCGTCGGGGCGACGGTCGAACAGCTTGGCACCCAGATTTTTCTCTATCTTGGCAATGGCATGGGTTACCGCAGGCTGGCTCAGATGCACCATGTCGGCGGCCAGCGCCACCCGCCTGAGGCGCGCGGTTTCCACCACCGCTTGGAGGTGGCGTATGTTGGGAAAATCCATTGCGGCAGGCAACCATCATCAGCCAGGGCGGGTGCAAGAGCTATAGCAAGAATCAATCGGCTGGGCCAAGGTTGGAATTTCCGGCAGGCCCGGCGGATGCCTAGAACCGGGGCAACGCGCGGCCACTCCCGGCCGGCAAGAGGAGGATGCTTTCCATGAGTGACAAGAAGACAGCGCTCGTCATCAGCGCCCATTCGGCCGATTTCGTCTGGCGGGCCGGTGGCGCCATCGCCCTGCACCAATCCAAGGGCTACGAGGTGACGGTGGTCTGCCTCAGCTACGGCGAGCGCGGCGAAAGCGCCAAGCTCTGGAAGCAGGAAGGCATGACGCTGGAGAAGGTGAAAGCCGCCCGGCAGGAAGAGGCAGAGAACGCCGCCGCCGCCCTCGGGATCAACGATATCCGCTTTCTGGATCGCGGCGACTACCCGCTGGATCTGGGCCGCGAGACCCTCGACCAGATGGTCGACATCATCCGCGAAGTTCAGCCCAAGTTCATGTTTTCGCACTCGAAATGGGACCCCTACAACACCGACCACATGCGCACCACCGACTTTGCGCTGGAGGCCCGGATGGTGGCGCAGGCCTGGGGCCACAACCCCGGCCAGAAGGTGCTGGGCGCGCCGCAGCTCTACCTCTTCGAGCCGCATCAGACCGAGCAGATGGAATGGCGCCCCAACGTGTTTCTCGACATCACCGAGGTCTGGGACAAGAAATGGGCCGCGATCCAGTGCATGCAGGGGCAGGAGCACCTCTGGCACTTCTATGAGAACGTGGCCGAAAACCGCGGCAACCACTTCCGCCGCAACTCTGGCGGCCAGTCTGGCGGGCGCGATTGCCGCTATGCCGAGGGCTTCCAGTCGATCTTTCCGCGCACCGTGGATGAACTCGAATGACCTACCAGCCGGGAACCACCGGGCTGGTGGTGCAGAACATCGAGCGGGCTGACCCTCAAGTCATTGACGGGCTTGCAGAATGTGGCGTGGCCACGGTGCATGAGGCGCAGGGGCGCAAGGGCCTTCTGGCCGCCCACATGCGCCCGATCTACAGCGGCGCGCGGGTGGCCGGCTCTGCCGTGACCATCCTCGCCCCGCCCTGCGACAACTGGATGATCCATGTCGCCATCGAGCAGATCCAGCCCGGTGACATCCTCTGCCTCGGCACCATCACCCCCTCCAACGCGGGCTATTTCGGCGACCTTCTGGCCACCTCGGCCCAGGCGCGGGGCTGCCGGGGGCTGGTGATCGACGCGGGCGTGAGGGACGTTAAAGACCTGACGGAAATGGGTTTTCCGGTCTGGTCCAAGGCGGTCTTCGCGCAGGGCACCATCAAGGAAACCCTCGGTTCGGTGAACGTGCCGGTGGTCTGCGCCGATGCCATGGTCAACCCCGGCGACGTGCTGGTGGCCGATGATGACGGCGTGGTCGTGGTGCGCCGCGAAGAGGCCGCCGAGGTGCTGGAAAAGGCCCGCGCGCGGGAGGCCAACGAGGCCGCCAAGCGGGCGAAGTTCGAGGCCGGCGAGCTGGGGCTCGACATCTACAAGATGCGCGAACGTCTGGCCGAGGCCGGATTGAAATATGTTTGAGCAAATCGCTCTGCGGCGCGGAAAGGTAACATGATACCACGGGCACAACCCGTACACATCCCGTACACAACCTGTGCATACCGCAGGTGCAGAAAGTAAAATATTCCATGACCCGGTGCGAGCGTTATGCAGGCGCAGAAAGGCAAGGCCATGACTGATGGCATCAGATGCATGTGGATGCGGGGCGGCACCTCGAAGGGCGGATATTTTCTGGCCGAGGATCTGCCCGAGGGTCGCGATGCCTTTCTGCTCCGGGTCATGGGATCGCCCGATCCGCGCCAGATCGACGGGATGGGCGGCACCGATCCGCTGACCTCCAAGGTCGCGGTGGTGAAGCGCTCGGAGCGCGAGGGGGTCGATGTCGACTATCTCTTCCTCCAGGTCTTCGTCGACCAGCCCATCGTCACCGACGCGCAGAACTGCGGCAACATCCTCGCCGGGGTCGGCCCCTTCGCCATCGAGCGCGGGCTGGTCACGGCGCAGGAGGGCGAAACGCCGGTGGCGATCTACATGGAGAACACCGGGCAGGTCGCCGTGGCGCGGGTCAGCACGCCGGGGGGCGTGGTGAACTACGGGGGCGAGGCCCGGATCGACGGGGTGCCGGGCAGTGCCGCCGCCGTGCCGATCGCCTTCAAGGATACCGCCGGGTCGAGCTGCGGCGCGCTGCTGCCCACCGGCAATGCGATGGACGTGATCGAGGGTGTCGACTGCACCCTGATCGACAACGGCATGCCCTGCGTGGTGATGCGGGCCGCCGACATGGGGATCACCGGCGAGGAGACGCCGGAGGAGCTCGAGGGCAACGAGGGCCTGCGCAAGAAGCTGGAGGCGATCCGGCTCAAGGCGGGGCCGCTGATGAACCTTGGCGACGTGGCCGAGAAATCGGTGCCGAAGATGACGATGGTGAGCGCCCCCAAGGCGGGCGCGATCTCCACCCGCACCTTCATTCCGCACCGCTGCCACAAGACAATCGGCGTGCTGGGCGCGGTCAGCGTGGCCACGGCCTGCCTGACGGAGGGCTCGCCCGCCTATGATCTGGCCAACCGCGGCGAAGGCCGCGAGCGGGCGCTTTCGGTCGAGCATCCGACCGGCGAGATGACAGTGGTCGCCACGCTCGAGGGCGGCGACGTAACCGAGGCGGCGATCCTTCGGACGGCGCGCAAACTGATGGACGGGGAGGTTTTCGCATGAGCGAGGCACAGGTGATGGACGCGGATTGGCTGGAGTTTCACCCCGATCCCAAGACGCCCGATTTCAAGCTGCCCGAGGGGGCGGTGGATGCCCATTGCCACGTGTTCGGCCCCTCCCCCGACTTCCCCTTTGCGCCCGAGCGCAAGTACACGCCCTGCAACGCGGGCAAGGACAAGCTGTTCGAATTGCGCGACTTTCTCGGCTTCTCGCGCAACGTGATCGTGCAGGCCACCTGCCACGGCAAGGACAACCGGGCGATGGTGGATGCCTGCCGCGCCGCCGGAGATCTCGCCCGCGGCATCGCCTCTGTCGGCCCCGATGTGAGCGATGAGGAGCTGGCCGAGATGGACGCGGCAGGCGTGCGCGGCGTGCGGTTCAACTTCGTCAAGCGGCTGGTGGATGCCACGCCCAAGGAGGTCTTCATCGGCATCGCCGAGCGGATCAAAGAGCTGGGCTGGCATATCGTCGTCTACTTCGAGGCCGCCGACCTCGAGGAGCTGGTGCCCTTCCTCGAAAGCCTGCCGACCGTGCTGGTGGTCGATCACATGGGGCGGCCCGATGTGGCCAAGGGCGTCGATCACCCCGATTTCCAGCGGTTCATCAGCCTGATGGAGCGCAACGAGAACATCTGGAGCAAGGTCACCTGCCCCGAGCGGCTGAGCCTGCAAGGCCCGCCGTATGACGATGTGGTGCCCTTCTGCCGGGCCATCGTCGAGCGCTTCCCCGACCGCGTGCTCTGGGGCACCGACTGGCCCCATCCCAACATGAAAACCCACATGCCCGACGACGGGGCACTGGTGGATTACATCCCCCGCATCGCCCCCACCGAAGAGCAGCAGCGCAAACTCCTCATCGACAACCCGATGCGGCTCTACTGGGCGCGCTGACCCCTGCCTGCCTGCCACTCCATGAGCATTTTCTTGCTGAAAATACTCACAAAATAAAAGACTTGCGCCGCAGGCGCACAATTGAACACGAGTTCAATTCAGGAAGTGCCCGAGGATCCGGCGGGTCCACTTGCCATAGGGCGGGCGGATCAGGTGGGCGCCGTTGGGGCGGCGTTGGGTGAAGACCGATTTGGCGTGGCTCATCGTTCGGAACCCCTCCGGCCCGTGGTAGGCACCGATGCCCGAGGCGCCGATGCCGCCGAAGGGCATGTCGTCCACCGCGATGTGCAGCAGCGTATCGTTCACCGTGACCCCGCCCGAGGTGGTGCGGGTGAGCACGGCCTCGCGGGCGGCATCGTCGGGGCCGAAGTGGTAGAGCGCCAGCGGGCGGGGGCGGGCGTTGATGTGGGCGATGGCCTCTTCGATGCCGTCATAGGGCACCACGGGCAGGAGCGGGCCGAAGATCTCCTCCTGCATCACCTCCATCTCCTCCGTCACCTCCAGCAGCAGCGCCGGGGCGTTCTCGCCCTCGAAGAGCGGCAGGCGGCGGGCGCCCTGCCCTTCTGCCTTCTCGGCCAGCGCGGCGAGGCGGTCGGCGTGGCGGCTGTGGATCGGCAGGGTGAAGTTGGGGTCGTTCAGCCCCTCGGGGTAGAGCGCCTGCGCGGCCGATCTCATGCCCGCGCAGAAAGCTTCGACCTCGCCGCGCGGCACCAGCGCGTAGTCGGGTGCGATGCAGGTCTGCCCGCCGTTGACCAGCTTGCCAAAGGCGATGGCGCCGCAGGCCTGGGCCATGTCGGCCCCCGGCGCGATCACCGCCGGGCTCTTGCCGCCCAGTTCCAGCGTCACCGGCGTGAGATTTGCGCTCGCCGCCTGCATCACCTTGCGGCCCACCTCGGTGCCGCCGGTGAAGAAGAGGTGATCGAAGGGCAGGCCCGAGAAGGCGGCCCCCACCTCGGGCCCGCCTTCGACCACGGCCACCTGGTCGGGGCGAAACAGGTCTTCGAGCAGGGCGCGCAGGGCGGCATTGCAGGCGGGGGTGAACTCGGAGGGTTTCAGCATCACCCGGTTGCCGGCGGCGAGGGCCGTGGCGAGCGGGGCGAGGGCCAGCAGGAAGGGGTAGTTCCAGGGCGAGACGATGCCCACCACCCCCTTGGGCTGGTAGTGGACCCGTGCCTTGCCCGGCCAGAGCGCGGGATGCACCCGCCGCCGCTCGGGCGCCATGAAGCGGCGCAGGTGGCGGTCGAGGTAGGTGATGGTGTTGATCGCGGGGACGAGGTCGATCAGCTTGGTCTCGTCGCTTGCGCGGCGGCCGAAATCTTCGTTGGCCGCGGCCGCCAGCGCATCGGCGCGCGCCGAGACCGCCTTGGCCAGCCGCGACAGGTCTGCCCGGCGCGTGGCCAGTTCGGGCGGGGGCGCGGCGAGGAAGGCGCTGCGCTGGGTGTCGAGGAGCTGGTGCAGGTCGGTCATACGGTTTCGCCTTTGCTCATTTTGTCGAGGAAGGTTTCGGCCTCGCCCAGCACGGTCTCGCGCCGGGCCTCCTCCATCCTGTCCCATGTCCTGTACATCTGGGCCGTGCGCGGGTTGCCTTCAAACCGGTCGCGATGTCGCAGCAGGAAATGCCAGTAGAGCAGGTTGAAGGGGCAGGCCCCCTCGCCGGTTTTCTTTGTCACGGCATAGTCGCAACTGCCGCAGTAGTCGGACATCTTGTTGATGTAGTTGCCTGAAGAGACATAGGGCTTGGAGGCGATCACGCCACCATCGGCGAACTGGCTCATGCCGAGGGTGTTGGGGGCTTCGACCCATTCGAAGGCGTCGATGTAGACCTCGAGATACCATTCGTGCACCTCCGCCGGATTGATCTGGGCGATCAGGGCGAAGTTGCCGGTGATCATCAGCCGCTGGATGTGGTGGGCGTAGGCCTCTTCCTCGGTCTGGCGGACGGCCTGGGCGAGGCAGTTCATGCGGGTTTTTGCGCCCCAGTAGAGCGGCGGCAGGCTGCGCTGGTGGTTCAGGGCGTTGCGGCGCACATAGTCCGGCCCCTCGTGGAAGTAGATGCCGCGGACGTATTCGCGCCAGCCGAGGATCTGGCGGATGAAGCCCTCGGCGGCGTTGATCGGGGCCTTGCCGTCTTTCCACGCGGCCTCGACGCGCTGGCACACGTCGAGCGGGTCGAGCAGGCCGATGTTGAGGTAGGCGGAGATCAGGGCGTGGTAGAGGAAGCGCTGACCTTGCAGCATGGCGTCCTGATAGGTGCCGAAGTTCTCCAGCGCGTTTTCGATGAAATGGGTGAGCACCTCTTCGGCCTGCTCGGCGGTGGTGGCAAAGCCGAAGGGACGGAGCTTGCCGAAATTCGCCCCGAAGCGGTCTTCGACCAGCTTCAGCACCTCCTCTGTTGTCTCGTCGGGCTCGAACCAGAGGGGCTTGGGCAGGAAGAGGTCGTCTTCGGCGGGTTTGCGGTTGTCGTGGTCGTAATTCCACTTGTCGCCGGCGGGCTTGTCGCCCTCCATCAGCAGGCCGGTCTTGCGGCGCATCTCGCGGTAGAAATACTCCATCCGCAGCGCCTTGCGGTCCTTGGCCCAGCGCTCGAAGGTGTCGTGGCTGGCGATGAAGCGGGTGTCTTCGAGCAGCTCCACGTCCAGCGGGCAATCTTCCAGCGCCTCGATCAGGCGCCATTCGCCGGGGCGGGTGGCGAGCACCTCGCCTGCGCCGTGCTCCTCGGCGCGGCGGAGGAGTTCGCCGGGGATGGAGCCGGCGTTCTCGTCATCATCCAGACGGGTGTAGGCGACCTGCCAGCCATCTTCCGAGAGACGGGCGGCGAACTTGCGCATGGCGGCGAAGATCAGCGCGATCTTCTTGGGGTGGTGGCGAACATAGTCGGTTTCGGCCGCGACCTCGGCCATGACCACCACGTCCCTGCCCTTCTCCGCCGCCGCGAGGGCGGCGACGGAGGGGGTCAGCTGGTCTCCCAGAACGAGGACGAGACGCGCGGTGGACTTGGGCGCGCTCACCAGTCGCCGGTATTTTCCATCGAGGCCCAGGGCTCCTGGGGGGCGAGGGCATCGCCCTCCTGGATCAGCTCGATCGAGATGTTGTCGGGCGATTTGACGAAGGCCATGTAGCCATCGCGCGGGGGTCGGTTGATGACCACGCCGGCGTCCATCAGCTTCTGGCAGGTGGCGTAGATGTCATCGACCCGGTAGGCGAGATGGCCCCAGGCGCGGGCGGTTTCGTACTTTTCGTCGCTGCCCCAGTTGTAGGTCAACTCAAGCTCGGGCGCGCGCGTTTCCTTGGCGCTGGCGGCATCCTTGGGCGCGGCGAGGAAGATCAGGGTGAACTTGCCCTTCTCGTTGTCGATCCGGCGGATCTCTTCGAGACCGAACTTGGTGCACCAGAAATCGAGGCTTTCGTCGATGTCGGTGATGCGGACCATGGTGTGAACGTAGCGCATTGCTGCCCCTCCTTTGCTGTTGGGGCTGGATGATAGGGCGCAGGGCGCAAACGGCTAGGGGATGAGCACCTGTTTGCGCGGGATGATGGATTCCGACAGGGAGCCGTCGTCATACATCATGCGGATGGTCACGCTCTCGACCGATTTGGCAGGCGCCTTGACCAGCGGGATCGGGTCCGTGTCGACCATGACGTTGGGGTTGGAAAACTCGGTGTGGCAGTCGGCCATTTCCAGCTTACGGGTGGGCGGCTCGTCGTTGAAACCGAACTGCACCGCCTGCACGCCGCAACGCCAGGACACGATCGGGGTGAAGAAGACATAGTCTTCGCTGCCCTCGACGCGGATGGCGATCCACTTGTCCTTGATCGACTCGAGGATCGGGCGCACCTCTTCGGCGGTGGTGAAGTTTTCGGCCTGAAGGGCAAGCGGGCCTGTGGTCAGAAGGCTGGTGGCTGCGGCGACGGCGGCAATGGAGCGAAAACGCATCGGGGATTTCCCTTTTCGACAAATGGACTTTGGCTATAGTGGCCCCCGAAAATGCGGGGCCCGGAAAAATCTTGGTCGGGAGCAGTATGGCCACGAAGCGCAAAAAATCAAAGGCCTTCAACATCGTCGTCGTCGCCCAGGGTGGGCGGTTGCAGTATGAGGCGGCGCTTTTCGCGGCCTCGCTCCGGCACTTCGATGCAGGTTTCAAGGGGCGGCTCATTGTGGCCGAGCCGCAGCCCGGCGCGCGCTGGGGGCAGGACCCGCGCATCACCTCGCCGGCGGTGCGCAAGCTCTTGGAGGAGGAGCTGGGGGCGGAGATCGTGCCCTTCGAGAGCCGCCATTTCGGCGAGGCCTACCCCTATGGCAACAAGATCGAGGCGCTGCGCGAATTGCCCGAGGGCGAGCCGTTCGTGTTTTTTGACAGCGACACGCTGGTGACGGGCGCGCTTTCGGCGCTGAAGATCGATTTCGACCGCCCCGCCGCCTCGATGCGGCGCGAGGGCACGTGGCCGGAGGTGCCGCTGTATGGCCCCGGCTATGGCGGGATCTGGAAGAGCCTTTACGACAAGTTCGGGCTGGAGTTTGAGAGCACCCTCGATACCAGCCAGCCGGATGAATACTGGCGGCGCTATCTCTATTTCAACGCCGGGTGGTTCTTTGGCCCCTGCGGCCCGAGTTTTGGCCGGCGGTTCGAGGAGTATGCGCTGGCGATCCGCGATGACGGCCCCGACGAGCTGGCCTGTCAGGAGCTTGATCCCTGGCTCGACCAGGTTGCCCTGCCGCTGGTGATCCATTCCTTCGGCGGCGGACGGCCCGGCCCCGAGCTGGACGGGCTGGACGGCGATGTGACCTGCCACTGGCGGGTGATGTCGCTGCTCTATGCCCGCGAGGCCGATGCGGTGGTGGAGGCCCTGGGCGCGGTGACGGCGCCCAACAAGGTGAAGAAGGTTCTGAAGGAGTATGACCCCTTCAAGCGGTTGATTTTTCAGAACAAGGGCGAGAAGGCGCGGGCGCTGTTCGACCGGGCGCAGATGCCGCGCAAGGAGCAGGCGATCCGCAACCGGCTGAAGCGCGAGAACCTCTGGATGCGGTGAGTTCGGAGGGTGGGGTGCACCCACCCCATGGGGTCAGCGCAGCATCGGGGTGGCGTCGAGGCGGGTGGCCCATGCGGCGCGCCGGGCTTTGACGGCGTCGGCGCGGGCCAGCGGGCCGAGGTCGGCCGCGAGCGCTTCGAGGGTGTCTACCGTGAGGGTGCCGTCGTGGGCGGCCTGCATCCCTGCCACCGTGCAACTGCCCATGCGAAGCTGGAAGCGCAGGCGGTTTTCGGCGGCTGGAAGATTGGGCGTGGCGCCGACCCATGTTTTGCCGCCGGTGCGGGCGGCATAGATCACCCATGCATCGGCGGCCTCCTTGGCGGCGGTGCGGGCGGCGCGTCTGTCGATCCGGTCGGGCATGGCGGGGCTCCTTCTGGCAGCGTGGATTGACATCTTTTTACCCGGGTGTAAATAGGGTGTCATGGAGATGGAAGAGACATTCACCGCCTTCGAGGGCGCGACGAAGCTGGCCTGCGCCTCCCGCGAGGCGCTCACCGCCGCGCTGGTTGCCATGGGCTACGGCCCGGGGGCGGCGCTGCTGGTGTTCAGCGACGAGACGGGCCGGGAGACCGACCTTGACCTGTCGGCCGCGCCTCCCGCCCCTGCCCCGCGCAAGAGGGGCCGCCCCAAGCTGGGGGTGCAGGCGCGCGAGGTGACGCTGCTGCCGCGCCATTGGGACTGGCTTGGCCGCCAGCGCGGCGGATCATCGGCCGTGCTGCGCCGGTTGGTGGAAGAGGCCATGCGCCGCCCCGACCCGGCAGCGCGGCGCGATGCGACCTATGCCTTTTGCACCGCGATTGCCGGCGACCTGCCGGGCTATGAAGAGGCGATGCGGGCGCTTTACGCGGGAGAGGGCTTTGCGGGCGCGGTGGCGCATTGGCCAGAGGATATTCGGGCCCACGCGCTGTGGCTTGCCGGTCCGCGCGACGGCACCGCGCCTCAGCCGTAGCCGCCGCCCTGCCCGCCGCGCAGATAGATGTTGTAGGCCTTCTCGCAGCCCGCCTGCGTGGGGGAGAAACACTTGATCCACTGGCCGGTGGCGTTGAGTTCCCAGATCTCCTCGCTCTTGCCGTCAGAATAGATCGCCCGTTCGCGGCGGGTCTTGAAGGTGCGGGCGCCGATCTTGACCTCGCCGGGGGGCAGCTTCTCAACCTTCACGGGGCGCTCGATGCCGTACTTCGGCGCGATGCCGAGGCCGGTGCCCGTGCCGCAGGCCGCCAGGATGGAGACCGTTCCGAGCAGGATGGGGAGTTTCATGAGGGTGTTCATTACATACCTTTCCTGAAATCTCGTGGCCGTGGATGACGGCGCAAAAGCATTGAACAATGACCCAAGGTCACCCGGATCGGCGCTTTGTGTCAAATCGCGGGCCCCGTCCCTCCTTGGCGCATGAACTTCATGCAGCGATTTCACGCCCGCCCCGATTGCCCGATCCGGGGCTCTGGCCTAGGGTCGCGGCGACGAATTTTCCAACGGGAGGACAGACCATGAGCTACGGCTTCGACACGCTGCAAATTCACGCGGGCGCACGCCCCGATCCGGCGACCGGCGCCCGGCAGACGCCGATCTACCAGAGCACCGCCTATGTGTTCCGCGATGCCGATCACGCTGCCGCGCTCTTCAACCTTCAGGAAGTCGGCTACATCTACTCGCGTCTGACCAACCCGACGGTGGCGGTGCTGCAGGAGCGGATCGCCACGCTGGAGGGCGGCGCGGGCGCGGTCTGCTGCTCTTCGGGCCATGCGGCGCAGATCATGGCGCTGTTTCCGCTGATGGCGCCGGGGCGGAATGTGATCGTGTCGACAAGGCTTTACGGCGGGACCGTCACGCAAATGTCGCAGACCATCAAGCGCTTTGGCTGGTCGGCCAAGTTCGTGGATTTCGACGATCTGGAGGCGCTGGAAGCGGCGGTGGATGACGACACCCGCGCGATCTTCTGCGAGAGCGTGGCCAACCCGGGCGGCTACATCACCGACCTGCCGGCCATCGGCAAGCTGGCCAGGAAGGTGGGCCTGCCGCTGATCGTCGACAACACCTCGGCCACGCCCTACCTCTGCCGCCCGATCGAGCACGGGGCGACGCTGGTGGTGCATTCGACCACCAAGTACCTGACCGGCAACGGCACCGTCACCGGCGGCTGCGTGGTGGACTCGGGCACCTTCGACTGGGCGGCTTCGGGCAAGTTTCCGTCGATGTCGGAGCCCGAGCCGGCCTACCACGGGCTGAAGTTTGCGGAGACCTTCGGGCCGCTGGCCTTCACCTTCCATTCCATTGCCGTGGGGCTGCGGGATCTGGGCATGACGATGAACCCGCAGGGCGCGCATTACACGCTGATGGGCATCGAGACCCTGAGCCTGCGGATGGAGCGCCACGTCGCGAACGCGGTGAAGCTGGCCACCTGGCTGGAGACCCACCCCCATGTCGAGGCCGTGACCTACGCCGGTCTGCCCTCGTCGCCCTATGCCGGGCGGGTCAAGTCGGTGTGCCCCAAGGGCGCGGGCGCGCTGTTCACCATCGCGCTGAAGGGCGGATACGAGGGCTGCGTGCGGTTCGTGGACAGCCTTGAGCTGTTCAGCCACGTTGCCAACCTTGGCGACACCCGCAGCCTCGTGATCCATTCGGCCTCCACCACCCACCGCCAGCTCAGCCCCGAGCAGCAGGCGGCGGCGGGGGCGGCGCCCAACGTGGTGCGCCTCTCGGTCGGGCTGGAAGACGCCGAAGATCTGATTGCCGATCTGGAGCAGGCGCTGGAGAAGGCGCACGGCTGACGGCGGGTTTCCGCCCGCGGCGGGCTTGCAGTTTCACGACATTGTCAGCCCCGAGACCCCAGCAATCCGGCCCCTCTGCGGGCCGGATTTTTTGTTTTGCAACAAGTGGCTTGGGGGCGAGGTGAAGGTGATTGGCCGCAAGATGTGATAAATTGAAAACCTGACGTTAAGCTTGTATAGACTATGACAGCTACAAGCGGGCGCCCTGACGCCCGCCAGATTTGGCCAGAAAGCTCTTGGATGACCCCTGAATTCGCGCTTGATCTCAGCCATGATGGCATTTCGCTGCTCCGCCGCGCCGAAGACGGCTGGCGGCAGGTGGGCGCCGTTTCGCTCGATGCCGACAGCCTGGTGGAGGATCTCGCGGCGCTGCGGGCGCAGGTCGAGGGCGAGGTGGCGGCCAAGCTGGTGATCCCCAACAGCCAGATCCTCTATTCGAGCTGCCCTGCCAGCGGCAAGGACGAGCTGGCCGACGAGGTTCGGGTGCGGGCGGCACTGGTGGGGGCGACGCCCTACGAGGTGTCGGACCTTGTGTTCGACTGGGAATCCGACGGCGAGACCTTGCAGATAGCCGTGGTGGCCCGCGAAACCCTTGAAGAGGCCCGCGCCTTTGCCGCCGAGCACGGGTTTGGCCCGGTCGGCTACGTGGCGGTGCCGCCGCGCGGGGCCTTCCTGCGCGAGCCGTTCTTCGGCCCCGCCGAGCGAGGCCCCGGCGCGGGGCCTGCGATGCTGGCCGAGGCCGAGCCGATCGAGGTGGTCGGGGCGTGGGAGGCGCAGAAGGTTGCCGAGCCGGAGCCGGAGGTGGAAGCCGCGCCGGTCGAGGTGAGCGTTGCGCTCGAGGCGGCGCTGGACGAGGCGGATGCCGGTGTGCCGGGTGAGGAAGCTGCCGCGATCGAGGTGGCGGACGAGGCTGATGCGGGGGCGGATTACGCGCCCTTGGTGGCTGCTGAAGAGGGTGCGGAGGAAGAGGCGGCGGTTGAGGCCGTGGCTCCGGGCGAGGCCGAGGAGGCTGCTGTTGATGCGCCAGTAGAGGCCGCCGAAGAGGGTGTGCCCGATGTGGCCGCGCCGGACGAGATTGAGGCTGCGGGCGCCGCTGAGGCGACTGTGGATGCCGCTGTAGAGGATGAGGCCGCCGCGCCGGATGCGGAAGAGACCGCGCCCGAGGTCGTTGCCGCGCGCGAAGCGCCTGAGATCGAGGCGCAGGGTGCGGACCTTGAGGGTCCGGTATCCGGGGCGGCGGTGGCTGCTGCTGATGCGCCCGTTGAGGAGGACTCCGAAGAGGCCGGGGCTGCTGTGGCCATGCCCGCGTTCAGCTCGATCCGCACGCAGGCCAGCGAGGGGCGTGCCCCCCGCCTTGGCGCGGCGGTGGACGGGCCGGGCGCAGGGCCGCGGCCGCGGCTGGGTGGAGCGACGCGGGACGATACGCCTGCCTCTCCGCCGGAGAAGACGCCATCGCTTGGCCGCAGCTCGGGCGAGGCCGCGAAGGGTGCCGCGCCGAAGGAGGCCGCGAAGGCCGAAACTGTAGCGCCCGCGCCGAGTGCCGCCTCGGTGGAGGCCGCGCCCGATGAGGCGCCCAAGGTTGCCGCCGCGCAGATTGCCCGGGAGGTCGCCGCGAGCACGCCTGCCGCCGACCCCGAACTGGCCCCGCAGGATGCCAGCCCGCGCAGCAAGGCTGCCTTTGCCGCCTTCCGCAGCAAGGTGGGCGGGCTGCGGCGCACCGAGAAGAGTGCCGATACCCTCACCCCCGAGATCATCGCCGCCCCCCTGCCCCGCCCGACCCCGGACGACCTGCCCGAGCGCCTTTCGCAGGAGCCGAAGGACGGTGATTTCACCCTGTTCGGCGCGAGGGGCAAGGAAAAGGCCAAGCCGAGCAAGGGCTTTCCGATCGGGCTGACGGTGGCGCTGCTGCTGTTGCTCGGGGCGGCCGGCCTGTGGTCGAAGATCTTCCTGGCGAGCGACCAGAGCACGGCGCAGGACGGCCCGGTTGTGGCCGAGCAGAGCCTTGCCAGCGCGGCACCGCTGCTGGGGGCCGACGGGGCGCTGACCCGCTCGATCACCTTCTCCGAAACCGGCACCAGCGGGGCGACCATCGCGCCCGGCGGCGAGGCCGAACTGGCCGAGGCGCTTTCGGCCCCGGCCCAGCCCGACCCCGCCACAGAGGGTGCGCCGGTTGTGGCGAGCCTTGCCGATGACCCGTTTTCGTCGCTGCCGGAGGAAGAGCCCCGGCTGGCCGAGCCGATGTTCGAGAACCCGCCCCTGCCCGAGTTCGACGCCGATGCGGACCCGGGCGCGGACGAGCTGGCCGACAGCGAGCCCGAGCCCGAGGCCGCCCCGGGCGAGCCTCTGACCCCCGAGGCCGCGCAGGCCGCCTATGCCGAGAGCGGCGTTTGGCAGCAGGCCCCCGAGCCGGGCCGGCTTCCGGCGGAGGACAACACCGACGATATCTACATCGCCTCGATCGACCCGGAGGTGCAGCCCTATGATGCGGTTGCCCTGCCCCAGGCCCAGACCGGGAGCGGCAGCGATGCGGCCCTGCCCCGTCAGGCCAGCCCGATGCCGCCCGGTCAGGATGTGGAGTTTGCCGAGGATGGCAGCATCCGTCCGACCGAGGAGGGTGTTGTTACTGCCGATGGGGTGACGCTCTATGCCGGCCGCCCCCACGTGGTGCCCCGTGTGCGCCCCGGTGGCGCCGCGACGGCAGAGGCCGAGACTGCCGCGGCCGATGTGCCTGCCGCGGAGGACACCGCCGCCGAGGCCGATGCCCTGCTGGCCGGAAAGAGGCCCAAGGCGCGGCCCGAAGGCATTGTGGAAGAGAACGAGAAGGCCGAGCTTGGCGGGCGGACCCGCGCCGAGCTGGCCGGGCTGCGGCCCAAGGAGCGCCCGCAGTCGCTGCAGGATGAGGCGGAAGCCAGCCGTCAGGCCGCGATCGAGGAGGCGGTGCGCTCGAGCGAGGCGGAAAACGCCGAGCTGGCCGAGGATGAAACCCGCGCCGATGCCGAAGCCGAGGCCCGCGCCGAAGCCGAGCTGAAGAGCGCCTCGAAATACGCCGTGGCCTCCTCGCGCAAGCCCGCCAGCCGGCCGCGGGGCTTTGACGACAAGGTCGCCAGCGCTCGCCGGAAGGCCGAGGAAGAGGCCGAGGCGCAGGCCCGCGCCGCCGCGGCCGCCGCCGCCCGCGCCACCTCGCAACCCGAGGCGGAAAGCCGCGAGGAAGAGGTGCAGACCGCCTCTGCCGCCGTGGTGCTGCCGCGCAACCAGAAGGTTGCGCCCGCCGTGCCCTCGAGCGCCTCGGTGGCCAAGGCGGCCACCAACCGCAACGCGCTGAAGCTGCGCGACATCAACCTGATCGGCGTCTTCGGCTCGCCCAACCAGCGCCGCGCCCTCGTGCGGCTGCCCTCGGGCCGACTGCTGAAGGTGAAGCCCGGCGACCGGCTCGACGGGGGCAAGGTGGCCGCGATCGGCCAGAACCAGCTGCGTTACGTCAAGCGGGGCAAGAATATCACCCTCTCGATGCCCAGCGGCTGACAGGCCCCCTCCCCGGCGGGCCTGTTTGACATCCTCGCGCGGGCGGTGTTCCTGTGGCGCACATTCTGGCAGCAGGAGACAGGCCATGAAATCGGTGGACCTCGGCGGGTTTTCCATTGGAAACGACAGGCCCTTTGCCCTGCTGGCCGGACCCTGCCAGCTTGAGAGCCTCGATCACGCGCGGATGCTGGCCGAACGGATCGGCGAGGCGGCCTCTGCGCGGAATATCCCCTTTGTCTTCAAGGCCAGCTACGACAAGGCCAACCGCACCTCGCTTTCGGGCAAGCGCGGGCTCGGGATCGAGAAGGGGCTGGAGGTGCTGGCGGCGGTGCGCGAGGAGTTCGGCTGCCCGGTGGTGACGGATGTGCATGACATTGCGCAGGCAGAGCGGGCCGGTGAGGTGGTGGATATCCTGCAGATCCCGGCGTTCCTGTGCCGCCAGACCGACCTGCTGCTGGCCGCCGGACAGACCGGCCGGGTGATCAACGTGAAGAAGGGCCAGTTTCTGGCGCCCTGGGACATGGGCAACGTGGCCGAGAAGATCGCGAGCACGGGCAACGAGCGGATCATGCTCTGCGAGCGGGGCACGAGCTTTGGTTACAACGCGCTGGTGAGCGACTTCCGCAGCCTGCCGATCATGGCCGAAACCGGCTATCCGGTGGTGTTCGACGCCACCCATTCGGTGCAACAGCCCGGCGGGCTTGGCGGCTCGACGGGCGGCAAGCGGGAATACGTGCCGGTACTGGCGGCGGCGGCGATGGCGGTGGGCTGTGCGGCGGTCTTCATGGAGGTGCACGAAGACCCCGACAACGCGCCCTCGGACGGGCCGAACATGCTGCGGCTGGACGATCTGCCGGCAGTGCTCGACCGGCTGGCGGCGCTGGATGCGATCACCAAGGGGTAAGGCGGGACAAGTCCCGCCCTACGGGCCGGCATGTAGGGCGGGACTTGTCCCGCCGCTGGTCAGGCGGCGTCTTCGGGCTTCAGCTCGCCGCTGTCGATCTGCTCCTGCTCGATGCTCTCGAACAGCGCCTTGAAGTTGCCCTCGCCGAAGCCATCATCGCCCTTGCGCTGGATGAACTCGAAGAAGATCGGGCCGATCACCGTTTTCGAGAAGATCTGCAGAAGGATGCGGGTTTCGCCGCCGTCCACCACGCCCTCGCCGTCGATCAGGATGCCGTGCTTCATCATCCGCTCGATCGGCTCGTCGTGGCCGACGACCCGGTCCTTGCTGAGCTTGTAGTAGGTCTCGGGCGGGCCGGGCATGAACTTGACGCCCATCTCCGCGATCTGGTCGGTCGCCTCGTAGATGTCGCGCGCGCCGACAGCGATGTGCTGGATGCCCTCGCCATTGTACTTTTTCAGGTAGGCGACGATCTGGCCGGTCTCGCCGCGGTCCTCGTTGATCGGAATGCGGATGCGCCCGCAGGGCGAGGTCAGGGCGCGGGAGAACAGGCCGGTGAACTTGCCCTCGATGTCGAAAAAGCGGATTTCGCGGAAGTTGAACAGCTTGCCGTAGAACTGGAACCACTTGTCCATGTTGCCCTTGAAGACGTTGTGGGTCAGGTGGTCGAGGTAGTAGAAGCCGACGCCCATGGGGTGGGCGCTGTCGTGCCAGTCGAACTCGGCGTTGTAGGCGCTGGTTTCGAAGTAGTCTTCGATGAAGTAGATCAGCGAGCCGCCGATGCCGCGGATGGCGGGCACGTCCATGGTTTTACCGGGGCCCTCGTAGGGCTCGGCGCCGTGCTTCAGGGCGTGATCAAAGGCGTGCTGCGCGTCGACCACGCGCCAGCCCATGGAGGGGGCGCAGGGGCCGTGCTCTTCAACAAAATCGCGGCCGTGGGTGCCCGGCTCATCGTTCAGCAGGTAGGAGATGTCGCCCTGCTGCCAGAGTTCGATGCGCTTGGTCTTGTGGGTGGCGACATGGGTGTAGCCCATGGCGCGGAAGGTTTCGCGCAGGTGCTCGGGGTCGGGGTGGGCGAATTCGACGAATTCGAAGCCGTCGGTGCCGGCGGGGTTTTCATCGGTGATGGTCGCCTTGGGGGCGTCGTGGGGGAAGGGGCCCATGGGTGTCTCCTTTGCGCTTTGGGTGAGTTTAGCGCGGGAGATGGGCGGAGTGTGCGCGTTATTCCTCGCATTTCTCCGAAAATATACGTATCATCAGCGTCATTTCTCGCAATCACGCGGTTTGCACGCATGACCTTGGACGCCACCGACTCCGCCCTGCTGCGGCTGCTTCAGCAGGATGCCAACCAGACCGCCGAGGCGCTTGGCGCGCGGCTGGGCCTCAGCCCGTCGCAGGCCGGTCGGCGGCGGCAGAGGCTGGAGGCGACCGGGCTGATTGCGGGCTACCATGCGCGGGTGGAGCCCGAGGCGGTTGGCCTCGGGGTGCAGGCGATGATCCAGGTGCACATGGCCGCCCATGCCCCGGATGCGGCGCAGAGCTTTGCCCGGCTGGTGGAGCGGCGCGACGAAATCGTGAGCGCATGGGTGATGACCGGCGATGCCGATTATCTGCTGCGGATCTACTGCAACGACCTACCGGCGCTCAACCGGCTGGTGCAGGAGGTGCTGCTGCCCCACCCCTCGGTCGCCCGCGTGCAAAGCCAGATCGTGATGGCGCAGCTCAAGCCCGATGGCCCCCTGCCCCTCTGAGCCCGCGCCTGTAACCCGTTGAAGCAATTTGTGCCCCGGCTCGCGGGGATTTCAACGCCTTGGCGGGGCGGCGGCCATTCCATTTTGCCCGCCGCCTGATACTTCTGAATGGGTCGAAGAAAGCGGGTGCGATGGAAGGATTCCTTTACCAGGCGGTGATCTACCTCAGCGCGGCGGTGGTGGCGGTGCCGATCTCGGCGCGGCTCGGGCTTGGCTCGGTGCTGGGCTACCTGCTCTCGGGCATCGTGATTGGGCCGATCCTCGGGCTGGTGGGCAGCGAAACGCAGGAACTGCAGCATTTTGCCGAGTTCGGCGTGGTGGTGATGCTGTTCCTGATCGGGCTGGAGCTGGAGCCGAAGGCGCTTTGGGCGATGCGGCACCGGCTGATCGGACTTGGCGGGGCGCAGGTGGTGGGCACATCGCTGGTGATCGCGGGCTGCGGCGTGGCGCTTGGCCTGACGTGGAGCCTTGCGCTGGCCGTGGGCATGACCTTTGCCCTCTCCTCCACCGCCATCGTGCTTCAGACCCTCAGCGAGAAGGGGCTGATGCAATCGGCGGGCGGGCGCTCGATCATCTCGGTGCTGCTGACGCAGGATATCGCGGTGATCCCGATCCTCGCCATCCTGCCGCTGCTGCCGGTGGTGCTGGTGCCGCAGCTCGACCCGTCGGGCACGATCCAGGTCGGCGGCGAGGAGGCGCATCATGCGATGTCGCTGGTGGAAGGGCTGCCGGGCTGGGGCGTGGCGCTGGTGACCGTGGGCGCGGTGCTGGCGGTGATCCTTGCCGGCATCTTCCTGACGCGGCCGCTGTTCCGGTTCATCCACATGGCCAAGCTGCGCGAGCTCTACACCGCAACCGCGCTGCTGATGGTGGTGATGATCGCCTTCCTGATGAATCTCGTGGGCCTCTCGCCGGCGCTTGGCACCTTTCTTGGCGGGGTGATGCTGGCGAACTCGGAGTTCCGGCACCAGATCGAGGCCGACCTGAACCCGTTCAAGGGCCTGCTGCTCGGCCTGTTCTTCATCACCGTGGGGGCGGGCATCAACTTCGGGGTGCTGTGGGACAACATCTTCACCATCGTCGGGCTGACGCTGGGGGTGATGCTGGTGAAGGGGCTGATCCTCTACGGGCTTGGCTGGATCTTTGGCCTGCGGGGCAAGGGGCAGTGGCTGTTCACGCTGGGGCTGGCGCAGGCGGGTGAATTCGGCTTCGTGCTGGTGGGCTTCATGACCGGGCAGAAGATGCTGGAGCCGGTGATGGCGCAGGTGCTGCTGCTGGTGGTCGCGATGACCATGCTGCTGACGCCGCTGTTCTTCATCCTCTACGAGAAGCTCTCGGAGCGGATGGCGGAAGAGAGCGACATGCCCGAGCCCGACGAGATGGACGAGAACGCGCCCGTCATCATCGCCGGGTTGGGGCGGTTCGGGCAGGTGGTGAGCCGAATGGTGAGCGCGGCCGGGGTGCAGACCACGGTGCTGGACCACAACCTCGAAACCATCAACCTGCTGCGCCGCTTCGGCTTCAAGGGGTTCTTCGGCGACCCGACACGGCCCGAGCTGCTGCACGCGGCGGGCATCCACCATGCGCGGGTGCTGGTGGTGGCGCTCGACAATGCCAAGACCGCCGTGCAGCTGGTGCGCTATGCCCGCGAGGCGCGGCCCGACATTCATATCATCGCGCGCGCCCGCGACCGGCTGCATGTGTACGAGCTGTACCAGGCCGGGGCGAACGACATTGTGCGCGAGCTGTTCGACTCCAGCCTGCGGGCCGGGCGCTACGTGCTGGAGAACATGGAGTTCTCGGAGTTCGAGGCGGCCGAGGTGGAGCGCAGTTTCTACAAGCACGACCGGCACATCCTGCGCGAGCTGGCCGAGCTGTGGAAACCCGAGATTCCGCTGAGCCAGAACGAGCCCTACGTGACCCGCACCCGCGAGCTGAACTCCGAACTGGAGGCGGCCCTGGTGCGGGAGATCCAGGAGCAGCGGGCGCATCCGCGGGGCGACGACTAGGCAGACACCTGTGCATCCGTTTTGGTTCCGCTCCCCTGCGGCCTTGCGACTGTGCATTTGCACACAGGGCGGGCGGGCCTCCGGGCGCTATCTTTCTTTCAGGGCAGCCAAGCAAGACTGCTCGTGAAAGAAGGAGAAATATCATGGACTTCCAGGACAAGATCGTGCTCATCACCGGCGCCGCGGGCGGCATCGGGATTGCGGCGGCGCGGAAGTTTTCAGAGCAGGGCGCCAAGCTGGCGCTGGTGGACCTGAAGCGAGAGCCGCTGGAGACGGCGGCGGCGGGGCTCGACGGGGCGCTGCTGCTGACGGCGGATGTCAGCAAGGAGGCGGATGTGGCGGCCTATGTGAAGGCCACGGTCGAGAAATTCGGCCGGATCGACGTGTTCGTGAACAACGCCGGGATCAACGGCAAGTTCGCCCCGATCACCGAGCAGACGGTCGAGAACTTCACGGCCGTGCTGGGGGTGAACGTGATGGGCGTGGCGCTGGGGCTGAAGCATGTGGTGGCGCAGATGAAGGAGCAGGGCGGCGGTGCGATCGTGAACACCGCCTCCAACGGCGGGCTGCTGGGGGCGCCGGGGATGAGCGCCTACACCGCCTCCAAGCACGCGGTGCTGGGGCTGAACAAGTCGGTGGCGCTGGAAGTGGCCGGTGAGGGCATTCGGGTGAATGCGGTCTGCCCCTCGGGGGTCGATACCCAGATGATGCGCTCGATCGAGAGCGGCGCGATGAAGGGGCACGAGGAGGAGGCGCGCAAGAAGTTCGAAGCCGCCGTGCCGATGGGGCGCTATGCGGAGTCCGAGGAGATTGCCGAGCTGATGGCCTTTCTGGCGAGCGACCGGGCGAGCTTCATCACCGGGGCCTATTACCGGATTGACGGGGGCGGCGCGGCGCTGTCGGCCTGAGGGCCGGGGACCTGGAAACGCGAAGGGGCCGCGCCTTGCTGGCGCGACCCCTTGTAACGAGAAACGGTGGCTGGGTCAGGCGGCAGCGGCGCGGCTGACCAGCACATCGTCGATCTGCTTCTGGGCACCGGCCTCGTCGCTGCCTGCAACGGCGGCGATTTCGCGGGTGAGACGCTCGAGCGCGGCTTCGTAGAGCTGACGCTCGGAGTAGCTCTGCTCGCGCTGGTCGTCGGTGCGGTGCAGGTCGCGGACCACCTCGGCAATGGCGATCAGGTCGCCGGAGTTGATCTTTTGCTCATACTCCTGCGCCCGGCGCGACCACATGGCCTTTTTGACCTTGGCCTTGCCCTTGAGGGTCTTCATCGCCAGCGACACGGTGTCGGGCGTGGAGAGCGAGCGCATGCCGACCTCGGTGGCCTTGTGCGTGGGCACGCGGAGGGTCATCTTGTCTTTCTCGAAGGAGATCACGAAGAGCTCCAGCTCGAAGCCGGCGACCTCCTGCTTTTCGATCGAGACGATCTTGCCGACGCCGTGGGCCGGGTAGACGACAAAATCGTTGGGGCGAAACTCGGATTTCTTCTTGGTCATTCAGGGCCTTCCTTGAGCCGATCCTGAGGGGCCGAAAAGACCCTTTCCCGGCGGGCGTGCCTCCGGGAGCGGGTCTTGTTTGCGCTTGGACATCTCCCGAAACAGCGAGCAGCGCGCGTTCGGGAACCTCAGAACTTATATTCCATCGTTCCAGAATGTATCACAAAAATGACGATTCTCAAAGCACCACGCAGTCGCGCAGGCGCGGCGTTTTGACCGTGCGGTCAATCCGGGGCGGTTCGAGCGGCCTCAGCCGCCCTCGCCCGGGGCCTCCGACAGCAGCTCCAGCTTGCCGGGTTTGCCGTCCATCTCGTCGGCATTGGGCAGCGGATCCTTCTTGGTCACGATGACCGGCCACATCTCGGAATACTTGCGGTTGAACTCAACCCATTTTTCCATGTCCGGCTCGGTATCGGGGCGGATCGCGTCGGCCGGGCACTCGGGCTCGCAGACGCCGCAGTCGATGCATTCGTCGGGGTGGATCACCAGCATGTTCTCGCCCTCGTAGAAGCAATCCACGGGGCACACCTCGACGCAGTCGGTGTATTTGCAGGCGATGCAGTTGTCGTTGACGATATAGGTCATTCGGGCCTCGGCAGTGTTGGAGGCAGAGGTATTTCAAACTTCGGGGTCATTCAAGCGACTTGCCACGCATTCGGAGCGCTGTGCGACGATCCCGCGCGGAAGGGCGAACATCGGCCTTGGGTTGGCTCGGATCGGGGGACGGGCGTTCCGGCGGGGCGAGATCTTCGTAGAGGGCGCGGGCCTCGGGGGCCGGGCCGCGGCGGGTGCCGAGGGCAACGATGCGGATGACGCGGATGTGCGTATCCTTGGGAAAGGTCAGCGTGTCACCGGGGGAGACGGTGCGCGAGGGCTTGGAGATGGGGGTGCCGTCGACCCGCAGTTTGCCCTCGCCGACGATCTTTGCCGCGAGGCTGCGGGTCTTGAAGAAGCGGGCGTGGAACAGCCACTTGTCGATGCGCAGCGTGGGGCGCGGGCTGTCCCCGGCTTCGCTCACTCTTTCTTGAGACCCATCAGCGCCTGGGCGAAGGGGTTGTCGGGGTCGATCTGCTTTTCCTTGCGGGGCGGACGCGACTGGAAGTTCTTGGGGCCGTCATCGCGACGCGGACCGCCCTTGCCTCCGGGCTTGCCGCCCTGCCCGCCCTTGCCGCGGGGTTTGCCCTTGCCCTGACCCTTGGGGCGGTTGCCCTGCTGGTCGTTGCGGCGGGCGCCGCGGTTGCCGCCCCATGTGAAGGTGTAGAAGACCTCCATCTCGGGGCCTGCGATCTCGGCGTCGGGCGCGGTGCCCGGCAGGATCTCTTCAGCCGGGGTTTCGGCCACCGGCTCTTCGGGTGCGGGCTCGGCCGGGGTTTCGGCCACGGGCGCCACGCCCTCGTCGGGGAGGGCCTCGGCCGCCGGGGGCGTGTCGTCGGCGGGGGTTTCATCGGGCGTGGGCTGCTCGATGATGCCGCCCTCGGGCTGCGCCTCGGCCACGTCCATCACCGGCACGTCGCCTTCGGGGGCGGCGGCCCCTTCGGCCTCGGGCACGACGGCATCGACAGGTTTGACCTTGGCGCGCTCGCCCTTCTCGGCCTTGTAGCCCAGCCCGCCCATCAGGTCGGCGAACTGCTCCAGCGTCATGCCGGTGATCGAGAGCATGTCGGCATTGGCCTCGAAGCCGCTGCGGCTGTCCTGGCTGCGCAGCTGGTCGGCCAGACGCTCGAGCATGTCGATGCGGATGGCGCGGCTGCCGGCGGCGCGGTAGCCCGACATCGGCGCGTAGCCCTCGGGCATGCCCTGCGGCGCGGGAATGGTCACGAGGCCCGGGGGCGGGCTTTCGGGGAATTCCTGGAGGCCCTGCGCCAGCGACCAGAGCACCAGCCGCAGGCGGGTGGGTGCGGGCTTGAGCAGCAGGGGCATGAAGATGGTGAACTGGCCGAAGCGTACGCCATGCTTGCGCAGCGCGCCACGAGCGTCTTGATCGAGCGACTTCACGTCCTGCGCGACCTGATCGCGGGGGATGACGCCGAGCGCCTCGATGAGCTGGAAGCCGAAGCCCCGGGCCAGGCCGGTGAGCGCCTCGTCGTTCTGTACGTTCATCAGCGGCTCGAAGAGCGCGGCGATCTTGCGGTCGATGAAGTGCTGCAACCGGCGCGTGACTTTCTCGGCCACATCGGCGCCGGCCTCGTCGTCGACGAAGGCCTGAACCTGCGGCTTGAGCGCCTCGGGGCCCTTCACCAGCTTGCCGACGGCATGCTCGCCCCACATGAGGCCGCCCTGCTCGGTGTAGTCGAGTTCGGTATCGGGCGCGTTGTAGAAGCGGTCGGAGAGCAGCGAGAACTGCGGGCCGAGGGCGGCAACGGCGGCGGCGCGGAGGGTTTTTGCCTCGCCTGCGTCGCTGGTATCGGCCTGACGGAAACGGAAGCCTTCCAGCCGCCCGACCGTATGGCCCTCGATTACCACTTCACCCTTGTCGTTCACGTCGGCCACGAGGCTCTCCTTCTGTTTCAACCGCCGCAGCAATGCGCTGGTGCGCCGGTCGACAAATCTCTGGGTCAGTGCACCGTGAAGGGCATCCGACAGGCGGTCTTCTACAGCGCGGGTCGCGCCGCGCCAATGGGATTCGTCGTCGAGCCAGCCCTTGCGCTGGGCGACGTAGGTCCATGTGCGGATAAACGCCAACCGCTTGGACAACGTATCAATGTCGCCATCGGTTCGGTCGATGCGCTTGATCTGGCGGGCAAACCAGTCGTCGGGGATGCGGCCCAGCTCGTGCAGGTCGGCGAAGATCTTGGCCAGCATCGCGGCGTGTTCGCCGTGGGAGATGCCGCGGAAGTCGGGGATGCGGCAGACATCCCAGAGCAACCGGGTGTCGGCCCGCGAGATGGTGCGGGCGGCAAGCTCGGGCATGGCGGCAAGGGCCTTGAGCGCGCCGAGGTCGTCGGCCTCGCGGGCGCGGGCGAGCAGCGGGTTGTCGGGGCGGGCCTCGAGCGTGGCGATGAGGTGGGCGGGGGTGCGGTAATCCAGCTCGGGGTTGCGCCACTCGAGCTTGCGGATCGGCTCGAAGCGGTGCTCGGTGATGGCCTCGACCACCTCCTCGGAGAGCGGCGCGGCCTCGCCGGTCACGCCAAAGGAGCCGTCGCGCTGGTAGCGCCCGGCGCGGCCTGCGATCTGGCCCAGCTCCTGCGCGCTGAGCGGGCGCATCCGCCGCCCGTCGAACTTGGTGGTGGCTGAGAAGGCAACGTGGTGAAGGTCGAGGTTGAGGCCCATGCCGATGGCATCGGTCGCCACGAGATAGTCGACATCGCCGTTCTGGTAGAGCGCGACCTGGGCATTGCGGGTGCGCGGGCTGAGCGCCCCCATGACCACCGCGCAGCCGCCCTTCTGGCGGCGGATCAGCTCGGCGATGGCATATACATTTTCAACCGAGAAGCCGACGATGGCGGAGCGCGCGGGCATCCGGCTTATCTTTTTCGAACCTCCGTAGGTGAGATGCGAAAACCGCTCGCGTTTGACGAACTGCGCCCTCGGCACCAGCGCGGCGATGGTGGAGCGCATGGTTTCTGCGCCCATGAAGATGGTTTCGAGCCGGCCGCGGGCGTTCAGCAGGCGGTCGGTGAAGACATGGCCGCGCTCGGGGTCGGCGCAGAGCTGGATCTCGTCGATCGCGAGAAAATCATGCTCGCCGGTGACGGGCATCGACTCGACGGTGCAGACCCAGAAGCGGGCGCGGGGTGGCACGATGCGCTCTTCGCCGGTGAGCAGGGCGACCGCGTTGGGGCCGCGCAGCGCGACGATCTTGTCATAGACCTCGCGGGCCAGCAGCCGCAGCGGCAGGCCGATCACGCCGGTCGGATACGACAGCATCCGCTCGATCGCAAAATGGGTCTTGCCGGTGTTTGTTGGCCCCAGAAGGGCCGTGATACGCGCGGTCTCGCCACCCATCGGAGGCCTCTCTGGTCAGGCTTGGAGGGTCGTCAGATGCGCTTGCCCATGACGGTGAATTCCAGCCGTTCGACGGCCTCCTTCACATTGGGGCGATGCGGGTGGATTTCCAGCACTTTCTGGTAGGCGGTGAGGGCGCGGCTCTCTTCGCCCATCTGCTCCATGATCACCGCCAGCCCGGTGAGGGCCGCGAAGTGACGCGGGTTCAGCTCCAGCGTGCGGCGGATGTCCTCGAGCGCGAGGCCGTATTCGTCAAGCTGGAAGAAGGCGGTGGCGCGAGCGTTGAAGCCCTCGGCAAATTCGGGGGCGTGGTCGGTGAGCGCCGTGAGGTGCTCGATGGCGAGCGGGTAGTCTTCGCGCTCCAGCGCCTCGCGGCCCTGCTTGAGCAGCAGGTCCATGGAGGCGGAGCCGGAGCGCGACCACTCGATCCAGATCGCATCCTCGATGCGCTGCCAGCCCATCTGCTCGGGCTGGGAGAGTTCTGCGAAGAGCTGATCGAGCGAGGGGCGCCCGCCCTCGGGTTCGGGCGCGACCGCCACATCGGCGGAGGGCGTGGGCATTTCGGGCGGGGCGCCCGGTGCATCCTCTTCCTGCGCGGCAAGGGGTGCGGCAAATGCCAGCAGCACGGCAAATGCCGTGACGTGAAAGTTGAGGTGTCTGGCTATAACTCGCATATCTGTGCATGAGTTTAGCGCAAGCGCCGGGGGAGCCAAGCCCCCGGTCGGTCACATTGGAAGGAGATTGGCATGAGTTCTGTGGTGGAGGGCGCCGTTGCGGCGCTGAATGCGAAGCTGGGCGGCGGTTTTGACGGCACGGCGAAGTTCGTGATCGAGGACGAAGGCGCGATCATGGTCGACAGCGACGGCGCCCGCGCCGGCGACGAGGAGGCCGAGGTGACGATGAGCGCCGATGCCGAGACCTTCGAGGCGATTCTGTCGGGCGATCTCAACCCCACCGCCGCCTTCATGGGCGGACGGCTGAAGGTGGATGGTGACATGGGCATGGCGATGAAGCTCGGCGGCGCGCTGAGCTGATCGGTGCAGGAGGCCCCGCTATACGAGGAGGCCGACGGCCCCGAGGGGGGCCGCGCCTTTTGGCTGACCTGTGCCGACGGGGTGCGGGTGCGGATGGCCTGGTGGCCGGCGGAGGAGGCGAAGGGCCCCGCGAAGGGCACTGTGCTCTTCTTCCCCGGTCGCACCGAATACGTCGAGAAATATGGCCGCGCGGCGCGTGAATATGTTGCCGCCGGCTGGAACATGGCGGCGATGGACTGGCGCGGCCAGGGCCTTGCCGACCGCGCCCTGCCCGACCCGGCCACGGGCCATGTGAGCGAGTTCGACGACTACCAGCGCGACGTGGATGCGATGGTGGCGGCGGTGCGGGAGCTGGAAGCCGCCCCCCTGCCCCACGTGATGATCGGCCATTCGATGGGCGGGTGCATCGGCCTGAGGGCGGCGCATCGGATCGAGCTCGAGGCCGCCGCCTTCTCGGCTCCGATGTGGGGCATCCGGTTTCATCCGGTGGTGCGGCCGGCGGCCTGGGTGCTGTCGACGCTGTCGCGCCCGCTGGGCATGGGGGGCCGGTTTGCCCCCGGCACGGTGCCGGAGACCTATGCGCTGGCGGCCGAGTTCGAAAACAACATGCTGACCCGGGATGAGGAGATGTGGCACTACATGCGCGCCCAGCTCCTCGCGCATCCCGAGCTGTCGCTCGGCGGGCCGAGCCTGCACTGGCTGAACCGGGCGCTGGTGGAAATGCGGGCGCTGTTGCGGATGCCCGCCCCCGACCTGCCCTGCCTGACCTATCTGGGCGGCAACGAGCGCATTGTCGATCCGGGCGCGGTGCATCGGCGGATGGCCAGCTGGCCCGGCGCGGAGCTGGTGCAGCCCGAGGGGGCCGAGCACGAGATCCTGATGGAAACGCCCGAGGTGCGGGCCGATTTCTTTGCCCGGACGATCAAGTTTTTCAACACACATGCCAAGGCGGTGGCGGGCTGAGGGCTGACCTGCCCGGCCGGCCGATGCGACCTGTCATCTTCGGGCTTGGTCCGGGGGTTTTATAGGGTGCGGGCCTGCGGGAGATCCTCGGGTCACGCCCGAGGATGACGCGCGTGGGGGGGCGTGCGCGTAGGGGACACGGGGGGGGGCGCATGAAAAAGGCCCGCGCGGGCAGCGCGGGCCAGGTTTTCTCGCCAATGAGAACTCGGGTTATTCGAGCGACAGCGCCACGAAACGCGGTTCACCCCCACGGCGGATCAGCAGGAGGAGTGATTTGCGTCCGGCATCGCGGGCCTCTTCCACCCGGTCTTCCAGATCGCTCACCGCACGCACCTTCTGCTGGCCCGCTTCGGTGATGATGTCGCCGGCGCGCAGGCCTTTTTCGTAGGCCTCCGTCATCTCGTCGACCTCCTTGATGACAAGCCCCTGCTCGTTGCCTTCGAGGCTCATCTGCTCGCGCAGCTCATCGGTGAGCAGGGTCACTGTGAGGCCGAGGAGCTCCTGCTCCTGCGGGGCCTCGGGCTCTGCGCCCTCTTCCTGCTCGGCCACGGCGGGCACGGCGCCCTCGGCCTCTTCACGGCGGCCAAGGGTGACTTTCAGGGTGACGGTCTTGCCGTCGCGGAACACCACCATGCGGACGGTCTTGCCGACCTCGGTGTTGCCGACCCGGCGGACGAGGCCGCGCACGTCTTCGACCTCCTGGCCGTCGAAGCTGGTGATGACATCGCCCGACTTCATGCCGGCGTCCATCGCCGGGCCTTCGGGCACATCGGTGACCAGCGCGCCCTTGGCGGGGGTCAGGCCGATGGCTTCGGCCACGTCGGGGGTGACGTCCTGGATGCGGACGCCGAGCCAGCCGCGGCGGGTTTCGCCGTATTCCTTGAGCTGGTCGACGACCTTGGTCACGACGTTGGAGGCCATGGAGAAGCCGATGCCGATGGAGCCGCCGTTGGGCGACAGGATCGCGGTGTTCACCCCGATCACCTCGCCGTCCATGTTGAACAGCGGGCCGCCGGAGTTGCCGCGGTTGATGGCGGCATCGGTCTGGATGTAGTCGTCATAGGTGCCCGAGAGCGCCCGGTTGCGGGCCGAGACGATGCCGGCGGAGACCGAGAAGCCCTGCCCGAGCGGGTTGCCCATGGCGATGACCCAGTCGCCCACGCGGGCGGTGTTGCTGTCGCCGAAGGGCACGAAGGAGAGCGCCTCTTCGGGATCGACCTTCAGAAGGGCGATGTCGGTGTTGGCATCGGTGCCGACCACCTCTGCGTCCAGCTCCTGGCCGGAGAAGAACTCGATGGTGATCTCGTCGGCGCCCTCGATGACGTGGTTGTTCGTCACGATGTAGCCGTCTTCGGAAATCACGAATCCCGAGCCGAGCGCGGAGGACCGGCGGGGCTGGTTGGGGCCTTCCTCACGGTCGAGGAAGTCGCGGAAGAAATCCTCGAAGGGCGAGCCTTCGGGCACCTGCGGCGCGGGGCCGGTGCGGCGCGACACGGTGGTGGAGGTGGTGATGTTCACCACGGCCGGGCTGATCTGCTCGGCGAGGTCAGCGAAGCTGCCGGGGATGGTGCGCGACTGGGCGTTCACGGATTGGGCCGCCAGAAGCGCCAGTCCGAGAAGCAGCGCGAAAACGGCGCGGAGGCCGAAGATGCGCCTCTGGTCCGCTTCTGTTTGGATTGCGATTGCCTGTGATCTCACTGGATGGTCTCCCTTGATCGTCGGGGCGACATGCCGGCGGGCGCTCGCGGCGGGCCGGTCAGTTGCCTCTTCTCTGCTTCCGCTTTTTTCCAGATAGGCACGCGGGAGCGCAACTCAATGGCTATCGCGGCGCGTCACTTGGACGTGAAGCCCGCGTCAGCTGTTGGGCGAAGTGTTTCAGCCAGCGCCTTCTGGCGCAAGGGCCCGTGTTGCCGCAGCAGATGAAATCTGCCGTCATCCGGCGATCCATGCCGCCGCCCAGAGCGAGAGGGCACCGGCGGTCAGGGCCAGCAGGCCAAGGGTGCGCCGGGCCTCGGGGGGCTGGGAGACGATCCAGCGGAGGATGTCCTCATAAAGCGAAGGGGCCAGTGCAAGCACCAGCCCCTCGACAATGCAGATGGCTCCCAGCGCGTAGAGCGCCATGGCCATGGGTCAGTTGCCCGTTTCTTCGGCCGGAGCCTCCTCGGGCGCGGTTTCCGCGGGTGCGGGCGCCTCCGGAGCGGTTTCTTCCGGCGCGGCCTCGGGGGCAGCCCCGTCGGTGGCCGGAGCCTCATCCCCGGCGGGAGCCGCCGAGTCGCCGGTGGCGCCGTCGCCCACGACGGAGGTGTCGGGCAGCTCCTCGATCACCGCTTCGGCTTCGCTGGCGGTCTCGGCTGCGCTTTCCTCAGCGGCGCGGATCGCGGCCTCGTTGGCCGCGCGGGCGGCGGCGGCGGCGGCCTCGTCGACCGGAGCCGGGGCCGCGCCGGCCTCGGACCCATCGGAGCGCAGGTAGTTGAAGAACTCTGAGTCCGGGCTCATCACCATGGAGGTGTTGCCGCCGTGGATCGCCGCCTCGTAGGCAGAGAGCGAACGGTAGAACTCGAAGAACTCCTCGTCCTGGCCATAGGCTTCGGCGAAGATCCGGTTGCGCTCGGCGTCGGCCTGACCCTGGATGATGCGCGCATCCCGGTTGGCTTCGGCGATGATCTCCGAATAGGTCCGGTCTGCCGCCGCACGCACCCGCTGGCCGGCTTCCTGGCCTCGGGCCCGCTCGTCGATGGCTTCACGTTCCCGCTCCGCGATCATCCGCTTCAGGGTGGCGTCGAAGTTCTGCTCGGGCAGGTTGGTCTGGCGCAGGCGCACGTCGACCACTTCAATGCCCAGCTCGGAGGCCCGGTCGTTCACCCGGTCTTCGATCTGGTCCATCAGCACGGTCCGCTCGGGCGACAGGATGGTGCTCGATGTCACCCCTTCGGCGCCGAGCACGGCCCGGATCTGACCATCGAGGATGTCGTTGAGCTGGATCTGCGCGGCGCGCTCGTCTCCGATGCCGATGGCCTGACGGAACTGCACCATGTCGGTGATGCGCCAGAGCACGAAGGCGTCGACCACGAGGCGCCGGTCGTCGGCGGGCGTGACCTCGATGAGCGGGGTTTCGATGGAGAGGATACGGTCTTCGTATTCCACGACATCATCGAACAGCGGCACCTTGAAGTAGAGCCCGGGCTCGGTGCGCTGCTGCTTGATCTGGCCGAAGCGCAGGACAAGCACCTGCTCGCGTTCGTCGACGATGAAGATCGACGACAGAAGGGCCGCAAGCGCGATGGCGACGACGGGGATGAGATAGGTGAGACGGTTCATCAGTTGCTCCCTCCCGTGCTGCCGGTGCTGCTGCTGCCGCTGCCGGAACGACGCAGTTCGTTGAGCGGCAGGTAGGGCACGACGCCCTGACCTTGGCCATCCGATTGATTTTCGAGGATGATCTTGTCGACGTCGCCCAGGACCTTCTCCATTGTTTCGAGGTAGAGGCGCTTGCGCGTCACGCCGGGGGCGGCGCGATACTCTTCGAGCACCGAAAGGAAGCGCGAGCTTTCGCCGGTGGCCTGGTTGACCTGCTCGGAGCGGTAGGCCTCGGCGTTTTCGAGGATCCGGGCCGATTGGCCGCGGGCCTGGGCAAGACGCCCGTTGGCATAGGCATCGGCCTGGCGCTGCACCTGATCACGCTCCTGTTCGGCCGCCTGCACATCGCGGAAGGCGTCGATGACGGAGGTGTTCTTGGTGTCGCCGTTGATGTCGGTCACGGCGACCTGCTGCGCGGGCGGGTCCACCTTGTTGAAGTTGACGCGCACCACGTTGATGCCGGTTTTCTGCTGGTCGAGGATCTGCTGGATCAGCTCGTCCACCCCGGCTTCGATCGCGGCACGGTCGCGGTTGAGGATCGGCGCCAGCTCGGATTGCGCGATGACCTCGCGCATGGCGCTTTCGGCCACCGAGCGCACCGTGATCTCGGGCGCTTCGAGGGCGAAGAGGAAGTCGGCCGCGTTCTTCACGTTCCAGACCACCTGAAAGTCGATGTCGACGATGTTCTCGTCGGTGGTGAGCATCAGCCCGTCATTACCGGACTGGCCACGGCGCACGCCGATGTCTTCGGTGCGGTTGGTGGTGACGTCGATCACCTCTGCCGTCACCAGCGGCCAGGGGGCAAAGTTGAGACCCTCGGTGCCGATGTCGGAGAACTCGCCAAGGAAAAGCTCGACCGACTGCTGTTCGGGCCGGACGGTGTAGAAGCTGGCAAAGGCCCAGAGCAGGGCTGCCGCGCCTGCGCCGATGAGCAGGGTGCCGCGGGTGAGCCATGGGGCACCGCCGCCGCCGGGACCACGCCCGCCGGGACCGCGGCCATTGCTGCCGCCGCCACGTCCGCCCATGAGCACCTTCAGCTGCTCCTGACCCTTCTTCATGATCTGGTCGATCTCGGGGATGCCGGACCCTTCACCGGGCCTGCGCCCGCCTCCGGGCCGGTTGGAACGGCCCTCGTCGTCGCCGTTGCCGCCTCCGCCGCCGGACGATCCGCCGCCGCCCCAGGGGCCGCCGTTGTTGCCAGCCATATGTGTCTCTTTCCTCTTCCTTGCCGACCCGCCTTGTGTGGCGGGACTTGGTGATTGTCTAGCACAAGTGGCTACGGGAGCGCCAAATGCAACCGTTTCGGGGTGTTTAGGGCCCTAACGGGTGGGTGACTTCATGGTCACCAGCTCCTCGGCCATCGTGGGGTGCACCGCGCAGGTGCGATCGAAATCTTCCTTGGTGGCGCCCATCTTGATGGCGATGCCGGCGAGCTGGATCATCTCGCCTGCCTCGGGCGCCACGATGTGGCAGCCGAGGACCTTGCGGGTGTCCTTGCCGACGATGAGCTTCATCAGCACCCGGTCCTCGGTATGGGCGAAGGCGGTTTTCATCGGGCGGAAGGCGGTGGAATAGACCTCGAAGGCCTCGCCGCCTGCCTCCATGGCGCGCTCGGCCTCGTTCTCGGTCATGCCGACGGTGCCGAGCTCGGGCTGGGTGTAGACGGCGGAGGGCACCAGCTCGTGGTCGACCGGGGTGGGGGTGCCGTGGAACACGGTGTTGACGAAGGCCACCCCCTCGCGGATCGCCACGGGGGTCAGCTCTATGCGGCCGGTCACGTCGCCAATGGCGTAGATCGAGGGCACGCCGGTCTGGCTGTATTCGTTGACGACGATTTCGCCGGAGCGGCCCAGCTCGACGCCGGCCTCCTCCAGCCCGAGGCCCTTGGTGTTGGGGTCGCGGCCGGTGGCGAAGAGGATCTTGTTGTAAATCCCTTCGTGGCCGGTGGTGGTGCGGACCGACACGCCGTTTTCGAGTTTCTGCATGTCGGTGATCGAGGTGCCAGTGTGGATCTCGATGCCGAGGCTGCGCATGTGGTCGGCGAGGTGTCCGCGGGCCTCGTCATCGAAGCCGCGCAGGATCTGGGCGCCGCGCAGGAAGATCGTGGTCTTCACGCCGAGGCCATTGAGAATGCAGGCCATTTCGCAGGCGATGAAGCCACCGCCGATGATCAGGATGCTCTCTGGCAACTCGTCGAAGAGGAACACGTCGTTGGAGCTGATGCCGAACTCCTCGGCCCCCTCGAGCGGCGGAAAGCTGGGGGTGCCGCCGGTGGCGATGAGGATGTGGCGGCATGTGAACTCGGTGCCGTCGGCGAGGGCGACGGTGTGCGGGTCTTTCACCACGGCGCGTTGGGCGTGGATCTCGACACCGGCCTTTTCGAGGTTGCGGGTGTAGATCTGCTCGAGCCGGTCAAGCTCGGCGTGGAGGTGATGGCGGAACTGCGACCAGTCGAAGCCCTTGGCCTCGACATCCCAGCCATAGGCCTTCGCCAGCTTGATTTCTTCAGGGAAATGGGAGGCATAGACCATCAGCTTTTTCGGCACGCAACCGCGGATGACGCAGGTGCCGCCCATGCGATACTCTTCCGCCAGCCCCACTTTCGCGCCCGCTTCGGAGCTTGCCAGCCGCGCCGCGCGCACCCCGCCGGAGCCGCCGCCGATGACGAAGAGGTCGTAATCAAATTCCATTGGTCTGCCTTGCCTAGCTTGCCGCCCTCTCCTCCTCAGAGGTCGGCGAAGATGTTGTCTCCCTCGAGAAGGTCGATTTTCTCTTCCTCCTCGGTGCCTTCGTTGATGTCGCGCACCTGCACCCGGCCATCGCCGTGACCGATGATCACCACATCGCAGATATCTATGAAGAGCCCGTTTTCAACCACGCCGGGCACCTGATTGAGCACAAGTGACAGCTGGCGGGCATTGCCGATGCGGCGCAGGTGCAGGTCGATGATGTAGTTGCCCTCGTCGGTGACGTAGGGCGCGTCGTCGTTCATGCGCAGCGAGGTGTCGCGGCCCAGAACGTCCATGTTGATCAGGGTTTCCTCGACCAGCGCCTTGGTGGTCTGCCAGCCGAAGGGGATGACCTCGATGGGCAGGGGGAAGGCCCCGAGCGCGGTGACGTCCTTGGCGGCGTCGGCGATCACCACCATGCGGTCCGACGCGGTGGCGACGATCTTTTCCTGCAGGAGCGCCCCGCCGCCGCCCTTGATGAGGTTGAGTTCACCGTCGAATTCGTCGGCCCCGTCGATTGTGAGATCGAGCCACTGGGCCTCGTCGAGCGAGGTGACCGGAATGCCCAGTTCGCGGGCCAGGTCGGCGGTGCGGGTGGAGGTGGGAATGCCCATGATATCAAGCTTTTCGGCCTGCATCTTCTCGGCCAGGCAGCGCACCATCCAGGCCGCCGTGGAGCCGGTGCCAAGACCGATGCGCATGCCGTCCTGCACGTAGTCCACCGCCCGTTTGGCGGCGACGAACTTGGCCTTGTCGATCGGCGAAAGGTCTGTCATCGGCGGGTCTCCCGTGGTGGCAGGCAGGCTGTCGGTCGCGCCCGGTTATAGGGCCAAGGGGCGCAGGGCGCGAGGGCAAAAGCGGCGGTGGTGCGCTTTGTTGGGGGGCCGCGGTGGGGGCTCTGCCCCCACACCCCCGGAGATATTTGCAGCAAGAAAATGAGCAAGGCGCCGATCAGCCATGGCCGATGAGGCGGGGATGGTCGCAGGCGTGGGCGGCGCATTCGAGTTCGAGGGTGGAGTGGTGGATGTGGAAGCGGGTTTCGAGTGTTGTCTTGAGGGCCGATTTGATTGCATCGGCCTCGTCCCAGCGGCCTGCCTCGATCACCACATGGGCCTCGAGCGCGGCCTCGTGTTCCTGCATCTGCCAGAGGTGGAGATGGTGCAGGGAGGCGACGCCGGGGGTGGCGGCAAGTTCTTGCGATACCTCGGAAATATCGAGGTTGGGCGGGGTGCCGAGCATGAGCATGCGGATCACGCCGGGCACCTCGGCCATGGCGTGCCAGAGGATGTAGGCGGAGATCAGCAGGGTCACCAACGGGTCGGCCAGGCGCCAGTCGTAGAGCAGGATCAGCGTGCCGGCGACAATCACCGCGACCGAGCCCAGCGCATCGGCGAGGTTGTGCAGAAAGGCGGCGCGGATGTTGGCGGAGGTTTTCGACATGGCGAAGGTGAGCAGGGCTGTCACCGCGTCGATCACCAGCGCGATGGCGGCGATGATCACCACCGTCCAGCCCTCGACCGGCTCGGGGGCGAAGAGCCGCAGGATGCCCTCATAGGCGAGGTAGACTGCCAGCAATATCAGCGTGGTATAGTTGATCAGCGCCGCCACCATCTCGGCCCGGCCATAGCCGAAGGTCATCCCCTCGTCGGCCGGGCGGCGGGCGATGCGGCGGGCGACCACGGCGATGACGAGCGAGACCGCATCGGAGAGGTTGTGCAGCGCGTCGGCGATCAGCGCGAGCGAGCCGGAGAGGATGCCGCCGACGATCTGCGCCACCGTCAGCCCGAGGTTGACCGCCACGGCGAGGGCGAGTTTGGCATCCCCGGCTTCGGGGTCGACGTGGTGGTGATGGCTGTGATCGTGCGGCATGGGGCGGAGGGTAGCGCCGGGCGGGAGGGAGGCAATGCGGCAATGCGCCTGCGGAGGCGGCGGGGGGCGCGTTAACCATGAAAAACGGATGTCACACTGCGTGCACATCCCGTGCACAGCCCGTGCATATGCAGTTTTGCAAGACGGCGGGCGGTTAACCCTGCGGGCGGCGGATGCGGGCGACGTGCATGGGCCGCAGCGGGTTGCCCTCGGGGATGGCGGGGTGGTCGAAGGCGAGGCTTGGCGCCTCTTTCATCCCGATCCGGGCCATGAGCGCGCAGGACGGCAGGTTGAGCCGGGGTGCGAAGGCGACGATCTCTGACTGTCCCTGCGCCCAGCCCCAGGCGAGCCAGGCGCGGGCGGCCTCTGTGGCGAGCCCCCTGCCCCATGCGGCAGGTGTGAAGCGCCAGCCGATCTCGACGCAGGGCGCGAGCGGAATGCCCTCGGGCCGGTTGAGGCCGCACATGCCGATGAGCTGGCCGCCCTGCGTGGTGACGGCGGAGAAGGCCATGCCTTCGGCCTGCCACTTGGCGGCGCAGCGGGCGAGCATGGCTTCGGTTTCGGCTGTCGTCTTCGGCGCGGGGAAGTAGCGCATCACCTGCGGGTCGGCGTTGATCGCGGCGAAGGCGGGGAGGTCGCTGGCCTCGAAGGGGCGGAGGTGAAGGCGGTCGGTCGTTATCATGCTGCGCTCAGCGGTGAAATCCGGCGATGGCGACGTTGCCGGTGTTCAGGCGCGCGGCGAGGGTGGAGCCCTCGAGCCAGGCGCGGACCTCATCTGGGGCTTCACCGAGAAAGGTGATCTCTTCAAGGCGCGCGAGGCCATGCAGCGCATTCATCTCGGGCCAGGGCATCGCAAGCTCGTGGTGTCCGATCCAGGCCTCCGGGGAGGCGTAGTCGATCAGCCCGAGCGCGGTTGCGTTGTGCGGGTTCAGGAAGAAGCGGTAGCGCAGGACGCCGGGATGCCCCTCGCTCCGGACCCGCGCCACGAGGGCGGCGAAGGCTTCGGTGCAGGCCTCGGGCGGCGCGAGCAGGGCGTAGCGATTGTAGACGGTAAAGCTGGTGTCGGGCATCAGGTTGGCCTTTCGGGGCGGCGGAGGGCTCCGGCGTTGCGCTTGCGTCCTTCGGAGTGTCGCTTTTGGTGGCGCTCAGGGGCGGCGGGGTGCCATGGTGGCGGCCATGTTTGTCTCTGTCTTCGAAATGTTCAAGGTGGGCATCGGCCCGTCATCGTCTCACACCATGGGGCCGATGGTGGCCGCCGCGCGCTATCTGGAGCGGTTGCGGGGGTTGCCCTTTGCGGTGGTGGGTGTGCGGGCGCGGCTGCATGGGTCGCTGGCCTTTACCGGGGTGGGGCACGCGACGGACCGGGCGGTGATCCTCGGGCTGGCGGGGCTGGTGCCCGAGAGTTACGAGGCGGAGGCCGGAGAGGCGGCGCTGGCGGATGTGAAGGCGCGCGGCGTGGTGGAGCCGAAGGGGCTGGGGGTGCTGCGGTTTGCGCCCGCCAATGACCTGATCTTCGACTATGACGTGCCCTTGCCGGGGCATCCGAACGGGCTTTCTTTCGAGGCGCTGGACGCGCAGGGCGATGTGATTGACCGGGCGGTTTATTACTCGGTTGGCGGCGGCTTCGTGCTGAGCGAGGCGGAGCTGGCGGCGGGGGCGGATACGGCGCAGGGGGCGCCGGTGCCGTTTGCGTTCAAATCGGCGCAGGAGATGCTGGACATGGCCGCCGAGAGCGGGCTGTCGATTGCCGCGATGAAGATGGCGAACGAGCGGACCCGGCGGAGCGCGGGCGAGATCGAGGCCGGGTTGGCGCGGATCTGGGAGGTGATGAATGGCTGCCTGACGCGCGGGCTGGAGGGGCGCGGAGTGCTGCCGGGCGGGCTGCGGGTGAAGCGCCGGGCCGCCGATATCTGGGACGCGTTGCAGGCCGAGCGCGGCATGAACCTGACCGCGCCGCACACGATCAACGACTGGATGAGCTGCTACGCGATGGCGGTGAACGAGGAGAACGCGGCGGGCGGTCAGGTGGTGACCGCGCCGACCAACGGTGCCGCCGGGGTTGTGCCTGCGGTGATCCGGTATTGGCTCGACCATGTGCCGGGGGCTGTGCCTTCGCGTGTTGGGGAGTTCCTGCTGACGGCGGCGGCGGTGGGTGGGCTGATCAAGCACAACGCGTCGATTTCCGGGGCCGAGGCGGGGTGCCAGGCGGAGGTGGGAAGCGCGGCGGCGATGGCGGCTGCGGGGCTCTGTGCGGTGATGGGCGGGACGGTTGGGCAGGTGGAGAACGCGGCGGAAATTGCGTTGGAGCATCACCTGGGGATGACCTGTGATCCGGTGCGCGGGCTGGTGCAGGTGCCGTGTATCGAGCGGAACGGGTTGGGGGCGATCAAGGCGGTGTCGGCGGCGAGTTTGGCGATGCGGGGGGATGGCTCGCATTTGGTTCCCTTGGATGCCTGCATCAAGACGCTGCTGGAGACGGGACGGGACATGAGCGAGAAGTACAAGGAGACGGCGCTGGGGGGGCTGGCGGTGAATGTGCCGAATTGTTGAGGGCTTGGCCAAGTGACTCGACCCTAGTAGGGTTTTTCCGCGCTTCTCGGACCGAGCTTTCCGATTTGGCCGGTCATATAGGTGGCACTGATGTCTGCACCTATCCCGAAGCCGCTGGTTTCAGCCAGAAAAAGCCTTGCACCTTTCATCCGCAATTCCAGGCCCGTTGAATTGAAGCCCGCAATAAAATTGACACCCAATCCAGTAAAAATTGACACATCGGCATAAGACCAATCGTGGCATGGTGTCTTCAATTTCACATTTGCAAAGGTTGTCGCCGAATAGAGCGTTGCGCCAACTGTGCCACCGACCCCAGCGACGATCAGCGGATACATGACCTCTGTCTGGCGATCTCTGTCGCGGGCATAGAGATTGCCGAAAGTGGCGACCGCAGCCGCCTTGGCGGCATTGCCGACTGTCAGCTCGACATCAAAATTCTTGCCACCAATCGGGCTGTATTGCCTTGCGCCCTCAACCCTTTGGGCTTCGAATGTGGTATTGTCCCGCCAGTCGGACATTCCGGCGATCTTCATCCAGATCCGGCCCTTGTTGCTCTTGATCCCCACGGTCATGGTGCCCGCAAGAACGCCGAACTTCTGGTCGCGGTGAGCATGGGAAATCGAGAACGCAGCGGTGAACTGGGTCCGCGCCGCATTGACACGGACATTGCTGATCTTGCCGTGGCAGGTTTTGCCCCAGCGACAGGTTCCGCGGTTGTTGGTGAAGTCGATCTCCATAACGGCGAATGGCGGGATGCCCCAGACCAGCTCGCTCTCAATATGCCACTTCTCCCCGCCCTGGTCGGGAAACAGATAGTCAGCCATAATCTTATTCCTCAAATAGAAAAGGGGATACGTTCAAAACCAGATAAGTGAGTGGTGCCCGAAATACGGCCTCCAATCAGATACAGGCGCTCGAAAAGCGGAATACAACTTCCGGTTGATAGCGCGAGGAAATTCATAAAATTGCAGGCTCGAAGGTAGCCTATTTAGGCGATTCCGGCAATGAAGCCGTGTTACGGGGCGGGCATGGCTGGGCCCGGAGGGCTTGGTTGGAGCCGCGCTTTGTAGCAAGGGGGCCGGCTAAGCCCCCGAGATCGTGGGACGTCTGCCGGCAAGCGTCGGCGGGGCGACCGGCGCAGGCGAGGAGCCCTGTGCCAGCCCAACCCCCTTGCCTCCTCCCACAAACCCTGCTCACCTCCCCCCATGACCACCAAGCCCCATATCCGCTCCGCTCCGATGGCCCTTCAGGGCGGTTCTGCCCCGGCCACCTCCCTGCCCTCCTCGGCGCTGGCCTTTGCGCGGACCGAGTATCATGAGCGGCTTGCGGCCGTGCGGGCGTCGATGGAGGAGAAGGGGCTGGAGGTGTTGGTCATTTCGGACCCGTCCAACATGAACTGGCTGACCGGCTATGACGGCTGGTCGTTCTACGTGCATCAGGCGGTGATCGTCTCGCTGAGGGACGATCCGGTCTGGTGGGGGCGGGGGATGGATGCGGCGGGGGCGCGGCGGACGGTCTGGATGAGCCAGGATCATATCTTCGGCTACGAGGACTGGCTGGTGCAGAACCCGGACGCGCATCCGATGACGGTGCTGGCGCAGCTGATGAGCGACAGCGGGCACGGGGCTTCGCGGATCGGGGTGGAGCTGGACAATTACTACTACTCGGCAGCGGCGCATCTGGCGCTGACGAAGGGGCTGCCGGAGGCGGATGTGGCCGATGCAACGGGCCTCGTGAACTGGTGCCGGGCGATAAAATCGCCCGCCGAGATCAGCTACATGCGCCGCGCGGGCGAGATCGTGACGGAGATGCACCGGGTGATCGCGGAGGTCGCGGAGCCGGGCATGCAGAAGAATGCGCTGGTGGCGGAGATCCTGAAGGCGGGCGCGCTCGGCACGCGGGGGGCCTGGGGCGACTATCCGGCGATCGTGCCGATGACGCCCTCGGGGATGGACGCGACGGCGCCGCATCTGACCTGGGACGGCGCGCCGATTCCGCGCGGGGAGCCGACCTTCTTCGAGATCGCGGGGTGCCACCGGCGGTATCACTGCCCGCAGAGCCGCACGCTGTTTTTCGGCGAGCCGCCCAACAAGTACCGCAAGGCCGAGGAGGCGCTGATGGCGGCCACGGCGGCGGTGATGGGGGCGGCACGGCCCGGGGCGACCTGCGCCGAGGTGGCGCTGTCCTTCACCCAGACGCTCAACCGCTATGGCTTCGAGAAGAACAGCCGGTGCGGCTACTCGATCGGCCTTTCCTACCCGCCGGACTGGGGCGAGCGGACGATGAGCCTGCGGGAAGGTGACGAGACGGAGTTGCAGGCAGGCATGGTGTTTCACTTCATGCCGGGGCTCTGGCTGGACGATGGTGGGATCGAGCTGACGGAGACGATGCTGATCAACGAAGTGAGCGCGGAGTATCTGGCGATGACGCCGCCGGGGTTGGTGGTGAAACCCTGAAAATTTGAGTCGAATTGTTCTTTTTTTTGCCGGAAATATCCCCGCCGGAGGCATCTGATCTCTTTGGAACACCCGCAGCGGCCATCGCTCGGGGGCCATCGAACGGAAGCCGTGCAGCGGGGCTTGCGACAGTTGCGTAGTGCAGGCCCGTCGATGGCCGGTCGACCCGGGCTGGGCGAAAACCGGCGCGGGTTCGGGGTGCGCCTTGCTCATCGCCGCGCCAGGGGGCAAGGTCCGGCCTGCGCGGAGAGTGACTTTTCAGAATTCGGGCCCAGCGCGCAACGACCCCGCCCGGATCGCCTTCACCTTGGATGTCAGGAAACCCATGTGCCGCGTCTTTGCCTATATCGGGCCGGAAATCCCGCTTGAAAGCCTGCTTCTCGAGCCGGAGAACAGCCTGATCAACCAGAGCCTCGACCCGGAGTTGCATCCGCATCTTCAATTGGCGGGCTGGGGGTTTGGCGCGTGGAGCGAGCACCTGCTGAAGCCGGAGGAGCCGTTTCTCTACCATCGCCCCAAGGCGGCGTTTTACGACGACAATGCCAAGGGGATCATTCCCAGCCTTCAGGCCAGCACCTTGCTCTCCCATGTCAGGGCCTCCAGCTATCAGGCGGGTGTTGTGCAGGCGGATGAAAATTGCCATCCGTTCAGCTTTGAGGGAACGGATTGGATCATTGCCCAGAACGGCGCCCTGCCGAACTGGCGGCTGTTGCAGCGGGAATTGCTGGCGCATTGCGAGGACCGCTTTCTGAGCCAGATGAAGGGCACGACAGATACGGAATTTCTGTATGTTCTGCTCCTGTCGCTGCTGGAGGGCGACAGTGACGCGGCGGTACAGGAGGGGTTCGAGCGGCTGCTGGCGGTCATTGTCGCGGCGATGAAGAAGCTTGATCTGGCGGCATTGACCAAGCTGAAGATCGCGCTGGTGTCGCCCAACCGGATCATCGGGGTCAACTACGGCTGCGGGCACGCGGGGGAGACGGATGTTGAGGGCGACTGGAAGGCCTTGCGCCCTTCCGCGCCCGGCAAGGACGACATGGCGCTCTCCATGCTGCTGGAGCCGATGTATCTGCTGATGGGCAAGAATTTTCTCGACCACGAGAAATCCTACAAGGTCGATGCCTGCCCGGATGGGGAGGCGACATCGGCGATTTTCGCCTCCGAGCCTCTGACCGAGGATAGCGACGAGTGGCTTGAGATCGGGTTTGGGGAAATCGTGGCGCTCGAGCGCAAGGGTGAGCGAATTTCGAAGACCGTGCGCAAGCTGAAGATGTGAGCCTGCGGGCGCTTGCGCCTTCAGCAAGGGAAGGACCCTGCATGGTTGATCGCTACCGGACATTCGAAGATCTCGCTGCCAATCACACGCCGGATGTCGACTACCGCATCCGCAGTGCGGATCGGGGCACTTCGGTGGTGATCCTTGCACCGCACGGGGGTTTCATCGAGCCCGAAACGGCCGAAATTGCCGAAGCCATCGCGGGGCGTGACCTTTCGTTCTATGCCTTCGAGGCGTTGGGGGCCGGGGCGCATGGGGATTTTCACGTCACCTCGCATCTCTTCGATGAGCCCTCTGCGCTGGATCTCGTGGGCAGGGCGGAGCTCGCGGTTGCGATTCACGGGCGAAAGGATGGCGCGGATGACGACGTGTGGCTGGGCGGGCGGGCGGCTGCTTTGCGCGATGCCATCGGTCGAGCGTTGAGGGCCGCCGACTTCGGGGCGGTGCCGAACACCACCCTGCCCGGGGTGCATGAGACCAACATCTGCAACCGGACGCGCTCGGGCGAAGGGGTGCAGCTCGAGCTGTCCCGGTCGCTGCGTCGCAGGCTGGCGGATGAGCCGGCCCTGCTGGAAGCATTCTGCGGGGCGATCCGGCAGGCGATCGGGGCCGCGACTGCTGGCTGAGGCGGAAGCAACTTGCGGACCCGCGCGCGACCCGTGTTAGGCTCCTGTGGAGGTCCACCGAGCAGGAGGTTTCCATGAGACGCAGAATGCGCATTTTCGCCGCCTTGATCCTTACGTTGAGCAGCGCGGCATCCGGCCCATCCACGGCGCAATCCGGGATACCCGGCTGGCTGGCCGCCCATGTCGGCACCGGGGAGGGGCAGATTGCGCCCGTGGTGCTGGAGCGGGCGCGCGGGCTTTATCAGGAGCGGGTGAGACGGCGGGAGGTGAGGAACCCCTGCTACATGGCGATGGATGCCACCAAGCCCGGCGGGTCGGGGCGGTATTACATCATCTGCGAGCAGCAGCAGGTGTTTCGGGCGGTGTCATCAGGGCATGGCAACGGGCGCAAGTTGCAGAAGGCGAATTTTTCCAACGGGCGGCAGTGCTCGCGCAACTTCAGCAATGCGGAGGGCTCGAACCTGACGATGGGGGGCGAGTATGTGACGGCGGAGACGCGGACCTCGTTCAAGGGCTATGTCCGCCAGTCGGGCAAGCTGACGCCGTTTCAGCGCACCTTCCTGCTGTTCGACGGCAGGGGCGAGACCGCCAACGCGCGCGAGCGGGCGATTGGCGGGCATCAGGCGGTGTTCGTGAAGTGGCAGTGCCGGGTAAAGATGCCGGGCAGCCCGTTTGCCGATGACGAGGGCTATGTGCCCTATGGCACGCTGGTGGATTACACCGGCGGGCGCAGCAACGGCTGCACCACATGGTCGGGGGAGACCACGCGGGAGATCCTGCGGCTGGTCGAGAAGAGCCCGACGACGCTGTATATCTACCCCGAGGGGCGCGACATCGACGCGGTGGCCAAGGCGGTGAAGGCGCGGGCTTCGGTTTCGGGGGCGGGTCTTTACTGGAACAGCGCCTGCCTGAGAGAGATCGGCGCGCCCCGGTTCTGGCCCAAGCGCCAGTTGCAGCCGGTCATCAACCGGTGGCGCAGGTCACTGCCGAAGTCGGAGCCGCGCGAGCTGCCGATCTGCCAGTGAGCCCCGGCGCGAGGGTGACTTGCCGGGCGCGGCGGGCCGACATATGACTTTGTCATGCAACAGGCGGACAGGCCCCTTCTAGGTATCACGCTCATGCTGGGGTTCTGCCTTCTGGCGCCCCTGGGCGATGCCACGGCCAAGCTGCTGGGCGGGCATGTGCCGCTGAGCCAGCTGGTGTTCTTCCGCTTTGCAATTCAGGCGGCGATCCTCGTGCCCGTGGTGCTGCTGGCGGGGGGCGCGCTGCGGATGAGCCGGCGGGCGCTGGGGTTTACGGCGCTGCGCACGCTGCTGCATATCGTCGGGATCGGGTCGATGTTTCTGTCGCTGCGCTTCCTGCCGTTGGCGGATGCGGTGGCGATCGCCTTCGTGATGCCCTTCTTCATGCTGCTGCTCGGCTGGTTCTTTCTGGGCGAGGAGGTGGGCGTGCGGCGGCTGACGGCCTGCGCGGTGGGCTTTGTCGGCACCTGCATGGTGATTCAACCGTCCTTCGTGGAGGTCGGCTGGGCGGCGCTGTTGCCGGTGCTGGTGGCGGTGAACTTCTCGTTCTTCATGCTGGTGACGCGGATGATGCGGGCCGATGTAGACCCGGTGGCGATGCAGTCGGTCAGCGGGCTGATGGGCACCGCCGTTCTGGCACCGCTGCTGCTGATTGCCGACGGCACGCTCTGGGCGGAGTTCGACGTGGTCTCCCCTGCCCCGCGCACCTGGGTGCTGATCGCGGCGATGGGCTGCATCGGCACCATGGCGCACCTGCTGATGACATGGAGCCTGCGCCACGCGCCCACGGCCACGCTGGCGCCGATGCAATACCTCGAGATCCCGTTTTCGGCCCTCATCGGCTGGATGATCTTCAAGGAGTTTCCCAACGGGCTGGCACTGGCCGGGATCGGGGTGACGATGGGCGCGGGGCTCTACATCATCTGGCGCGAGCAGATGACAGGGCGGCAAAACCGGCAAGTAACGCGTCCAGCGCCTCCGGCGGCGTGATCACCACCATTCCCGGCGCATCGAAGCTCAGGCGCAGCGGGCCGGTGGTGCGGTTGGAGGTGCCGATCCGGCCTGCGGGCGCGAAGGCGAGCCCGTCGATCGGCCATTCGAGCCCCTCGGAGCGCCCTGTCACCTCGGCCAGCGGATAGAGCGACAGGCGCGTGCCCGCCGGCAGGTCGAGCGCGATTTCGGGCGGGGCGGCAAAGGCGATGTCATCGGCCCCGAGCAGCAGACAGGGCTGGTGGGGATGGCGCACCAGCGCCGTCAGCGCCGCGAGCTGATGGTCGAGCCGCCGCCCGAGAAAGCCGACCGCCAGCAGCATCGGCGCGCGCACCCGTTGCAGCACCTTCTCGAAGTCGGTGCTGTCCTGTTCGGCCACGTGATGCAGGGTTTCGGGCGCCAGCGCGGCGCGGGCTGCGGGGCTCAGACTGTCGAAATCTCCGATCACCGCCTCGGGCCTCAGCCCATGGGTAAGCGCCGCATCGGCCCCGCCATCGGCCGCAACCACCCTTGGGGCATGAATCAAGGCAGCATCAAGGCAGGCCTCGTTAACCTCACCACCACCCAATAGGGTAATAATATCAGGGGAATCGATGAGGAGCGCCGCCATGGGAGGGGTATGCCCGCTTTGCCCGGTGGTCACAATGAAGCCCAGAAATGATCCCGTAAAATTCCCCAGTCTGTTGCTTATGTCGAACCAATACGTGGTAAACAAACCCCGCTGGGCTATGAGAAAGCGAGCAGATCAATGATGGGATCGAGCAAGATTCTGACGGTGTCTTACGGCACCTTCTCGTGCACGCTGGAAGGCTTCGATGACTCTTTCGGCACGATGAAGGCGATTGCGGAGTATTTCCGTGATCTTGCGGCGGACGATCGCTATTTCGGGGCCGAGCCGCCGACGCCGGATGCAGACATGCTGCAACGGATCGCGGAAAAGGAAATTCAGCGCCGGGTCGAGGCGAAGGTTTCGAACGGTGGCATTCTGTTGCGGGCGGCCGAAGGGGCCGGCGTGGCAGCGCCGGCGCAGGTGGCTGCCCCGGTGGCGGAAGAGGCCGGAGGGGCCGCCGAGGCGGAGGCCGAGGTTGAGGTACCCGCGCAGGACGAGCCCGCCGCAGCGCCGGAAACCGCAGAGGCTGCACAACCCGCGCCCGAGGCACAGCCCGTGGCCGAGGTGGCCGCGCCGGAGGCCCCGCTTGCGCTGGCCGAGGATGCTGGCGACGACGCCTATGCCGATCTGGCCAAGGCCCCTGCCGCCGCCGCTCAGGGCGACAGCGTGGCCGCCAAGCTGGCCCGCATCCGCGCCGTGGTGAACCGCGCCCGCCCTGAAGAGCCCGCGCCCGAGGCAACGCCCGCCCCCCGGGACATGACGGCCTACGAGGAAGCCGAAGAGGAGGCCCCGCTCGCCCTGCCCGAGTCCAGCGTGACCGAGGCTGCGGAGATCTCGGCCCAGGCCGAGGAGAAGGCTGACGAAACCACCGCCGAGAGCGTGCTGGCCGCGATGGCCGAGGTTGAGGATGAGGTTGCCGAGGAGGCTACCGTAGAGGTGGCTGAGGTAGAGGACTACGTGGCCGACGAGGCCGCCGTTGAGGTGGCTGAGGTAGAGGACGACCTTGCCGAAGAGGCTGCCGTTGAGGTGGCAGAGGTCGAGGACGACGTTGCCGAAGAGGCCGCTGTTGAGGTGGCCGAGGCTGAGGAAGACGTCGCCGAGGAGGCTGCCGTTGAGGTGGCCGAGGCTGAGGACGACGCTGCCGAGGAGGCCGCTGTTGAGGTGGCTGAGGTCGAGGACGACGTCGCCGAGGAGGCCGATGTTGAGGTGGCTGAGGTTGAGGAAGACTTTGCCGAGGAGGCTGCCGTTGAGGTGGCCGAGGCTGAGGACGACGTTGCCGAGGACGCCGCTGTTGAGGTGGCCGAGGTCGAGGAAGACGTCGCGGAGGAGGCTGCCGTTGAGGTGGCCGAGGTCGAGGAAGACCTTGCCGAGGAGGCTGCTGTTGAGGTGGCCGAGGTCGAGGGCGACGTCGCCGAGGAGGCTGCTGTTGAGGTGGCTGAGGCCGCGGAAGACGTCACCGAGGGCGCCGCTGTTGAGGTGGCTGAGGCTGAGGATGACGTCGACGAAGAGGCTGCCGTTGAGGTGGCCGAGGCTGAGGAAGACGTCGCCGAGGAGGCTGCTGTCGAGGTGGCCGAAGCTGAGGACGACGTGGCCGAGGAGGCTGCTGTCGAGGTGGCCGAGGATGATGGTGCGGATGACGAGGTCGATATGGCCGACGTGATCGGGGCGCTTTCGGATGAGGATTATGGCTTCGGGGCTCTTGGGAGCGCTGAGGAGGTCGGGGCGGACGCCGAGGAAGAGGCCGAGGCGGCGTTTGCGCGGCTTGATGCGGCCGAGGCCGAGGTTGAGGCTGAGGCTGCGCCGGAGGAGGTGCTGGCCGTCGAGGCGCCGCGTCGGACCCGGGTGATCAAGGTGAAGCGTTCGGCCATGGCCTCCGCGATGGCGGCGATCGGGTTGAACAGGAGCCGCGCCGAGGAGGAAGTTGCCGAGGAGGGCGATGCGCCCTTTGCCGAGGACGAGGCCCAGGCGGGCGAGGCGGAAACCCGCGTGGAAGAAGCCCCGAGCAGCCTTTCGGCGGAAGCGGAGGCCGATCTTCTGGCCGAGCTTGCGGCGGTGGAGCTGGAGCTGTCTGCCGGTGACGCGGGCGTGGCAGAGGCCGATGATGCGGCGCGCGATGACGCGGCGCAGGATCTGCGCGGGGCGCTGGCCGATGAGCCGGGGCTTGCGGCCGGGATCGCATCGGGCGCCGAGCTGCACGATGATTACGACGACGAGGACGAGGGCGACGAGCTTGGCCCGGAGGCGCTCGAGGCGCTTTCCGCCGAGGTGATCGACCTCGAGGAAACCGAGGAGGAGCGGGCCGATGCCGCCTTTGAGGCGGAGGAAGACACCAGCGCGACCGACGACTCGCTGGCGGCCTTCTTTGCGCAGGAAGAGGCGCGGGACCGGGCTGACGAGGCGGTTTCTGACGAGGTGGTTGCCGAAGAGGTGGAAGACGCCGAGGTTGTCGACGAGGCCGAGGCGGCGACCGCCGTGGACGACGCCGACGACGAAGAGGATGCCGGCGCGCCCGCAGGGCAGGCGGTGGAAGGGCTGGTTGCCCAGATGGCCGCCGACGCCCAGAACGAAGCCCGCTACGAGGCCGCCCGCACCCGGCGCGACCGCATCGTGGAGAGCGAGCAGGCCGACGACCGCATGGACCGGCTGATGGACGAGACCGAGGGCAAGCTGGCTGGCCCCGAGATGCAGCGCCGCCGCTCGGCGATTGCCCATCTCAAGGCCGCCGTGGCTGCGACCAAGGCCGAGGGAGAATCGCTTTCGGGGGCCGATGACGAGGCCCGCGTCTATCGCGACGACCTGGCCTCCGTTGTGCGCCCGGGCCGCCGTCAGGAAGACGTGGACAGCGAGGAGATGGGCCAGCCTGTTGCCGAGGAGCCGGAGGAGGTGTCCGGGTTCGAGGAAGAGCTGGAGGCCGAGGCCGAAGTGGGCTTCGAGGTGGCCGAGGAAACGGCTGAAGAGGCTGTGGAAGAGGTTGCGGAGGAGGCCGAGGTTGTTGGCCTGCACCGCGATGAGGAGGCCGCATCCGAGGACGCTGCCCCGGCGCAGCCTGCCCGCCCGCGCCGCCCCGTGCTGCGCAAGACCGACACCCGCCGCCCGCGCAGCACCACCCCGCTGGTGCTCGTGACCGAGCAGCGCGTGGACGACGGCGAAGCGACCGGTGAGGCCGCAGCCCCGCGCCGCCCGGTGACCCCGGTGCGACCGCGCCGCGTGACCGACCGCACTCTTGATGCCGCGACCGACGAGGCCGCGCCTTCGGAGGCCAGCGAAATGGTGAAGACCGACGCGGAAGCCTCCGGCATCTTTGCCGATTGCGCCAACTTCGAGGAGTTTGCCGAGAAGATGGGCGCGCAGGGGCTGGAGGAAATGCTGGAATGCGCGGCGGCCTACTCTTCCTATGTGGAAGGGCGCGGCCACTTCTCGCACCCCCAGATCATGCGCCAGGTGGCCGAGCTGGAGAGCGTCGAGAGCTTTACCCGCGAGGACAGCCTGCGCAGCTTTGGTCAGCTTCTGCGGCAGGGCAAGATCCGGAAGTTGAGCCGGGGGCAGTTTACCCTTTCTCAATCTTCTCGGTTTACACAGGAGCAGCGCCGGGCTTCGTCCTGATACCGGCGCTGGTCAGGTGACGAGTTTTGGCGGGGCGGGCCTTCGGGCGCGCCCCGTCGTTTATTGTGCTGGTATGATTTGGTTTTTTCGAGACTTCGGCCTAGCCCTGCGGCGGGCCGGGCGGATCAGACATGCGGGCGAATCGGCTGCTTCTCGTGGGCTTCGGGATGGCCTGCCCGGCGCGGCCGGTGGGATCGGCCGCGCTCTTTGTGCCTTGGTGGCGCCCCCGCCGGTGGTGCGATGGCCCGCATCGGCGAGCGGCCTGCTCAGGCGTCGGGGTCGTCCTTTCCGACGCCGTAGAACACCTTGCGCACCGGGATCGTCCAGGCGACGCCGAGGATGACGAAGACCAGCAGTTCGACCAGCAGGGGCAGGTCGGGCAGCAGGCTTGTCAGCCACCAGGCGAAGGCGATGTAGAGCGGCAGCCCCACAAGCAGGATGACCAGGGACCAGCGCCGCCGTGCCTTGTAGCTGAGTGCCATCGCCCTGCCCCCCTCAATCCGCGAAGGGGTCGGTGACGAGGATGGTGTCATCGCGCTCGGGCGAGGTGGAGAGCAGGGCCACCGGGCAGTCGATCAGCTCCTCGATCCGCTTGACGTATTTGATCGCATTGGCGGGCAGGTCGTTCCAGGAGCGGGCGCCCTCGGTGCTTTCGGACCAGCCCGGCATTTCCTCGTAGACCGGCGTGCAGCGGGCCTGCTCGTCGGCGGCGGTGGGCAGGTAGTCGAGCTGCTTGCCGTCGAGTTCGTAGCCGGTGCAGATCTTGAGGGTCTCGAAGCCGTCGAGCACGTCGAGCTTGGTGAGGGAGATGCCGTTCATGCCCGAAATCGCGCAGGTCTGGCGCACGAGGCAGGCGTCGAACCAGCCGCAGCGGCGCTTGCGCCCCGTGGTGGTGCCAAACTCGTGGCCACGGGTGCCGAGGCGCTCGCCGTCGGCATCGTGCAGCTCGGTCGGGAACGGGCCTTCGCCGACGCGGGTGGTGTAGGCCTTGACGATGCCGAGCACGAACTCGACCGCGCCGGGGCCAACGCCGACGCCGGTGGCCGCCTGACCGGCGATCACGTTGGAGGAGGTGACATAGGGGTAGGTGCCGAAGTCGATATCAAGCAACGCGCCCTGTGCCCCTTCGAAGAGGATGCGTTTGCCCGCCTTGCGCTTTTCGTTCAGCACCTTCCAGACGGGGGCGGCGAACTCGAGGATTTTCGGTGCGATCTCCTTGAGCTGGGCGATCAGCGCATCGCGGTCGATCGCCTCGAGCCCCAGGCCGGAGCGCAGCGCGTTGTGGTGCACCAGCGCCCGGTCGACGCGCAGCTCCAGCGTGGGGCCATCGGCCAGATCGGCGACGCGGATCACCCGGCGGCCGACTTTATCTTCATAGGCCGGGCCGATGCCGCGGCCGGTGGTGCCGATCTTGGCGACCGAGTTCTGGCTTTCGCGCGCCCGGTCCAGCTCGCCGTGGAAGGGCAGGATGAGCGGGGTGTTCTCGGCGATCATCAGGGTTTCGGGGGTGATCTCCACGCCTTGGGCGCGGATCGTGGCGATCTCTTTCAGCAGGTGCCAGGGGTCGAGGACCACGCCGTTGCCGATGACCGAGAGCTTGCCCGCACGCACCACGCCCGAGGGCAGCGCGTGCAGCTTGTAGACCTCGCCGTCGATCACCAGCGTATGGCCCGCGTTGTGCCCGCCCTGGAAGCGGCAGATCACGTCGGCGCGCTCCGAGAGCCAATCGACGATCTTGCCTTTTCCCTCGTCACCCCACTGGGCGCCGACGACGACAACGTTTGCCATGATGTATCTCCTGCATGGGAAGCCCGCGCCCGTATATCGGGGCGCGCGGCGCGGCGAAACCGCTATTTCAGAGAAGCGCCGAGAGGTCGCGCCAGCTGTAGGCGACTTCGTCGAAACTTTCATCGTGAACGGGCACTCTCTGCTCTTCGAGATATATGCCGCCAAGCTTTTCGTAGAAGGCGCGGGCGCGGGTGTTGGCGGACATCACCCAGAGCGTTGCCGGGGCCAGTCCGGCCCTTTGCAGCAGCGCCGCCCCTGCCGCGAGGAGCGCGCGGCCCCTGCCCTGCCCCTGTGCGCCGGGGGCGATGTAGAGGCATTCGATCTCCCCGGGCCAGTTGGCCTTGTGGCGCTCGGTGCGCTGGGGGCCGATGCGGATGAAGCCCTCGACCCGGGTGCTTTCGCAGAGCAGCGTGCGGCAGGGGTTGGCGGGGGCCTCCTCCTGCGTCAGCAGGCGCGACCAGAGCTCCTGCTTGCGTTCCAGCGTGGTGGTCTCGATCATCGTGGCGGGCACCATGCCGGTGTATGTGGCGTGCCACGCGGCCACCTGCACCCGGGCCAGCGCGCGGGCATCGCCAAAGCGGGCGGGACGGATGGTGAAGGATCGGGGCATCGGATGGGGGGCGATCGGGACCGGCAGGGGTTGCGGCAGAGGGATGGAAGGACTAGATAGCCCGCCGAAACCTCGCGGGAAAGCTCAATGGAAAACGTCCTCCTCATCGTCCACCTGATTCTGGCCCTGGGCCTGATCGGCGTGGTGCTGCTTCAGCGCTCTGAGGGGGGCATGGGCTCGATGAGTGGCGGCGGTGGCGGTGGCGGCGTGATGAGCGGCCGTGCGGCGGCGACGGCGCTGGCCAAGCTGACCTGGATCCTTGCCATCGGCTTCATCTGCACCTCGATCGCGCTGACCGTTCTGGCCGCGGCCGATGCCGGCTCGAGCTCGGTGGTGGATCGCATCATCGACAGCGGCGACACCTCGGCCCCGGCCGGCGACGGTGCCCTGCCCGCCGGCGAAGACCTGCTTCCGCCGAGCGCGGACGGCGACGCCCCGCTGGTGCCGCAAGCCGCCGACTGAGCGACGCGGCTCCACCCGAGCCGCACCACCGACACGACCTCCCTGCCCGCGCGGCGGGGAGCCTGACGACAGCCCTTTTCTCTCTACCTACAACACGTTGCGTTGACGCGACGAACGGCAACATGATGTTGCGCAGGGAGTGGACTCTTCCGCGCGAATCTCCTATATCTCAAATCCCGTGATGCAGCGTGGTTCGAGGCCGCGCTGCGCTGCATTTAAAGGCGCTGCTACAGCGCGAAAAAGGCGCATACACGGGGAGCCCACCACCACATGGCACGTTTCATTTTCATCACCGGCGGCGTGGTTTCTTCTCTCGGGAAGGGTCTTGCCTCGGCGGCCATGGGGGCGCTGCTCCAGGCGCGGGGCTACTCGGTGCGGCTGCGCAAGCTCGACCCCTACCTGAACGTCGATCCGGGCACGATGAGCCCGTTCGAGCATGGCGAGGTGTTCGTGACCGACGATGGCGCCGAGACCGACCTCGACCTTGGCCATTACGAGCGGTTCACCGGGGTTGCGGCGCGGCAGACGGATTCTGTCAGCTCGGGGCGGATCTATTCCAACGTGTTGGAGAAGGAGCGGCGGGGGGATTACCTGGGCAAGACCATCCAGGTCATTCCGCACGTCACCAACGAGATCAAGGATTTCATCTCGATCGGCGAGGACGAGGTGGATTTCATGCTCTGCGAGATCGGCGGCACGGTGGGGGACATCGAGGGGCTGCCGTTCTTCGAGGCGATCCGGCAGTTCGCGCAGGACAAGCCGCGCGGCCAGTGTATTTTCATGCATCTCACGCTGCTGCCCTTCATCAAGGCCAGCGGCGAGCTGAAGACCAAGCCGACGCAGCATAGCGTGAAGGAGCTGCGTTCCATCGGCCTTGCGCCGGATATTCTGGTGTGCCGGGGCGAGGGCGCCATTCCGCAGAAGGAGCGCGAGAAGCTGGCGCTGTTCTGCAACGTTCGGCCCGAGGCGGTGATTGCCGCGCCCGACCTTGCCAGCATCTACGAGGCGCCGCTGGCCTATCACCGCGAAGGGCTGGATCAGGCGGTGCTCGATGCCTTCCAGATCTCCCCGGCCCCGCGCCCCAACCTGACCCGCTGGGAAGACGTCTATGACCGCATCCACCGCACCGATGGCGAGGTGAAGGTGGCGATCGTGGGCAAGTACACCCAGCTCGAGGATGCCTATAAATCCATCGCCGAGGCGCTGACCCATGGCGGCATGGCAAACCGGGTGAAGGTGAAGATCGAGTGGGTCGATGCCGAGCTGTTCGACCGCGAAGACGCCGCGCCGCATCTGGAAGGCTTCCACGCGATCCTGGTGCCCGGCGGCTTTGGCGAGCGCGGCACGGAGGGCAAGATCAAGGCGGCGCAGTTCGCCCGCGAGCGCAAGGTGCCCTATCTCGGGATCTGCCTTGGGATGCAGATGGCGGTGATCGAGGCGGCGCGCAACCTCGCCGGGCTGGAGAAGGCCGGGAGCGAGGAGTTCGACCACGAGGCCGGGAAGAAGCGCTTCGAGCCGGTTGTCTACCACCTCAAGGAGTGGGTTCAGGGCAACGAGAAGGTGAAGCGCAAGAAGTCGGATGCCAAGGGCGGCACCATGCGGCTGGGGGCCTATGACGCGGTGCTGAAGAGCGGCAGCAAGGTGGCCGAGATCTACGGCGGCACGGCAATCGACGAGCGCCACCGCCACCGCTACGAGGTCGACATTGCCTACAAGGACAAGCTCGAGGAGAGCGGGTTGGCCTTTGCCGGGATGAGCCCCGATGGCCGCCTGCCCGAGATCGTGGAGGTGAAGGACCATCCGTGGTTCATCGGGGTGCAGTTTCACCCCGAGCTGAAGAGCAAGCCGTTTGCGCCCCACCCGCTGTTTGCCGACTTCGTGCGCGCGGCGGTGGAGAACTCGCGGCTGGTTTGAGAGAGGAGGGGCGGATGATTGCAGAGTTTCTTGCAAGGCTGACGGGCACGGCGAAGGCTGAGGATCAGGTGTTGCCGCCGCTGGATGCGCGCCTCGCGCTGGCGGCCCTGCTGGTGCGGATGGCCAAGAGCGACCACAGCTACCAGGCCAGCGAGATCGGGCTGATCGACAGGTTCCTGTCGCAGCGCTTCGGGCTGAACGTGGTGGAGGCGGCCAAGCTGCGCGCCACGGCGGAGAAGCTGGAACATCAGGCGCCGGAGACGGAGGTGTTCACCGGGCTGATCCGCGATGCGGTGAGCTACAACGAGCGGGTCGAGGTGCTGGATGCGCTCTGGCAGGTGGTGATGGCCGACGGCGAGGAAAAGCCGGAGGAGGCCGAGATGATCGGCTTTGCCGCCGGGGCGCTTGGCGTGGCCGAGGCCGATGCTGCTGCACTCGAGGCCCGCTACATGCCGTAGGGCGGGACTTGTCCCGCCGCCCGTGCCGGGCGCGCCGCTTGCAGGCCGCGTCCGGACGGCTATATCTGCTGATATGTTTGCAGATCTCATCAGGCGCCTGACCGGCGAGCAAGACACCGCCTCCAGCGACGTTGCCCCGCAGGTGGCCTTTCCGGCCCTGCTGGTGCGGGTGGCCCGCGCCGATGGCGACTATGCCGAGAGCGAGAAGGACATGATCCGGGGCATCACTCAGCGCTGGATCGGCGGGTCGCCCTTCGAGGCGGCGGAGGTGGTGCGCGAGGCCGAGGAGCTGGAGGCTAGCGCCTCGGACACGGTGCGCTTCACCCGGGCGATCAAGGATGCGGTGGCCTATGAGGAGCGCCGCAAGGTGGTCGAGGATATCTGGCGCGTGGTGCTGGCCGACGGGCGGCGCGATGCCGAGGAAGATGCGCTGATGCGGCTGGTGGCCAACCTGCTCGGAGTGAACGACCGCGACAGCAACATTGCCCGCAAGGCCGTGGAGGCCGGGGGCTGAGCCATGCTTGAGGCCGCCCTGCCGATGTATCTGCGCCCCGAGACGGCGCCTGCCCTCGATGCGCTCTGGCGGATCATCCGCGAGGGGATCATTGCCCGGGGCGCCGCGCTGTCCGAGGATCTGCCCGAGACGCTCGCGGCCCCGGAGTCGCTTTGGGATCACTGGCTTTCGCCCGATCTGGTCCTGAGCCAGTCCTGCTCCCTGCCCTTCCGGGGCCGCCTGCGCGGCAAGGTCGAATACGTCACCACGCTGGACTACGGGCTGCCCGGCTGCCCGCCGGGCCATTACAACTCGGTGATAGTCACCCGCATCGGCGCCCGCCCCGAGGGCGTGCTGGCCTACACCTCGCGCAACAGCCAGTCGGGCTGGGCCACGGCGCGGGAGGTGATGGAGGGCGGGCGGGCCACGGCGCGCGGCCAGATCTCCACCGGCGCGCATTTTGCCTCGGTGGAGGCGGTCGCCGAGGGCCGGGCCGACTGGGCCTGCATCGACGCGCAGACATGGGCCATGCTGCGCCGCGCCGAGCCCGTGACCGAGGCGCTGGAGGAGCAGTTTCGCACCGCCCCCACCCCGGGCCTGCCGCTGATCTGCGCGCCCGGGCAGAATGCCTCGGAAATCGCCGCTGCCGTCGAGGAGGCGGTGCAACTCGCCGATGCGGCCACCCGCGAAACCCTTGGGTTGCAAGGGGCCGTGCGGTTGGAGCCGGAGGTTTATCTCGACATGCCTATTCCGCAGGCACCTGCCGCCTGAACGGGCGAACGCTGCGGAAACCGAGGCCCTTCCAACTTGCAATCGCAGCAATTCTGCGCCCTACTCCGTGCTTGCAACCGGCAAGACGAGGCCTCTCCAATCCCTGTGCTACACACGTGACCAACCCGCATCCCGTCATCGAAATCAGAGGCTTGCACAAAGCCTACGGCAGCCTTGAGGTGCTCAAGGGCGTTGATATGCGCGCCCGCAAGGGCGAGGTGATCTCGCTCATCGGCTCTTCGGGCTCGGGCAAATCGACCCTTCTGCGCTGCGCCAACCTTCTGGAAGACAGCCAGCAGGGCGAGATCCTGTTTTCAGGCGAGCCGGTGAAGTGGAAGGGAGAGGGCGGAGCGCGGCGGCCGGCCGATTCAAAGCAGGTTCTGCGGATCCGCACCAACCTCAGCATGGTGTTTCAGCAGTTCAACCTCTGGTCCCACATGACCATTCTGCAGAACGTGATGGAAGCGCCGGTGACGGTGCTCAAGCGCGACAAGGCAGAGGTGGAGGCCGCCGCGCGCGGCTATCTCGACAAGGTCGGCATCGGCGACAAGGCCGATGTTTACCCGGCCCAGCTTTCGGGCGGGCAGCAGCAGCGGGCCGCAATTGCGCGCGCGCTGGCGATGGAGCCCGAGGCGCTGCTGTTCGACGAGCCGACCTCGGCGCTCGACCCCGAGCTGGAGCAGGAAGTCGTCAAGGTTATCAAGGCTCTGGCCGAAGAAGGCCGGACCATGTTGCTGGTGACGCATGACATGCGGATGGCGCGGGATGTGAGCGACCATGTGCTGTTTCTGCACAAGGGTCTGGTGGAGGAAGAGGGCGCACCGGCGGAGCTGTTCGGCGCCCCGAAATCGGAGCGGCTGCGCCAGTTCCTGTCGCATTCCGGCGAGATGGCCTGATGCGCGGGCTGCGCCTTGCCCTTGCCGCCCTCGCGGCGGTTGTCTCGGGCCTCGGCGCCGATGCGGGCGCGCTTGCGCAGGAGGTGCGGATCGGCACCGAAGCCGCCTTTCCGCCCTATACCTTCCGCGACCGGGCGGGCGAGCTGCGGGGGTTCGACATAGAACTCGGCAACGAGATCTGCCGCCGCAGCGGGCTGGAGTGCAAATGGGTGGTGAACGATTGGGAGAGCATCCTGCCCAATCTGCTCGACGGAAAATACGACGTGGTGATGGCCGGGATGGCCGTGACCGCCGAGCGGGCCCGAAGGGTGGCCTTTTCGCTCGGCTACGAGACCGGCAGCAACGCGGCCTCGGCCATTCTGGTGCGCAGCGGCGAGGCGACCTCAGACCTGCCCCGGGTCGGCGTACAGGGCGCGACGATTCACGAAGACTGGGCGCGGGCGATGGAGTTGCGGGTCTCGACCTACCCCACGCTGGTGGCCGCCGTTGAGGCGCTCTTTGCCGGCCGGGTCGACGAGGTGATGGGGCCAGAGGCCTTTCTGGCCGGTGTGGCTCGCAACGCCGGCGGCAGGGTCGAGCTGGCCGAGACCTTCGGCATCCCCTCGGGCGACACCGCAGCCGCCTTCCGCAAAGAAGACGTGGCGCTGCGCGAAACATTCGATTCCGCCATTGCCGAGATGCTTGCCGATGGCAGCATCGCGGCGATGACAGACAAGTGGTTCCAGGCCGGGGACGGCACGGAATAAACAACCAAAACAAGGACCAACGGGAGAAATCCAATGATGAAATCCATCCTTACGCTGGGCACCGCCCTGGCCCTGACCGCGGGCGCGGCACTTGCCGAAAGCCACGCGATGACGGTGCGGATCGGCACCGAGGGCGCCTATGCGCCGTTCAACTTCATCAATGATGCCGGCGAGATCGACGGCTTCGAGAAGGAGCTGGGCGACGAGCTCTGCGTGCGCGCCGAGCTGACCTGCGAGTGGGTCAAGAACGACTGGGACAGCATCATCCCCAACCTCGTGTCCGGCAACTACGACATCATCATGGCCGGCATGAGCATCACGCCTGAGCGTGACGAGGTGATCGACTTCACCCAGAACTACACCCCGCCCTCCAACAGCGCCTATGCCGCTGCCTCCGAGGACGTGGATCTTGAGGGCGGCGTGATTGCCGCGCAGACCGCCACCATCCAGGCCGCCCATGTGGCCGACGGCGGCGCGACCCTCCTCGAGTTCGCCACCCCCGAAGAGACCGTGGCCGCCGTGCGCAACGGCGAGGCCGATGCCGTCTTTGCCGACAAGGACTACCTCGTGCCGCTGGTGGAAGAGAACGCCGAGTTGATGTTCGTGGGCGATGACGTGCCGCTGGGTGGCGGTGTGGGCGTGGGCCTGCGCGAGAGCGATGGCGAGCTGAAGGAAAAGCTCGATGCCGCCATCTCCTCGATGAAGGAAGACGGATCGCTGAACACGATGATCGTGAAGTGGTTCGGCGACGACGCCCAGGTTTACGAATAAGCCTGAAAGACAGGGGGCGGCCCGCCGCAAGGGCCGCCCCACCCCGTCCCCATGTTTGAATATTGCACCGATCCCGAAGCGCTGAGCGGCCTGACATGGCTGAGTTGCTACCTCACGACCGGGGTGCACTATTCTTTCTATGCCGCCTTCGGAAAGGTGCTGCTGCTGCTGGCGCTGGCCGCCCCTTCTGCCCTGCTGATGGGCTTTCTGGGGGCCATGGCCGCCCGCTCGCTGATCGCGCCGCTGCGCTGGATCGGCAAGGGCTATATCTCGGTCGTCCGGGGCGTGCCGGATGTGGCCTTCTTCCTGTTTTTCGTGATCGCGCTCGATCAGGGCTTCGAGTGGGCGCGTCACAAGATCAAATGCCCGGAGTGGACCGAGCCGATCCGTCAGGGCAGCGATTTTCTGGTCTGCCCCGCCGCGAAGCTGCCGCTGGGCACTGCGCCGGAGTGGCAGCATGAGAGCTATGGCTTTCTGCTGGCGGTGCTGACCTTTGCCATCGTCTTCGGGGCCTTTGCGGCCAACGTGATTTTCGGGGCGATGAAGGCGGTGCCGCGGGCGCAGATGGAAACCGCCGAAGCCTATGGCATGAGTCGGCGTCAGGCCTTCTGGCGGGTGATGGTTCCGCAGATGTGGGTTTATGCGCTGCCGGGCCTTTCGAACACCTGGATGGTGCTGATCAAGGCCACGCCGCTGCTGTTCCTGCTCGGGATCGAGGATATCGTCTACTGGGCGCGGGAGCTGGGCGGAACCAAGACGGCGCGCTTCTCGGACTATCCGCATGGTGACTGGCGGATGTGGTACTTCCTCGCGCTGCTGGTCTTCTATCTCGGCTTCACCCGGATCTCGGAGGTGGTGCTGCGGCGGCTGAATGCGCGGCTTTCGCGCGGGCAGGCCACGGCTGCCGGGGAAGCACAGAGGAAGGCAAACGCATGACGGAGCGCTCAAAATGCAACCGGGTGCCGCACGCAGTCGCTACGCGACCGCTTTCGCGCACGCGGTGCCTCCTGAGGAGGCCCCGGGCATGAGTTGCGCAGAAACCATCGCCGATTACGCCTTCCGCTCGCTGGGCTATGGCGAGCGGCTCTTGCCGCGCAGTGACTTCACGCTGTGCCAGCATTTCGTGCTGATCGGCTCGGGGCTGTTCTGGAACGTCTACTTTGGCCTCGTGGCGCTCTGCTCGGGGTTCTTTCTGGCGATCGTGGTGGCGCTGGGGAAGGCCTCGGCCAACCCCTGGCTACGCAAGCCAGCGGAGTGGTTCATCCTGATCTTCCGGGGCACGCCCTTCTTCATCCAATGTTTCTTCGCCTATTTCGCCTTCCTGTCGCTGAAGAGCCAATACGCCTTCTTCGATGCCTTCACCTCGGCCTGGCTGGGGGCGGTGATCGTGCTGTTCCTGAACACCTCGGCCTATTCGGGCGAGATCTTCTATGGCGCGCTGCGTTCGATCCCCAAGGGCGATATCGAGGCGGCGGATGCCTATGGGCTGAGCGGCTGGCACCGGTTCCGGCGCATCACCTTTCCCACCATGCTGCGGCTCGGTTGGCCGGCCTATACCAATGAGGCGATCTTTCTGTTTCACACAACGACGCTGGTGTTTTTCAGCGGGTTTCCGGCACGCCAGCAGGCGGGAGATGCGCTTTATTATGCCAGCTACTTTGCCGACAAGACCTTCAACCCCTTCATCCCCTACCCGATCCTCGCCTTCTATTTCATCCTGCTGACGCTCTGCATCATCGGGGTCTACACGGTGATCGGGCGGCGGCTGAACCGGCATCTGCCGCAGGAGCGCCGGGTGAAATTCAAGCTGAGGCCGCAGTTGATCCGATGAGCGAGACGATACGGTTTGGCGCGGTTGACCTGAACGGTCAGGCGCGGGGAAAGCGGGTGCCTGCGAGCTATGCGGAGAAGCTGGAGAGCGGGGTGGCGCGGCTGCCTTTGAGCGTGCTCAACGTAGATCTCTGGGGCGAGGACATTGCCGACAGCCCGCTGGTCTTCAAGAGCGGTGATCGGGACGGCGTGCTGCGCCCCTCGCCGCGCGGGCCGCTGGCGCTGCCGTGGATCGACCGGCCGAGCGAGCTGTGGCTGATGCGGATGCACCTGCAGGATGGCGCGCCCTTCGAGGGCTGCCCGCAGCGGGCGCTGGGGCGGGTGCTGGAGCGCTACGCGGCGAAGGGCTGGCGGGTGGAGGCGGCCTTCGAGATGGAGTTTCATCTGCTCGATGATGTCGACGGTACGCTGGCCGCGCCGATCAGCCCGCGCACGGGGCGCAGGGTGCGGCGGGCGGATGTGAATTCGCTGCTGGGGCTTGATGCCTTCGATGATTTCTTCACCGATCTCTACGATGGCTGCGAGGCCATGGGCATTCCGGCAGAGGCGGCGATTTCGGAGGCCGGGGTGGGGCAGTTCGAGCTGTCGCTGACCCATGAGGAGGCCAGCCGCGCCGCCGAGAGCGCATGGGCCTTCAAACAGCTCGCGCGGGGGCTGGCGCGGCGGCATGACATGGCTGCGAGCTTCATGGCCAAGCCTTTCGAGGATGACACCGGCAACGGGCTGCATGTGCATTTCTCGGTGCTCGACGAAGAGGGGCGCAACGTGTTCGACGATGGCTCGGAGCAGGGCAACGATCTGCTGCGCAGTGCCGTGGCCGGGTGCCTTGCCGCCCTGCCCTCCTCCATGCTGATCTTCGCGCCCCACGCCAACAGCTACGAGCGGCTGGTGCCCGGCGCCCATGCCCCGGTTCAGGCAAGCTGGGCCTATGAGAACCGCACCGCCGCGATCCGCATTCCGGCGGCGCCGGGCAAGGCGCGGCGGATCGAGCACCGGGTTGCCGGGGGCGATGCGAACCCCTTCCTGCATCTGGCCGCCGTGCTCGGGGCCGCGATGAACGGGATGGAGGCGGGCGCGGTACCGCCCGAGCCGATCAAGGGCAATGCCTACGAGCAGGACCTGCCGCAACTTCCGACCGATTGGGAGAGCGCGATAGATGCCTTCGACGAGAGCCCGGAGATTGCCGAGATCTTCCACCCCCGGCTGATCGACTGCTTCACCCGCACCAAGCGGCAGGAGCTGAAACGTTGCGAGGGGCTGGCGCGGGACGATCTGGTGCTGCTCTGTCTGGAAACGGTGTGAGCTGAGCGCGAGCCGTGCAGCGCCGTCCCGTGGGGTGGCGCATACAACGGACGTCAGGGGCATTTTATGGAGCAGTGGTCATCTGACCTTCGAGGGAAGAGCTTGCATCACCGAAGCGCCGCCCCGGGGGACGGGACGGCGCTGCACGGCGCCTTCGGCTTGAATCCGTGCAGGGACGCGCTTGTAACGACGGCCCACCAACACCGCTTGCGGCCCTGAGCGCCGAAGAATACCGTCGCTCCCAACTAATAGGAGGCCCCCATGCTCATCGGCATTCTGCAATGCGGCCACTGCCCGCCCGAGCTTCAGCCCCATGTGGGCGACTACCCTGCCATGTTCGAGAAGCTGCTGGCGGGCCATGGCTTTGACTTCGCCAACTGGGCGGTTTGCGACATGGAGTTTCCAAATTCGATCGACGCCGCCGATGGCTGGCTGATCACCGGCTCGCGCTACGGTGTTTATGAGGATCATCCGTGGATCGAGCCGCTGGAGCAGATCATCCGGGCGATCTACCTTGCGCCCAAGCCGCTGGTGGGCATCTGCTTTGGCCATCAGATCATCGCGCAGGCGCTTGGTGGCAAGGTCGAGAAGAGCGACAAGGGCTGGGGCGTGGGCCGGATGGAATACACCTGGGGCAACGAAGTTGTGGCGCTGAACGCCTGGCATCAGGACCAGGTGATCGAGCCACCGAAGGAGGCCTCGACCATTTCGGCCAACAAGTTCTGCGACCATGCGGCGCTGATGTATGGCGACCGGGTGCTGAGCGTGCAGGCGCACCCCGAGTTTGGCCGCGAGATGATGCAGGGCCTGATCAACGTGCGCGGGGCCGCTGTGCCCGAGGCACGGCTGGCCTATGCGCAGAAGGCGCTGGATGCGCCGGTCGACAACGCCCGCCTTGGCAATGACATTGCGGATTTTTTCAAAGCGAAGCGCGAGTGGCAGGAGAGCCCTGAATGAACGATTTCCGTGAGCATCTGCCCGAGGCCGCCCGTGCCTACCTCGATGGCCGCAGGCTGGACGAGGTGGAGTGCATCGTGGGCGATCTGGCCGGCGTGGCGCGGGGCAAGGCGGCTCCGGCCTCCAAGTTTGCCCGGCAGAGCCACTTCTACCTGCCGAACTCGATCTTTCAGCAGACCATCACCGGCGAATGGGCAGACCTCGAAGATCAGCCCTTCACCGAGCCCGACATGGTGCTGACCCCCGATTATGCCACCGCCACGGCGGCGCCCTGGACTGCCGACATCACGCTTCAGGTGATCCACGACATCAACGACCAGCAGGGCAACCCGGTGCCGGTGGCCCCGCGCAACGTGCTCAAGAAGGTGGTGGCGCTCTACGAGGAGCTGGGGCTGACGCCGGTGGTGGCGCCGGAGATGGAATTCTACCTCGTTGCCCCCAACATCGACCCCGGCCACGAGATCGAGCCGCCGATGGGCCGGACCGGCCGCCGCGCCGCTGCCCGTCAGGCCTATTCGATGGCCGCGATCGACGAATACGGCACGGTGATCGACGACATCTATGATTTTGCCGAGGCCATGGGCTTCGAGATCGACGGCATCCTTCAGGAGGGCGGCGCGGGCCAGATCGAGATGAACATGCGCCATGGCGACCCGGTGCTGCTGGCCGACGAGATCTTCTACTTCAAGCGGATGATCCGCGAGGCCGCCTTCCGGCACGACTGCTATGCGACCTTCATGGCCAAGCCGATTCAGGACGAGCCGGGCAGCGCGATGCACATTCACCATTCGGTGGTGGATGCGAAGACGGGTGCGAACATCTTTTCGGACGCGAACGGCATCGAGAGCGAGGCCTTTGGCCACTTCATCAGCGGGCTCCAGCGCTACATGCCCAGCGCGATTGCCGTGATTGCGCCCTACGTCAACAGCTACCGCCGCTACGTGCCCGACTACTCCGCGCCGATCAACCTCGAGTGGGGCCGCGACAACCGCACCACGGGCCTGCGCGTGCCGGTCTCCGGGCCCGAGGCGCGGCGGATCGAGAACCGCCTGCCGGGGATGGATTGCAACCCCTACCTCGGCATCGCCGCCTCGCTGGCCTGCGGGCTGCTCGGCCTGCGGGAAAAGCTCCCGCCCCGGGCCGAAGCGACCTCGGAGGCCTACACGGCAGAGGCGGAGGTGCCCACGACGCTGGGTGAGGCGCTGGAGCTGTTTGATGCCGACACGGCGCTGAAGGAAGTGTTGGGCGAGGAGTTTGCCAAGGTCTACCTCGCGGTCAAGCGCTTGGAATACAAGGGTTTCATGCAGGTGATCTCGCCATGGGAGCGTGAGCACCTGCTGCTGAACGTATGAGGCTGCTCTACGCCAACGGAACGCGCGGGGAGCACACCGGCAGTTGGTACGCCGCCAGCGCCGAGGCCCCCGGCCCCTACCCCGCGCTGAAGGGCGAGGTCACGGCCGATGTGGCCGTGGTGGGCGGCGGGTTTACCGGGCTGTCGGCGGCGCTGCATCTGGCGCGGGCCGGGGCGAAGGTGGTGCTGGTAGAGGCACAGCGGGTTGGCTGGGGCGCCTCGGGGCGCAACGGCGGGCAGGTCGCGCCGGGGCTGAACATGCATCAGGACGCGCTGGAATCGAAGCTGGGGCGGCAGGCCGCAGAGGGCTACTGGCGGATTGGGCTGGAGGCGGTGGCGCTGGTGCGCAAGCTGGTGGAGGAGCTTGCGCCCGAGGCCGATTGGCAGCCCGGCGTGCTGCACAGCTTCTGGCAGGAGGGTGAGGCGCGGGAGGCGGCGGGCTATGCCGAGTTTCTGCGCCGCGAGTACGGCCATGACACGCTGGAGGTGCTCGACACCCCCGGCGTGCGCGGCTTCGTGGCCAGCGAGGCCTACAGGGGCGGTGTGGTGGACTGGACGGCCGGGCACATCCATCCGCTGGCCTATGCCTTCGGCCTCGCGCGCGGCGCGGTGGCGGCGGGGGCCGCGTTGCACGAGATGAGCGAAGTGCACCGGGTTGCGCCGGAGGGCGGCAAGGTGCTGGTGGCAACCGATCGCGGGCGGGTGTTGGCGGACCATGTGATTTTGGGCTGCAACGGCTACATGGAGGGGCTGGCGCCGAAGGTTCAGGCGCGGGTCATGCCGATCAACAACTACGTGGTGGCAACCGAGCCGCTGGGCGCGCGGGCGGCGGAGGTGATGCCGAAGAACGTGGCGGTGGCCGACAGCAAGTTTGTCATCAACTACTTCCGGCTTTCGGGGGACGGGCGGCTGATCTTTGGCGGCGGCGAGAGCTATGGCTACAAGTTTCCGGCCGATATTGCCGCCAAGGTGAGAAAGCCGCTGGAGCAGGTGTTTCCGCAGCTTGAGGGCGTGAGGATCACCCATGGTTGGGGCGGCACGCTGGGGATCACGGTGAAGCGGGTGCCGGCGTTCATGCGGGTTGCGCCCGGGGTGATGGCCGCCGGCGGATATTCGGGGCACGGGGTGGCGCTGGCGAGCAAGGCGGGCGAGATCATGGCCCGCGCGGTGGGCGGCGATGCGGCGGATTTCGACCTGATGGCCCGGCTCCCTGCCCCGCCCTTCCCCGGCGGGCCGCTGCTGCGCACGCCGATCACCACGGCGGCGATGATGTGGTATGCGATGCGCGACCGGCTCGGGGTGTAGGGCCTGCCCGGCGCGCGCCCGGCAGCGCCGCCCTGCCCGGCTTCTGGCAGAACATCTTCCTACCCACGACTCTGTTATCGAAATTTCACTTGGGCGGCGGATCGCTTTCAGCTACATAATTCCTGAAAGAGCATTTCAGAAAAGCTGAAAGAGGAGAGCAGACCATGACACAGGCTCCCAACGTCTACGACGCCGAACCCATCCCCGAGGCCGCGCGGGCCGAGATTGACCGGCTGCTCGCCAGCGGCGACCTGTTCCGCTACACCGCGCCGGAAAACGCGCCCGTCGCCCTGCTCGAGCAGGAATTTGCCGAGCTGATGGGCTCGAAATATGCGCTGGCCGTCTCCTCCTGCTCTGCCGCGCTGTTCCTGTCGCTGAAGGCACTCGACCTGCCGCGGGGCGCCAAGGTGCTGATCCCCGCGTTCACCTTCGCCGCCGTCCCCTCCGCCGTGGTTCACGCCGATTGCGAGGCGGTGCTGTGCGAGGTGGGCAGCAACTACCGCGTCGACATGGAAGATTTCGCCGCCAAGCTGCCGGGCGTCGATGCCGTGCTCATCAGCCACATGCGCGGCCATACCTCGGACATGGATGCGATCATGGCGCTCGCCGATGCCGCCGGCATTCCGGTGCTGGAAGACGCGGCGCATTCGCTGGGCACGGTCTGGAAGGGCCGCAAGATTGGCACCATCGGCAAGATCGGCTGTTTCAGCTTCCAGAGCTACAAGCTGGTGAATGCCGGTGAGGGGGGCATCCTGATCACCGATGATGCCGAGCTGGTCGCCCGCGCCGTCATCATGAGCGGCGCCTATGAGCACGCCTGGAAGAAGAACATGGGGCTGGAGGCGCATTACCGCACCTGGCAGAACCGCCTGCCGCTCTACAACATGCGGATGCAGAACCTTTCGGCCGCCGTCATCCGCCCGCAGCTGCCCGAGGTGGCCCGCCGTGTTCGCGATGGCCGCGCCGGGCATGACCGGGTGGCCGCGGCGCTGAACCTGAGCGCATGGCTCGACGTGCCCCCGCCGCTGGAGGGCGAGCTGCGGGCGCCGGATTCGATCCAGTTCAACCTTGTCGGCCTGTCCGATGCCGAGGTGAAGGCCTTTGCCGAGGCGAGCGCGGCGCGGGGCGTGAAGGTGCAGGTCTTCGGGATGAGCGAAGACAATGCGCGGGCGTTCTGGAACTGGCAGTTCCTCGGGCCGGTGCCCGAGCTGCCGCAGACGCGGGCGATGCTGATGCGGGCCTGCGACGTGCGGCTGCCGGCGCGGCTGACCGATGCGGAGTTGGACTACATCTCCGATGCGCTGGTGGGTGCGGCGAGCCAGGTGAAGGGCGCGATCGCGGCCGAGTAGGGTCGCGCCGCCATCCTCGGGCTTGACCCGGGGATCTCCGGTTTTCGGCCGCGCTTCTTGTTATGCGGGAGATCCTCGGGTCGAGCCCGAGGATGACGGTGGGTTACATCAGCTTAAGCCCGTCCTCGAGCCAGGGCATTCGCTCGACCGAGGGGGTGACGATCAGTTCGCCGATCAGCGGGCGGAGCTTGGCTGCCATGCGGGCGGGCATTTCGCCCAGCACCCCGGCGCGGGCATTCAGGGAGATGGTACGCGAAAGCGGCGCGAAGGGCAGCGGCAGGATGTCGGCGCTCTGCTGGAAGCGGTGGGCGCGGGCCAGCGCGAGGGGCGTGAGGATCGTCCACCCTGCCCCTTCGGCCACCAGCGCCATGATGGCGTGGTAGCTGTCCAGCTCGAAGCGGTGTGACAGGCGCAGGTTCTGCCGGGCCAGATGGTCGGCGATGGTGCGGCCCATCAGGTGGCGCTGGGTATATTGGATCAGCGGGAGCTTCTGGAGCTGCGCGGCCACATCGCCGCCCGGGTCGACCGCGCCGGGCGGGGCGGCCACGACGAAGGGCTCGGACATCAGCGGGTGCACCTCCATCCAGCCTGCCGCGGCACCGATGTCGGCGGCGACGATCACGTCGAGCGCGCGCATGTCGAGCAGGTCGAAGAGGCGGTGGGAGGCGCCGGTTTCGAGCAGGAACTGGCAGCTCTGCAGCTCGCCGGCCATGGAGCGGAGCAGGCGGGGCGTCACGTCGGCGTCGAAATCCTCGATCATGCCGAGGCGCAGCGAGGTGAGCGCGGCCATGTCGCCGCCGGCGATCTCGGCCCGCGCCGCCGCCGCCTCGTTGAGGATGTTCTGTGCCCGCCGCTTGAGCGCCTCCCCTGCCGGGGTCAGCGAGACCGGGCGGGTGGAGCGGTCCATGATCGGGGTGCCCAGCGCGGCCTCCAGCGAGGTGAGCTGCTGGCTGACCGCAGAGGCCGAGGCCCCGAGCCGCCGCGCCGCCGCGGATACGGCCCCCTCCTCGGCGGTGGCGAGAAAGACCTCGACCTGCCAGAGGGTGATGCGGCCTGTCTTGTCGGGCATGGGCGGGCTCCTTGAATGGGGCGCACGCTATGGCCATTGCCGCGCGAGGGCAACTGAGTCAGGCTCTGCGGCGAGGAGGAGAAAGCCCGAGGTTCGCCGCCCATGCCCTTGCGCAGAGCGGTCGAGTCGTGCCAGCACGTGACATCCGGAGGAGGCGCGCTTTCTGGCCGCTCGGCTTGACGAAGCTGAAAGCTTTCTGTCCGATCATGTCATCTATTTCGACGCGGCCCTGCCCCCGATGGCGGCCCGTCATCCGCCTGAGGAGGCACCATGAACACACCGCAAAGCTGGGAGGCCCGCGCCGAGGCCGCCACCCTCTATGGCTTCACCGATCTGCCCACCATCCACAAGCGCGGCACCGTGGTGCTGACCCATGGCGAAGGCCCCTATGTGGTGGATGTGAACGGGCGGCGCTACCTCGATGCGAACTCCGGGCTCTGGAACATGGTGGCCGGGTTCGACCACCCCGGGCTGACCGAGGCGGCGCAGGCGGCCTATGCGAAGTTTCCGGGCTATCACGCCTTTTTCGGCCGGATGAGCGACCAGACGGTGATGCTCTCGGAGAAGCTGGTGGAGGTGTCGCCGTTCGACCGGGGGCGGGTGTTCTACACCAACTCGGGGAGCGAGGCGAATGACACGATGGTCAAGATGCTCTGGTTCCTGGCCGGGGCCGAGGGCCAGCCCGAGAAGCGCAAGATCCTGACCCGCAAGGGCGCCTATCACGGGGTGACGGCGGTGAGCGCCTCGATGACGGGCAAGCCCTACAACGAGGTCTTCGGGCTGCCCCTGCCCGGGTTCATCCACCTGACCTGCCCGCACTACTGGCGCGAGGCGCGGCCCGGCGAGAGCGAGGAGGATTTTTCGCAGCGGCTGGCGCAGGAGCTGGAAGAGGTGATCCAGGCCGAGGGGGCCGAGACCATCGCCGGCTTCTTTGCCGAGCCGGTGCTGGGCGCGGGCGGGGTCATTCCGGCGCCCGAGGGGTATTTTCAGGCGGTGCAGCGGGTGCTGCGGACCTACGGCATTCCGTTGATCTCGGATGAGGTGATCTGCGGGTTCGGGCGGACCGGCGAGGTGTGGGGCTGCGACAGCTACGGCTTCGTGCCCGATGCGATCATCTCGTCGAAATGCCTGACGGCGGGCTTCTTTCCGATGGGCGCGGTGATCCTCGGCCCCGACCTGGCGGACCGGGTGCAGGCGGCAAGCGAGGCGATCGAGGAGTTTCCGCACGGGTTCACGGCGAGCGGACATCCGGTGGGCTGCGCGATTGCGCTGAAGGCAATCGACGTGATCCTGAACGAGGGGCTGATCGAGCGGGTGCGCGAGCTGACGCCGCTGTTCGAGGAAGGCATGGCGCGGATCGGAGAGAACGCGAACATCGGCGAGGTGCGCGGGCGCGGGCTGATGGGGGCGCTGGAGGCGGTGGCCGACAAGGCGACCAAGCGGCCGTTCGACGGCGCGCTTTCGGTGAGCGAGCGGATCGCGAATGCCTGCACCGACGAGGGGCTGATCTGCCGGCCGCTGGGGCAGAGCATTGTGCTGTGCCCGCCGTTCATCATGACCGAGGGGCAGATGGCGGAGATGTTCGAGAAGCTGGAAGGCGCGCTTGGCAAGGTGTTTGCCGAGGTGGCCTGACGCGGCGGGTTGCGTTGGGGGGGCAGCCTCCTACGCTTCACCGGTCAGGGGGCGTGCGGGGGGGCTCGCACCGTTGAGTGGGGGGCCAGCCCCCCACACCCCCCGGAGATACTTGCAGCAAGAAAATGGGCGGGTTGGTCGGTGCCTTGGGGGCGGCGCGTTAACCTTGATTTTTGGTTAATCGGTGCGGGCGCGGCCCGGGCTGTTCGGAGGACGGGTGGACTTTGGCCGCGATCGTCGCGGCGCAGGTTGCGCGGAGTGCTCCTGTGCGGGAGGCATGGCGCGTTTCGGAGCGGCCGTTTTGCCGGGCGATCGGGCGGGTGCGCCCGATCGGTGGGCTTGCGGTTACTTGCCCAGCTTGGAGAGCTGTTCCTGCAGCGCGGCGAGCTGGCTCTTGATCTCGTCGAGATCCTGGCCGCCCTTGGCCGCCTGGGGCTGCGAGGCGGGGGCGCTGTCGTCGGGGGCCGGGCCGGAGGTGCCGAAGCCGCTGGGCATGCCGCCGGTCATGGCCTTGAGGAAGGCCTCCTGCTGGGCGCGCATGGCATCGAACCCGGGCATCGAGGCCATCGGGTTGATCTTGGTCATGTTCTCCATGATCGTGCTCTGCCCGTTCTGCAGCATCTCGAAGGAGGCGGCGAGGAACTGGGGCACCACGGATTGCGCCTGGCTGGCGTAGCTGCGCACGAGGTCGGTCAGCACGCCGGTGGGCAGCACGTTGTCGCCCTTGCTCTCGTGCTCGGCAATGATCTGGAGGAGATACTGGCGGGTCAGGTCATCGCCCGACTTGAGGTCGACGATCTGCACTTCGCGCCCGTCACGGATGAAGTTGGAGATATCTTCCAGCGTCACGTAATCGGAGGTTTCGGTGTTGTAGAGCCGCCGGCTTGCGTAGCGCTTGATCAGAAGCGGCGCCTTATCGTCCGACATGCAAGTTCTCCCCATATTGCGGTGCAGCGAAGGTGAGCGTAGTGCAGCATTTCTGAAAATGAAAGCGTTTAGAAGCCACGGGCCGGAAACGAAAATGGGCGGACCAGGGGGTCCGCCCATATGATCGCGTCCTTTGGGAGGAAGGAGGACGCGTAGCTTGTGCCGGCCTTACTTGGCGGCAGCGGCTTTCTTGGCAGCCGTGGTCACGTCGGAGGTGGCTTTCTTGACGGCGGCGGTGGCTTCTTCGGAGAAGTCCTTGCCGGCGGCCAGCATCAGCTCGACGGTTTCCATCTGCACCTTCTTCGCAACTTCGGCGAAGGCGGCCATGTTCTCGGCGGTCATCTCGGCCTGGGCCGAAGCGAACTCGGTCATGGCTTTGGTGTAATCGGTGGGCTCGTCCTTCACCTTGGTCAGCGCGGTGGCTTTGGCGAGGGTTTCCTTGGTCCACTTCGAGGAGATCTCGGTGGAGATGGAAGCGGCTTCGAGCGCAACGGACGAAAGCTTTTCGCCCAGGGCAGCGGAAGATTTGAAAGCGTCCTGCATGGCAGTGGCGTCCACGGGGAAAGCGGACATCATGTCTTGCATCATCTTGGTCATGTCGTTGGTGGCTTTGGCCATTGGTCTAGTCTCCTTTAGTGCGGCGGGCACCGTTCGAGGGGTTTGCGTCTTCGAGGAGATAGATACATGCTGCAGTGCAGAATTTCAAGAGTTTTTCTGCACTGCAGCAAAAATAAACTTTAACGGGAAATCAGCTACTTGATCTCAACCACATAGGTTCCCGGCGCCTTGGCCAGCGAGGGGTGGGTGGAATCGCCCGGCTGACGGGCGGGCACCTTCTTGCCCGAGCGCGGGCGCAGCCACTCTTCCCACCGGGGCCACCACGAGCCTTCGTTGAAGGTGGCCGCCTCCTGCCAGGCCTCGGGCGCGGCCTGCATGTCTTCGTTGGTGTAGTGGCCATACTTCTTTTTCGACGGCGGATTGACGATGCCGGCGATGTGGCCGCTCTCGGAGAGGATGAAGGTCTTGTCGGCGGAGCCCATCTGCTGCACGCCGCGATAGCTCGATTTCCACGCCGCGATGTGATCGGTCTCGCAGGCGATGGCGCAGACCGGCACCTCGACATCGGCCAGCGCGAGGCGGGTGCCGCAGAGCTCGATCTCGCCGCGGGCAAGCTCGTCGTTCTGGCACAGGTGGCGCAGATACTCGACCGACATCCTCGCGGGCAGGTTGGTGCTGTCGCCGTTCCAGAACAGAAGGTCGAAGGCGGGCGGGGACTCGCCCATCATGTAGCTGCGGATCGCCGGGCGGTAGATGAGATCGTTGGAGCGCAGGAAGGAGAAGGTGCGCGACATGTAGAAGCTGTCGAGATAGCCCTTCTCGGTCACCTCGGCCTCGATGCCGTCGACGAAGTCATCGGTCAGGAACACGCCGACCTCGCCGCGATCGGAAAAGTCGGTGAGGGTGGTGAAGAAGGTGGCGCTCTTCACGCTCTTGTCGCCGCGCTGCTTGAGCAGGGAGAGGGTGAGCGCGAGGGTGGTGCCGGCGATGCAGTAGCCGATCACGTTGACCTTTTTCTCGCCGGTGATCTCCTTCACCTGTTCGAGCGCGGTCAGGTAGCCCTCTTCGATGTAGTCTTCCATTCCGACATCGGCATAGCCCGCATCGGGGTTGACCCAGCTGACCACGAAGAGCGTGTAGCCCTGCTCGGTGATCCACTTGATGAGCGAGTTCTGCGGCTTCAGGTCGAGGATGTAGAACTTGTTGATCCAGGGCGGGAAGATGATGAGCGGGGTCTTGTACTGCTCGTCGGTGGCGGGCGCATATTGAATCAGTTCGAACATCCGGTTTCGATAGACCACCTCGCCCTCGGTGGTGCCGATGTTGCCGCCCACCTGGAAGGCCTTCTTGTCGGCGAGGTTCACCACGAAATCGCCCTGGTGATCCTCGAGATCCTTCACCAGGTTCTCCAGCCCGTCGACAAGGCTCTGCCCGTCGGTTTCCACCGCGCGCTCCAGCGCCTCGGGGTTGGTGGCCAGAAAGTTGGTTGGCGCCATCAGGTCGACGATCTGCTTGGAGAAGTATTCCAGCCGCTTCTTGTCGTCGGGCTCCATCCCCTCGAGGCCCTGCACGGCGTTGCCGATGGCCTGGGAGGAGAAGAGATACTGCTGCTTGATGTAGTTGAAGTAGGGATTGCTCTGCCAGAGGGGCGAGGAAAAGCGCGGATCGGTGCCGGATTCGTCGGCCGGGGGCTGTAACTTGCCGTGGGCCAGTTGCTGCTGGCTGTCGATGTAGTGCTTGAGCGTCTTGCCCCAGTAGCTCACCTGCTGCTCGAAAATCTTGGAGGGATTCGACATCATTTCCTGCCAGTAGGCACTTGCCGCCTTGGCATAGAGTTCGGGCGAAGGGCCTTGCAGGGAAGGGGCAACCTGACGCTGGTGGCTCAAGGCGGAGACGAGACGTTGCGAAAGTGCCTCAATCTGCGCCAGGTTCTCTTCGAGCTTGGAGGGATCAACAGGCGTGTCGGTATCGTCAGTTGTCATGGTAAGCATTCCCCCCTAACTTCTTCTTAAAAGGTAGCGCCGCAAGCTTGGGAGGGGCAAGCGGCATATTGCCCTGAGGGCATCTGAGTGCCTGAAGGCATGGAAAGGCGCGAATAATGAAGAGCATGATGAGCTATGATGTGATGGAGACCCTTCGCATCACGAACCAGTGGCTTGGCGCATCTGCCAAGGCGCTCTACTCCTATCCGGCCTTCGGGCTTTCGACCAATCCGCTTGTGGCGATGACCGCCGCCTGGGGCGAAGTGACCGAGCGGAGCTTTGCCCGCATGGTGCTGAAGCCCGACTGGAACATCAGCCATGTGGTCGGCGAAGACGGCCGTGACCACCTGGTGAACATCGAGACCACGGTGAGCAAGCCGTTCGGCGACCTGATCCACTTCAACGTGCTCGGGCGCGAAGAGAAGCACCGCAAGGTTCTGCTCGTTGCCCCGATGAGCGGGCACTATGCCACGCTGCTGCGCTCGACGGTGGTGAGCCTGCTGCCCGATTGCGAGGTCTACATCACCGACTGGCACAACGCGCGCGACATCGCGGTGAGCGAAGGCAAGTTCGACGTGGAGGACTACACGCTCTATCTCGTCGACTTCTTGCGCAAGCTCGGCCCCGACACCCATGTGATCGCGGTCTGCCAGCCGGCGCCGATCGCGCTGGCGGCCACCGCCTACCTCGCCGAGGAAGACCCGGCGGCGCAGCCCAACTCGCTCACCCTCATCGGCGGCCCGATCGACCCGGGCGCCGCCCCGACCGAAGTGACCGACTTCGGCGCCTCGGTGACCATGGGCCAGCTCGAGCGCCACGTGATCCAGCGCGTCGGCTTCAAGTATCGCGGTGCCGGGCGTCTGGTGTATCCGGGGCTGCAACAGCTCTCGAGCTTTATCGCGATGAACGCCGACACCCACTCGACCGCCTTCTTCGACCAGATCGTGGCCACCGCCAAGGGCGAGGCCAGCGAGAACGACCGGCACAACAAGTTCTACGACGAGTATCTCGCCGTGATGGACATGACGGCGGAGTTCTATCTCTCCACTGTCGAGCGCATCTTCAAGGAGCGCGAGATTGCCCGGAACGTCTTTGTGGTCGACGGCAAGAAGGTGGATATCTCGAAGATCACCGATGTGGCCGTGAAGACGGTGGAGGGCGCGAACGACGATATTTCCGCCCCCGGCCAGTGCGTTGCCGCGCTGGACCTCTGCACCGGCCTGCCCGACGAGATGAAGGCGAGCCACCTCGAGCCGGGCGCCGGGCACTACGGCATCTTTGCGGGCCGGAGCTGGCGCAACAACATCCGTCCGCTGGTGCTGGAATTCATCGACGCCAACTGCCGCCATGGCAAACGCAAGCCGACTGCGGTGAAGAAAGCCTCGTAACGATTGGCGGGGTGGCGCCTCCCCCACCTCATGCGGCAAGGGTCGGATGGGCGGTAGGGTGGGTGCCAACCCACCTTCGCCTCACCTCAGGACGAGGGGCGCGTCGAGAAAATCCTTGAGCGCGTGGTTCACGGCGGAGGGCTGCTCCAGCGTGATGTAGTGGCCCGCACCGGCGATCACCTTCAGCTCGGCGTTGGGGATCAGGTCGGCCAGAAACTCGTGGCGTTTGGGCTCGTGGAGCTGATCTTCCTCGCCGCACATCACCAGAACCGGCTGCTTGGCCTTGCGCAGCGTGCGCTGCGGGTCAGGACGGCGTTGCAGCGCGCGGGACTGGCGGACGAAGACATCGGGGCCGAGGGCTTCGGCCATGTCGAGCACGAGGTCGATGATCTCGCCGCGATGCGGCCCCTCCCCTACCCCGGCGGCTTCGATCTGGGCCTTGGCCACCTCGATCAGCCGGCCGTTGCGCACGCCGATGATGCCCGGTTCGCGGTCGGCGGCCACATGGGGCGGCTCAGTCAGCGCGGTCGTCGAGATCAGGGCGATCCGGCTCACCCGGTCGGGCGCGCGGTTGAGCACCTCCATCGCGACCATGCCGCCAAGACCCACACCGCAGAGCGCAAACCGTTTGGGCGCGCCGTCGAGCACCCGCTGGGCGAGCGCGCCGACGCTGTCGGCATGGGCGACCGAGCCGATCTGCACCGCGCGGCTGGCGGAAAAGCTCATGATCTGCGGCCAGAAGGCCCGCGCGTCGCACATGAAGTCGGGAAGAAATACTACCGGGTCGGCCATTCGCTGCCTGTCCTTGCCTCGCGCCGCTCTGCGAGGGCGGCTTTGGCAGGAGGCTACAAGCGCGGCCCCGCTGCCGCAAGGGCACAAGACCGTGTGGCGCAGGCGGGAAACCGCTGCGGGCAAGGTGGTGGCGCTGGCGGGGCGATGCCCTCAGGCGGCCCCGTTCCATTGAAACTCGCCCTTCGGGCCGAGCGGCGAATGCGGGTTCCAGGCGACCTCCCAGATGTGCCCTTCGGGGTCGGCGAAGTAGCCGATGTGACCGCCCCAGAAGATATCATGCGCGGGCTTGAGCAGCCTCGCCCCGGCCTTCTCGGCGGCCTCGAGCAGAGCGGCCACCTCCTCCTTTTCGCGCACGTTGTAGGAATATGTCGCAGCCCCGTGGCCGAGGCTCTCCAGCGGCACGCCCATGTCTCGCGCGAGCATCTCGATCGGATAGAGCCCGAGGGTGGCGCCGATCAGGTCGAAGGCGATGACCCCGTCGGGGGCCTCGACCCGCGCCCAGCCGAGCGCCTCGTAGAAGGCTGCTGCCGCCTCGGGGTTGCGCACCCCGAGGGTGATGAGGCTTATCCGCTGGTCCATTTTGCCCTCCTGCCACTACGGGATCAGGATAAGCGAACAAATAATGAACGTCCAGACGCGATGGCGCGGTCAGTCTTTCTTGCGGGTCAGGATCACGTACATCGCGAGGCAGAGCGTGATGATGTCGGTGATCATGGTTGGCGCGGGCGTGTAGCCCGGCGCGCCGCCGCTGTCGGGGTCGAGCTGGCGGATCGTGGCGGTGAATTCCTGGCTGTCGAAGGAAGACAGGCCGAGGTCGTCGCCGCCTTCCACCAGCTTTTCCAGTGCCTTGGCGAATTGCTCCCAGGCCAGATCGGGGCCAACGAGGGCGCCCATCAGGTCGGCGATCGCTTGGGCCAGCGCCACCGCCTGCTCGCGCAGGCCTTCGATGTTGGCCTTGTGCGAACGCATCGACTGGCGCTCCGAGTAGCCGAGCTTGCGCGGGTTGCCGAAGCGCAGGGTCAGGAACCCCTCGGAGGAGCGCAGGTCGCGCTGGATCATCTCGAGCTGCTTCTGCCAGCGCTCGACTTTGGCCATGATCTCGCCGTGCTTGCTGGAGGTTGTCTTGACGCTGGCGCCCGCGTGCAGCTTGGTGGATTCTTCCAAGACCTGAAGGGTCAGGGTGCGCAGCATGATTTTCTTGGCTTCGTGATTCATCGGGACTCACTCGTCATGTGAAATGGATTTTGTGGCTGGTGTGGGAGCAGAAATTTCTCCCGTGGAGCCAAGGTAGTCACTGCCGGGGGGCGGCACAACCGGCGGCCGGGATTTTAGAGGCCCTTGGCCCAATCGAGAATTGCGGCCACGGCGGCCTCGGTCTGGCCGGGGCTGACGATATCACCCGCGATGACGTGGGACCACGGGTCGTCTGCCGCCGTCAGCTCGGGGTTGATGATCGTGACCGGCCCGCCCCAATCGGCCGCGACCCGGCGGGCGGCCACGGGGCTGACGACCTGATCCTCATCGGAAAAGTAGAACAGCACCGGGATCGGGATGCGGGCATGGTCGAGTGTACGCGCATGGTGGACCAGCGCGGCCATCGGCAGGAGCGCGGTGACGGGGTAGCGCTCTGTCCAGTAACGGGCCTGCGCCTCGTTGATCGGGGTGAAGCCGCGGCGCTCGCCCAGCACGAGAGGCAGCCAGTGGCGCACGAAGGGGGCGCGCAGCAGGAAGGCGGCGCGGGAGTTGACGGCGAAGTTGGGGGCCACGAACACCATGCCCTCCACCTGCGACATGACCTCGGGGTGGGCGGCGGCCATGGAGGTGGCCAGGGTTGCGCCGGTGGAGGTGGCGAGGATCAGGCTGCGCTCTCCGATCCGCTCGGCGATGGCCATGGTCTCGGCCATGTCTTCGAGCCAATCGCCCGCCGTCGGCTCGGCCATGGCATCCTCGCTGCGCCCATGCCCGGAGAGGCGGGTGAAGTAGAGATTGGCCCCGAGCGCCCTTGCCACCTGCTGCGGCACCGGGGCGATTTCGGGCGCGGCGGCGGAGTAGCCGTGGACATAGATCACCGCGAGCGGGGTTTTGGTGCCCGGCTCACCGGCCCAGATCACCTGCTTCTCGGTCCCGGGCACGATGTCGGAAAACTGCTGCTCGCCTTGGGCCAGATAGGCATCAACATCGAGCCCGATCGTGGTGGGGTCGAAGGAGATTTCGGTGTCCACCGGAGCACGGGGCGCGACCACCCAGATCACCGCCAGAAGCGCGAAAACTGCAAGCGTCCAGCGGAGCCAGGGCCGCATCTCAGGGGGCTCCGACCGGGGGCAGCGCGGCCAGCACCTCCTCCAGCGCCTGCTCGATCAGGGCAAGCTGGGGCGGGGCCGAAAACCTGTGGTCGGCGCCCTTCACGAGGGTCAGGCGGATGTCATCGCCCTCGGCGTGGGCCAGCAGGCGCAGGGCCACGTCCTGCGACACGTCCTCATCCGCCGTGCCCTGCAGCATCCGCACCGGATAGGGTAGCAGAAGGGGATCGCGCAGCACGAGCTGGTTGCGCCCCTCCTCGATCAGCCGGCGGGTGATGATGTAGGGCTCGCCGTAGTCGGAGGGCAGCGCGACCTGCCCGGTTTCGGCCAGTTCGGCCCGCTGCGCCGTCGAGAACCCGGCCCACATGCTGTCTTCGGTAAAATCCGGCGCGGCGGCGATGGTCACGAGGCCGGCGAGCCTTGCCCCGAGCCGTCGCGCCATCAGCAGCGAGATCCAGCCGCCCATGGAGGAGCCCACCAGCACCTGCGGGCCCTCGGTGAGCGTGGTGATCGCGGCGGCTGCATCCTCGGCCCAGTCGCCGATCGCGCCCTCGGTGAAGGCGCCGGAACTTTCGCCATGGCCGGAGTAGTCGAAGCGCAGGAAGGCCTGGCCCCGGGCCTGCGCCCAGGCCTCGAGATGCACCGCCTTCGTGCCGCCCATGTCGGACTTGAAGCCACCCAGAAAGACCACCCCCGGCCCCCGGCCCTCGGTGCGGTGATAGGCGATGCGGCGGCCTTCGGGGCTGGTCAGATACTCGGGCAAGGTTGGGCTCTTTCATGCAATGCGCGGCCAACCTAAGGGGCCACCCCTGCCCCATCAACCCTCTTGCCTCGGCGCGGTTTTTCAGCGCAAATCCGGCCCCATGACATACCCGCGTTATACCGATCTGGCCCAGGGCCTGCCGTCCACCGTGCCCTTCGTCGGGCCTGAAACCCAGGAACGCTCAAGGGGACGCACCTTCGATGCGCGCCTTGGGGCGAACGAGAGCGGCTTTGGGCCCTCGCCCTCGGCGATCCGTGCCATCGGCGAGGCGGCGCGGGGCGCGTGGATGTATGGCGACCCCGAGGTGCACGACCTACGCCGGGCGCTCGGCAGCCACCTTGGCGTGGCCCCCGAGGCGGTGATCGCGGGCGAAGGGATCGACGCGCTGCTGGGTTATATCGCCCGGCTGCTGGTTGGCCCGGGCGATGCGGTTGTGACCTCGGACGGCGCCTATCCCACGTTCAACTACCACGTGGCGGGCTTTGGAGGGGTGCTGCACAAGGTGCCCTACCGCGACGACACCGAAGACCCCGAGGCGCTGGTGGCCAAGGCGGCGGAGGTTGACGCCAAGATCATCTACCTCGCCAACCCCGACAACCCGATGGGCAGCTTTCATGGCGCCGAGCGGCTGGCCGCGATGCGGGAGGCGCTGCCGGAGGGCTGCCTGCTGGTGCTCGACGAGGCCTACGTGGAATTTGCCCCGGAGGACGACCTGCTGGAGCTTGACCCCTCGGACGAGGGCATCATTCGTTTGCGCACCTTTTCAAAGGCCTACGGGCTGGCCGGGCTGCGGGTGGGCTACGGTGTGGGCCATCCCGAGCTGATCCGCGCCTTCGACAAGATCCGCAACCACTTCGGCCTTGGCCGGGTGGCGCAGGCCGGGGCGCTGGCGGCACTGGCCGACACCGCGCATCTGGCGCGGGTGCAGGGCGAGGTGGAGGCGGCGCGCCGGCGGATCGGCCGGATCGCCGCGGCAAACGGCCTGACGCCCCTGCCCTCCTGCACCAATTTCGTGACCCTCGACTGCGGCGGCGGTGCGGCCCGCGCAAAGGCCCTCGTGGCCGAGCTGGGGCGGCGGGGCGTGTTCATCCGGATGCCCTTCGCGGCACCGCAGGACCGCTGCATCCGGATCTCGGCGGCGCCCGAGGCCGAGCTTTCGCGGCTAGAAAAGGTGCTGCCGGAGGCGCTTGCCGCGCTCTCGACACCCGTTCACGAGAAATAGACTCTTCTGCGCGACAAGGCGGGGTTAGGCTTGGCGACAGCCAAGGAGTCACCGCCATGCGCAACCGTCCCGTCGGCCGGGTTGAAGACTATACCAACGCCTTTCTGGTCAGCGCAGGCTTCAGCCTGTTCGGGGTGCTGATGCTTGTGGCCGCCCTCTGGGGATGGCTGGGCGTGGCGCTGTTGAGCGCGGCGATCGACCGGGGGATTGCGCGGCTGGGGCGCTAGGCCGCCGCCGCGGGCGGCACCGTCAGGCGCAGGCCCGCGCCGCAGCCTCCAAGGCCCCGCGGCCATGGTCGATCTCGAGCGCGATCATGCCGGCCTCGATACTGCCGAGGGCGCCGAGCACCATGTGGGTGTTGAGGTGGCCCATGTGGCCGATCCGGAAATAGCCGTTCCCCTCGGGGTCGTCGCGGGCATACATGCCCAAGCCGATGCCCAGCGTGACGCCAGTGTTCTCGATCAGCCACCTGCGCAGGCGGGTGCCGTTTTCGCGGCCGATCGACAGCGCGGTCACGGCCTGGCTGCGCAGGGCAGGATCCTCGACGTTGAAGCGCAGCGGCCCGCCCTGCCCCCATGCGGCGACGGCGGCCCAGACGGCGCCGGACAGGCGGCGATGACGTTCCCAGACGTTTTCCAGCCCCTCCTCGCCGATCATGTTCAGCGCCTCGCGCAGCCCGAACAGGTGGTGCGTGGGCGCGGTGCCGCCGAAGTATTGGTAAAAGAAATCGGGCCGCGAACGCGGCGTCCAGTCCCAGTAGAGCGAAACCATGCCGGCGGTTGCATGGGCGGTATCGGCGCGGTCGTTGAAGAAGACGAAGCCGAGCCCCGGCGGGGTCATCAGGCCCTTCTGCGAGGCGGCAACCATCAGGTCGGCGCCCCAGGCGTCCATCTCGAAGGGGTCGCAGGCCAGCGAGGCGATGCAATCGACGCAGAGCAGCGCGGGGTGGCCGGCCTTGTCGAGAATGTCGCGCAGGGCCTTGATATCGTTACGAATCGAGGTGGCGGTATCGACATGGGCGACGAGCACGGCCTTGATCTGGTGCGCCTTGTCGGCGGCCAGCGCCTCGGCGAAGGCCTCGGCGTCGACCGTGCCCTGTGTACCGAAATCGAGTCGGGCCACGTCGGCCCCCAGCTTATCGGCCACATCGGCCCAGCCATGGGTGAAGCGCCCTGTGCAAAGCGCCAGCACCTTGTCGCCGCGCGACAGCACGTTGGTCAGCGCCGCCTCCCAGGCCCCATGGCCGTTGCAGATGTAGATCGCCACGTGGTGGCGGGTGCGCGCCACGGCCTTCAGATCGGGCACCATCGCATCGACCATGTCGGCCAGGGCGCCCTCGTAGATGTTGGGCGCGGCGCGATGCATGGCTTGCAATACGCGGTCCGGCATCACAGATGGGCCGGGGATGGCGAGGTATTCGCGACCATTGGCGAGGGTCATGGGCGTGCTCCGGGGAGGTTTATCGGGCGGCACCTTATGCCGGTTGGGCGCGGCGTCAACACTGCGTGTGCTTGTTTGGTCCTGCCGCAAAGGCTATGCCCCGCGAAACGTGACGGAAAGGAGCCCCATGCTGGACGGGCTGAAGAAGTGGCTGAAGAGCAAGGAGCGGGCGATCCGCACCTCCTTTGGCGATGACATCTCGACGCCCGAGAAGCGTCGGCAGGCGAAGTGGCACTTTCACCTCTTCGATCACGCCTGGCTGCGCACCTTCTGGACCAATTTCGACAAGGTCGCGGAGGGGGTCTATCGCTCCAACCATCCCGGGCCCGAAAGGTTGAAAAAGTACAAGGCCATGGGGATCACCACGGTGCTCAACCTGCGTGGACAGGAAAGCGGCTTCTCGCCCTGGCTGTTCGAGGAGGAGGCCTGCCGCGAGCTTGGGCTCAACCTCGTGGTGGCCAAGATTTATGCAAGGCGGCCAGCGACAAGGGAGGAGATGTTGAACCTCATCCATACGCTGAAGACGATCGACAAGCCCTTCGTGATGCATTGCAAATCGGGCGCGGACCGGGCCGGGCTGGCCTCGGTGCTCTACAAGCTGATTGTCGAAAAATCCTCGGTCGAGGAGGCCCGCAAGCACCTCTCGCCGCGCTATCTGCACCTGAAGTGGACCAAGACCGGCGTCTGCGACCATATCATCGACATGTGGGAGGCGGACCATATCGCCACCGGGATCGGGGCCGAAGAATGGTTTCTGACCCGGTATGACCCCGCCGAGGTGGCCCGCAGCTTCGAGGCCCGCAGCCGGAAGGAGGCCGCGTGAGCGAGCCCGCCAAGCGCGGCGCCTTCGCCTGGCTCTGGCGGGGCTACCTGCGGCCGCATTGGCCGGCGCTGGTGGCGGGCGGGCTGCTGATGGCGGTCGAAGGCTCGATGCTGGGCTTCCTGAGCTACATGATGAAGCCGATGTTCGACTCGGTCTTCATTGCCGGCGAAAGCGGGGCGCTCTGGACGGTGGGCTTCGGCATTCTGGCGATCTTCCTGATCCGCGCCGGCACCTCGGTCGGCCAGAAGCTGCTGCTGGCGCGGGTGGCGAGCCGGGTGATCTACGTGATGAAGACCCGGATGGTTGCCCACCTGATGCGGCTCGACACCACCTGGCACGGACGAAACCCGCCGGGCGCGCTGATCGAGCGGGTTTCCAATGATACCAACGCGGTGCGCGAGGTGGCCAATGTGGTCATCACCGGCCTGGGGCGCGATGTGGTGGCGCTGGTGTCGCTGCTGGCCGTGGTGCTCTGGATCGACTGGCAGTGGACGCTGGTGGCGCTGATCGGCACCCCCCTGCTGGTGGCCCCGACCCTGCTGGCACAGGCCTACATCCACCGCACCGCCACGCAGGACCGGCAGTTGGCGCAGCACATGTCGGTGCGGCTCGACGAGGTGTTTCACGGCATCAACCCGATCAAGCTGAACCGGCTGGAAGACTACCAGTCGCGCCGCTTCGACGGGCTGGCCTCGGAACGTGTGGGGGCGGAGATACGCAACCAGTTCGGCCGCGCCATGGTGCCCGCCCTGATCGACGTGATGACCGGCATCGGCTTTTTCGCGGTGCTCATCTACGGCGGCCGCGAGATCATCGGCGGCGAGAAGACCGTGGGCGAGTTCATGAGCTTCTTCACCGCCATGGCGCTGGCCTTCGAGCCGCTGCGCCGCCTTGGGCAGATCAGCGGAGCGTGGCAGGCCGCGAAGGTGAGCCTTGGCCGGGTGCGCGAGATGTTTGACGTGCAGCCCACGCTGACCTCGCCGGCCACGCCCAAACCCGCCGCCGCGGGCGACATCGTGTTTGACGACGTGCGCCTCAGCTATGGCGACGCGCCGGTGCTGAACGGGCTTTCGCTGGTGGCGCGCGCGGGCGAGACCACGGCGCTCGTCGGCCCGTCTGGCGCCGGAAAGTCGACCGTTTTCAACCTTCTGACCCGGCTCGTTGATCCGCGCTCGGGGCGGATCACCCTTGGCGGCACCCCGATTGACGCGATCGGCCTGCCCGAGCTGCGCAGCCAGTTCTCGGTGGTCAGCCAGGAGGCGCTGCTGTTTGACGACTCGCTGCGCGAGAACATCCTGCTGGGCCGCGAGGTGCCGGAGGCGCAACTGGCCTCTGCCCTTGCCGGTGCCCATGTGACCGACTTCCTGAAGGACTTTCCCGAGGGCCTCGACAGCCCCGCCGGGCCGCGCGGCTCCAGCCTGTCGGGCGGGCAGCGCCAGCGGGTGGCGATTGCCCGGGCGCTCTTGCGCGACGCCCCGGTGCTGCTGCTCGACGAGGCCACCTCGGCGCTGGATACCAAGAGCGAAACCGTGGTGCAGGGCGCGCTCGACGAGCTTTCGCAGGGGCGCACAACGCTCGTCATCGCGCACCGTCTCTCGACCGTGCGCGACGCCGACCGGATCCTCGTGATGCAGGCCGGACGGGTGGTGGAAGAGGGCAGCCACGAGGAGCTTCTGGCCAAGGGCGGCGCCTATGCCGAGCTGTATCACCTGCAATTCGCCAAGGAGAGCTGACGCGCTATGTCTGCCCCCATGGAACGCACTGTTTTTCGGATCACCGGCGCCGAGCGGATCGGCTTTTTGCAGAACCTCGTCACCAATGACCTCAAGGGGTTGGAGCGCGGGCTCGTCTGGGCGGCCCTGCTGACGCCGCAAGGCAAGTACCTGGCCGATTTCTTCCTTGTGCCGGAGGAGGAGGCGCTGCTGCTCGATGTTGCAACTCCGCTGGCCGCAGACCTGGCCAAGCGACTGAAGATGTATCGGCTGCGCGCCGATGTGGCGGTGGAAGAAACCGACCTGCGCGTGAGCCGTGGCACCGGCCCTGCCCCTGAAGGCGCCCTGCCCGACCCGCGCCATCCGGCGATGGGCTGGCGGGCCTACAATGGGGCGCCGGGCGATGACACCGAATGGGACGCCCTGCGCGTGGCCCATGCGGTGCCCGAAACCGGCGTGGAGCTGGTGCCGGGCGAAAGCTATCCGCTGGAAGTGGGCTTCGAGCGGCTCCACGGCGTGGATTTCCGAAAGGGCTGCTACGTCGGGCAGGAAGTGACCGCCCGGATGAAGCACAAGACCGAGCTGAAGAAGGGCCTCGTTCGGGTGCAGATCGAGGGCGCCGCTCCCGTTGGCACAGAGATCCGCGCGGGCGAGAAGGTGGCTGGCGTGATCTACACCCAAGCGGGTGGCGAGGCGCTGGCCTGGCTGCGGTTTGATCGCGCGAGTGGGCCGTTGCAGGCGGGTGACGCGACGCTCACTTGGGACGGCTCGGCTCCCTGAACGAAAAAAGGGGCCCCGCTGGAGCCCCTTTTCTATCGAAAATTCTACGAAACAGACTGTTGCCGCGCCCGAGGTCAGGCGCGCTCTGCATACTCCATGGTTTCGGTGTTCACGATGATGTCTTCATCCTGACCGACGAAAGGCGGCACCATGACTTTGACGCCATTGTCCAGAACCGCCGGTTTGAAGCTGTTGGCGGCGGTCTGCCCCTTCACCACCGGCTCGGTTTCGACAACCTTGCAGGTGACTTTCTGCGGCAGCGACGCGCTCAGCGCCTCCATCTCGTGGTACTCGATCTGGATGGTCATCCCGTCCTGAAGGAAGGGGCGACGCTCGCCGAGGATGTCGGCGGGAAGCTCGATCTGCTCGAAGGTGTCATTGTCCATGAACACCAGCATCCCATCGTTTTCATAGAGAAATTGCTGGTCCTTCTGCTCCAGCCGCACCCGCTCGACCTTGTCGGCGGAGCGGAAGCGCTCGTTGAGCTTGGAGCCGTTGCGCAGGTTCTTCATCTCGACCTGGGCAAAGGCGCCGCCCTTGCCGGGCTTCACGTGGTCGACCTTGACGGCGACCCAGAGGCCCCCGTTGTGCTCGAGCACGTTGCCCGGGCGAATTTCGTTTCCGTTAATTTTCGGCATTGTGGCGAAACCTTGGCAAAATCTTGAAAGCGGTTTGGCGTGAGCTATATCTTGCCGCTGTTGGGCTGACAAGCCGACTAGATACAGTGGATGGTGACGTAGAGTTATGCACGGAGCGCATAGCTGCCATGACTTAGGCGGCATATCGAATCGGGGAGAAACACTCCTATATCGGCGGCACGCCACATCCTCAAGACCAAGAAAAACAAGGAAAACGCATGATTGACTTTGTCGACGGCACGGCTTTCAACCAGGAACAGGGCCAACGCGCTCGCAAACTCTTTGCGGCAGTTGTCCTTGCTGCTCTGGATGATGCCATTGCGGATGACAAGAAATACGGCAACGGCCCTGAGCAGATCGCCCGCTGGGCGCGGTCGCGCGATGGCCGTGAAGTTCTGAGCTGCGCCGGGATCGACCCCAACGAGCGGGTCGTGGGCGGGCTGATGGAATTTGTCGGCAAGGGTGTTCGCACCTCTGTTGCGCTGTCGCGCGAAGAGAGCGAGCGTCGCCAGGCCGCTGAACAGGCCGAAGCCGCCTGATCCAGACCACATATCTCTTGAATTCCCTGAAATTGCGCCGGTTGCCATGCCGGCGCTTTTTCGTTTGGGGGGTGCGGTTCAGCGGATGCCGCGGGTTTCCAACGCGCGGGCGATCTCGCGACGCACCAGCTTGCGGACGTTCTGAGTGATGCGCTCGCCCATGCGCCCGCGCAGCTCGTCGCGCACGACCTCGGCCACCAGGTCGGCCAGCCGGGCCTCATCGAGAAGCGTGGGGCCCCTCGGGTCGTTGACGGCGGCAGAGAGCGCGGCCTCGTCAAAATCGGCGTCCATCAGGGCGCTGTCGGCCTCGTCGGCGGGCGTCTCGTCGTCCCAGGGGTCATCCTCGCCCTCAGCGGCGATCTCGTCGCTGCGGGAGGCCGTGCCGATCACGTAGCCCTCCAGCGCGTCATCGGCCTCCGGCACGTCTTCCACGGCCCGCAGCGCGGCACGGTTCCGGCGGAACATCAGCGGCGGCGCGCTCTCGGGCATTTCCTCGGCCTCGCTCTCCGCCTCATCGGGGCGCGGCAGGTCGGGGGCCGACCAGTCTTCCTCGGGCTCGGGCCATTCCTCTTCGGCCTCGGCCTCTTCGGGGAGGTCGTCGGCGCTGCCATCCCATTCGGCGTCCGCCAGAACGGGCTCGTCGTCGGCCTGGGGCGCGGCGCTCTCCTCGACAGGCGCCGCCTCATCGGCGGCCTCGATCGCTTCGGCGGGCTCTTCCGCTGTTTCTTCCGGCTCGATCCGGGTGAAATGCAGGCGCCCGGCGGGCACATCGGCGGTCGAAAGGTCGATCACCGTGTCATCGTCGGCGTCTTCCTCCCATTCGAAATCTTCCGCAAGGTCGGTCACTTCCGACCCGTCGGGCTCAAAGCTCTCGCCCTCGTCAAACGCGGCCTCCAGCCCCGCCACCCGGGCTTCCAGCGCCTCGGGGGTGCGCTCTTCCACGGCGGGCGCGCTCGCCTCGGGCTTCTCCGCGCCTGCGACCTCCTCCCAGGAGGCATCGAGCGCGGTCTCTTCATCGGGTTGCGGTGCATCTTCCGCCTCGCGCGCCGGCTCGTCTCCGGCAATCTCGGGCTCGTCTTCGGCAAGATCCTCCGCAGGCACCTCGGGCGCCTCCCCGACTCGCAGCGAGGGGGTGAGCACGAGGGCATCATCGCCGGCCATGGGTGCATCGCCCTCCTCAGGGTCGGCGCTGCCGGGGCGCGGACGTGTGGAATTCTCCGACACAAGGCGGCGAATTGAGGACAGCACATCCTCTATTTCAACGTTCGACATCGGATCAGACATCTCTACCTCTCGCCGCGACGTCCCCACCCTATCCCGCAATTTCTCGTGGGTGGCGGGGGTTTTCGCCCGTTTGCTCGTGCTTTTCCGCAGGCCGTGACCTGCCCGCCACGCAGACAGGCACGGGGCCGGAACCGGGCCGAACGAGCTTTTCCCCGGTCAAAGGTTAACTTTTTGGAGCGCGGCGCACAACATCCCAGCCGAATGGCCGGGCCCGGATCAGCCGATCACTGGCGCTGCAGACGTTCCAGCACCTTGTCGAGCTGGCGCCCCTGCTTGGAGCGCTGCACCGGCGCGGACTTAACCGCGTTGTAATACGCCGCCGGATCATAGGTCTGGATGCCCAGGCCCAGATGCTCCACGGTCAACAGACCCATCGCAGAAAGAAGTGAATAAAGCGCTACGTATTGCTGGGATTGCGCATCAATCCGGGCAGATTGCGCATCGAGCAGGTCCTGCTGGGCGTCGAGCACGTCGAGCGTGGTGGCGGCGCCGAGGTTCTGCTCTTCCTGCACACCGCGGAAAGCGACGGTTGCCGCGCGAATCTGCTGGTCGGTCGCCTGAAGCTGCGCCACGGCGACCCGCAGGTTGGCCCATGCGTTGCCGACGAGCTGCTGCACGTTGTGGGTGGTGCTCAACAGCGCGGCCCGGTTGGCCTCATGCTGATTGCGCGCCTTGCGCAGCGTGGCCGACAGCTTGCCACCGGCGTAGATCGGCTGGTTCATCGTCAGCCCGAAGCTGGAGCGGTCATTGCCCTGATCGTCGAAGCTGAGGTTGGCCGAGGTATCGACGGTGAACTTCATCGCTGCCTGCGCCTGCTTGATCCCGAGTTCGGTGGCGGCCACCGTGTGCTGGGCCTGACGGATCAGCGGATGGGTGCGCACGGCCACGGCCTGCGCGGCGTCGACCGAGGCGGGTAGCTTGGGCGGCGCAGGCGGCGGGGCCAGACCGTTGGGATAGCTGCCCACGGCCACGCGGTAGCTCTCGCGCGCAATTTCCAGCGACCCCTGGGCCGCCGCTTCCGAACTGCGGGCGGCGGCAAGCTGCGCCTCGGCCTGTGCCACCTCGGTGCGGGTCACCTCGCCCACTTCAAAGCGGTCGCGGGCGGCACGGAGCTGCTGGTTGGTCAGCCGCACGTTGGAGCGGGCCAGCGCAAGGCTTTCGGAGGCGGAGGTGACATCCATGTAGGCCTGCACCGCGGCCAGAAGCACCTGCTGCTCGTAGTTCACCAGCGCCTCGCGGGTCGCCAGCACCGCCTCCTTCTGGACCTCGACACCAAGCCGCGTGGCGCCGTTGTCGAACAGGGTCATCGAGGCGGAGAGGGTGACGGTGGCGCCCAGCTCGTAGTTGGAGGTCGCCGAGGCGGAGGCCCCGGCCGAAAAGGCGATGATCGGCCGCAGGTCGGCCAGGGCGATGGCGACATCCTCATCGGCGGCACGCAGGAGCGCCCGCTGCTGGTCGAGGATATGGCTGTGGCGGTAGGCGGTGATCAGGGCGTCGGTCAGCGTTTCGGCCCCGGCGGCCAGCGGTGCGAAGGCAAGGGTGCCGGCCAGGGCAACCCCGGTCAGCCCTTTGCGCAGATGTTGAACATATCCCATCTCGGCCCTCGCCTCTTCGCGCTCTCTGGCGCCGTTCGTCTTATCTGTGCAGACCGTGCATCGGCCGCGGACCGGCAGGCTGCGCGCGGCTCAGAGCGCAAACTCGCGTGTCGTCTCGAAGCCAGACAGCACCGGTGCGGTGGCGTTGAAGGCAAAGCGCCAGGCGATGCGCCCGTTCTGGCGGGTGCCGATCTTCACCGTGCCGAGCCCGCCCTGCATCATCACGCAGGCAATGCGGCCGCCCTCCTTGAGCTGCTCGGAGAGCGCCTCGGGCAGCGTTTCGACCCCGCCTTCGATCACGATCACATCGTAGGGCCCGTGCTTGGCGGCACCCTCGGCCAGCGGGCCGGTCAGAACCACGGCGTTCATCACCTCTTCGCGCGCCAGGATCGCCTCGGCCTCGGTGGCGAGGCTCTCGACCTCTTCGAGCGCAACCACGGTATCGGCCAGGTCGGCCAGGACCGCGGCGGAGTAGCCCAGCCCGCAGCCCAGATCGAGCACCATGTCGGTCGGGCTCACGTCGAGCCCGTCGAGCATTTTGGCGAAGGTGCGCGGCTCCAGCATCACCCGACCGGGGGCGATGGTGAGGTTTTCGCCAAGGTAGGCGGCCTCGCGCTTGTCGTCGGGCACATAGGCCTCGCGCTTGATTTTCAGCATGGCGTCGATGATGGGAAACTTGGTCACATCCGAGGGACGGACCTGGTTGTCGACCATCATGGTGCGGCGGGTGTCGTATAGGGTCATTGAAAGTAAACTCTTCGGTTCGCTTCTCTTCCTTAGGATTGCCATGAAACGCCGGGCGAGGCAACACGACGGATGCGCACAGGGTTCACACAGTATTGCCGCTTCTGTGCACAGCCCCCCCCCCGCCTGCCGCGCGGGGTGAACAGGCGCCGACCGCCCTGCCCGGCCGGTACTGGTGCAGCCGAGAAGGCTGCGGATCTCCCCTGCCCCCGCGCCACCCCCTCCGAGACCTCTTGAAACAGCTCCCGAAACCCGCTACCTCCCGGCGCACCACCCAAGGACGGCGAGTTGGCGGAGTGGTTACGCAGCGGATTGCAAATCCGTGCACACCGGTTCGATTCCGGTACTCGCCTCCAGACCCCCCCGAGGTTTCAGATTGACCGGCGGTATCCGACGCATCGTGCGGCCGGCGCAGGCACCGGGGCGATGTCACTTGATCCACCCCTCAAACCACCCGGTCCCTCGCTACTTCGCGCAGGTGAACGCCCAGCAGCACCAGTCCGGGCCAGAGCATGTAGGCCTCGATCTCGATGTTCTCGCCGAACGACAGCAGCACCATCGTCATCAGGATGCCCAGCGGCAGTCTTCCGCGCGGGTGGCGGGCGGCGTCTATCAGGGTGAAGGCCACGTGCCAGGCCATGGGCACCAGCAGGGCGAGGAACCCGACCAGGCCTTTCACGAAGAGCAGGCCGAACCAGGTGTGGTGGCTGCCGATCGGCATGTATTCCACCGCGTGCGAGCCGGGGTGGACGGTGCCGTGGCCGAACCATGGGGCCTCGTTCTCCCATCTCTCACGGGCGATCCGCTGCAGGGTCTCCCGCACGCGGGTGCTGTCGGCACGGGCGCCCTTGAAGGCGGACACCGCATCGCCGGCCACCGTTGCCAGCGTGGTCCCCACCACCGCGAGCGAGGCGGTCAGCGCCGCCGTCACCTGCCAGGCCCAGCCGCGCAGGATCAGCGGCAGCATCCTTGGCGCAACGGTGCAGGCGACCAGCCCGACCAGACCCATCCGGGACTTGGAGGCGAGAATCATCAGCACCCCCGCCGCCACGCCCGCCGCCATCCAGCGACGGTCTTTCTCCTCGAGCGCGAAGAGCACCATGATGACCCCGAGCAGCGCCGCGAAGGGCGACCAGGGGGCGTAGAACTGCCAGCGCGGCGTCCAGCTTGCCGGGTCCCACGTGAAAAGGAACACGCTGAAATACTCCGGACCCGGCCCGCCGATGGCCTTGAGCGGCGAGGTGAAGATGCGCTCGGGCAGGCCGATGTAGGGGGCGATGAGCAGCGCGGGCGCGAGGGCCAGCGTCCATGCGCCGACCACGCATTGGCCCCGGATCAGCACCTCTCGGCGGATCTGCAGCACGGCGCCCGCAAGCGGAAACAGCGCCAGCAGCGCCCAGCCCTTGGCCCAGCCGATGGAGCTCTTGATCGTCTGCTTCAGCCCGAGGCCCCAGTCGAGGTGGCCGACCCAGAGCGCGACGAGCATCACCGCCATGCCGATGAACCAGGCCCAGACCAGCGGCGGCACCGGCCCGGTCGGGCGCAGGTCGGCGCGCATCGCCGGGCCGAGGTAGAGCGAGAGCGCGGCCAGCCCGCCGAGCAGCCAGGCCAGCACCGGGCCGACGACGTAGAGCGCGCCTATCGCGTAGAACGGCCAGGTGAGCACGAGGGTCTTGTAGACCATCCGCTCGGGGCCGGTGAGGCCGGTCATGTGCGCTCATCCGGGCGCGCGAGGAGGCGGCCGATCAGGGCGCCGCGCATCCAGCCCAGCATGAGGCCGAAGACCATCATCAACGTCGCCGCAACGCCTGCGGCCAGCGCCAGCTTGCGGTTGGGGGAGGAGGGGTTCTCGGGAAGCGAGGGATTTTCGAGCACCTGCACCAGCGGGTAGGAGGCATAGACGTCGGACTTGGTCGACTGCGTCCGGGCGATGGCGCTGGCAAAGACGGCCTCGGCCACGGTGAAGTCGCGTTGCAGGTCCTGCAGGCGGGCTGCGGGGGCGGCGAGGCGCTTTTGGGCGGAGAGCTCCGCGTCGAGCCGGGCCGACAGGGTTTCCAACTGACGTGCCGCGCCCGAGCGCTCTGCCTCCATCCGCACCAGCTGCGCCAGAAGCTCGGCGCGGGCGCCATCGGGGGCGAGATCGAGCGCGGCGAGCGCGGTGGGCTCAAGCCCCGTCACCGCAGCGGCGCGGGCCAGGGTGGCGGCCTGCGCCGAGGCCTGCGCCCCGCGCGCCACCTGCACCTTGGGGTGCCCCTCGCCATAGGCGGAGCGGGCCTCCGCCAGCGTGGCGGCGTGGCTGGCGGCCTCTTCGGTGAGGGCGGAGAACTCGGCGTCGGCATAGAGCTTCAGCGTTGCGGCGGCGGCCGTGGCGGGCAGGCCCAGCGTGGCTTCGAGCGCGGCGACGCTCTGGCTCTTCTCGCTCAGGGTCGCCTCGAGGTCGCGCACGCGGCTCTGCAACTGGCGGGTCTCTTCAACCATCGCATCATACTGGTCGGGCGAGACAAGGCCGGTCTCTCCCTGGAGAGCGGCGATGTCGGCCCGGGTGGCGGCCACGGAGCTGCGATACTCGGAAATCGCGGCCAGCCCGCTGTCTTCGCGGGTGGCCATCTCGTCGGCCCGCAGCGCGTCGATCTCGGCGAAGAAGGCCGCGATCAGCGCATCGCCGCGTGCCTGAGCCGTCTCCGGGCTGCCGCCGGCCATCTCCACATGGATCAGGCTGGTCTGGTCGACGAGGTTGATCCGCGGCGCGCCGAACTCGCGGCGGGTCATCCCCATCGCGCCCGCGGCGGCATCCACGATCCGGTCGGCCCCGATAAGGCGCTTGTAGGTCTCGGTCGGGCTCACCGCGTTGCTGGCGAAGGCGGAGTTGGCATAGGAGGAGGCCTGCCCGATGCCGTTCAGGTTCATCGAGGCCGAGGCCCCGGAGCCGGGCAGGATCAGCGAGGCCGTAGATTTGAAGGTGAGCGGCGCGGTGCGCAGGTAGCCCGTGATCGGCGCCCAAATCGCCGCCCCGCCCATGAGCGCAAAGGCAAGGTAGCGGGGGAAGCGGCCCAGATCGCCAATGCGGCCGCCCAGCAGGATGCGCTTGCCGGTCAGGCGGCGTTTGCGGGCAAGTTTGGCGGTGTGAAACGTATCTTGCAGGGTCATCGGGCATCTCCTTCTTGGCGGACCATAGAGGGAGAGGCCCTGCCCCGCCTCCGCGCGGGCGGGGAGGTGCGGGGGGCATCGGGGGCGATTGGGCTATCCGTAGGGATAGGAGGGGCTATGTGCCGGCCGTCCGTGCAGGCGCGCCGCGGGATGACGGCTCAACCGGGGAGCCCGTCGATCTTTTCGAGCGCGGCAAGATCGTCGTCCCAATCCGCACGACTGGAGAAGCAGATGCGTGCGCTGGGCTTCATTCCGATCGGACCGTCGAGTGACCCGGCCGGCACGACGACCACATCATCCTCCGCCTGTTCGAATGGCAGCGCGGAACCGCATTTCGTGCAGAAGCACTTCGCGTGGCGCGACCCGGAAAGCCGGAAATGCCTGATATGTTCCTCGCCCGACGGCCAGTTGAGGCGGGCCGACGCGAAAAACAGGTTTGCCGCATGGGCCGACCCGGTATCCTTGCGGCAGCGCGAGCAATGGCACAGGAAGAAACCCTGGAGATCGCCTGATATGTCGAAGGTCACTGTGCCACACAGGCACTGACCGGACGCCGGATCGCTAGTCGAAATGCTCATCGGAACCCACCCATCACGCCGCCCGCCAAACATGGAGTAGCGGGCGATGCGGCCGCGCCACGCCCACACCCATTCTCAAAACAACCCGGCTTCCCGCGCCATAAGTGCCGCCTGGGTGCGGTTCGACGCGCCCACCTTCCGGTAGAGGGTCTTCATGTGCAGCTTGATCGTCGGCTCGGTGATGTCGAGGTCGCGGGCGATTTCCTTGTTGGATTTGCCCTCGGTCAGCCCCTTGAGCACCTGCAACTCGCGGGGCGTCAGCTTTTCGGCCATCGGGTGCGTCGGGGTCTCCTCGGCGGCGGTCATGAAGTCGATGGGGGCGTATTGCTCGCCCATCGCCATGAACTTCACCGCGTTGATCATCGACTTGGCGGGCAGGGTCTTGGGCACGAAGCCTGCCGCGCCGGCCTCCAGCGCCTTTTCGGCGATCTCCTTGGTGGCCTCGCCCGAGAGCAGCGCCACCCGCTGGCCCGCGCCCAGCGCCATCGTTGCCTTCAGCCCGTCGAGGCCGTTCATGCCGGGCATGTTGAGGTCGAGCAGCACGAGGTCGAAGGGCTCGTCGGCGGCTTCGATCAGCTTGTGTGCGGCGGGCAGGTCGGGGGCGGTCTCGGTTTCGATGTCGCCCTGGCTCTGCAGGAACATCACCAGCGTGTCCCGCAGTAGGTCGTGGTCATCGGCAATCAGAACGCGCATCGGAGGCTCCCGGGTTTCCGCACTGGTAGAACGCTTCATCCAATACCTAACCCATCGGCGGACGGAAAGGGGCGGAACATTCGGAGCGTCCCTATCCCCTTCGGATAGGCCGTCGCGCCACTGGTAATAGTTTCTTAACCAAAGCGCCGCGCGCCTCTCCTCCCGCTCCGTTGAGGCGGGCCGGGGGCGGCGGGCATGAAGAGGGCAAGTTCCTGAACCAGAAGGATTTGCCCGATGAAAGCCGCCACGTTCGACACGCCCCACACCGCCGTCACCCCGGCCCTGCCCACCGCCACGCTGCCCGCGCTCGGCCTCGACCTTGTTGATGCCACCCCCGCGCAGACCATCGACGCCCTGCTCGCCCCGGGCCGCCGCCGCGCCTTCTTCATGAATGCGCATTGCTGCAACATCCGCCGCCGCAACCGGGCCTACCGCGAGGCCGTTGCCGGGGCCGACATGGTGCTGCCCGACGGCATTGGCGTGGAGCTGGCTGGCAAGATGACCGGCCACGCCCTCACCGCCAACCTCAACGGAACCGATCTCGTGCCCGAGCTGCTGGAAGAAGCGGCGGCTGAGGGCAAGTCCGTCTACCTCTTCGGCGGCACGCCCGGCACGGCAGAGGCCGCCGCCGCCGCGCTCAAGGCCCGCATTCCCGCGCTTGTCATCGCCGGCACCCGCGATGGTTTCGCCGGCGCGGCGGATGCCGATGCCGTGGTCGACGCCATCAACGACAGCGGCGCCGACATCGTGCTGGTCGCTCTCGGCGTGCCGATGCAGGAGCTCTGGCTGCACCGCCATGCCTGGCGGCTCGACGCGCCGCTCGCGCTGGCCGTCGGCGCGCTCTTCGACTTTCTCGCCGGCAACGTGACCCGCGCGCCCGCCATGGTCCGCAAGGCCAAGGCCGAATGGGTCTGGCGGCTGGCGCAGGAGCCGCGCCGCCTTGCCAAGCGCTACCTCGCAGGCAATGCCAGCTTCCTCGCCCATGCCGCGCTGAAGGCCTGGGGCCCCGAGAGCTTCGCCGCACTCCAGCGCCGCACACTCGACGTGACCCTTTCGCTCGCGGCCCTCGTGCTGCTCTCTCCCCTGCTGCTGCTCACCGCGCTCGCCATCAAGGCCGACAGCCGCGGCCCGGTGTTCTTCAGGCAAACCCGCGTGGGCCGCGATGGCCGCGTGTTCACCATGTTCAAGTTCCGCTCGATGAGCGTCGACGCTGAGGCCCGCCGCGCCGCGCTGCTCGCCACTTCCGACCGCGACGGCGTGTGCTTCAAGTCCAAGGCCGATCCGCGCGTGACCCGCGTGGGCCGCTTCATCCGCCGCTTCTCCATCGACGAGCTGCCGCAGATCCTGAACGTGCTGAAGGGCGAGATGGCCATCGTCGGGCCGCGCCCGGCGCTGCCCTCCGAAGTGGCGGCCTATCCGGCCCGCGCGCTCGGCCGCCTTGCGGTGAAGCCCGGCCTTACCGGCGTGTGGCAGGTCTCCGGCCGCGCCTCCATCGGCTTCGACAAGATGGTCGAGATGGACCTTTCCTACGCCGCCTCGCGCACCCTGCTGCTCGACCTCACCCTCATCGCCCGCACCTTCGGCGCCGTGCTCGGCGGCCGGGGCGCTTACTGACCCCCCTCCCCTCACCTCACCTGCTCACCGAAAGGACCACCTGCCATGACCCACGTTCGCAAAGCCGTCTTCCCCGTCGCCGGAATGGGCACCCGCTTTCTGCCCGCCACCAAGTCGATCCCGAAGGAGATGCTGCCGCTCGTTGACCGACCGCTGATCCAATACGCCATCGATGAGGCCCGCGAGGCCGGGATCGAGGAGTTCATCTTCGTCACCGCCGCCGGCAAGGGCGCGCTGGAAGACTACTTCGACACCGCCGCCGCGCTGGAGCACCGCCTGGAAGCCGCCGGCAAGGCCGATGCGCTGGCCGCGCTGGAGCGCACCCGGATGCCCGAAGGCGCCCTAAGCTTCCTGCGCCAGCCCAACCCGCGCGGCCTCGGCCACGCCGTCCGGCTGGCCCGCAAGCTGGTGGGCGACGCACCCTTCGCCGTGCTTCTGCCCGATGACGTGATCCGCGCCCGCCGTGGAGCGCTGGCGCAGATGGTCGAGGCCCACGCCCGCACCGGCGGGCACATGGTTGCCACCATGGACGTGCCGCGCAGCAAGGTCTCCGCCTATGGCGTGCTCGACGTGGCCGAGCGGCAAGGCCGGGTCGCCGTGGCCCGCGGCATGGTCGAGAAGCCGCGCGCCGATGTCGCCCCCTCCACCAGCGCGGTGATCGGGCGCTACATCCTCGAGCCCTCGATCTTCGACAAGCTCGAAACCCTCGGGCCCGGCGCTGGCGGCGAGTTGCAGCTGACTGATGCCATCAACGCCGACCTTCCCCGTGCCGGTGTCTGCGGCTACGCCTTCGAGGGCGAGCGGTTCGACTGCGGCTCGGTGCAGGGGTTCGTGCAGGCCACCGCCGCCTTCGCGCTCGAGCGCGCCGAACTGGCAGGCGAGCTGCGCGGCTTCCTTGCCGAGCGCAGCGCCACCCTGCGCCAGGTCGCCTGAGCCACGACTATCCGAAAGGATAGGTCCCTATCCGCCTGACCCTTTGGGACGGGCGGGCCATCCGTGGCATAGACTGCCGCAGGAAACCAAGGAGCACCCCAATGTTGCGCACAATCATCCAGTCGCTCTCCCTCGCCGCGCTCACCGCCCTGCCGCTTGCCGCGCAGGAGCTGGCCGCCCCGGAAGGCGAAGTGATCCTCACCGTCTCGGGCGAGATCGCCACCACCAACGCCGAGGGCACCGCGCAATTCGACCTTGCCATGCTCGAGGCACTCGGCACCGAAACCGTCGAGACCACCACCATCTGGACCGAGGGCACCAACACCTTCGAGGGCGTCTCGCTGAAGGCGCTGGCAGAGGCGGTGGGCATGGAGGGTGCCACGCTGCGCGCCACGGCGATCAACGACTATGCCGTCGAGATCCCGCTGACCGACGCCGTCGAGGGCGGCCCGATCGTGGCCTATCGGATGAACGGCACCGAGATGTCGGTGCGCGACAAGGGCCCGCTCTGGATCATCTACCCCTATGATGCCAGCGCCGAGTATCGCACCGAGGTGATCTATTCCCGCAGCATCTGGCAACTCGACCGCATCGTCGTGACCGACTAAGGCTGAACCGGTCCGCGCGCCACCAGCGCGGGCCACACCCAGGAGCCCTGCATGGCCAGAAGCAGCCGCCGCCCCTCAAGCATGCGCTACACCGCCTCCGCCCTCGCGGGGGCGTTCTGCCTTGCGGCGCTGGTCTATCTCTCGATCAATGTGGCCCGCGATCTTCGGCTGCTGAATTCGGCCAGTTCCGACAACGTGCAATGGACCCTGTCGCAGTCGGAGGTGGAGTTTCTCGAGTTTCAGATCCACCTCGCCGCGCTGCCGGGGGATGGCGGCGACGAGTTGCGCGCGCTGCGCCGGGAATATGACATCTTCTACAGCCGGATCACCACGCTGGAGCAGAGCTCGATCTACAGCGAGCTGCGTGCCGAGCCGGAGTTCTCGCGCAACTTGCGGATCGTGAAGACTTTCCTCGACCGCACCGTCCCGCTCATCGACGCGCCGGACGCGGAGCTTGCAGCCTCCGTGCCCGAGCTTCAGGCCCGTGCGGAAGAGGTGCGACCCAACGTGCGTGCGCTGGCGAATTCGGGCCTCAACTACTTTGCCGTGGATTCCGACCGGCGGCGCGACAACGTGGCCGTCACCCTGACCCAGCTCGCCGTAGGCGTGACCGTGCTGGTGCTGGCCCTGCTCGCCTTCGCCGCTTACCTGAATTTCCTCAACCGCCAGAACGTGCGCCGCCGCCGGGAGGTGCTCGAAAGCGCGCGGCGGATGAATGTCGTGACCTCCACCGCGCTCGACGGGGTGATCGTGATCGACAAGGCCGGCACCGTGCTCGATTTCAACGCCGCCGCCACGCAGATCTTCGGCTACTCCGCGGAAGAGGCGTTGGGGGCCAACCTCGGCGCGTTGATCGTGCCCGAGGAGTACCGCGCCGCCCATGATGCCGGGATGCAGCGGATGCGCGATGGCGGCGAGCAGCGCGTGGTCGGCAAGGGCCGGGTCAAGCTGGCGGCGCGGCGCAAGTCGGGCGAGGTCTTTCCCGTCGAGTTCGCCATCCAGTCCGCCGAAACCGACGACGGCACCATCTTCATCTCCTTCCTGCGCGACATCTCGCACCGGGTTCAGGCTGAACAGGAGCTGGTCGAAACCCGCGACCGCGCGCTGGCCGGCGAGAAGGCCAAGACCGATTTCCTCGCCACCATGAGCCACGAGATCCGCACGCCACTGAACGGCCTCCTGGGGAATCTGGAGTTGATGCAGGACACCCGCCTCAGCGCCCGCCAGGCCCGCTACGTCAAGAATATGGACACCTCGGGCAAACTGCTGATGAGCCACATCTCCGATGTGCTCGACATCACCAAATACGACGCCGGCAAGCTTCAGCTCCGCCCGGTGGCGATGAACCTCTCCACCCTGCTTCAGGATATCGTCGACAACCAGAGCGGCGCCGCGCTGGCGCAGGATACCACGCTGGAATGGGGCTGGTCGGGCCCGCAGCTCGACTGGATCAGGGCCGACCGCGACAGGCTTCAGCACGTGCTGATGAACATCATCGGCAACGCGGTGAAGTTCACCCGCGGCGGTCGCGTGACGGTGGAGGCCGAGCAGCTGGGCGGCGCGAACAATCCCGAAGTGCAGATCACCGTCAGCGACACCGGCATCGGCATGGAGGCGGGCCTGCAGGCCCACATCTTCGACGACTTCATGACCGGCGACAGCTCCTATGACCGCGAGGTCGGCGGCACCGGCCTTGGCCTCGGCATTGCGCAGCGCTTCGTGAAGGCGCTCGGCGGCTCGATCGAGGTCGAGAGCGAGGCGGGCGTGGGCAGCAGCTTCATGGTGCGCCTGCCCGTCGAGCCGATTGCCGCGCCGGGGCCGGAGGTGGCCGCGCGCAAACCGCGCAGCAAGGCGATGGCCAGCAAGGTGCTTCTGGTCGAGGACAACGAGATCAACCGCGTGGTCGCCCGCGAGATGCTCGAGGCCGCCGGCCACACCGTGACCCTCGCCCACAACGGGCGCGAGGCGGTGGAAAAGGCCGGGACCGCGCCCTTCGACCTGATCCTGATGGACATCTCCATGCCGGTGATGGACGGGCGCGAGGCCACCCGCGCCATTCGCGCCGGCCATGGCCCCTGCGCCCGCGTGCCCATCATCGCCCTCACCGCCAACGCGGTCGCCGAGGAGCAGGAGGCGTTTCTTTCCGACGGGATGGACGACATCGTGACAAAGCCGCTCTCCCGCGCCGCGCTCGACCGGGTGCTGGCCGATCACAGCGGAGCCGACAGGCCGGAGCGCGCGGCGGAAAACCCCGCCGTGGCAGTCAGCTACCTCGACGAGCTGCGCGACACGCTCGGGGTGGAGGCAATGGGAGGATTGCTGGACCGTTTCGGCAGCGAGGTCGACGCCCATCTCGCCTTCCTCGAAACCTCGGCCGACGACGACCTTGCCGACACCGCCGCGCGCACCCACAAGATTGCCGGAAGCGCGGCCACCCTCGGCGCGGTCGCCCTGCGCGCCGCGCTTGTGGGCATCGAGGATGCAGCCAAGGCGGGCGACACGAAAGGCATGTGCAAGGGCATCGACGCGCTGCCGGAAGTCTGGGCGCAGACCCGCGCCGCCCTGGTGGCGGAACGCCGCAAGGCCCCCCGCCCCTGATGGCCTCTCAGGGCCGCAGCAGCCCCAGCACCCGCCCGATCTCGCCCACGTTCGTGACCGTGCTGTCGTAGCAGGCGATGGAGTCGCCCGGCAGCAGGAAGGGGTCGTAGTCGTCGCGGTCGGCACGGCGCAGCAGGTTCTCGATGTCGCGCTCGATCACCACGGAAACCTTGGTCACCGGGTTGCGCGAGAACAGCACCGAGGAGCGGTTGGCGCTGGTCGCCCGCGCCCCGCCCACGCAGTTGGTGTTCACCACCGCTTGCAGGTAGCGGGTGCCATAGGGCACCTCGCGGGTCTCCCGGCCGATCGCCGAGGGCGCGTTGCCCGTGGCTGGCTGAGTGAGATTGGAGAGGAACAGCGAAATCCCCGGCGGGCTGATCGGGCTCGGGCGCATCAGGTCTTCCTGGAAGCAGCCCCGGCTCGGCACGTTCACCTCGTCGCCGGTGAGCAGCATGATATCGACCGCGTTCTGCCCCTCGAAGACGCCGCGCATGTCGAGCGTGTAGAGCGCGCCGCCCCGGCGCACCTCGACGGCGGAAATGTCGGCATCGGGCCGCACGCCCCCTGCCGCCCGCAGTGCGGCCGAAAGGTTGCGCCCCTCGGTGGAGGCGCCCAGCGCCTGCTGGCGACGACTGTCCACCTGATCGCCCGGCACGCCGCCGATTTCCACGGCGCGGGGTTCGAAGACGGCGCCCGAGACACCGACGGTGACTGAGGCGAAATCGGCGACGCGCACCGAGATGCGCGGGCTGTCGGAGAAGAAGTCTCCGGCGAGGAGCTGGCGGGCAATGTCGGCCTCGATCTGCGAGGTCAGCCGTCCTTGCGCCGGGATCGGCGCAAGGAAGGGCAGCTTCAGCGTGCCATCGCGCGACACCACGTAATCGCCGTTGAAGGTCTCGTCGTCGCCGACGCGGATGTTCACGAGGTCGTTGCGGGTGAGCCGCTCGCCACGCAGGGCCGAAGCCGCCGCCACGCCACTCCCCTTGCCGCCTGCACCGCCGCGCGGGGCGCGGCACTTCTGGGCGTTGAGGGTGGCCGAGCGCAGAAACTGCGCCTCGTCGCGGCTCACATCCGGCGCGCGATACTGCGCCTGATAGGCATCGCCCTGCGCAACGGGTTCGAGATTGTCGGGCGTATCGAGCGCGGCGCAGGCCGTCAGGGCCAGCGCGGCGACGAGCGCCGTGGAAGACTTGTAAAGCTGCACCATACCTGCATTCGCCTTGTCGCCTGCGGTTGAGTGATTGTTATTGCCTTCCCGCGCCCCGGTCGAGAGAGCGTCGGGCGCGGCCACCCTATCCTTCCGGATATGATGCACAACTGTTGCGCCTTTGGCCTGTCCTTGGGCGCACAAGACGGCGCCACCCTGCTGGCGTAGACCTTGGTTACCAACCGCCAAGGGACCAGACAGATGCTTACCACTCACGGAACATCTCGTATCGTGCAGAACCTCCTCGCCTACGGGGCGTCGGAGGTTGCTGCCAAGGCCTCGCGGCTGTTGGTGGTCGTCGCCGTCGCCCGAACGCTCGATCTCGAGCAGATCGGTGTGGCGGCGGCGGCTCTCGCGGCGGCCGACATCCTGAAGTCGCTCACCGAGAACGGCGTCGGCCAGCGCATCATCGCCGCAGCAGACGATGAGCTGGAGGCGACCTGCGCCACCGCCCACCGGATCTTCTGGGCCTGGTGCCTTGGCCTCTTCGTGCTGCAATCGACCGTTGGCCTCGCGCTCTATGCCGCGGGCGGCAGCCTTACCCTCCTGCTGCTGATCCTGCTGCTGGCGGGCGAATACCTCTTCATGCCCGGCGGGCTGGTGCAGACTGCGCTGGCCATGCGCGCCGGCAAGCTGCGCCAGACGGCGGCCATCTCCGGCGGCCAGATCGTGGCGGCCAACCTCATGTCGGCGGCGCTGGCGCTGGCCTGGCCCTCGGCTTTGGCGCTGATCCTGCCGCGTCTGCTCACAGCGCCCTTCTGGCTCGTCGCCATGCGCCGCCTTCACCCCTGGACGCCTGACACGTCCGCCCCCCGGGCACCACTCGCGCCTTTCGCTCGTTTCGGCGCAGCGGTGCTCGGGGTGGAACTGGTCAAGGCGCTCAGGATGCAGGCCGACAAGCTGATCGTCGGCACGCTCATGGGCGCCGAGGCGCTTGGCCTCTACTTCATGGCCTTCAACGCGGGCCTCAGCCTCGCCACCTCCTTCTCCACCGCCTTCTCCACCGTACTCTTCCCGCATCTCTGCACCAGTACCGACCGGGCGCAGGCGCTGCGCCAGGCGATGATGCTGGGCCTCGGCCTCATCACCCCCGCCGTGCTGGCTCAGGCGCTGCTGGCCCCGGTCTACGTGCCGCTGCTCTTGGGCGCGGGCTGGGAGGAGCTGCCGCAGATCGTGTCGATCCTCTGCCTCGTCGCCATCCCCACCACCCTCTGGGCCGCCGCCGCCGGCTGGATGCGGGCGCAGGGCCGCGCTGGCGCCGAGTTCCGCGTGACCGCGCTGATGACCGCAGCACTCATGCTCAACACCGCCGCGCTGGCCCCCTTCGGCCTGCTGACCGTCGCCACCGGCTACGCGCTCACCGCCACCGTGGTGATGGTGCTCGCCTCCCTCCCTGCCCTCCACGCGGCCTTCGCCCGCCCCCACTTCGCAAAGGTCTGACCCATGCCCGCCATCTCCATCGTCATCCCCTGCTACAACGCCGAGGCAACCATCCTCGCCACGCTCGAAAGCCTGCTGCGCCAGAGCTTCACCGACTGGGAGGCCATCTGCATCGACGACGGCTCGACCGATGCCACCATGACCCTTGTGCGCTCCGCCGCCTGGCAGAACCCGCGCATCCGCCTCGTCGCCAACCTCGGCAAGGGCCCCAGCGTGGCCCGCAATGCCGGGGCCCTGCGCCACGCCACCGCACCGCTGGTGGCCTTCTTGGATGCCGACGACATCTGGCACCCCGAGAAGCTGGCACAGGTCGTCGATGCTTTCGCCGATGAGACCCTGCAGGCCGTCTACGGCCAGATCGAGTTTTTCCGCCACGCGCCGGGCGACAGCCGCGTGCGCTCCACCGTGCCCGCCGGGCCGCTCACCATCCCGATGCTGCTGGGCGAAAACCCGGTCTGCACCATGTCCAACCTCTCGGTCCGGCGCGAGACCTTCGCCGCCACCGGCGGGTTCGACAGCGCGATGGTCCACAACGAAGACCTCGAATGGCTGATCCGGCTGGTGGGTGACGGCGCCCGCGTCATCGGCCTGCCCGCGCTCCATACCTTCTACCGCACCACCACCGGCGGACTCTCGACCGACCTCGCCGCCATGGCCGCAGGCCGCGCCACCGCGCTCGAAACCGCCGCCCGCTACGGCTACGCCCCCGATGCCGAAAGCCACGCCCGGCACGAGCGTTACCTCGCCCGCCGCGCGCTGCGCCTCGGCGCCCCCGCCCGCGAGGCCCTGCGCCACGCCCGCGCCGGACTGCGCCACAGCCCCGCCGGCTTCTTCTCGCCCCTCCGTCGCGGCGCCCTCACCCTCGCCGGGGCCGCCTTCGCCCCGCTCCTGCCGCGCCCCCTGCGCCGCGCCCTCTTCTCCTGATCGCCCGCCAGAAAGGCCCCACCCATGCCCCTCGCTTCCATCATTGTCCCCGCCTTCAACGTCGAAGCCACCCTGGCCGAGACCCTGACCGCCCTGCTCGCCCAGACCCACCCCGACTTCGAGATCATCGTCGTCGATGACGGCTCGACCGACCGCACCCCGATGATCGCCCGCCGCTTCGCCCGCGATGCCCGTGTGCGGATCGTCCGTCAGGCCAACCGGGGCCTCGCCGGGGCGCGCAACTCGGGCATCGAGGCCGCCCGGGGCGAGATCATCGGCTTTTGCGACGCCGACGACCTCTGGCACCCCGAAAAACTGGCCCGCCACGCCGCCCACCTCGCCGCCAACCCGAGCGTCGGCATCAGCTACTCCGGTTCCGCCCTGATCGACGAGGCCTCCCGCCCGCTGCGCACCGCCCAGCGCCCGCGCCTCACCGGTGTCGACGCCAGCCTGATCTTCAAGCGCAACCCGGTGGGCAACGGTTCCGCCCCTGTGATCCGCCGCGCCGTCTTCGACGAAATCGCCTACGCGCCCCGCCAGGAGCCCACCCGCACCTGGTATTTCGACGAAACCTTCCGCCAGTCGGAGGATATCGAATGCTGGCTGCGCATTGCGCTCTCCACCACCTGGCGCTTCGAGGGCATCGAAGGGCTGCTGACCCGCTATCGCGTCAACGCCGGCGGCCTATCGGCCAACACCGAGCGGCAGCTCGCTGCCTGGGAGCGGATGGTGCAAAAGCTCGCGCCCCTCAACCCGGCCTTCTTCGAGGTCAACACCCCCGCCGCCCGCGCCTATCAGCTGCGCTACCTCGCGCGCCGGGCGGTCTCCGACCGTGACGGCCAGCGGGCCGACCGCCTGATCCGCGCCGCCCTCGCCAACTCCCGCTTGCCGTTGCTCGAAGAGCCCGGCAAGACCCTCATCACCCTCGCCGCCGCCCTCGCGCTGCGCCTGATGAGCCCGCGCCGCGGGTCTGCCACCCCCGCAGCCGAGCCCGCCCGATGACCCGCCCTCGCGTTCTCCACCTCGTCGATGACGCCACCGCCGGCGGCGTGATGCGCGTGCTCGACTACCTCGTCAACGCGCCCGAGCTGGCCGCACAGGCCGAGCACGCGCTGCGCCATGTCACCCGGGGCAGCCTCCGCCTGGGCCACCTGCCTGCCGACATGATCGTCTCGCACCTCGCGGTGAGCTGGCGCACCCTGCCGATGCTCGCCCTGCTGCGGCTGCTGAACCCGCGCGCCCGGCTGGTCCATGTCGAGCACAGCTATACCGAGGGGTTCGTGGCCCATTGCGTGCCCCGCAAGCGCCGGTTTGCCCTGCTGCTGCGCACCGCCTACCGCCTGTTCGACCGGGTGGTCGCGGTCAGCGCGGCACAGGGCGCATGGCTCACCCGCAGCCGCGCCGTCGCCCCGGCCCGCCTCGCCGTCATCCCCTCCTGCGTCGACCTCACCGACTTCCGCAGCCTTCCCGCCCCCTCAGGCCCCGTCCGCACCATCGGCGCCATCGGCCGGCTCGACCCGCAGAAGGGCTTCGACACGCTGATCGCCGCCTTCCGGGCGGTGGAACGGCCCGACCTCGCCCTGCACATCTACGGTGAAGGCCCCGAGGAAGGCCGCCTGCGCGCGCTGGCCGAAGGCGATCCCCGCATCACCTTCAAGGGCTTCGCTCCGCACCCCCGCGACGCCTTCGCCGCCGTCGACGCCGTCGCCATGCCCTCCCGCTGGGAAGCCTACGGCCTCGTCGCGATCGAAGCCCGCGCCGCAAGCCGCGCCCTGCTGATCCACGAGGTCGATGGCCTGACCGACCACCAGCCGCTCGGCGTTCACACCGCCGGGGACTGCACCGCCAGTGCCTGGACGACGCTGATCGAAACACTCGCAACCGAGGTGGCACCGTCCCACAGGGCCGAGCCCACGCCGGTTCATCGTCTGGAGGAACGTTTCCTGAAGGCCTGGAACGCCCTCGTCACCGAGACTCCGCTCGCAGCGTGAGGTGACAAAAGCACCGCCCGTTCACAGCCGCTATCTCCCGAACGGGGTCAGCTTGCCCTCACAGTTGAGCGGCCGCACCCGCCACCCAACCCCGCCGCGGATCTCCTAAGGCAGCGCATCTCCAATCAGCAGCAGCCCCTCTGCAACCAGGGCCGGGCGCTCGCTGTCCTTGATCTCGATGGTCGAGGAAATTGCCAGCTGCGTGCCCTGCCCGCGCCGGGTGGCTGAGGTGACTGTCTGGACGAGGCGGACGAGGCTGCCCACGGGCACGGGCGCGGTGAAGCGCACGCGATCGTAGCCGTAGTTCAGCCCGGCGCCCCGACGCTCGATCCGGAACAGCTGGCGCTGCAGACGCGGTATCAGCGAAATCAGGAAGAGCCCGTGGGCAATGGTCTTTCCACCGGGCTGTTCGCGGGCGGCGCGGGCCACGTCGACGTGAATCCAGTGGTCATCTCCGGTCAGCTCGGCGAAGGCATCTATCTGCTCCTGAGTGATCTCCATCCATTCCGTCGCCCCGAGCGGCGTGCCGCTGTGCTGCGCCAGATCCATCGCGGTTTCGACTGTGACCATTGCGCTCTTCCTCCTGTTCACACGGCCCATCGGCGGCCAATGAGTGAATAAGTCATAATTACAATTTTTACCTTGCACAAGCAGGCCGACTCGTCGCAGGTATGGCGAAGTGTTGCAGAAGGGAGGCTGCGGATGGCCGGGACTCTGAGTCATATCAAGGTGTTGGATTTCAGCCGTGTCTTCGCCGGTCCTTGGGCCGCGCAGATGCTGGCCGACTTCGGCGCGGATGTCATCAAGGTAGAGCACGTGAAAGGCGGCGACGACGTGCGCCACATGGGCGTGCCGCACCTGGACGCGGAAGGAAACCCCACCGGCGAGACCTCCTCTTTCCTCGCCATGAACCGCGGCAAACGTTCCATCGGGCTCGACCTGAAGCATCCTGAAGGACAGGCGCTGGCCAGGAAGCTGATCGCCGAAGCCGATGTGCTGATCGAGAACTTCAAGACCGGCAACCTCGCCCGCTTCGGCCTCGACTATGCTGCCGCGGCAGAGATCAACCCGCGGCTCGTCTACTGCTCGATCACCGGCTTCGGCCAGACCGGGCCGATGGCACACCTGCCGGGCTACGACCCGATCTTCCAGGCCATGTCCGGCCTGCTCAGCATGACCGGCACCGCCGACGGCCTGCCGGGCGCAGGCCCGGCACTGGTGGGCTACTCGATCTCCGACATCACCGCCGGGCAATACGCCGTGTCGGCCATTCTCGCGGCGCTCAACCACCGCGACGTGGTTTCGGGCGAAGGCCAGTACATCGACATCTCGCTGCTCGACACCCAGATCCACGCCGCCTCGCACATGGCGATGAACTACCTCTCCTCGGGCAGGCTGCCGCGCCGCAACGGCACCGCCTCCCAGATCACCTGCCCCTGGCAGGCCTTCGATTGCGCCGACCGGCCGATCATGATCGCCATCGGAAACGATCCGCAATTCGCCCGCTTCTGCGACTATCTCGGGCTCGACGGCGTGGCCGAAGACCCGCGCTTCGCCACCAACCTCGCCCGCGTCACCCATGCCGAGGAGCTGGTGCCGATGATCGCTGGCAAGCTCGCCGAAAAGCAGGCCGACACCTGTTATGCCGAGCTGGAGGCGATCGGCATTCCGGCCGGGCCGCTGAACAGCTTCGAGGATGTCTTCGCCATGGAGCAGGTGCAGGCGCGCGGTCTTCTCAAGGCGCTCGATCACCCAAGGGCCGGCCGTGTCAGCTACGTGGGCAACCCGGTGCGGTTTTCCAAGACGATGGCAGACGACGGGCGCCACCCGCCGCTGCACGCCGAGCACACCGACGAGGTGCTGCGCGAGATGGGGCTCGACGAGGCCGCCGTGGCCGCCCTGCGCGATGCCGGGGCGGTGAAATAGGAGACCGGGGATGGATGGTGCCATGAGCGAGGAATGGGTCGAGAACGCCCGGATGATCGTGGAAAGCGCGCGGGCCATCGTGCCGGCCGACGGATCGCTGGAGCGGGTGCGCAAGGTGCGTTTCGAGGGGCCGGGCTACGACCGCGCGGTCATGCAGGAAGCGGGCGAGCTCGGGCTCTTCCTGATGCGCGTCGAAGAGGAGGCCGGGGGCCTCGGCCTTGGCATGCGCGAGACCTGCGAGCTTGCCCGCGTGCTGGGGCGCGGCCTGCTGCCCGAACCGGTGCTTGCCGCGATCATGGCGGGCGCGATGCTTCAGGGCTCGATGCCGGAAGAGGCGATGACGGGCGCGCAGGTGATCACCTGGGCCTGGCAGGATGCCCTCGGCAGCCTCGGCTGGAAGGGCGGCGCCGATGGGGGCCGGATCAAGGGCACCAAGCAGGCGGTGCAGGGCGCTGCGGGTGCCGACCTTTTCGCCGTGCTGACCGATCAGGGCGTCGCGCTGCTGCCGCGCGACGCAGTGACCCTCCAGACGGCCGAAAGCCTCGATGGCGGCCAGCTCTGCACGATCAGTTTTGACAGCGAGGCCGAGATCCTCCCCTGCCCGACCGCGCAATCGGTGCTGGAAGATGCAACGCTGGCCCACTCGGCCTACCTGCTCGGCCTCTCCGAGCGTGCGCTGGAAATCACCCTCGAGTACCTGCGCGTCCGCAAGCAGTTCGACCGGCCGATCGGGAGCTTCCAGTCGCTCCAGCACCGGGCGACCGAGATGAAGGTGAGCCTTGAACTGTCGCGGGCTGCGATCTTCGCCACTGCCCGGCGGTTCGACACCGGGGCCGACGCGCTCACCCGGGCGCGCGGCGCGGCGCGGGTCAAGCTGCGGGCCGCGGAGCTGGCCATGCATGTCAGCCGCGAGGCGATCCAGATGCACGGGGCCATGGGCATCACCGACGAGGCCGACATCGGCCTCTTCGTGCGCAAGGCGATGAGCGAGGCCAACCTCTTCGGCTCGCCGCGCCTGCTGCGCGCCCGACTCGCCGAGCTGCTCGACGAAGGAGACGCCGCATGACCGACCTGCCCGACTTCAACGCGATGACCGACGCCGATTTTCGCGCACTCGCCCGCGACTTCGTGGAAACCAACTACCCCGACATTCCGCGCTACACCCTCGGGCGGCTCCACTGGGACGAGGTGAAGCCCTGGTATCTGGTGCTCTCCGAACACGGCTGGATCTGCCCGACCTGGCCCCGCGAGCATGGCGGAATGGGGCTGACGGCAGGCAAGCACCTGATCCTTATCGAAGAATTCGAGCGCTACGGCGCCGCCCGCGTCAACGATATCGGCCCGGTCATGCTGGGCCCGCTGCTGCTGAAATACGGCACCGAGGCGCAGAAGGCCGAGTTCCTGCCGAAGATCCTCTCGGGTGAGCATGTCTGGGCGCAGGGCTACTCGGAGCCGGGCGCGGGCTCCGACCTCGCGGCGGTGCGCTGCGAGGCGGTGCTCGAGGGGGGCGACTGGGTGATCAACGGTCAGAAGACCTGGTGCACGCTCGGCATGGACGCCAACTGGATCTTCATCCTCGCCCGCACCGACAAGACGGTGAAGAAGCAGGCCGGGATCAGCTTTCTTCTGGTGCCGATGGACGCGCCCGGAGTGACAACGCGCAACATCGAGAACCTCGAGCGCGAGGCGGAGTTCTGCGAGGTGTTCTTCGATGACGTGCGCGTGCCCGCTGATCATATCGTCGGCGGCGTCAACGAGGGCTGGACGGCGGCCAAGGCACTGCTCGGCCACGAGCGGGTCTTCATCGGTGCGCCGCGCCTCTCGGCCGCGGCCATGACACGGCTGAAGCGCATCGCGTTGCGGGCGGGTGTCTGGCACGACCCGGTGTTCCGCGATCGCTACGTCGCCCTGCAATGCGACGTGGCCGACTTGGGTGATCTCTTCGAAACCTATGTCGACAAGCTGCGCGGCGGCCAGACCATCGGCGCCGACGTGGCGATGCTGAAGATTTTTCAGAGCGAACTCTACCAGCGCATCTCGGAGCTGATGATGGAAGTCGCCGGCGAAGAGGCCGGGCTGGCACAGGCGCCGGAAGGCGACCGCCAGCTTCATGCCGCCGCCACCTGGCTTTCGGCCCGCCCCACCACGATCTTCGGAGGCTCGACCGAGATCATGCGCAACATGCTGGCGAAAGCGATTCTCGAGCTGCCGAGCTGAGAATACTGCAAGCCACTGAAATCGCTTCAAAACCAATAAAAGTATAAAATTGACTTTTACGGAGAACCGGGACTAAGATCACCTGAACGGCGGCCAACAAGGCATACACGCCGTCCGACATATTATCGGGAGCAAAGGGAGGAAACGATTTGCTGCGCTCTACCTTCATGAAGGCAACGGCCATGTCCGTTGCACTGTTTGCCGGCCAGGCCCTGTGGGCCCAGGATGCGGCTCTGCCGAAGTCCATGGTCTGGACATCCTACGACCTTGGGTCCACCGGCTACGTCGAGGCCTCGGCAATGGCCGACGCGCTCGACAAGCAGTTCGGCACCACCATCCGGATCACCCCCTCGGGCACCGGCATCGGGCGGCTTCTTCCGCTCAAGACCAAGCGCGCCAATTTCGGCTTCATGGGCAACGAGATCCTCTTTGCCGCCGAAGGCAGCTACGAATTCGCCGCAAAGGACTGGGGCCCGCAGGACACCCGCGTTCTGCTTGGCCGGCCTGCCGCCGTGGGCCTGATCACCGGTCTCGACACCGACATTGAGACCATGGCCGACGTGCGCGGCAAGCGGGTCGGCTACGTGCAGGCCAACCCCTCGATCGACATGAACATCGCCGCCGAACTGGCCTTCGGCGGGCTCACCAAGGATGACATCGAGCCGGTGGTCTACCCCGGATACGGCGCCATGGTGCAGGGCTTCATCGCCGGCGAGATCGACGTTGTCACCGTCACCCCCACGGTCGCCGCCCTGCGCGAGGCCGAAGGCGGGCGCGGTGTGCGCTGGATCGACATGCCGGGCTCCGACGCCGAAGGCTGGGCACGTGTGAACGAGAGCTCCTCCGTCTTCTCTCCCACCACCATGACCGTGGGCGTGAGCATCTCCGAGGATGATCCGGCCGAACTGCTGGGCTACCGCTACCCGCAGCTCTCGACCTATGCCGACGTCAGCGAAGACGAGGTCTATGCCCTCATCAAGGCGCTCGACGAAAGCTACGATCTCTTCAAGGACGGCAACCAGGTGATGAGCCGCTGGAACCTCGAAGATGCCGGCACCTCCCCCGCCGGTGCGCCCTTCCACCCCGGTGCCATCAAGTACCTACGTGAAAAGGGTGTCTGGACCGAGGAAGACGACGCCTGGAACGAGGCGCGGCTGGCCGAACTCGAGAAGATCAAGGCCGCATGGCCCGAAGCTCTCGCCAAGGCCGACTCCGAAGGCGTGTCCGACGACGACTGGCCCGCCTACTGGGAAGCCTACAAGGCCGAAATGCTCAACTGAGCCACTCGGGCACCACGGCCCCAGACCGGGGTGCCCGATGCCGGCGGCGGCGCGAAGGCGAGGCTTTCGCGCCGCTCGTCCCTCTTTCGGACAGCGCATCCGCCCCTGATCTCCGGACCCCGTCATGCAAACAGAAGATACCCCCCTCGACACCCCCGCCCCGAAGCTCTGGTCCCTGCCGGGAGAGCGCCTGTCGGGCGCGGCCTGGTTCGTCACCTTCGTACTGTCGGTCAGCGGCATGGCGATCATCGTCAACCAGATCTTCAACCTGCAGACCCTGGGCTTCCGCCCGATCAGCACGTCCTATTACTACATCATCGTCGGCCTCTTCATGCCGGTGGCCTTCCTCGCCAACCCGGCGCGCGAAGCCGACGGCAGCCGGGTGCGCTGGTATGACTGGGCGCTCTCTGCCCTCGCCCTCGGCATCTGCCTCTACTTCGCCGCGCATACCGACGAGATCCTGAACCGCGGCTGGGAATATCAGGCGCCAACCCCCGTCACCTTCATGGCCGGCGGGCTCGTGCTGCTCTCGCTCGAGGCGGTGCGCCGCTGCGCCGGGATGCCGCTGTTCATCATCTGCGCCATCTTCGCCGCCTTCCCGCTCTACACCGGCTACCTGCCCGGCTTTCTCTGGGGCGTGCAGCTTTCCCTGCCCGAAACGGTGCTGAGCCACTCGCTGGGCGTCGAGAGCATCATCGGCATCCCGATCCGGGTGATCGCAGACCTGCTGATCGGCTTCATCGTCTTCGGCGTCGCGCTCACCGTGTCGGGCGGCGGCGTGTTTTTCATGGATCTCGCCTCTGCCCTGATGGGCCATGCCCGTGGCGGCCCGGCCAAGGTGGCGATCCTGTCCTCCGGCTTCTTCGGCTCGCTCTCCGGCAGCGTGATCTCCAACGTCATCTCGACCGGCGCAATGACCATTCCGACCATGAAGAAATGCGGCTACCCGGCCACCTACGCCGGCGCGGTGGAAAGCTGCGCCTCGACCGGTGGCGCGCTGATGCCGCCCGTGATGGGCTCGGTTGCCTTCGTCATGGCCTCCTTCATGGGCGTGCCCTACGCCGACATCATGGTCGCCGCCGCGGTGCCCGCCCTGCTCTTCTACCTCGTGCTACTGATCCAGACCGATTGCTACGCCGCCAAGAACGGCCTCAAGGGCCTGCCGCGCGACCAGTTGCCCAAGCTCTGGCGCGTGATGCGCTCGGGCTGGGTCTTTCTCATCAGCCTCGTCGCCCTCGTGGTGCTGCTTCTGGCCACCAATGCCGAGGCAAAGGCCCCCTTCTACATCACCATCCTGCTGCTGATCACCGCGCTGATCCGCGCCCGCAAGGGCAACATGATGGAGCCGGTGCTGCGGCTCGTGATGGAGACCGGCACCACCATCGGCATGCTGGTGGGCGTGCTGGCGGGCGTCGGCATGGTCGTCGGCGCGCTGGCCATCACCGGGGTGGGCAACGCCTTCTCCCGCGAGCTGCTGCAATATGCGGGCGGCAACCCCTACCTTCTGCTGCTGTTCGGCGCGCTGACCTCCTTCATACTCGGCATGGGGATGACCGTTTCGGCCTGCTACATTTTCCTCGCCGTGGTGCTGGCCCCGGCCCTCGTGCAGGGCGGCTTCAGCCAGATGGCAAGCCACCTCTTCATCCTCTACTGGGCCATGCTCTCCTACATCACGCCCCCCGTGGCGATGGCGGCCGTCGCCGCCTCCTCCATCGCCAAGGCCCCGGCCATGCGCACCGGCGTCACCGCCATGCGGCTCGGCGCAATCCTCTTCGTGCTGCCCTTCCTCTTCGTGCTGAACCCCAGCCTGATCCTGCAGGGCGACTGGCCCGACATCCTCCGTTCGGTCTCGACCGCGATCCTGTCGATCCTGATGCTGGCAGCGGCCTCCGAGCGCTGGCTCTACCTGCTGAACCGCCGCGCCAAGGGCTGGGAGGCCCTGGTGATGCTTGCGGGCGGCATCTGCCTGCTCGTGCCCGAGCGTCTCAGCGATGTTGCAGGGCTGGCGGCATTGGCGCTGGTCTATGGCCTCGGCTACGCCACCCGCCCGCGCCAGACCAACCCCGAGCTGCCCGGAGGCGCCGAATGACCGACTCCCGCCACATCACCCTGCCCGATGGCCTGCGCCTCAACACCCGCCTCGACGGCCCCGAAGGCGCCCCCTGCCTGGTCTTCTCCAACTCGGTGCTCACCGACCTCTCGATCTGGGATGCACAGGCCAAGGCCCTTTCCTCGGACTACCGGGTCATCCGCTACGACCAGCGCGGACATGGCGGCTCCGACGTGACCGAAGGCGCAATGGACTTCACCGGCTACGGCGCCGACCTCGTCGCGCTGCTCGACGCGCTCGGCATTGCCCGCTGCACCTTCATCGGCCTCTCCATGGGCGTGCCCACCGGGCTTGCCGCCCATGCCGCGGCCCCCGATCGCTTCGAGCGCTTCGTGGTGGTCGACGGCGTGAGCCGCTCCGCCCCCGGGCGCGAGGCCTTCTGGGGCGAGCGGCGCGACACCGCCCGTGACGCGGGCATGGAGGAAATCGCCATCTCGACGGCACCGCGCTGGATGCCCGGCACCGCTGAAGACGGACCCGAGCTGGCCCGGCTGATCGAGATGGTCGCTGCAACCCCGGTCGAGGGCTTTGCCGCCGCGACCCATGCGCTGGCCAGCTACGACCATTCCGACGTGCTGCCCTCGCTGGCCCTGCCCTTCCTCGGCATCACCGGCGAGAAGGACGGCGCCATGCCCGAGGCCGTGCGCAAGCAGTTCGGCGCCGTGCCGGGCGCACAGTTCACCGACATTCCCGGCGCCGGCCACCTGCCCAACTTTCAGAACCCCGATGCCTTCAATACCGCGCTTTCGGCCTTCCTCGCGGCCACCGCGCAAGACCTGACCAAGGAGACCCGCTGATGCCCGGCCCACTTTCGCATGTTCGCGTGCTCGACCTCAGCCGGATCATGGCCGGCCCCTGGTGCGGCCAGATCCTCGCCGACCTCGGTGCCGACGTGATCAAGGTCGAGCGCCTCGGCGAAGGGGACGACACCCGCCGCTGGGGCCCGCCCTTCCTGAAGGATTCCGACGGCGAGGCAACCAAGGAGGCCGGCTATTACCTTTCGGTGAACCGTGGCAAGCGCTCGGTCGAGCTCGACCTGAAGAGCGAAGAGGGCCGCGCCGTGGTGAAGGCGCTCGCCGCCGAGAGCGACATCCTGCTGGAAAACTTCAAGACCGGCACGCTCGACCGGATGGGCCTCGGCTACGAAGACCTCAAGGCGGTGAACCCCAAGCTCATCTACTGCTCCATCACCGGCTTCGGCCTGACCGGCCCGATGGCCGGCGACGCGGCCTATGACTTCATGATCCAGGGTATGGGCGGGCTGATGAGCGTCACCGGCGGCCCCGACGGCACCCCCGGCGGCGGCCCGCAGAAGGTGGGCGTGCCCATCGTCGACATCATGACCGGCATGTATGCCGCAATCGGGGTTCTGTCGGCGCTGACCAACCGCGACCAGACCGGCAAGGGCGACCATATCGACCTCGCCATGCTCGACGTTTCGGTGGCGATGCTCGCCAACCAGGCGATGAACTACCTCGTCTCGGGCAACGAGCCTGTGCGGCGCGGCAACCGTCATCCCAACATCCAGCCGCAGAATGTCTATCCCGTGAAGGATGGCTACATCGTGCTGGCGGTGGGCAACGACGGGCAGTTCCGCAAGTTCGCCGAGGTGATCGGCCAGCCGGCCCTTGCCGACGATCCGAAGTTCTCCACCAACGCGGCGCGGGTGGAAAACCTCGAAGAGCTGGAGGGGCTGCTGATCGAGGCCCTGTCCACCGGCAGCATCGAGCATTGGGTCTCGAGCTTTGCCGCCGCCGGCGTGCCCTCAGGCCCGATCAACACCGTGGGCCGGGTCTTCGACGAGCCGCAGGTGCAGCACCGCGAGATGCTGCGCGACATTCCCCACCCCCTTTCCGGCAGCGTGAAGCAGGTCGTCAGCCCGCTCAACTTCGCCAATGCCCCACTCGCCTTCGACCGCGCCCCGCCGCTGCTCGGAGAACATACCGAAGAGGTGCTGCAAGCCCTCGGACTAAAGGAGACGCAACAATGAGCCAGCAGAGCCAGAGCGCCGCCAACGGGGGCCGCATCAGCTTCCCGGTGCCCGAAACCATGAACGAGGCCCAGCGCGAGGTCTACGAGCAGATCGTTTCCGGCCCGCGCCGCACCCTCGTCGGCCCGCTGCGCGCCGCGCTGCACAACCCGGTGCTGGCCGACCGCTGGCAGCGGCTGGGGCAGGTGCTGCGGTTCGAAACCTCGCTGCCGACCCACCTCAACGAGCTGGCCATCCTGGTGACCGCACGGCGTTGGAACAGCGAACTGGAATGGGCCATCCACGCCGGCGACGCCGACCGCGCCGGGTTGGACCCGGCGATTGCCGAGGCCATCCGCACCTGCTCCGTGCCCGATTTCGGCACCGACGAGGTGGCCCGCGAGATCTACGACTACGCCTGCGAACTGGTGCAGCGTGGCGACGTGAGCGAGCCGACCTATGCCGCCATCGTGGCCCGCTGGGGCGAGGTCGGCGCGGTCGAGCTGACCGCCGTGATCGGCTACTATTCCATGGTCGCGATGACGTTGAACGTGCACCGTGTGCCCCTGCCCGAAGGCGTCAGCGCCGACCTTCCCCGCGAAGAGGGCAAGCTGGCCGAGATGCCCGGTTCGGGAGCAACGGCCTGATGTTCTACGATCCCCGCACCGAAGGCCACGGCCTGCCCCACAACCCGTGGCTTGCCATCATCGTGCCTCGCCCGATCGGCTGGATCTCGACCGCCGCCGCCGACGGCACGCCCAACCTCGCGCCATACAGCTGTTTCAACGCCATATCCTCGAACCCGCCCCATGTGATGTTCTCCTCGGATGACGCCAAGGACAGCAGCACCAACGCCGAGGCCACGGGCTATTTCTGCTGCAACCTCGCCACCTTCGAACTGCGCGAGCAGATGAACCAGAGCTCCGCCACCTATCCGCCCGAGGCCGACGAGTTCGCCGCCTCCGGCCTCACGGCGGTGCCCTGCGAGAACATCCCGGTGATGCGCGTGGCCGAAAGCCCCGTGGCGGTGGAGTGCAAGCTCTCCCAGATCATCACCCTGACCCCCTCCAGCGGGCTGCCCAACACCAACCGCATCGCCATCGGCGAGGTCGTGGGCATCCATATCGACGAGCGCGTGCTGAAGGACGGGCTGGTGGACGTGGAAGAGCTGAAACCGCTGGGCCGCATGGGCTACCGCGAATACACGGTGCCGCCGCGCAGCTTCGAAATGCTGCGCCCGGTGCTGGACTGACGACAGGAGAGACACGCCGATGAGCGACCATGAGACCCTCACCCTCGACGTGGCCGATTTCGTTGCCACCGTCACCATCAACCGCCCGCCGGTAAACGCCCAGAACAACCGCTTCCGCGAAGAGATCGCCGAGGTGATCGACGCGCTGGGAGACCGGAGCGACGTGCGCGCCATCGTGCTCACCGGCGAGGGCAAGGCCTTCTCCGCCGGGGCCGACCTGTCGGAGCGCCCGACGCAGGACCCCGGCCACTACACCGCCCACAACCGCCGTGTGCGGGCCAGCTTCGACTGCCTGCTCGAATGCCCCAAGCCGATCATCGCCGCCGTGAACGGCGCGGCCATCGGCGCCGGCTGCGTCACCGCGCTCTGCTGCGACATCATCGTGACCTCTGAGAAGGGCTTTCTGCAGATGACCGAGGTGATGGTCGGCCTCGCCGGCGGGGTGGCCCATGTGCGCCGTCACTTCGGCGAAAGCGACGCGCGGATGATGATCTACACCGCCCGCCGGGTCTATGGCCCCGAGCTCCTGCGGATGAACGTGGCCTCAAGCTGCGTTGCGCCCGAAGAGCTGCTGCCCACCGCACAGGCCCTGGCTGCCGATATCGCCAAGGCCAGCCCCTCGGCGGTGCGCGCCGCCAAGAAGTCGTTCCAGATGACCGAAGGCGTGTCGATCTACGAGGGCTACCGCTTCGAGCAGGGCCAGACCAAGGCGCTCTCCACCTCCGAAGACACCGCCGAAGCCATGGCGGCATTCCGCGAAAAGCGCGCGCCGGTGTTCAAAGGGTGAATCGGGGGAATTGCGGTCGTCATCCTCGGGCTTGACCCGAGGATCTCCCGACAGGGGCGCGACGGATCGCCAGAGATCCTCGGGTCGAGCCCGAGGATGACTGCCGCCCACCCGCCCTAGCGCAGCTTGACCTCGATCTTCATCATGTCGCCGCGGTAGATGCCGTTGGCCATCAGGATGACATCGCCCTCCTGGTTCACCGCCATCCGGCGCACCTTGGCCACCGGATCCCCGATCGAGATGTTCAGCTCGGTGGAGGTCTCGAGGTCGGCCGAGCCGATCGTGACCACCTGGTTGGCATCCGTCACCGTCTGCCCGGGCAGGTCGCTCACCAGCCGCATCGCGGTGACGGCGGTATAGGCCTCTTCCGGGATCAGCGGGCAGATCCTTTCGTCCACGTAGACATCCGCCAGAAGAAACGGCGAACCATCCCGGCTGTGGCGGCGCTTCAGATGCCGGTAGGCCGGGGCCGGCGTGCCGATGTAATCCTCCCCGCGCGGCAGCGGCACCTTGCGCTCGTCGCCGAGAATTTCGATCACCGCATTGTCGCGGGCGATCAGCAGGCCGGACCAGTCGGTCTTCACCTCGCACCACAGATCCCGCCGCGGACGCTCGAGCACGAAAGTGCCCTTGGCCCGGTAGCGCACGATCAGCCCTTCCTTCTCGAGGATGTCGAGCGACTGGCGAATGGTCATCGTCGCCACCCCGCAGAGGTCGGCAAGTTCCTTCACCGTGGGGATCTTCGCCCCCACTTCCCACTCGCCATTCTCGATGCGCTGCCGAAACAGGCTGGCCAGTTGGATGTAGCGCGCCACATTGCTCTTCTGCAGAGCCTTGACGGTCGCGTTCTCTGGTTTGGTCACTTGCATATCACACCCTGGCCTGCCGTTACGCGCAAAGCGTAACGGCGAGTGATAGCGCAATCAATCAGAAAACCTAGTCTTTTATCTTATGCTCGAAACGAGAGCTGTCCCCGTGTCAGCGCGCCGGAATCGCTGCCCTGGTCGTCTTCCACCGCCGTCGCCGCGACCGACGGGCGCTCGGCCAGCCGGGCCGCGAGGGCCGCCAGCTGCGGAAAGTGGTCGCGCCAGCCGCAATCCGGCCAGCGGAAATCCATCTGCCCCAGCGCGGCCACCAAGGCCACGTGCCCGATGCCGAAGGGCATCCGCTCCATCTCCGGTGCTTCCGCCTCCAGCCGCGCCATGGCGGCCCTGACCTTCACGCGCCAGCCGTCGACAACAGCCTGCCAGGGTCCGGTCTCGCGGTTCAGTTCGGTGCGCCAGATCAGCAGCACGTCAGTCATCCCGTCAGCCAGCGCCTGCCAGTTGAGATGCGCAACCCGCGCACTGGCTTCCACCGGATAAAGCCCGGTGCCCGCCCGCAGGTCGAGGTATTCGCAGATCACCCGGCTGTCGATGAGCCGGCGGCCATCCTCCGTGACCAGCGCCGGGATCTTGCCCAGCGGATTGTCCGCCAGCACCGCCTCGGGCGTGGGCATCTGCACCGCCACCACGTTGCGGCTGAGGTCGACCTCATCGACGAGGCCGGTCTCGTGCAGAACGATCATCACCTTGCGCACGAAGGGCGAGCGGGGGGACCAATGCAGTTTCATGGGCTTCTCCATCATACGGCCTCCAGCGAAATGGCAATCCCCTGCCCCACGCCGATGCACATGGTCGCCAGCGCACGCCTGCCAGCGCCCCGTGCCAGCGCACGCGCCGCCGTGCCGGTGATCCGCGCGCCGGACATGCCAAGCGGGTGGCCGAGCGCGATGGCCCCGCCGTTGGGGTTGATGTGATCGGCGTCATCGGGAAGGCCGAGGCGGCGCAGCACCGCGAGGGCTTGGCTGGCGAAGGCCTCGTTGAGCTCGGCAACATCGAAATCGACCGGTTTCAGCCCGAGCCGGGCGCAAAGCTTCTCGGTCGCCGGCGCCGGGCCAAGGCCCATCACGCGCGGGGCAACGCCCGCCGTCGCGCCGCCGGTGATGCGTGCGAGCGGTGTCAGCCCGTGGCGCGCGATGCCCGCCTCCGTGGCCAGGATCAGCGCCGCCGCACCGTCATTCACCCCCGAGGCATTGCCCGCCGTCACAGAGCCGCCCGCCCGGAACGGCGCCTTGAGCGCGGCCAGTTTCTCCAGCGAGGTCGCACGCGGGTGCTCATCGGTGTCGAACACCAGAGCGTCGCCCTTGCGCTGCGGAATCTCGACCGGAATGATCTCTTCCGCCAGCACGCCGGAAGCAATTGCCGCCGCCGCCCGCTCCTGCGAGCGCAGCGCGAAGGCATCCTGATCCTCCCGGGAAATGTCGAAATCCTCCGCCACGTTCTCTGCCGTCTCGGGCATGGAGTCGGTGCCATACATCGCCTGCATCTTCTTGTTGATGAAGCGCCAGCCGATGGTGGTGTCTTCCACGCTGTTTGCCCGGCTGAAGGGCGAGGTTGCCTTGGGCATCACGAAGGGCGCGCGGCTCATGCTCTCGACGCCACCTGCAACGGCAAGGTCGCCCTCGCCCACCGCCAGCCTGCGCCAGGCCGCGAGCACCGCATCCATGCCCGAGCCGCAGAGCCGGTTCATCGTGGTGCCCGAGACCGTCTCGGGAAGCCCTGCCAGGAGCAAGGCCATGCGGGCGACCGAGCGGTTGTCCTCGCCCGCCTGGTTGGCGCAGCCGTAGATCACGTCAACCACGGCCTCCCAGTCGAGTCCCTCGTGCCGCGCCATGAGCGCCTTCAGCGGCAGCGCGCCAAGATCATCGGCCCGCACCGAGGAAAGGCTCCCGCCGTAACGGCCGATCGGGGTGCGGACATAGTCGCAGATGTAGACGTTTTCCAAAGCTCAACCCTCGTTTCCGGTTTCAAGTTCGCCCAGCACCCGCGCCACCGGCCCGGCCCTGTGGCCATGGCCCACGGCGCGCGCCAGCGCATCGAGATCGGCCTGCAGTGCGTCGGGCTCCCGCTGTGCCGCCCAATGCAACGGCCCGCCGCGCCAGCGCGGAAAGCCGTAGCCATTGGCCAGCGCCACGTCGACGTCCGAGGCCCGCTCGGCCACGCCCTCCTCCAGCAGCAAGGCTGCCTCGTTGACGATGGCCGCCATGAGCTGGTGCTGGATCTCCTCGGCGCTGAAGTCACGGGGCGTCACCCCGGCCTTCTCCCGTTCCTCCGCGATGACCGCCGCCACCGCCGGATCGGGCTGCGCCTTGCCGCTCTCATGGTCATACCAGCCCACCCCCGTCTTGCGGCCCAGCCGCCCGGCCTCGCAGAGCCGGTCGGGGATGGTGACATAGCGCGCCTTCGCGTCGCGCGTCGCGGCCTGCCGCTTGCGCATGGCCCAGGCAATATCGAGGCCCGACATGTCGGCCACGGCAAAGGGCCCCATGGCAAAGCCGAAGCCGGTGACCGCCGCATCGACCTGCTCCGGCGCGGCACCATCCAGCACCAGCAGCTCGGCGCGGCGGCGATAGGCGGCGTAGATCCGGTTGCCGATGAAGCCCTCGGCCACCCGCGCCACCACCGGTTGCTTGCCGAGCTTGCGGGCCAGCTTGAGGCCGGAGGCCAGCACCTCGGGCGCGGTCTTACGCGCGCGCACCACCTCCAGCAGCGGCATGATGTCTGCCGGGCTGAAGAAATGCAGACCGAGCACGCGCTCGGGGTGGTCCAGCCCTGCGGCCATCTCGTCGATGTCGAGGTAGGAGGTGTTGGTGGCGATGATGGCATCGGGCGGAAGCACGGCCTCGAGCCGGGCCAGCACGTCCTTCTTCACCTCCATCTCCTCGAACACGGCCTCGATCACCAGATCGCAGCCCGCCAGCGCCCCGGCCTCGACCGTGCCGCCAAGCGCCGCGCTCCGGGCTTGGGCCGCATCGGCGCCGAGCCGCCCCTTCGCCACCTGCGCCTCAAACGACGCCCGAAGCGCCGCAAGCGCACGCTCGAGCGCCGCCGCGTCGCGCTCCATCAGCACCACCGGCAGGCCGGCCGCGAGGAAGGCGCGGGCAATCCCCTGCCCCATCGTGCCGCCCCCGATCACGCCTACGCGCTTCACCGCGCGGGCCGTTTTCGGGTCGACCCCGGCCACCGATCCCGCCCGGCGCTCGGCGAAGAAGAGCGCGCGAAGGGCATGGGCCTCGGGGCTGCGCCGAAGCTGCTGGAATGTCTCGCGCTCGTCCAGAAGCACCGCCCCGGCATCTTCGACAGAGGCCCTCACCAGCCGGATCGCCTCAACCACATTGGGCCGCCCCTTGCCCCGCTTCAGGGCCGATACGGCAGCCGCCTCCAGCGCCTCGTCGCTTTCCTCGGGCGGCGTCATATCACGGCTGAGGCGCTTCGGCCGCGGCTCGGCCGCGAGGAACGCCCTGGCATCTTCCAGCAGGTCGCCCTCGGAGAGCGCGTCAACCAGACCGAGCGGCAGCGCCTCGCGCGCCGGGATACGTGCGGCGCGACAGATCAGGTCCATCGCCTTGCTGCGTCCGATCAGGCGCGGCAGCCGCTGAGTGCCCCCCGCGCCGGGGATCATGCCAAGCGACACCTCGGGCAGGCCAACCATCGTGCCCGGCGCCGCCACGCGGTAGTCGCAGCCCAGCGCCAGCTCCAGCCCGCCGCCCAGCGCCACGCCATGCAGCGCCGCCACCACCGGGAAGGGGGCAGCCTCGATCACCTTGATCACGTCGGGCAACTCGGGCCAGGCCAGCGCCTTGTTGAACTCGCGCAGGTCGGACCCGGCAATGAAACTGCGGCCCGCGCCCAGCAGTATCGCCCCTTCGGCGCCCGCTTCCGTGGCCTTCTCGATCCCGGCAACGAGCCCTTCCCGCACAGCGTGCGATCCGGCGTTCACCGGAGGATTGTCGATCTCCAGCACGGCGATCCTGCCCTCCATCCGAAAGGCGACCTTGCCTGTCGACGTGGTATCAGCTTGGGTGTTCACGGGTCCGGTCCTCCGATGCAGCCACGGGTGGGCGCGAGTCATGCGCCACCTCGCCCGGGGACATAAAACAGATTAAGCTATATGTATAGCTTTAAGTGCCGGGCAGCAGCCCCTTCACCCAGTGCAGCATATGTGCCGCCACCTCATCCGGCTTCTCGTCCGGCATCGCGTGGCTCGCCCCGTCGACGGCGATCAGCTCGACGCGCGGCGCAAATTCCCGCAGGTAGAAATCCCGGGCCTCCGGCGCGCGGAACGGGTCCTGCAAACCTACGATGTCAAGGATCGGGGCCCTGCCGCTCGGCCACCAGCTGTCGCGCTCGGTCGCAGCGCGGGCCGCGCGCTGCGCCACCACCAGCTCGGCGTGCCAGCCCTCGAGCCAGGGGCGCGGGTCGTGGCCCTCGGCGAAGAAGCCGCGTTGCAGGGCCGCAAGCCGGTCGGCCTCGGGCATCTCGGGGTCCATCGCCACCTCGATGGCCCTCGACAGGTCGTCGGGCCACTTGCCCCCGCCCGCCGCGAGCAGGATGATCCCGTCCACCAGATCGGGCCGGTCCTGTGCCACCGTCCGGGCGATCCAGCAGCCATAGGCATGCCCCACGATCACCGCCCCGCCCGCACCCGCCTCAGCCTCCAGCGCGGCAGCGGCATCGGCGGCGAGATCGTGAAAGGTGATCCCCTCCAGCGGCCCCCGGCTCTCGCCCGCGCCGCGCGGCCATGGCAGCACCACACGCAGACCGCCCGCCGCCAGCGCCTCGGCCAGATGGGCAAAATCCTCCGGGCCGCGCCCGGTGGAGGCGATCAGACAAAGCGTCGGCGCATCCTCGCCCGACGGCCCCAGCACGCCATAGGCCACCTCTGCCTCCCTGTTGCGAACGGTCTTCATCTCTCCCGGGACGGCGCTCATCGGCTCTCTCCTGTCATTTCAGCTTGAGGCGCAGCTTTGTGCTGTCGCCGCGATAGATGCCGTCGGCCACCAGAACCCGAATGTCGTCATGGTCCACCGCCAGCCGCACCATCCGCGCCATCGGCGCGCCCTGCGGCACCGAAAGCTCGCTGGCCAGGGTCAGATCGGCGGAAAGGATGGTCAGCTCCTGCTGGGCATTGGCAATCGGCCGCCCCGGCAGGTCGGAGACGAGGCGCAGCGCGGTCAGTCGCTCGGCGCTGCCCTCCGGCAGAACCTTGTAAGCGGTCTCGTCGATGTAGACATCCGCCAGCATGAAGGGCGCACCCTCGCGCCAGTAGCGCCGCCGCAAGCGGCGGTATTCCCGCGCAGGCCGTCCCGGCCAGTCTTCCGAGGCCAGAAAATGCGGCGCCGGGCCGAGGTCGTTGGAGAGCACCTCGATGTGGCTCGAATAGCGGGCGTTCAGCAAGGCGCTCCAGTCGGTGCGAATGTCGCACCACAGGTCCTTCTTGGGCGTCTCCCGCACGAAGGTGCCCTTGGCGCGAAAGCGCTCGATCAGCCCTTCCTTCTCGAGAATGTCGAGCGCGCGGCGCACCGTCATCCCGGCGACCCCGCATTCCTCCGCCAGCTCCATCACGGTGGAAATCCGGTGCCCCACCGGCCATTCGCCGGTTTCGATCCGCCGCCGGAAGTGGCCCGCAAGCTGAAGGTAGCGCGACACGGCGCTCTTCCTCAGCGCCGTCGCGGTGGAGGTCTCCGCCGTCATCCCATCACCCGGACGGGCGCGCCGTCGAGCCAGGCCACGATATTCTCGACCGCATCGGCATAGTAAACGCGATAGTTCTCCTCGGTCACATAGCCGATGTGGGGCGTCGGCAGCACGTTGGTCAGCCGCCGGAACGGGTGATCCTGCGGCAGCGGCTCGGTGCCGAAGACGTCGAGCACCGCACCGCCGATCCGGCCCGCCTCGAGCGCGGCGATCAGGGCCGGTTCGTCGACGATCGGGCCGCGCGATGTGTTCACCAGCAGCGCATCGGGCTTCATCAGGGCCAGCAGCTCCGGCGTCACGAAGCCACGCGTTTCGGGCACCAGCGACATCTGGATCATCACCACGTCGCTGGTTTCAAAGAGCTGCTCCAGCGGCAGCGGCATGATCCCCAGCGCCTCGGCGCGGGCGGGCAGGTCGGTACGGGTCCAGCCGGCAACCTTCATCCCGAAGGCCTGGCCGAAGCGGGCGCATTTCGCGCCGAGCTTGCCTAGGCCCAGAATGCCCAGCCGCTTGCCGTCGGCGGAGCGGCCAAGCCCCTGCTGCCACGGCCCGCCATCGCGGAAATTCTGGACCTCGGCGGGAATGTTGCGCAGCGCGGCCAGCATCCCGGCCCAGGCCAGTTCGGCGGCGGGGTTTCCGGCGCTGCGGGTGTGGGTGACCAGCACGCCATGGGCGCGGGCAGCCTCGAGGTCGATGCTGCGATTGCGGGCGCCGGTGGTGATGAGCTGCTTCAGGTCGGGCAACCGCGCGAAGAGGCTCGCGGGAAAGGGCGTGCGCTCGCGCATGGCAACAACCACCTCCACCCCCTGCAGGGCCGCGGCCACCTCCTCCTCACCGCCCAGGTGCGCGCCAAACCGGCGCAGCTCCACCCGCCCCTCCAGAGCGGACCAATCCGCCACGGCGAGGGCGGCGTTCTGGTAGTCGTCAAGGATGGCGCAGACAGGAAGAGAAGACATGAGAACCCGTTCTTGGTCATGAAAGAGCCGGCCGCCCGCAAGCAGGCAGGCGACCGGCAGAGGGAGAACCCTTACTTCGAAATGCCCTGGTCTTCAGCCAGTTTCTTCCAGCTCGTCAGCTCCTGGTCGACCTCGGCGGCAAACCCCTCGGGCGTGCTCTGCTCGAGCGTCCAGTCCAGCGGCGTGACCTTGGCGATGAACTCCTCGTTGCGGAGCACCTCGTTGATGTCGGCGTTGATCTTGGCCACGATCTCGGGATCGGTGCCACCGGGCGCAAAGACGCCAACCCACTGGTGGATCTCGGTCTCCGGGTAGCCCAGTTCGGCGGTCGAGGGCACATCGGGCAGCGCGTCGATCCGGTCGTTGCCGAGCACGGCAAGCACCTTCACCTTGCCGCTGGCAATGTTGTCGCCCGCCGAGCTGACGGAAGAGCCATAGATATCGGCCTCACCGCTCAGGATCGCGACAACGGCAGGGCCGCCGCCCTTGAAGTGCACCACGTCGAAGTTGGCGCCCGACTGTGCGATGAACTGCTCGATGGCAAAGTGGGTCGTGGTGCCAAGGCCGGCCGTGGCGGCGAACTTGGGGTTCTCCTTGCTGTCGGCAACCAGCTCCTCGAGCGTGTCGAACGGCGAGTCGCCCTGGGTGACCAGGATGTAGGACACGTAGCCCACGTTCGCGATCGGCGTCAGGTCGGTGCGCGGGTCAAACGGCAGGTCGGGCTGGATCGCCGGGGCGGTCACGAAGGCCGATGTGGTCACCAGCAGCGTCAGCCCGTCCGGGTTGGCCTGGCTCACCTGCGCAGTGCCCACCATCGAGCCACCACCGGGGCGGTTGTCGATCACCACGGGCTGGCCCCATTTTTCTTCGAGGTAGGGGGCCATGTGGCGGGCGAGAATGTCGGTGTTGCCCGAGGGCGAATAGGGCACCACGATGGACACCGTTCCGCTCGGCCAGTCCTGTGCCGCGAGCGGGCTTGCAAGGCCCGCGGCGATTGCCAGGGCAGTCATCATCTTCTTCATGAGGTCTCCTCCTCTGTTGTGGCGGCCCACCCCTCGTGGACAGGTCGCGCCGGTCTTGTGGGTCCGGCCGGCCCGCCCGCCTCCGCAGGCGGGCACCGGCCCGGTCATCAATTCGTGCCCTCGCGGGCCTCCTCCTCGGCCTGCCCGGGCGCACCGCGCCCGGTCTCCGGTGCCTGCGCACGGGCGCGGCGCTTGTTGCGCAGGGCCTCCGAACTCCAGACACCCCAGATCAGCACCAGCCCGGTGATGGCCATGATCACCGCGCTGATCGGGCGCTCGAAGAACACCGTGAAATCGCCCCGCGCCAAAACCATCGCCCGGCGGAAGTGCTCTTCCATCAGCGGCCCCAGCACGAAGCCCAGCAGCAGCGGAGCGCCCGGAAAGCGGAAGATCCGCATCGCGTAGCCCAGCGCACCGAAGGCGGCGACCATCCAGATGTTCAGCGGCGAGAAGCCCGAGGTATAGGCCCCGATGCAGATGAACATGAGCACCGCCGGGTAGAGCAGATGGTAGGGTATGGTCAGCATCCGCACCCAGAGCCCGATCAGCGGAATGTTCAGCAGCAGCAGGATGATGTTGCCGACCCAGAAGCTCATGATCAGCCCCCAGAACAGCTCCGGCTCGGTGCTGATCAGGTTCGGCCCCGGCGCAACACCGTGGATCATCAGCACGCCCAGCATCAGCGCCATGGTTGCGCTGCCCGGCACCCCGAGCGAAAGCGTGGGAATGAAGGCGGTCTGGTCAGCCGCGTTGTTTGCCGATTCCGGCCCCATGATCCCCTCGATGGCCCCGTTGCCGAAGCGCTCCGGGGTCTTCGAGATCCGCTTTTCCACGGCATAGGAGAGGAAGGCCGCAATCGACGGCCCGGTGCCCGGCAAGGTGCCGAAGAACGAGCCCATCGAGGCGCCCCGCAGCATCGGAAACCACGACCGGCGCACGTCGTCCCGCGTCGGCACGATGGCCTTCAGCTTCACGCTCTCGGGGTCGATGTCCGCCGCGCTCACTCGCCGCACCGACATGATGATCTCGGCCACCCCGAACACGCCCATGGCCAGCGCGATCAGGCTGACGCCCTCCAGCAGCCCGAGGTTGCCGAAGGCAAAGCGCACGGTCGCGGTCTGGGTGTCCATCCCGACAAGCCCGATGACGATGCCGATGGTGACCGAGGCCAACCCCTTGATCGCGGAGCCCTCCGAGATGGTCGAAGAGGCCACCAGCCCCATCAGCATCAGGGCGAAGTATTCGGCCGAGCCGAACCGCAGCGCATAATCCGCGATGATCGGCGTGAAGAGCGTCAGCAGGATGATCCCGAAGGATGCCCCGAAAAAGCTCGCCACGGTCGTCATGAACAGGGCAATGCCTCCGCGGCCCTGTTTGGCCATGGGGTAGCCGTCAAGGCAGGTCACCGCATTGGCGGGCGTGCCGGGCAGGTTGAGCAGGATCGAGGCGGTGGAGCCGCCATAGGTCGTGCCATACCAGATGCCCGCCAGCATGATCAGCGCCGTGGTGGGTTCGAGGTGGAAGGTCAGCGGAAACAGCATCGAGATCGCCGCCAGAACGCCGAGCCCGGGGATCACCCCGACAAGCGTGCCCAGCAGGGCGCCGAGAAAGCAGTAGAACAGGTTCTGCAGCGTGAAGGCGACGCCGAGACCAAGCGCAAGGTTGCTGAAGAAATCCATCAGAAGGGCCACCGCAGGAGGGGGATCTGCAATCCGAGCAGGAACACGAAGACGAAGGGCGCAAACAGGCTGAGCCCGATGCAGCTGATGACAAGGCTGACCGGGCGGATCCTCAGATCGGCCAGCGAAGAGATCACCAGGATCGCGACGATGGCAGGGATCAGCCCGAAGGGCACGATGATCGCGGCGAAGGCGGCAATGCCGCCCAGAATGAACAGCGGCGAAAAGATCCGCACATCGGGCCGCGGCCCGGGGCGTCGCAGCGCCTGAAGCGCCAGCAGCAGCCCGAGCACCACCAGCACCACGCCAAGGCCCGCCGGAAACATCCCGGGGCCCATCCGGCTCGGCGTGCCCATCGGATAGAACGTGACCGATGTGTAGGTCACGGCAACACCGAAGAGGACAAGAAGCGCCCCACCCACGATGTCCACGTAGTCGATCCGGTACATGCAACTCCCTCCCGTTTGCGGCGGCTCCCCAGGTCATCGACCTGCCCCCGACCGCTCTCGGCTTGCCTGCGCCACCCTGCCCCGGAGGTCTCCGGCATCACGGCAGCCCAGTTCGGCCTTCCCTTACAAAAGTCTATGATGTAGCTTTTTGTCAATTGAAAGTTTTTCATCCCGTTGAACCAAGATAAAAAGGGGTTTCAAAAGCTGTCTGCTGTCCTGCCTCCCATGACGAACCGGATCGCGGCGCAACGTGATCTCCCCGGCGCGCCCGTCTTTCGGCCCGCCATCGCATCCCGCCGAAGCCGATTCGAAGGCCGCCGTCGCCGCCCCGCCCCGCGCCTCGTCGTTGGCCCTGTTACTAGCCTGAACCGGGCACCGGGAAGGATGCGGCCGTTCTCACCCAAGCCTAACCTCTGGTTAAAGCTCGGCAGCATTTCCGCACTATGCCCGCCCTCCCCCGGCTGGCACATCAGGGCCAGCCGATACCGCGCCGGAGGACATGCCGATGAATGACAGCACCCCACAGAAGCAAAGCGCCCGCGCCGCCGTCGAGGCGCTGCGTGCCGGGCTGCGTCTGCCGGTTGTCGCGGCCCCGATGTTCCTCGTCTCCAACACCGCGCTGACCACGGCCCTCTGCGCCAGCGGCGTGGTCGGCTCCTTCCCCGCGCTCAATGCCCGCCCGCAAGAAGAGCTTTCCACCTGGCTCGCGGAGATCGAAGCCGCGCGCGATGCGGCCCGCGCCGAAGGCCGGCCCTTTGCGCCCCACGCCGTCAACATCATCCTGCGCAAGACCAACGCCCGGATGGAGGCCGACATCCAGACCTGCATCGCCCATGAGGTGCCCATCCTGATCACCTCGATGAGCGCGCCCGACGAGGTGACGCCGCGCATCCACGCCTACGGCGGGCTGGTGTTTCACGATGTCACGACCGTGCGCCATGCCAAACGTGCGATCAGGGCCGGGGTGGACGGGCTGATCCTTGTCTGCGCCGGCGCGGGCGGGCACGGCGGCCTGCTCAACCCCTTCGCCTTCCTCTCAGAGGTGCGCGGCTTCTGGGATGGCCCCGTCATCCTCGCCGGCGCGCTCACCACCGGCGCGCAGGTGCTCGCCGCCGAGCTTCTGGGCGCCGACCTGTGCTACATCGGCACCCGCTTCATCGCCACCGCCGAAAGCGCCGCGGTCGATCCCTACAAGCAGATGCTCACGGAGGCCGACGCGGGCGACATCATCTACACCCCCTACTTCTCCGGCACCCCCGCCAACTACCTTGGCCCCTCGATTACCCGCGCGGGCCTCGACCTCGACGAGATCAGGCAGCCGGCAGAGGGCACCACCGGCACGCCGGGAGAGCGCCACCTGCGCTGGAAGGACATCTGGGGCGCCGGCCAGGGCGTCGGCCAGATCACCGATGCGCCGCCCGCCGCCGCACTGGTGGACCGCATGGTGGAAGAATACGAAACCGCCCGCGCCGCGTGGCGCGCACGGATGGATCAGGGCCGCTGAGGCCGGGAGGAGAGACATGGCCGAAATCGAATACAGCCGCGAAGGCGCCATCGCCCGCATCACCCTCAACCGCCCCGAGCGCAAGAACGCGCTCGCGGGCGAAATGCGGGTCGAACTGCGCCATGCCTTCGACCGCGCCAACGAAGATGACGAGGTGCGCGTGGTGGTGCTCGACGCCATGGGCGAGACCTTCTGCGCCGGGGCCGACGTCGACAAGATCCAGAAGCGCGATCCGAAGGGCTCACGCAACAATCTGCAATGGAACGGCCACCGGCTGATCCGCGCGATCTACACCACCGAGAAACCGGTGATCGCCTCCGTGCAGGGCGCCTGCGTCGGCCTCGGCCTCTCCATGGCCATGGCCGCCGATTTCATCATCGCCGCCGAGGACGCGCGCTTCTCCTGCATCTTCGCCCGGCGCGGCCTCGCGCCCGACACGGGCGCGGTGTTCTTCCTCACGCGCCTTCTGGGCCAGGCAAGGGCGCGGGAGCTGGTCTATTCCACCCGCTTCTTCTCCGCACCCGAAGCCGCCGACTTCGGCATGGTCAACCGCGTGGTGCCCGCCACCGAGCTGGCCAAGGCCACCCGCGCCTTCGCGCAGGAATATGCCGAGGCCCCCACCTATGCGATCGCCATGGCCAAGAAGATGTTCCAGATGGCCCAATCCCCGAGCCTCGACAGCTTCCTCGAACTCGAAGCCCTGACCCAGCCCGGCGTCCACCAGACCCACGACTTCAACGAGGGCGTCACGGCCTTCCGCGAGAAGCGCGAGGCAAAATTCACCGGGCGGTGACGCAGCCCGGTTCACCGACGCCGCCTCCCCCGCCGTCCCCGATACTTTCAAGGGCGCGGGCGGCAAGCTGATCGGGGTGCACGGCACGTGCGACAGCCGCATCACGGCCATCGACACCACCCGCTGGGTCGAGACCCTGCGCGCCCGCTCTGCGCCTACCCCACCTATGTCACATGGAACGAGGGCAGCCAGAGCTGGGGCTGCGAAGAGTAGGCGCCGCGCCGGGCCTCCAGAGGCCCGGCCACCCCCTCAGCGCGCCGGGATCACCAGCGCGTCGACCCCGATGCAGCCCTCGGGCAGCACGATCATCGGGTTGATCTCGGCTCCCTCCAGCGCCGCGCCCTGTGCGGCGGCAAAGGCCGAAAGCGCCACGATGTTCTCGGCCAGTGCGCCGATATCGGCCTTCTCCGCCCCGCGCGCGCCATCCAGCAGGGCAAACCCCTTCAGGCTGCGGATCATCTCCAGCGCCTCATCGCGCGCCACGGGGGCCGGGCGCATCACCGTGTCCTTCAGCACCTCGGTGTAGATGCCCCCCAGCCCCACCATCACCATCGGCCCGAAGGTGGCATCGCGGTGGGTGCCCAGAATGCACTGCACCCCGCCCGCAACCATCTGGTTCACGCTGACCCCGAGGATCTCCGCTTCGGGCGCGGCGGCGCGGGCCGAGGCCATGATCGCGTCAAAGCCCTCACGCACGGCCTCCGCATCGGCAAGGCCCACTTTCACGCCGCCCACCTCGGACTTGTGCGCAATGTCGGGCGAGCGCACCTTCAGCACCACCGGATAGCCGATTTCCCCGGCCAGGCGCGCCGCCTCCTCCGCGCTTCCCGCCGTTTCCGAGCGGGCAAAGCGCAGGCCCGCGCCCGCAAGAAGCCCGGCCGAAGACACCTCGTCGAGCCGCTCGGGCAGGGCCACCGGCGCAGCCAGCGCCGCGGGTGCAGGCACGGGCGCGCGCAGAACCTCGCCCAGCCGCGCCGCGCCGGAAAACGCCGCCACGCAGGACTCGGGGTTCTCGAAGACCAGAAAGCCCGTCGCCTCGAAGGCCTTGGCGTTTTCGGGGGTCGATTGGGTGCAGATCGCAAACAGCGTTTCGGGATATTGCCGCGTCAGCTTCGTCAGCCCCTCGGCCATGATCTTCGGATCTCGCGGGTTCAGCCCCGCATTGCCGACGAAAAGCATCACCGAGCCGTAGGACTGGCTCGCAAGCATCTGCTCCACCGCGCCCATGAAGATCGTCCGGTCGCCGATGGTCGCGGCCGTGGTGTCCAGCGGGTTCAGCCCCACCGCCAGCGGCAGGCTCTCGCGAATGGTGTCGAAAGCGGCGTCGCTCATCGGCGGCAGGGCCATGCCCTGCTCGATCGCCGCATCGGTCGACATCACGCCGATGCCGCCCGAAACTGTGATGATGGCAAGGTTGCGCCCCTTTGGCAGCACACCGTTGGCGCAGGTGTAGGTCAGCTCCACCAGCTCCGCGAGCGAGCGGCACAGATGCGCGCCCGCCGCCGTCAGCGCCGCGTCGAACACCGCCGCCGAGCCCGCCATCGCACCGGTATGGCTTGCGGCCACATGCTGGCCCGCCTCGGTGCGTCCGGCCTTCAGCACGATCACCGGCTTGCCATTCGCGCGGGCCACTTCCAGCGCCCGCATCAGCCCGGGCCCGTTGCGGCAGGTTTCGAGGTAGACGACAAGCACATCCGTCTCCGGGTCGCCCGCCATCCACTCAAGGCATTCCGAGGCTTCCACGTCAGCCTCGTTTCCGGTCGCCACGAACTTCGAGATGTTCACGCCACGGGTCAGGATCAGGTTCTGGATGTAGCTCCCCACCGCCCCGCTCTGGCTGACCACGCCCACGCGGCCGACCTCGGGGATGCCCCGGTCGAGCGCCGAGGAGAAGGTGGCGAAGATCCTGTCGTTGGTGTTGAACAGCCCCATCGCGTTGGGGCCGAGCAGCCGCGCCCCGCCCGCGCGGATGCGCGCCACCAGCGCCGCCTGTGCCGCGGCGCCCGCCTCGCCCGCTTCGGCAAAGCCTGCCGAGAACATCACGAAGCTCTTCACCCCGGCAGCCAGCCCGTCCTCCACTGCGGCCTCCACCCGGCTGGCGGGCACCGCGAGGATCACCTGGTCCACCTGCTCGGGGATCGCGCTGACCGAGGGGTAGGCCTTCACCCCCTGCACCGTCTCCCGCGTCGGGTTCACCGGGTAGAGCGTCACCGCCGAGCCCGCCTCCGCCATGTAGCGCAGCGGCCGTCCGCCGATCTTGTAGGGGTCGTCCGAGGCCCCCACCAACGCGATGGCGCGGGGCTTGAACATGGCGTCGAGGCCTCCGGCCTCCCGGGTGGGCGTGTCGTGGGCGGTCATGCGGCCTGGTCCTTCCTGTCGGCGTTTGTCAGCACCCGCCCGGTCCGGGCGTAGGCACGGCGAAGCTCGGCCGAGGTGCCAAGCCATGGCACCAGCGCGAGCACGCGTTTGATGTGGGGCGCCAGCGGGCTTTCCTCGGTGATGCCCAGCGCCCCGAACATCTGGATCGCGCCCCGAGCGGTCGCCATCGCGCAGTCGTTCACCCGGGCCTTGGCCCGGCAGGACGCGCGGTCGAGATCATCGGGCGCAAGCCCGCCAGAGGCCCCGGCCAGCGCGCCGTCAAGCACCGCGCGTGCCATAAGCCCCGCGCTGTAGAGGTCCACAGCCTTGTGCTGCAACGCCTGAAACTGCCCGAGGCTCTGCCCGAACTGCTGCCGCGTGCGCAAATGCTCCAGCGTCATCTCCAGCATCACCTCGGCATGGGCCAGCAGCTCTGCGGCCACCACCAGCCGTCCCTCGGCCCGCACCTGCCGCAGCGCCGCCGAAACCGCAGGCCCCTGCGCAAGGCGCTCGGCCTCCACAGCCTCCAACGTGAGCGTTTCAAGCTGCACCCCATCCACGCGGGTCTGCCGCCCGGTCGTGCCCGGCACCGCGCAAAGCGCCTCCCCCGCCACCACCAGATGCACCGCCGCAGGGGGCACGTGGCGCAGCACGCCGCTCAAACCTCCGCCTTCGCCCCCCACCTCGCCCAGCGCGAGCGACACCAGCCGCCCCTCCTCGGCCAGCGCCTGCGACGGGGCGCTGTCGGGCGCCACCAGAGCCAGCATCCGTGCCGCCATGTACGTCGCCGCTACCGGCTCCGCCCGGCAGGCCCGCGCCAGCCCGCCCGCAATCAGTGCGGCGGCATCGACGCCAAACCCAAGGCCCCCCGCCTCCTCCGGCAGGGCGCAGTGCAGCCAGCCCTGCGCGTGGAGCTCCGCCACATGGCCCGGCAGCGCCGGCCCGCGTGCATAGGCGGCCACGCTGTCCGCGATCATCCGTGCGGTATCGTCGTCGAGCGCGGTCATCTTGCGGCCTCCTTGCCAAGCCCCAGCACCCGCCGGGCGAGGATGTTGCGATGAATTTCGTTGGCCCCCGAAAAGATCGCCGGCGCCCGGCTCTCGAACCACGTGAAGGCCGGGGCGGGCTGGCCCGGCACCGGCACCACCTCCTCCACCCCGCCCTGCCCCGCGGCCTCCAGCGTCCATTCGCTGATCCGCTGGAACGCCTCGGTCGCGGTGATCTTCAGCGCCGACACCTCGGTGCCCACCCGGCCCTCGGTGCTGACCAGATCGGCGAAGCTGCGATAGAGATCCTGCCCGTCGAGCACGTCGAACTCCGCCTGCACCAGCCGGTCCTGCCAAAGCCCGTCATCGCCCAGCCCGGCGGCCTCCACCACCGCCTCCAACTCGCCCAGCGCCTTGCGCGCCCGGCGCGGCGATCCGGCCCAGATCCGCTCGAACCCGAGCAGCGAGCGCGCCACCTTCCAGCCGTCGTCCACCGCCCCGAGAATGCATTCGGTGCCCACACTCACCCCGTCAAAGAAGACCTCGCAAAAGTCGTCCTCGCCACCGAGGTTGCGGATCGGGCGCACGGTGATCCCCGGCGTGGCCATGTCGACCAGCACGAAGGTGATGCCGTTCTGCTTGGGCCCCTCGCTGGAGGTGCGGACGAGACAGAAGCAATGGGTCGCGTGATGCGCCGAGGTGGTCCAGATCTTCTGGCCGGTGATGGTGATCGTCCCGCCCTCGATCCGCCCCGCGCAGCGCAGGCTGGCAAGGTCCGACCCCGCCCCCGGCTCCGAATAGCCCTGACACCAGATCTGCTCCCCCGCCGCGATCTTCGGCAGGTAGTCGGCCTTCTGTGCCTCGGTCCCGAAGGCAATGATCGCCGGGCCGAGGTTGCGCACGCCACTGTCATGCAGCCAAGGCGTGCCCGCGGCCTCCATCTCCTCGATGAACACGAGGTGCCGCTCGGGCGTGAGCGCCATGCCGCCCAACTCTGCGGGCCAGCCCGGCGCGATCATCCCCGCCGCATGCAGCGCCTTGTACCACGGCATGGTCACGCCGGGCGGCTGGCGCAGCCGCAAGTGGCGCAGCGCCTCCGGGCAGTTCTGCGCGATGAAGGCCCTCAGATGCGCGCGAAAGCCGGCCTCCGCCATGGCGTTCCAGTCGCGGCTCATGCCGGCACCATGTACTCGGGCGCATCATGCCCCGCGCCGATCAGGCAGCGCCCCGCATCCAGCACCGTCACGTCCCGCGCCTCGACCCTTGCGCGGAACCGGCACAGCCCGTCCTCCCTCCAGATCAAGAAGCGCACGGTCTCGCCCGGAAACACCGGGCGCGAAAAGCGTGCCTCGATCGAGCGCAGCCCGGTCTCGTCATGCTCCAGCACCCCCTCCAGCATCGCCCGCGCCGCCAGCCCCCAGGTGCAGAGCCCATGCAGGATGGGCCGCTCGAACCCCGCCCTTGCGGCATAGTCCGGGTCGATGTGCAGCGGGTTGCGGTCCTTGTTGAGCCGGTAGAGCACCGCCGCCTCGGGCCGGGTCTCGATATCGACCACCACGTCGGGCGCGCGCTCCGGCAGCGGCTCGGCCTTCGGCACGGTGCCGAACTCGCGGCCAAAGCCGCCGTCGGCGCGGCAGAAGGTGCTGTGCAGAATGCTCGCCACCGGGTCGCCGCCGGCGCGGTCATAGAGGGTGCGCGCGGCGTGGATCAGCGCCCCCTTCTCGCCCTTGTCCTGCACCGCATGCACACGCGCACGCGCCACGAGGTCGCCCTCGGGCGGCAACGGTTTGTGCAAAAACACCCGCTGCTCGCCATGCACCGTCTTCGTCAGCGTCACCCCCAGCTCGGGCGCCGCCGTCCAGCGGCCCGGGTGGCAGAGGATGGCGGCAAAGGTGGGCACCGCCGCCAGCTCCTTCTCGTAGACAAACCGCAACTGTCCCGCGCTGAGCGGGTCCTGCCCGAAGCCGAGCGTGGCGGCATAAAGCATGGTCTGGTCAGCCGTGTAGCGCTGCTCCAGCAGCGGAAACTCCCAGCCTTCGAGCGCATCGACATTCAGCATCGGCTCAGATCGCCTCCCACGGAAACACGTCCTTGGTGCGCTCGGCGGGCGTGAAGTTTGCCTTGAACGCGCCGGGCAGCGTGTCGGCCAGCTTCTCCACCGTCCAGCCATCGGCCCGGTGCAGGGTGCGGACCGGACGCGGCTGGTTGTAGAGATACACCTCGTTGCCCCGCGCCCCGAAGATCTGGCCGGTCACCTCCTTCGCCCCCTCCGAGCAGAGAAACGCCGCCAGCGGCGCGATCTGATCGGGGCTGGTCGTGCGCCGCCGCTTCTCCTGCTCCTCCTCCGAGCGGCCCGGCACGCTCTCGATCATGCGGCTGAAGGCATGGGGCGCGATGCAGTTCGAGCGCACCCCGAAGCGGGCCATGTCGAGCGAGATCGACCGGCTCAGGCCGACGATCCCCATCTTGGCCGCCGCGTAATTTGCCTGCCCGACCGAGCCGATCAGCGCCGCGGTCGAGGTCATGAACACCAGCGCCCCGCCCTCTTGCGCCCGAAACTGCGGCGCGCAGGCCGAGGCGATGTTGAAGGCCCCGAAGAGATGCACCCGCAACACCCGCTCGAAGTCCTCGGGCTGCATCTTGTGAAAGATCGAGTCCCGCAGGATGCCCGCCGAGTGGATCGCCCCGTCGATCCGCCCGAAGCTCTCCATCGCCGCGCCCACGATCTTCTGCGCACCCTCATGCTCGGCCACGCTGTCGCCGCAGGCCACCGCACGGCCCCCGGCCGCTTCGATCTCCGCCACGACCTCCTGCGCCGGGGAAGAGTCCAGCCCCTCCCCGTCCAGCGTCGCGCCGATGTCGTTCACGACCACGGCCGCCCCCTCCGCGGCGAGGCAGAGGGCAATCCCCTTGCCCACCCCGCGCCCCGCGCCGGTGACCGCGATGACCTTGCCTTCGAGTTGCTTGCTCATGTGCTCTTCCATTTCAGAGTGTCGCTTCGGTGCCGAGCACCAGTGTCGCCTGGGCCGCCAGAACGCCGCCGTTGCCATGGGCAATCGCCGTCTCGGCACCCTCCACCTGCCGCGCGCCGCAGGTTCCGCGCAGTTGTCGCGTCGCCTCGATCATCAGGAACAGGCCGAACATGCCCGGATGGCAGTAGGACAGCCCCCCGCCGCTGGTGTTCACCGGCAATCGCCCGCCCGGGGCAATGCCGCCCTCGCGCACAAAGGCCCCGCCCTCGCCCTTGGCGCAGAAGCCGAGGTCTTCCAGAAACAGCAGCGTAGTGATGGTGAAGGCATCGTAGAGCTGGGCCACGTCCATGTCCTGCGCCCCCAGCCCGGCCATCGCATAGGCCTGCGCGCCCGAGGCCTTCGCCCCGGTTTCGGTGAGGTCGGGCATGTTGGTGATCGCATGATGCGGCTGGGCCTCGCCGTGGCCGAGCAGGTAGACCGGCTTCTGCTTGAGCGATTTCGCCCGCTCGGCCCGCACCATCACCACCGCCCCGCCGCCATCGGTGACAAGGCAGCAGTCCTTCACCCCGAGCGGGGTCGAGATCATCGGCGCGTTCAGCACGTCCTCCACCGTCAGGTCGCGCTGGTCGAAGGCGACCGGGTTCATCTTGGCCCATGCCCGCGCCGCAACGGCGATCTCCGCAAGGTCTTCGCGCCGGGTTCCGTATTCCGCCATGTGCCGGCTCGCCGCCAGCGCGTAACCGGTGATCGGCAGGCGCGGGCGAAAAGGCGCGTCGTAGTCGTTCAGGTCGCGCTGCGGCGTGAACTTGCCGCGCTGGCTGCGCTGGGTGGAGCCATAGGCAATCACCGCCACGTCGCAGGCGCCCGCTTCCAGCGCCAGCGCCGCATGGGCCGCCAGCGCCTCGAAGCTCGACCCGCCGGTAAAGCTGCTGTCCATGTAGCGCGGCGCGATCCCGAGGTATTCGCACATGCTGATGGTGGGCATCCTGAGCTGGCTCGCCGCCAGAAACAGCCCGTCGACATCGCCCAGCGTCAGCCCGGCATCGTCGAGCGCCCGCACGATCCCCTGCGCCATAAGGTCCTGCGGCGTGACACCCTCGGCCACCTTGCCAAGGTCGCTCTCGGCCACACCGACGATGGCCGTTCCGCCCCGCGTCGTCCCGCTCATCGGCCCGGCTCCATGTCAAACACCGGCACGGGCGGCGCCTCGCCCTCACCCGCCTCGAAGCGCAGCACCACGCGGCGCCCGATCTCCGAAGGCGCGCCATCGGCGCCCTCGACCCGGCTCATCATCCGAAACCCCTCGTCCATGTCGATCAGCGCGACGGTATAGGGCGCGCCCTTCACGGGGTGCGTCAGGGTGATCGAATGGATCACGCCCCGCCCCGCGCTCACCCGCCACTCCAGCGGCGCGCGCCCGCCGAAGGGGCACAGCAGCCGCGGCTGCCACACCGCGCGCCCCGCATCGGGGCTCCACTGGTAGGCCAGCTTGCCATCGCGGGCATGGGCTTCCCATGCCGCGCGGGGGGATTGCTCAATCTCGTTCATACGTCCTCCGATAGCCGCAACGGCATGCGCCGCGCCGGGCTATTCCCTTTCCGCGATCATTGCCGCGGGCCCCTCCGGTCACAACTTGGAAACCGTCACCGTGACATAATCAGCGGTTAGCCTAACTGCCGCTCGAGAAACCCGATCAGCGCCGCGTCAAAGCCCTCCGGGTTCTCGATGTTCACCGCGTGCCCGCCGTCGATGTCGGCAATCTCCATCCCGGGCCAGGCCGCGGCCAGCTCGTCCCGGCAGGGCTGAAACGCCCGCTCGTGCCGCCCGTTGATCAGCAGCGTGGGCCGCTGCGGCCTTGCATCGCGCCCGTAGAGGGACAGCGCCGGCGCCGTCTCCCCGATCAGCCGCAGGTATGTTTCAATCTCGATCCCGTCCGCCTCCTGCGACAGCACGGTCTTGATCGGCTCGGGAAAGCGCTTCGCATGGCGCGGGTGAAACACCTCGCGCCCCATCGCCTCCCGCCCACCGGCGCGGATGCGCGCGATCCGCCCCTCCCGCAACTCGGTCTCCTGTGCCCCGAAGGCATCGCGGAAGGTGGTGCGCGAATTGGTAAAAGCCTGCGCCGCAACCCGCTCTGGATGAGCCAGCCCATAGTGCAGCGTCACCCCGGCACCAAAGCTCTGCCCGCAAAGGCACCAGCGCGCCACGCCAAGGGCCTCGCGGATCCGCTCCAACTCGGAGACCAACGCCTCGGGCGTGGCTTCGTCGGACGCCGCGAGAGGCGGCGAGGCCCCGTGGCCGGGCAGGTCCACCAGCACCAGCGGAAAGCGCGCCGCCAGTGCCGTGCGGTTCAGGTCCCACATCCGGCGGCTGGCAAACATCCCGTGCAGCAGCACCAGCGGAACGCCGTCGCCCGGGTCTCCGACCAGTTCATGAAACATCCGGGGCATCTGCTCGTCCTCTCCAGCCTCGCCGCACCCTAGCCCCCTGCGCGCGGCGGTTTGACCATGGCCGAAGTCATGCAACGCAAACCTCCGGTCAGCCCCCTGCCGCCCCGGTCCCGGCCCTTTTCCTCTTGAAGAACGCTCGCGGCTCGCCCGAGGTGTCGAGCAGCCAGTCGATGAAATGCTTGGTCTTGGTGGAGACCGATTTCATCGTCGGCCAGATCACGTGAAAGGCCGCGCCCGTCGTCACCGGCTTGCCGAAGGGGCAGATCAGCTTGCCCGCCTCCAGCTCCTTGGCCAGCAGGTCCACCTGCCCCATCGCCAGCCCGAACCCGTGCTCGGCGGCCTGATAGACCAGCAGCGAGCTGTCGAACTCCTGCCCGCTGAGGTGGCTCAGGTCCATCTCCGCCTGGGCCGACCAGATGTCCCACTCCTTGCGCCGGTACTTGGCATGCAGCAGCTCCGCCCCGTCCACGTCCTCCGCCGCAGCAAACCCGCCCCGCGCCTCGGCGTAGCCGGGGCTGCACACCACGTCGACCCGCTCGTCAAAGAGCTTGCGGCTCTTGGCATCTCGCCAGTTGCCATGCCCCAGCTGGATCGCCACATCCAGATGGGTGCCCCGAAAGTCCAGCGGCTCCACCGTGGTATCCAGCCGAAAGCGATACTCGGGGTAGAGCGCCTGAAACGCCCCCAGCCGGGGCAGCAACCAGTGCTGCGCGAAGGTCGGGTAGATCCTGAGCTTGATGGTGTTCTCACTCTCCTCCGACAGCACGCCATGGGTGGCCCGCTCCAGCTCCTCGAACAGCACGCTCACCTCCCCGCCCAACGTCCGCCCCACATCCGTCAGCTTGACCGAGCGCGCGCCCCGCACGAAGAGCTTCACCCCAAGGTAATCCTCCAGTGTCGAGATCTGTCGGCTGATGGCAACCTGGCTCACACCCATGTATCTTGCGGCGGAGGTAAAGGTCTTGTGCTGCGAGGCAACCGCGAAGGCCCTGAGCGGATTGAGCGGCAGATCTCGATATCGGCGATCCATAAGCGGAGGTTTCCCTTGTCCGACCAGAATGGCGGTATTGTCCCTGTGCCGGATGTTTAGACTGCCTCGGAGATGATGTGAATTGGATGCCCGCCCGATGGATTTCAACCTGACCGCCGAACAGCAAATGTTCTACGACACCGTGCGCCGTTTCGCCGAGGCCGAACTGGCCGAGGGCGCCGCCGCGCGGGCCAATGCCGAGAGCTACCCCTGGGACGTGGCCGCCAGGTTCGCCGAGATGGGTCTGCTCGGCATCACCATCCCCGAGGCCGACGGCGGCATCGGCGGCGGGCTGGTCAACGCCATCCTCGCGATCCAGGCCGTGGCCGAGGTCTGTCCCCGCTCGGGCGACGTGATCCAGGCCGCCAACTTCGGCCCGGTGCGCACCTTCGCAGAATTCGCCACACCCGAGCAGAAAGAGCGCTACCTCGGCAAGATCCTCGCCGGCAAGGCCTTGATCTCGCTCGGAATGACAGAGCCCGAAGCCGGCTCTGCCGTCACCGACCTGCGCACCTCCGCCACCCCCGACGGCGAGGGCTTTCGGGTGAACGGCACCAAGATCTTCGGCACCCATTCGTCCGAGGCCGAGGTCTTCCTCGTTTACCTCCGCTACGGCCCCGGCGTCGGCGGCATCGGCTCGGTCCTGATCGAGAAGGGCACCCCCGGCTTCACCATCGGCAAGCCCTCCACCTTCATGAACGGCGAAACATGGTCGCAGCTATACTTCGACAATGTCTACGTCCCCCCCGAAAATGTCCTGCTCGGCGCAGGTGGCTTCAAGAAGCAGATCGCGGGCTTCAACGTCGAGCGGCTGGGCAACTCCGCCCGCGCCCTCGCGGTCGGCCGCCATGCCTTTAACCTCGCCCGTGACCACGCCGCCCAGCGCCAGCAGTTCGGCCGGGCGCTCTGCGAGTTCCAGGGCCTGCAATGGAAGTTCGCCGAGATGACCGTGAAGCTCGAGGCCGCGAGCCTCCTGCTGATGCGCGCCGCCGTGGCCGGTGAGGAGGGCCTGCCCTCGGCCCAGGATACCGCCATCGCCAAGCTCGCCTGCAACGAGGCCGGGTTCTTCGCCGCCAACGAGGCGGTGCAGATCCTCGGCGGCCTCGGCTTTTCCGAAGAGAGCACCGCCCAATATGCCCTGCGCCGCACCCGCGGCTGGATGATCGCCGGCGGCTCCATCGAGATCCTCAAGAACCGCATCGCCGAGGGCGTCTTCGACCGCCGCTTCTCGCAGCGCGCGCCCCGGGCCATGGCCGCCGAATGATGGGACGGCCCGAGGCAGAGTTCCTGAAGGCCCTCACCGCGCCCCGCACGGTGGCGCTCGTCGGCGCGTCGTCCAACCCCAAAAAGCTCACCGCCCGCCCGCTGACCTTCCTGCGCCAGCACGGGTTTCAGGGCCGGATCATCCCGGTGAACCCCGGCAGCGCCGAGGTCATGGGCCTGCCCGCCGCGCCCTCCGTCACCGAGATCCACGAGCCGGTCGATCACGCCTATATCCTGCTCGATGCCGACCCCGCGCTGACCGCGCTCGAACACTGCGCAACGAAAGGCGTCGCCGTCGTCTCCATGCTGGCCGACGGCTTCGCCGAGGCCGGCCCCGAGGGCCTTGCCCGGCAGGACCGCGCCGCCGCCATCGCGCGTGACGCCGGCATCCTGCTGATCGGCCCCAATTCCACCGGCACCGTGTCGACCGCCTCCGGCTTTGCCTGCACCACCAACGCCGCCTTCGCCACGCCCTCCATCACTCGCGGCCATACCGCCGTGCTGTCGCAGAGCGGCAGCGTCATCGGCACCCTGCTGTCGCGCGGGCAGGAGCGGGGCCACGGCTTCTCCACCCTCGTCTCCCTCGGCAACGAGGCCCGCACCGGCGTCGGCACCCTCGGCCAACTCCTGCTCGACGACCCCGACACCCACGCCTTCCAGCTCTTCCTCGAAACCATCCGCGACGCCGAGGCGCTCGAGGTCTTCGCCCGCGCCGCAGCCCGGCGCGGCAAGCCCGTGGTGGCCTACATGATCGGCGCCTCCGACGAGGGCCGCCAGCTCGCCGTCTCGCATACCGGCGCCCTCACCGGCGGCCGCGCCGCCGTCTCCGCCTTCCTGCGCGAGATCGGCATTCACGAGGCGCAGCAGTTCGACACGCTCATCGAAGCGCCCCGCGCCCTCTCCCGCGCGCGCCTGCCCGAAGGCCGCCCGCGCCGGGCCACGGTCATTTCCACCACCGGCGGCGGCGGCGCCATGGTCATCGACCAGCTCGCCGCCCGCGGGGTCGAAATCGGCGGGCTGAGCGAGGCCGCCCGCGCAGAACTGTCCGCCCGCAACATCCCCCTCGGCCACGGCAAGCTCGTCGATGTCACCCTCGCCGGCACCAAGTACGAAACCATGCGCGCCGTGGTCGACCGCCTGATCCGCGACCCCGAAACCGGCGTGCTGGTGGTGGCCGTCGGCTCCTCGGCCCAGTTCAACCCCGAGCTTGCGGTGGCCCCCATCGTCGATGCGGTCAAGGACGCCCCCGAAGGCGCGGCCCCGGTGATGGGCTTCCCCCTGCCCCATGCCCCCGAAAGCCTCGCCCTGCTCGACGCCGCCGGCATCCCGAACTTCCGCAACCTCGAAACCTGCGCCGAAACCACCGCCCTCCTGCTGCGCGCCCCTCCCGCGCCAAAGGCCCGCCCCGAACCCCTGCCCCCTGCCCTCACGCAGCAGCTCGCCACCCTCCCCGGCGGCTTGCAGTCCGAGGCCACTTCCGGCGCCCTTTTCGAGAGCCTCGGCCTCGCCCGCCCCCAAACCCTCCTGCTCGGCCCCGATGCGCCGCTCCCCGAGCCGCTCGGCCTCACCTTCCCCCTCGTGGCCAAGCTGGTCTCCCCCGACCTGCCCCACAAATCCGAGGCCGGGGCCGTCGCGCTCAACATCGCCACCCCCGAAGCGCTCGCCTCCGCCATCACCCGCATGAAGGCCGCCGCCGAGGCCCACGCCCCGGGCTACCGTCTGCACGGCGTGCTGGTGCAGGAAATGCGCCCCGGTCTCGGCGAGGCGATCATCGGCCTCACCCGCGACCCGCTGGTCGGCCCCGTCGTGACCGTCGGCGCGGGCGGCGTGCTGACCGAGATCTACCGCGACAGCGCCACCCGCTGCGCACCCGTCACCTTGGGCACCGCCCGCGAGATGGTCGGCGCCGTGAAGGGCTTTGCGCCGCTGCGCGGCTATCGCGGCTCTGCCGAAGGCGACCTCGAAGCCCTCGCCCGGGCCGTGGCCACCTTCTCCCGCCTCGCCCTCGCACCCGCCATCGAGGAGGCCGAGGTGAACCCGGTCGCAATCCTCGCGCCCGGCGCAGGCGTGGTGATGCTCGATGCCCTGATCCGCCTCCGAGAGGATGCCGCCACTTGAAGTCTCTAAGCGCGCTCGCCGCCCTCTACGCGGCTTCCGGGATCGCGGGGCTGGTCTTCAGCCTGATCGGGATGCCGCTGCCCTGGATGATCGGCCCCCTGATCGCAACCGGCCTCCTCACGGCGACCGGCACCCTCGTCGTGCGCGTCCCGATTCAAACCCGCCCCTTCGGCCAGATCACCGTGGCCACCTTCGTCGGCGCGCATTTCACCCCGGCCGCCTTCCACGCGCTGCTGCAAACCGCCCCGCTGCTGATCTTCGTGAGCCTCTTCATCATCGCCGCCTCGGTGGTGGTGAGCATCGTCCAGCGGCGGCTCTACGGCACCGACGGCGTCACCGCCTTTCTCTCCGTCGTCCCCACCTCCCCCGTCGAGGCAGGGGTGCTGGCGGAACACCACCGTGTCGCGCCCGCCCCGGTGATCTTTGCCCAGACCATGCGGATCGCCCTCGTCGTCACGATCTTCCCGCTGATGCTCTACCTCGCGGGCGACACCTCCGCCGCGCTGCCCCCGCCCGAGGTCGATCACGGCCTCGTCGCCTTCTGCGTCACCCTCGCCGGCGCAATCGCCGGCCCGTTCCTGTTCAAGCTGCTGCGCCTGAACAACCCCTTCTTCCTCGGCCCGCTCTTCATGGCCGCCGCCCTCTCGGCCCTGGGTCAGCCCGCCTTCGACATCCCCCAACCGGTGCTGGCGCTGGCCCAGGTCGTGCTCGGCACCTGGCTCGGCTCCTGCTTCACCCGCCGCACCTTCACCGAGCGCAAGAGCCTCGTAAGCTCGGTGCTCGTGACCTCCGCACTGCTGCTCGTGCTCTGCGTGTTCGGGGCCTGGCTGGCCAGCCGCGTGTTCGGCGCCATCTTCCCCACCATGGTCCTCGGCTTCGCGCCCGGCGGCACCACCGAAATGGCGCTCACCGCGGGCATACTCGGCCAGGACGTCGCCCTCGTGACGGCCATGCACCTCGCCCGCATCTTCGTCATCATGCCCAACCTGCAATGGCTCACCCGGCTCACCAGCCGCGCGGGCCGCAAGAACGACGCCCCCTGAGGCGCCGACACACCAAACAGGAGACACCCCCATGCCCCGCGCTTTTGAAGGCCTCAAGGTCATCGACGCCACCCACGTCCTCGCCGGCCCCTTCGCCGCCTACCAGCTCGCCGTGCTCGGCGCCGACGTCATCAAGATCGACCGCCCCGACGACCCCGACCAGGTCCGCCAGCAAGGCCCCGACAAGGAGCTGAACGCCGCCAGCATGGGCACCACCTACCTCGCCCAGGGCGCCAACAAGCGCTCCATCGGCCTCGACCTCAAGACCGAAGGCGGGCAGGAGGTGCTGAAGGCCCTGCTGAAAGACGCCGATGTCTTCGTGCAAAACTACCGCCCCGGCGCGCTGGAGGCGCTTGGCCTCGGCTACGACGAGATCAGCAAGCTGAACCCCAAGCTCGTCTACTGCTCGGTCTCCGCCTTCGGCCGCGAGGGCCCGCGCGGCGAGGAAACCGGCTACGATTTCGTCTTCCAGGCCGTCGCCGGCCTCATGGCCCTCACCGGCACCGAAGACAGCGCACCGCTGAAAACCGGAGCACCCGTGGTTGATTACGCCACCGGCTACATGACCGCCTTCGCCATCTCCGCCGCGCTCTTCCAGCGCAGCCAGACCGGTCGCGGCCAGCACGTCGATCTCGCCATGTTCGACGCCACGCTGATGCTCATGAGCACCCATATCGCGGCCCTCAACATCGGCGGCAAACCCCCGAAGCCGGAGGGCAACCGCTTCGCCCTCGCCGGCATCGGCGCCTATGAAACCGCCGATGGCCTGCTCATGCTGGGCGCTGCCAACATGCGCCAGCAGAAACGCCTCTGGGAAGCGCTGGAGCGGCCCGACATGATCAAGGCCACCAACGCCGAACGTCTCGAAAGCCACGCCGCCGAGGAAGCCGTGCTGAAGGAGGTCTTCCTTACCCGCACCGCCGACGACTGGCAGGACTTCCTGCGCCGGCATCAGGTGCCCGCGGGCCGGATCCGCTCCATGGAAGAGGCGCTGGCAGACCCCCAGCTCGCCACCCGCGGCCTCCTCCAGGACACGCCCGCCCCCCTCGGCCGCGAAGGCACCCACAAGGTGCCCGTCGCGCCCTTCCTGATGTCCGAGGGCAACCCGAGCATCGAACGCCCCGCGCCCGTCATCGGTGAGCACACCGACGAGGTTCTGGCAGCCGCAGGATTCACCGCCGATGAGATCGAAGCCCTGATCGCCTCGGGCGCCGCCAGCCGCCGCACCGTGGGATAACCAGCCTGGATATCCCTCCGCGTCGGCAACCGTCACAACCGGCGCCCCGGCAACTGCATCCATGCCCCCTTTTCTCTCCCGCCCCGCGTTGGCACCGGGCGGGCGGGGGCGTAGAAGGCGGGGGACGGCACCCAACGTGCCCCCCTCTCCACCGCGCCGGATCTCCCGCTGTCTCCCTCCCACAGCGGCCCGCGCGCCAGCCCGCAGCAGAAGGCACAGGACCGCGCCATGTCACCCACCTCCCCCGGCCCCTCCCACGCCCTCGCGGGCTTTGCCCACGGCCTGCGCTTCGATGATATCCCCGCCCCCGTGCTGGAGCGCGCCCGCATCCACATTCTCGACGCGCTCGGCATCGGCCTTGCCTCCACCACCTTCCCCTTCTCCCGCGCCACGCTGACGGCGGTCGAGGCGCTCAGCGGCGGTGGCGGCGCGCGCATCATCGGCACGGCGCAAACCGCCGCCCCGCGTGACGCGGCCCTCGCCAACGGCGTCCTGATCCATGGGCTCGACTACGACGACACCCACCTTCAGGCCATCGTCCACCCCACCGCCGCCGTCCTGCCCGCCGTGCTGGCCGTGGCCGAGCAGCGCGGGCTGTCGGGGCGCGAGGCGCTCGCGGCCTATTGCGTCGGCATGGAAAGCACCGTCCGGCTCGGCACCGCCATCGCGGGCGGGTTCCACCACACCGGCTTTCACGGCACCGGCGTCTTCGGCCATTTCGCCGCCGCCCTCGTGGCCGGGCGGCTGATGGGCGCGGCGCCTGCCGATCACGTCAACGCACTCGGCATCGCCGCCAGCACCGCCTCGGGGGTGCAGCTCTACCTCGAGGAAGGCGCAGGCACCAAGCGGCTCCACCCGGGCTGGGCCGCCAGCGCCGGGATCACCGCCGCCACCCTCGCCCGGCACGGCTTCATCGGCCCCAGCCGCGCCCTCGAAGGGCGCTTCGGCCTGTTCGAAACCCACCTCCACAGCCATGCCGCCAATGTCGACCTGCGCGCCCTCACCACCGGCCTCGGCAGCGAGTGGATGATGGAGCAGACCGCGCTCAAGCCCTACCCCGTCTGCCATTACATCCATGGCGCAGCCGATGCCGCGGGCGAGATCTTCGCCCGCCTCGACGGGGCCGCCATCGCCTCTGTCGACATCCTCCTGCCGCAGGAAACCATGGGCACCGTCGCCGATCCCATCGCGCAGAAGCGGGCCGTCTCCAATGCCTACGAGGCCCAGTTCTCGGCCCCCTTCGTGATCGCCGCGATGCTGCTGAACGGTCGCTTCGGCCTTCAGGATCTCTCCGACGAGGCCCTCGCCAATCCCCGGACCCGCGCCCTCGCCGCACGCTGCACCTGCGTGACGGACCCGCAAAGCCGCTTTCCAGCCTACTTTTCCGGCGGCGTTCGGGTCACGCTGGAAAGCGGCGAAACCCTGAGCGCCCATGTGCCGATCAACAACGGGGCGGGGCCGCGCAGGCTCTCGCTCGAGGCGGCGAGGCAAAAGTTCATGGAAAACGCCGGTCTCGCCGTGTCCCCCGACCGGGCGCAGGCACTGGCCGAGGCCGTGGCCCAGATCGAGACCCAGCCGCTCTCCACCCTGATGGAATTGCTTACCGCGCCCTGATCCGCGCCCTTACCCGGTGCGGTCCCTGCCCTTCGTCGCAGGCCGCGCAAACCGATGCCAGAGCCAGCCCAGAAGGGCCGCATTCACGAAGAACAGCGCCACCAGCACGAGGATCAGAAAACCGCCCGAGAGCAGGCCGGTCAGCAGGCTGGCCTGTAGAAAGGCGACCAAAAGCGCCAGCGGCGGCAGGCTCCAGCCGATCAGGCCGTCAAGCAGGCGTCGCATCGCAGGCTCCCTGCCGCACGCGCCGCCCGCCCCTACTCGCGCAGGTAATCCCAGGCATCCTCTGCCGTCTCGCGCACCGCGTCCCAGCCTTCGTCCGACAGGATCTCCTGCTCGAGGTAGGTGTTGCGCATCTCCGGCCCGGCCCCGACCCTGACGGTCACGTCAAACCCCGCGCCGCCCCGGGCGATCAGGCCAAACCCGCGGCGCAACAGCCAGCCGCCGCTGCGCACCGCCTCCTTCAGCGCCCGCCGGCCAAGCGCCTCGGCGGCCCCCTGCCCGGGCAGGTCGCCCGATTTCACCGCGATGTAGTAGAGACTGCCCCAGATCGGCCGCGTCGGCGTGCCGCCGCCGCCCACGTCAAGGCTGTGCCGGATATGGCGTGTCTGGCCCAGAAACACGCTCTCCACCTGCATGTTCCACCCCGCATCGGGGTAGTAGATGTAGAGCACCCCGGTCGCCATGTTGTTGACCCCGAGGCCCCGAATGTCGAACCGCGCCTCCACCGGGTTGCCGGTCGAAAAGATCGGCGCGGTGCCCACGGCGTAATTCTTGATGTCGCGCAGCTGGATCCCGTCCGCATCCCGCCCCGCCCCGCCCGAACGGCGCTCGGCCAGAAACTCCTCCCAATCCGATGTCTGGGAAAAGTCGAAATCGGTCTTGGACAGGAAGGCGTCCAGTTCTTCTCGGGTAAATTCAACCATTGCCTCGCCTCACTCGCTCTCGCCGGACTGTTGCGCAAAGGCCGCCAGCGCCGGGTAGCCCGGCTCGATCATCTCCGCCGCATCCGCATCTATCAGCGCAGAGATCGGCTCCCCGGCATGGGCCCGCAGAAACCGCGCGGTATCGGCCGAGGCCCATGTGCGAAACTCCGAAATCGCCATGCCGTCCGGGTAGCAGGGGCCGGCGAGATAGGCCTGATCCGCCATCCCGGCGTTGACCTGCAGGCTCGCCGAACAGAGCGTGTCCACCACCCCGGCACGTCGCAGGGCAAGGATCCACTCGAAGGAGGGTTCGCAGAGCGCAACCGCATCGGCGGTGCCCATCGCGCCGCTGGCGATCTTCACCTTGTCGGCCAGCCCAAGGCGCGAGGGGCAGGACGTGGCGTCGCTCTCGCAGCCCGCCGCGGCGCAGTTTTCCACCAGCAGGGCGGCGTTGTCGTCGTTGTTCCAGATGTCGAGGCCATGAAGCACCTCGGCCGGCTCCGAAGCGCCCGCCAGTGCCCCGGCCGGATCGAAGATCGCCTGAACAAAGCCAGCCCCCTCGCCCTCCGCCGTGGCTTCCAGCGCCTTTGGATCGGCGGCGAAAAAGCCCCTGTCCCCCGCGTCGACCGCGCCGATGACCAAGGTTTCGTAGTCCGAGCTGCTGGCGTACTCCTCCGCCAGCGAGGGATAGCCCAGATCGGCCGCCAGCGCTGCCGCGCGGTCGTCGTTCTCGGCCAGGAAGACCCGGGCGCAGTCGTAGTCGTGAATCGCGGCCAGCTCGAGCGGCGCCGCCTCATCGACCCCGGCAGCCGCACGGTCGCAGTCGGGCAGCTTGGCCGAGGCTCCGAAGGGCACCACCGCATAGGCCACACCGGCAACAACGACCACGGCGCCCAGCAGCAGGATAGCTTTGTTCATTGCGCTCATTCCTCTTCTTCAGGCCTCTAGTTCAGGTCGATCCGGCCGGCCGTCAGCTTGATATGCGTGCCGGTCAGCTCGATTTCGCCGTTGCTCTTCATCAGAAAGCGCGAGGCCCCGCAGCGCAGGTCGATCTGGTCCTGCACATGCATGTACCGGCCTCCGCCCACGGTCTCCATCGAGTCCGATCCGACCTGCTCGTTCTTCTTGGCGCCGACTTCCAGAAGGTAGCCGGTGCCCACGGTCAGGTTGTAGGAGTCACTGACGCGGGTGGCCGACTGGGTGCCGATCCGCTCGGTGCGCGATTGCGCGACGAACAGCTTGTAATGCCCCTTCGAGGCATCGGGCTTGCCCTTGATCGTCGTCTGATAGGCCAGTTGCAGCGGGCCGTCGTCATAAGGCTGCATCGGGCGCGGGGCGTTGAGCTGCACATCGGCAACCCCGATCGCGGTGATCACGTCACCGCCAACCTGAAGGTTCAGATCCTTGCCCACCTCCGAATACTTGCTGTTCCCGATCGACTCGACCTCGCTCACATCGACCCGCCGGGCGCTGTTGTTCTGGATATGGACCTCGTGGTCCTTCTCCGCGTGCCAGTAGATGCGCTCCTCGCCCTTCGCATCCTCGAAGTAGAGCTCGTTGAAGCCCGGCCCTTCATGGGTGTCGGTGCGGAACACCGACTTGGTCTTGTGCTCGGGCAGCTCGTAGGGAACGTCGTTCTTGCCGTTGTAGACGCAGCCCGTCACCAGCGGCTTGTCGGGGTCGCCGTTGAGGAACTCCACCACCACTTCCATGCCGATCCGCGGAATGACCATGCCGCCCCAGCCCTTGCCGGCCCAGTTCTGGCTCACCCGGCAGCGCATCGAATGCGCGCCGGTCAGATCCCAGTGAAAGCGCACGAGAATGCGGCCGTACTTGTCGCAGTCGATCTCGCCCTCGCCCACCACGCGCGCGGTCTGCGGACCCTGCACCACCGGCTGCGGCGTCACCCGCACCGGCGCGAAGGGGGCCGAAACCGGGGTCAGCACATAGTGCCCCTCATAGGCCCGCGCGGCGGCTTCCTCGCCCGAGCGGTAGCTCTCGGCGGTAAAGCTGTGGCGCGCTTCGAGGCAAAGATGCTGCTCGCGGGCGATGAAATCGGCAAAGGGGCCATGGGCGGTGCAGCGCATCCCCGACTTCAGGCTGATGACATCCCCCACGGCATGGGCGCGATAATCGGCGCTGCGCTCCTGCGTCGTGCGCAGCTGCGCCAGCGCCTTGCGGGCCACGTCATCCTCGCTGTCGGGCGCCAGCCGGCTCGGCTCGCGCGGCGCGCCGGGGGTGCCGGTGTCTTCAATGCCGGTCGGGTAGTCGTAGCTCTCGATGTCGCCAAAGCTGAACTCGGCCTCGCCCGCCTGCTCCACCACCTGGTTGGCACCGGGCTTCTTGAAGTTGTAGTCGGTCAGCTTGATCTTACCGGTGGTCATGGCGCGAGCCCGCCGCCAATCCCAGAAGTGCTCCTCCTCCTTGCGGAAGTTCTCCTCGACCGGGCGATACTCGCGGGTGATATCGGGCAGCTCGCCCATCGCCTCGTGGCTGTCGGTCAGCACCAGGCAATGGTTCCCGGGCGCGTGCTCGAAGTGGTAGCTGATCCCGAAGCGCTCCATCATCCGGCAGGCAAAGGCCAGGTCGCTCTCGCGGTATTGCACCGTGTATTCCAGCTCGGGGTAGGTCTGCGACAGATCCATCCGGAAGGTCTCCGGCCCGGCCCCGGCCCATTCCTTCAGCACCGTCTCGAGGATCTCGTTGACGTGCATCTCGTGAAAGATCCGCTGCTGGCGCCGCCGCCCGGCCAGCCAGAACCACGGGCGCAGGGTCAGCTCGTAGTGGTCCCCGGCCACATCGGCCTTGAGCCAGGCGAGTTCGGTCACGATCCCGTCGAAGGGCGCCGCACCATGCATCACCGTCTCGATCTGCACCGTGGCATGTGTGCCCAGCAGCGCATCGGGGTTCATCCCCTCGCGGGCAATGGCCCGCACCTTGTACTCGAACAGACCGTTGACCCTGTCCGTGCCTTCGAACCGCGCCAGCAACAGCCGATCCTTGCCAAGACTGGTCTCCAGCCAACCCAGGTTACTGTCCTGGGTGAATTCCCCGTCCATGATGAGCTTCCCCTGAGGCGCCGCGGCCAAATTGCCGAAAATTTGGAATAATTTCGTCTCTTATCAAATACAACCGAGGGTAATGGCGCGCATGGGGCGCTTCAAGGGCAGATGCATGAAATCTCCCCGCAGGTGCCGTTTTCCCCACCAGCCGGGGTGGCGGCGCCAAATGGGGTATCGGCCCCATGCCGCGCGCCGGGGCGCGCTGGCAGATTGGGTCCATCGAAAGACGGACACCAACACCGGAGGCCAGCCCCATGAAAACCCTCGTCAAGACCGCCCTGATCCTCGTCGCCCTCGGCCTCGCCTTCTGCGCCCTCGCCCCGGCCTCCCGCGCCGAAGCCAAAAGCTGCGGCGGCAACGGCCAGCAGGCCTGCGCCGCCGAAGCCGCCACTGCCACCCAATGCGCCGCATGGCTCCACGCGGTCGGGGGCACCTGCCGGCCCTGCGGCGGCGAGGGGCTGAACGCCTGCCAGTGGCGCAGCGCCGACATGGCCTGCCACGCCGGGCTCGCCAACCACTTCGGCCGCTGCATCCGGGTCGAGCGCAACGCCATCTCCCCCGCCGGCTTCGACCTGTCGCAGATCTTCGGCGGCAACCGCGCCGACAAGCTGCGCTGGGCCGCCACCCAATACACCGACATGATCGCCGACCTCGCCGCCGAAACCTCCGCCACCCTGCCCGCAGGCCGCGCCGCCGCCGATCTCGTCACCGCCCTCGACGCCCGCGACGGCGAGACCGCCAAGCGCATCCTCGCCGCCGACCCGGCCCTGCGCGCCAGCTTCGACAAGCTGCGCGCCATGGGCTTCAACACCGTCACCCTCGGCCTCCAGACCCGCAACACCAACGGCACCCTGCTCGAAACCGGCTTCTCCTTCGACCTCGCCCTCGCCTGGACACCGCGCCTCTACACCACCGCCTCCGTCGGTGCCGCCACCAGCGAGATCGGCAGCGCCGAGCTGGTCTTCACCTTCCACAAGTCCGGCAACACCGGCATCACCGGTGAGGTCTACGGCGCAGCCGTGCCCACCTCCGCCGGCCAGACCACCGAAATGGTGATGTGGTTCACCGAAAACCCCTTCGACTTCACCGGCTTCTCCCTCGGCCTCGCCACCCGCAGCCTCTGGGCAAACGGCTCGGTCAGCTTCGCCAGCACGAAACTCTGGAACTGAAGCCGCCCCCGGCCCATCATCGCCCCATTCCCCATCGCCCGCTTTCAACCCAGGACATTGCCATGCCAGCCCGTATCGCCCCCTTCGCCTTCGCCCTCCTCGCCACCGCCACCGCCGCCCCCCTTTGGGCGGCGGACGACGCCGCGCTCCTCGCCCTGCGCAATGCCGTCGCCCCCGGCGCGTGCAGCGGCGAAGAACCCGCCCGCACCCAGCCCTTCTCCGGCGGCACGCTGCACGCCCTGCCCTGCCGCACCACCGCGCACGACACGCTCTCGGTGCTCGTCCTCGAGCGCGACGGCACCCTGCAACCGCTGTTCTTCGCCAACCCCGAGCTGCAATTCGACTACACCGCCGACGGCGCGCTCGACTGGCAGGCGCCGGGCTACGGCGGCATCTCCGCCTCCCCCGTGGTGTCGAGCTTCACCGCCGACGACACCACCGGCCAGATCACCATCTCCGAGCGACTCGCGCCGGGGCTGGGCGAGGGCCACTTCACCTACACCCACGCGCTGGAAGACTGGGGGATGACCCTGCACAGCGTCGCCATCGGCTTCGACGGCGGCGACCACATTCCCCTCTGGCCCCCCACCGCCACCGAACCCGCCCTGATGGAAGAGCTCGGCCTCGCCCACACCCTCGACGGCTTCACGCCCGAGCCGCTGCCCACCCAAACCTTCGCCCGCCCCGCCGACGTTGCCGCGCTGCTCGCGTCCGACTTTCCCAGCATGGAAGAGGGCCGCCCCCGGCTCGAAATCGCCATGGAGCAGCAGGGCGAGCGCATCGCCATGACCCTTCTCGATCACGGCTGGGCCGATGACTCGCAGCGGGGCAAGGCCTGGCGGGTGCTGATGGAGCGAGATGGAGACGGCTGGCGCGTGACCGGGCTTGGCAGCCTCAACATCTGCTGGCGCGGCCAGCGGGTCACATCGGGCCTCTGCGCCTAGCCCTCCAACCAGAGCGCAAAACAGGTGCCCCTGCCGGGCTGCGAGCGTGCCTCCAGCCGCAGCCCGGCCTCCCGCGCCAGCTCGAAACAGACCGAAAGCCCAAGCCCGTGCCCGGTGGAGGCCTCGCCCTTGGCATAGGCCTCGCTGAACCGCGCCAGCTCCGCCTCGCTCATCCCTGCCCCGGTGTCGGCCACGATCAGCCGCAGCCCGCCGCCCCGGCGCACCCCCACCACCACCCGGCCCTCGCGGGTGTACTTGATCGCGTTCGACACGAGGTTGGTCGCAATCCGCATCAGCACCAGCGGCGGCACCACCACCTCCTCGGCGCAGCCATGCACCCGCAGCGCCACCCCCTTGCTCGCCGCCTCCCCCTCGAACATCTGCCGCACCGTCCCGAGCGGCACCGCCAGCGGATAGGCCTCCGCCTCCGCCGCCGCCTCCTCCGCCACATCCGCCTCGGGAACGCTTTCGTCGACATAGCCGGTGGCCAGCGACGAGAGGTAGTCGAAGGCATCGTTGAGCCGGGTCTTCACCTCGGGCTGCATCTCGGCGGCAAGGCTGTCGAAGGTCATCCGCAGCGACATCAGCGGCTGGCGCAGGTCGTGCGACGCGGTGGCAAGCTGGCGTTGTCGCTGGGCGGCAAGGTCGCGGGCGCGGATATAGTTGCGCTCGCTCTCCAGCAGCTCCCGGCCGCGCTCTGCCTCCGCCTCCAGCGCCGCCACCCGCGCCTCGACCTCCGCCAGATGGCGGCGGCGCAGGGCGATGACATTGGCGGTCAGCATGGTCATCGTCGCCAGCAGCAGAAAGAAGAACACCGCCCGGATCGCCAGCGGCGCATCCAGCCACGCCCCGCCCAGCCCGGTGAGGATGAGCACGAAGACCCCCACCGCGCCGCCCATGCAGAGCCGCGCCAGCAGCACCGCCCCCACCGGCGGCACCGGCCCGCGGCCCTGACCCACGCGCGCGGCGTAAACCGAGCATCCCAGCATCGCCGCGATCAACCCGTAGGAAAGCAGCGCCGCCCCCTGCCCCGGCGAGACCAGCGCGAGGCAGAACCCCGCCAGCGCCACCAGCGCCAGCGCCGAAACCCACCGCCCCGCCCGACGCGACCCCGCGCCTATACCGGCACCCGCAATCAGGAACCCCGCCGCCGAAATCGCAAACAGCATCCCGAAGCCCACCGGCGATTGCCACTCCGGGTGGTCAGGGTAGAAAAACCGCCAGAACAGCCCGTCGATCACCGCGATCAGCCCGAGAAAGGCGGCAAACAGCGCCGAGTTCAGCGCCCCCACCCAGCTCCCCATCGCCGCCTGAAACCCGAAGAAGAAGACGAGGCAGGCAATCGCGAAGGCATAGAAGGCCGTCAGCCCGATGCCCCAGTAGAAGCTCGATTGCGCAAGGTTCTCGGGGCTGTGCAGCGCCATCGAAAAACTCGGAAACGGCCCGGTCTGCACATGGGCCAGCAGCAGCACCGTCTCGCCCGGCGCCAGCGCGAACTCGGGCGCGCGCAGCCGGGTCACGGCATGGTCGAGCGGGTCGAAAGGCGCGAAGATGGAGTAATCCATCAGGTTCTCCGTCAGCCCGCCTTCGCGGATCACGAACAGCCGCACCCCGCTGACCAACGGCGCGTGGAGGGTGAGGATGAAGGTGTCGGCCGGGCGGCCGTCGAGCGCCGCGTCATTGGTGATCGTGGTGCCCGCCCATGTCTCAGGCGAGTAGCCGGGCCCGTAGGAGACCGTCTGCAAATCGGGGCCGAAGGCGCCGCCCTCCCATGCGCCCAGCGCCGCGCTCACCTCCGGCTCCAGCGAGGGCCAGTAGCGCAACTCGGGCGTCACATCCGCGCTCTGCACCCCCGGCGCCAGCACCACCCCCTCGCCCCGCGCCCCTCCGCAGACAAGCAGCAGAACCGCCAGAAGCGCGAAAACGCTGGGGAAATTTCTCAAGCCATGGCAGGTTCGCAGCAAGGACATTCAGGGAAACGGATTGATGAAAGAGCGTGGCACCTACCATGCGATTGTCGCGGACGATCATGCAATAGTGCGCAGCGGATTGCGCACGGCGCTGGAAACCCCCGGCCAGATCGAAGAGCGCGGCATCGTCGTGGTGGCCGAGGCCGAGAACGGGCTGGAAGCCATCGCCGCCTGCCGCGCCCACCGCCCCGACCTGCTTCTGCTCGACGTGCAGATGCCGATGGCGGGCGGCATCGAGGTGGTGGTCGAGGTGCAGCGCTGGAGCCCCGACACCCGCATCGTCGTGCTCACCGGGGTCAGCGCCGTTGGCATCATCTCCTCGCTGGTCGAGAGCGGCGTACACGGCCTGTTTTCCAAGGGCGACGACAACTCCGAGCTTTACGCCAGGCTGCCCGGCATCCTGCGCGGCCAGCGCCACATCGCGACGCGCTTCGTTAATGTGCTGGGGCAAAAGCCCGCCGGCGAGCAACTGACCGGGCGCGAGCGCCAGATCCTCAACATGATCATCGCCGGCCACTCCAACAAGGAAATCGCCGGCCACCTCGGCATTTCCGCCAAGACCGTCGACAAGCACCGCACCTCGATGATGCAAAAGCTCGACGTGCACTCGGTGCCCCAACTCATGGCCTTCGCCCTGCGCGAAGGGCTGGTCGACCCCTCCGCCGAACTCTGAATGGGGTGTTCCCCCCATGGGGCCACCCCCGCCCCCCGTCTACCTTGAGGCCACGGCGCGCCCCCGCCCGCCGCAGCCCGAGGAGACAGCCTTGCCCCTGCCCAGAACCATCCTCGCCCTGCGCCTCCTCGTCGCCCTGCTCCTGCCCGACACGGCGCAGACCGAGCCCCTGCCCCGCCCCCCGCTGCAACTCCAGAGCGCGGCGGGCGATGTGGTCGAGCTGCACGAGGCCGCCCGGCCCGATTGCACCGCCACCCCCTGCCCGCCCCGCATCTGCCTCGAAAACCCGGCCACCAACACCGGCCCCAAGGGCCTCAGCAACCGCCGCCCCCCGCCGCCCGACCTGCTGGTGGCCCCCGGCGCCAGCGCCTGCCAGATCCTCGCCGCCGTGCGCCAGACCCTCGTGCTCTGGCACCGCGATGCGGGCGGCGCGATGGCCCCCGCCCTGCTCGCCCCTCTGGACTTGCGCGACAAGGCCGGGCGGATCATCTTCTTGCGGTGGTCCGTCGAGGCCGCGCCGCCCGCTGCCCAGGAGCCCTGACATGCCCCGCCTCATGCTCTCCCCGCTGGTGCTGCCCCTCGCGCTGCTGCTGCTCCTGCTGCTCCTGCCCGCCCCGCGCAGCCATGCGCAGGCGGTGAGCCACACCAAGGCCGAGGCCGCCGCCTACATCGCCGCCGATACCAACAAGGACGGAATGCTCTCTCGCAGCGAATTCAAGGGTTTCGTCCAGCGCATGGCCAAGGCCGGCCAATCCACCGCCCGAACCATCGTGCGCTTCGGCGCCTATGGCTATGCCTTCCGCCGGGTCGATGCCAATCGCGACGGCCTCGCCTCCCCCGCCGAGCTGCGCGGCGCCGACGAGGCCTATAAGCGCGAGTAGCTCAGGGCCGCAGCGCCCGCCACAGCGCCAGCGCAATGTCGGTCAGATCGCCCAGCCGCGCCACCGCATGTTCGCGGCTGAGGCCCGAGGCGCTGTCCGCCTGCCGGTCGAGCCGCGCCATCAGCCGCGTTAACCGCCGCCGGTGAATGCCAAGCCAGCGCTGCACCGGGTCCGCCACCACGCCGGCAAATGTCGTCACCAGCGAGGCCAGCATCGCCAGCGCCACCCCCGTCGCCACCACCTGCCACGGGTCCAGCGCCCGCGGAAACCACCCGAAATACACCTGCCCCAGCCATTGCCCGGCCCAGTAGTTCTCGATCGCCAGCGCCTGCGCCCGCATGTCCGCCACCGGCCCCGCCAGCGAGATCACCCCCAGCGTGGCCGAATGGAACAGCGCCCAGCCGGTGATGAGCACAAAGAGCACCGTGGTGATCTCGGCCACCGCGTTGCGCACCCCGACGTAATCCTCCACCGCGCGGGCCACCGTGGCCTCCGGCGCCCCCGGCCCTACGCCCGCCGCGTCCAGCTCCGCCACCAACCCCCGCACCCGCGCCGCAACCTTCCGCGACACCGCGGTTTCAAACACGATCCGGCGCGACAGCAACCAGCCCGCCAGCCTCGGCGCGCGGCAGAGCCGGGCAATCAGCCCGAGCAGTTTCACCAGCAGAAAGATCGGCGCCAGCACCACGTTCACCGGCGCCCGCACCAGATCCAGCCCGAAAGCCGCCCGATGCAGCCCAAGCGTGCCCCGCAGCCCGAAGGTCTCGCGCACGAAGCGGCGCAGCATGGCGTCACGTGTCTCTGCCGTCATGGGGGATATGTGGGCGTTCCGCGGCGCGAAGGGAAGACCGTAGGGCGGGACTTGTCCCGCCCCGTGGGTGCCCCTAGCCTGGCCGCCATGGCAGAAGGCCCGTGGACAGACCAGGAGAATGACGCGATCGTCGCGGATTACTTCGACATGCTCGCAGATGACCTCTGTGGCAGGGCTTACAACAAGGCCGCGCACAACCGTGGACTTCAGGCAGAAACCGGGCGCTCACGCGGCTCCATCGAGTTCAAGCACTGCAACATCTCCGCCGCGCTGCTCGGCTTCGCACAGCCGATCATCAGGGGCTACCTGCCACGCTACAACATCCAGGACTCGCTGAAAGAAGCCATCGACCGCTGGCTCATCAAGAACCCCGAATGGGCCGAGCGTCTGCCCCGAACGCCACATGCCGCCGGCATGGCAGAGCCTCGCCCCCTCTTCGCCGGCGTCCCGCCCACCCTGCGCAACGCGCCGCCTTCCGAAGAGGACGAACAGCTACGCGCCATCGCCCGCCACTTCGACGTGGCCGCCCGCGACGAGCGCAACCGCGCGCTCGGTAAGGCAGGAGAGGAACTGGCGCTGGAGCATGAGCGCGGCAACCTGCGCCGCGCCGGGCGGGCAGACCTGGCCAAGCAGGTTGTCTGGACCAGCCATGAAGAGGGCGACGGCGCGGGCTATGATATCGCCAGCTTCACACCCGAGGGCCGCCCGCGCCTGCTTGAGGTCAAAACCACCAACGGCCCCGACCGCACCCCATTTTACATCTCACAGAACGAAATCAGTGTGGCCAATGCGAGGCGGTATGAATGGCATCTCTTCCGGCTCTACAACTTTGCCCGCGAGCCCGAGCTCTTCGAGCTGCGCCCCCCGCTCGAACACCACGTCACCCTGACCGCCACAAGCTTCCGCGCCGGTTTCGACTGACGTAGGGCGGGACTTGTCCCGCCACGCGCCCCCTCCAGCCATCGTAGGGCGGGACTTGTCCCGCCCTTGGCCGGCCTCAGATCACCGCTTTGAACAGCGCCGTCACATTCGCCTCGTCCAGCGTCACCGGGTTGCCGCCGCAGGAGGGGTCTTCCAGCGCCATCGCGGTCAGCTCCGCGATCCGGTCGTCGCCCACGCCCATCTCCGAGAGCTTGCGCGGAATGCCGAGCGAGTCGTTGAACTCCTGCACGAAGGCGCGGAAGCCGGTGTAGCCGCCCTCGATCCCGAGATAACCCGCCGCCGCGTCGAACCGCTCGGTGATCTTCGGGGCGTTCAGGTCCAGCACCGCAGGCATGCACACCGCATTCGTCGTCCCGTGATGGGTGCCGTAAACCGCGCCGATCGGGTGCGAAAGCGCATGGATCGCCCCCAGCCCCTTCTGGAAGGCCGTCGCCCCCATCGCCGCCGCGCTCATCATGTTGGCCCGCGCCTCGATGTCGGCGCCATCGGCATAGGCGCGCGGCAGGTTGTCGATCACCAGCCGCATCCCTTCCAGCGCGATCCCCTGAGACATCGGGTGGTAATGCGGGCTCGAAAATGCCTCGACGCAATGGGCAAAGGCGTCCAGCCCGGTGCCTGCGGTGATGTGCTTGGGCATCCCCACCGTCAGCTCCGGATCGCAGATCACGACCGTCGGCAGCACCTTCGGGTGAAAGATGATCTTCTTCACATGGGTCTGCGAATTGGTGATGACGCTGGCCCGCCCCACCTCGCTCCCCGTCCCGGCCGTCGTCGGCACCGCGATGATCGGCGCAATCGCATCGGCATCGGCGCGCGTCCACCAATCCCCGATATCCTCGAAATCCCACACCGGGCGGCTCTGCCCGGCCATGAAGGCGACCATCTTGCCAAGGTCCAGCCCGGAACCGCCGCCGAAGGCGATCACCCCGTCATGCCCGCCCTCGCGGTATATCTTCAGCCCGGCCTCAAGGTTCACCTCAGAGGGGTTCGGGTCCACCTCGGCAAAGAAGCCGCGCCCCAGCCCGGCGGCATCGAGAATGTCGAGCGCCGCCGTGGTGATCTCCATGGATTTCAACCCCTTGTCCGTCACCAACAGCGGCTTGGTGATGCCAGCGGCAATGCAGGCTTCGGGCAGTTCGGCTATGCGGCCTGCGCCGAAACGGATGGCGGTGGGGTAGGACCAGTTTCCTGTGAGGCTCATTTCGTGACCTTCTTGAGGTGGTAGGATTTGGGGCGGGTAAGGTTGTGATAGCCGATCACCGAAAGGCCGCCGCCCTTGCCGGTGTCCTTGCAGCCGGTCCAGCAGAGGCCCGGATCGAGATAGTCGGCGCGGTTCATGAAGACAGTGCCGGTTTCCAGCGCATCGCCAATCCGGGCAGCCCGCTCCACATCCTGCGTCCAGAGCGAGGCGGTCAGCCCGTAGCGGCTGTCATTCATCAGGCGCACGGCCTCGTCGTCGCCGCTCACCTTCATGATCCCAACAACCGGGCCAAAGCTCTCCTCGCGCATGACCTCCATGTCATGGGTCACGCCGGTCAGCACCTGCGGGGTCAGATAGGCCCCGCCGTCATCCTCCGGCAGCGTCTCGATATGCGCCACCGCGCCCGCCGCAACCGCATCGGCAATCTGCGCGCGCACGACCTCGGCAAAGCGCACGTTCGCCATCGGCCCCAGCGTGGTGGCCTCCTCCATCGGATTGCCCAGCTTGAGGGTCTTCACCCAGGCCACCGCCTTCTCGACGAAGGCGTCATAGAGGCTTTCGTGCACATAGATCCGCTCGATCCCGCAGCAGCACTGCCCGGCATTGAACATCGCGCCATCCATCAGCGTGTCGATGGCGGCATCAAGGTCGGCATCCTCCATCACGTAGCCCGGGTCTTTCCCGCCAAGCTCGGTCGAAACCGGCGTGAAGGTGCCCGCCGCCGCCTGCTCCATCGCCTTCCCGCCGCCCACGGAGCCGGTGAAGTTGATGAAATTGAACGCACGTTCACGGATCAGCGCATCGCTGACCTCATGGCTCAGGAACACATTCTGAAACACATCCTCAGGCACACCCGCCTCGTGGAAGGCCCGCGCCATGCGCTCGCCCACCAGCAGCGTCTGGGTCGCGTGCTTCAGCACCACGGTATTGCCCGCAATCAGCGCCGGGGCCACCGTGTTGATCGCCGTCATGTAGGGGTAGTTCCACGGCGCCACCACATAGACCACGCCCCATGGCACCCGCCGGATATAGCGCCGGAAGGTGGCATCCTCGCCCACCTCGATATCGGCCAGCGAGGTTTCCGCGATCTCCGCCATGTAGCTGGCGCGCTCGTTGAACCCGCCGAACTCGCCGCCATAGCGCACCGGGCGGCCCATCATATGGGCCAGCTCGGGCACGATCTCGTCGGTCATCTCGCCCACGCGGGCCACGCCCGCCATCACCAGCTTCACCCGCTCCGCCAGCGGCCGCGCCGCCCACTCGGCCTGCGCCGCGCGGGCCTCGCCCACAGCCTCCCGCGCCGCCTCCAGCGAAAGCGCCGGACGCTCGGCAAAAACCGATCCGTCGATCGGCGAGATACATTTCAGCACGTCAGTCATAGCGACTTACCTCGATCAGATTTCCGTCGGGATCGTTGAAATAGACGGAGGTGATCGGCCCCAGCGCACCCGACTTCGCCACGGGGCCCTCAACCACTTCCACGTTTTCCTCTGCCAGCTTCGCCAGCACATCTTCCACGGGCCACTCTGTCACCAGGCAAAGATCGCCCGAGCCGATGCCCGCAAAGTCCCGCACCTCCTGCCCGAGGGTCTGGAGGTTTATCTTCTGCTGCCCGAAAGCCAGCGCACGGCGCCCGCCCGCAAAGGTGACAGCCTCCATGCCCAGCACCCGCCCGTAGAAGGCCACCGAGGCCTCCACGTCGCGCACCGTCAGCACGATATGGTCGATCCGGTCGATCATGGCTCAGGCCCGCTCGAACCCGCGTTCGATTTCCCAATCCGTCACCGCCCGGTCGAACTCTTCCTGCTCCCATTCGGCAGCGCGGTAGTAGTGATCCACCACATCGTCGCCAAAAGCGGCGCGCAGCATGTCCGAGCCCTTAAGCGTCTCCATCGCGTCGCGTAGAGTGTGGGGCACCTCCTGCGCGCCATCGTCGGCATAGACATCGCCGTTCACGGGTGCCGAAAGCTCCAGCTTCTCCTCAATCCCGGCGATCCCGGCGGCCAGCAGGGCGGCCTGCGCGAGGTAGGGGTTCAGGTCGGAGCCACCGATCCGGCACTCCATCCGTACCCCCTTGGTGCCCTCGCCGCAAAGGCGGAAGCCAGCGGTGCGGTTATCGACCGACCACACCGTCTTGGTCGGCGCAAAGGTGCCCGGCGCGAAGCGCTTGTAGCTGTTCACGTAGGGTGCGAGAAACACCATGATATCAGGCGCATACTTCAGCAGCCCCGCGCTGAACTGGCGGCCAAGCTCGCTCAGCCCGTGGGGCGCGTCCGCGTCAAAGAACGAAGCCTCCCCGCCCTCCCAAAGCGACATGTGCACATGGCTGGCAGAACCGACCATCCCCGCCTTCCACTTCGGCAGGAAGGTGGCAGACACACCCGCCGCCCAGGCAATCTCCTTCGTCGCGTGCTTGGCAATCGTGTGGTTGTCGGCGCAATCCATCGCGCCCGCGTAACGGATGTTCAGCTCCTGCTGCCCCAGCTCCGCCTCGCCCTTGGTGTTCTCCACCGGCACGCCCGCGCCCACGAGGTGGTTGCGCAGGGGCCGCATGATGCTCTCTTCCTTGGTGGTCTGGAAGAGGTTGTAATCTTCGTTGTGCCCGTTGTACGGCACGAGAGCGCGATAGCCCTCCTTCTGGTTGGTCCGGTAATCCTTCTCGAACAGGAAGAACTCCAGCTCCGTCGCCATCGCCGCCGAAAAGCCCATCTCCGCCAGCCGCGCCTCCTGCGCCGCCAGCATGGCGCGGGGGTAATGCGGCACCGGGGCGTGATGGTGGTGGTCGAGAATATCGCAGATCACCATGGCGGTGCCTTCGAGCCAGGGCACAAAGCGCAGGGTGCTCAGATCGGGGCGCATCACGTAGTCGCCATAGCCCGCCTCCCAGCTCGTGGCCTTGTAGCCATCGGGCGTGCTCATCACCAGATCGGTGGCGAGCAGGTAGTTGCAGCAATGGGTCTCTTCCAGCGAATGATCGAGGAAGTTCTGCACATGGAAGCGCTTGCCCATCAGCCGCCCCTGCATGTCGACCAGCGCCACCAGAACGGTGTCGATCTCGCCGGTGGCGGCCATTTCGGTCAGGGTCTCGAGGGTCAGGTTGCCGGGCATGTCTTTCATCCTTTCACGCTTCAGGGCGGCCCGCGACGGGGCCACCCTGCTCTTCATCCGTCGTCAGTTCAGCCGTTGGTGTAGGGCGGTCCGGCCTGGTTGATGACGCTGTTGTATTCCTTGAAGATGCCCACGATCTTCTGCTGGATCTCGCCCTCCTGGGCAATCTCTTCCCAGAATGCCTTCGCGGCATTTTCCACCTCGGCCCATTCTTCGGCCGGCACGGTGCGCAGCTCCAGCTTGTCGCCGGTGGCCCGCAGCTTGGCCTCGCCGCCCCAGTACCACTGGTTGCGATAGGTGTGGCCCGCTTCGACGCCCGCCATCACCAGCGTCTTCAGGTGCTCGGGCAGCTCGGCCCAGCGCTCCTGGTTGACGAAGTAGGAGCCGATCCAGGCGCCCGAGATGTTGTTGGTCAGGAAGTAGTCGGTCACATTGGCCCAGCCCACGGTGTAATCTTCCGTGATCCCCGACCATGCCATGCCGTCAAGCTCGCCGGTCTGCACCGCAACTTCCGCATCCTCGTAGGGGATGTTCATCGGCACCACGCCGAACTGCGCCAGGAACCGCCCCGCGGTGGGGAAGGTATACAGCTTCAGCCCATCAAGGTCGGCAACCGACTTGATCTCTTTCTTGGTGTTGAAGTTGCACGGGTCCTGCCCGGCAGCCCCCAGCCACTTCACGCCGACCTTGGCGTATTCCTCTTCCCAGATCTCCTTCAGCCCGTACTGGTTGAACAGCACCGGCACGTCGAGGATATGCTTGGTGGCAAAGGGAAAGTAGCCGCCGAACTGGCGCAGCGGCGTGGGCGAGGCCATCGAGTCGTCGTCCGAGTGCACCGCGTCGATGGTGCCGCGCTGAAGCGCCTGAAACAGCTCGCCGGTGGGCACGATCTGGTCGGCATAGAACAGCTCGATCTCCAGCTCGCCGTTCGAGGCGTTGTTGATGTAATCGACCATCGGCTTGGTCACATGCTCGCCCAGCGCGGCCCCCGCATAGGTCTGCCAGCGCCACTTGATCGCGGTCTGCGCACGCACGATGGCCGGGGTGGCCAGCGCGGCGGGGGCAGCAATGGCGGCCCCTTTCAGAAAGGTTCTTCTCGAAGTCATTCTCTCTCTCCTTGTTTGTGAAGGGCCGTTTTCCGGCCTCTGGTTCAGTTCTGGTAAACGAGGTCGGGCAGCCAGAGCGCGATCTGCGGAAAGGCCATGACGATTGCGAGCGCCAGCGCCATCACCCCGACGAAAGGCACGATGGAGCGGTAGATGTCCTTCAACCCGATCTCCGGCGGCGCCATCGCCCGCATCAGGAACAGGTTATAGCCGAAGGGCGGGGTCATGTAGGCGATCTGGCAGGTGATCGTGTAGAGCACACCATACCAGATGAGGTTGAAGCCGAGTTCCCCCACCAGCGGCACGTAGAGCGGCGCGACGATCACCAGCATCGCCGTGTCGTCAAGGAAGGTGCCCATCACGAGGAAGCTCAGCTGCATCAGGATCAGGATCACCCAGGGGTTCAGCCCGAGCTGCTCGGTAAAGAGGTTCTCGATCGCCTTCACCGCGCCGAGGCCATCGAAGACTGCGCCGAAGGCCAGTGCGGCAAGGATGATCCACATGAACATGCAGGTCACGCCCAGCGTCTGGCGCAGGCAGGTCTCGAACACCGGCCAGCTCATCCGCCGCTTCAGCACCGCAGCGGCCAGCGCGGCCAGCGCGCCAATGGCCGAACTTTCCACGAGGCTGGTATAGCCGGTCACGAAGGGCACCATCATCACCGCAAAGATCACCACCGGCAAAATCCCCGCCGTCAGCAGCCGCAGCTTCTCGGCCATCGGCACCGCGTCGCGCTCCTCCTTCGGCAGCACCGGGCCGAGCGCCGGATTCATCCGGCAGCGGATGTAGATATACACCACGAAGAGCGCCGCCATCATCAGCCCCGGCACCACGCCCGCGAGCCAGAGCTGCCCCACCGGCTGACGCGCGATCATCGAATAGAGCACCAGCACCACCGAGGGCGGCACCAATATCCCCAGCGATGACCCGGCCTGAATCACCCCCGTCACCATGATCTTGTCGTAGTTCCGTTTCAGCAGCTCCGGCAGCGCGATGGTCGCGCCAATCGCCATGCCGGCGACGGAAAGCCCGTTCATAGCCGAGATCAGCACCATCAGCACGATCGTGCCAATCGCCAGCCCGCCCGAGATGCCGCCGAACCAGACGTGGAACATCTTGTAGAGGTCATCGGCAATCTTGGACTCGCTCATCACGTAGCCCATGAAGATGAACATCGGCAGCGTCAGCAGCGGATACCACCTCATCAGCTTGATCGCGGCGGCAAAGCCCAGGTCATAGCCACCCCGGTCGCCCCAGAGCAGGAAGGCCGCGATCACGGCGACAAAGCCGATGGCCCCGAACACCCGCTGCCCGGTGAACAGCATGACCATCATGGTCGAGAACATCAGGATGGCGATCAGCTCATAGGGCATCGCCTGGCTCCGCATTGTGGCTGTCGTCGTGGCGCGCGGGCGCGCCGGTTTTCAGGAACAGGATGTCCTTGGCCAGCTCCGACAGGGTTTGCAGGATCATCAGCGCGATGCCGATGCACATGACGATCTTGATCGGCCAGATATAAGGCCGCCACACCGAGGAAGACCGCTCGCCACCGTATTGAAAGGCATAGATCGTGCTCTCCACCCCGCCCCACATCAGGAACCCGAGGTAGGTGAGCAGGAACAGCACGGTCACGGCATCGAAGGCCGCCTTCCGGCGCGGGCTGAACTCACCGTAAAACAGGTCCATCCGCACGTTGGAGCCCATCTGCATCGCGTATGGCCCGCCGAGAATGTAGTAGCCCACCATCACGAACTGGGCCATTTCCAGCGTCCAGAGAGAGGGGGAGCCGGCAAACTTGGTCCATGTCGACCACAGCAGCACCCCCATCAGCGCGAAGATGCCCCACATCATGATCCGGCCAAGCCCGTAGTTGAAGCGGTCCACCACCGCAACGAAGCCGCGCAATGCCCTCATTCCGCCGCCTGCCGATCTTCGGCAACGGCGGCAATCGCGGCGGCGAGCGCGGGCATCAGGTGCACCGCCATGTCGCGGGCGCGGGCCTCGGTGTCGATCAGGTCGTTGCGGATTTCGATCATCAGGCTCGGCAGGTCCCGCGCCTCGCCATGCTTGCGCAGGGTGTAGGTGACGCCATCGGAGGCGGCATAGGGCTCGTTGAGCGCCGCCCGATAGCTGCCCCGCGCCCGCTCCACCGCCAGCGCGGCCTCGGCCATGCGGGCGTCTTCGTGGTAGAGAAAGCCCAGCTCCACCTCGCGCCGGACCCCGCGATAGACCGGGGTGAAGCTGTGAATCGTCACCAGCGCATCGGTCTCCCGCCCGTCGAGCACCCCGGTCAGCCTGCCATGAAACGGATCATGCAGCGCCTTGTGGCGCAGCGCCCGCTCGGGCGCGCTCAGGCCGATATTGCCCGGAATCTCGTAAACTTCACTCTTCGCCGGAATCGCATCGTGCGCCTCCAGCGGGCGGTTCAGATCATAGATCAGCCGCGAGGCGCGGGCCGACACCAGCGGCGAGTCGAGCAGCGCCGCCAGCGCCTTGGCCACGTCCAGCGCGCCAATGTCCCAAGCCGCATGGCTCGCCGCCGCCTCCGGCCCAAGGCCGAGATCGCCCCAGGGCTGCGGAAATTCCCGGCTGGCATGTTCGCACACCAGCACCACCGGCCCGCGCCCCTCGGCGCGTGTCACCTCTGCCGGTTCCCATCCTTCGGCCACGCTCATCCCCCGTTTCATCTTTGTAATCATCACTACAGGATTTTGTGGCATGTCAAGATTTTTCCTGTAGCATTTCCTACATTCGCCCTGCGGATGTATCGAAAGGAACAAACCTTGGACGCCAAGCCGCTGATCCGCGACCTGCTCAAGGAAAGACAGGCCGAGCTCACCGCCGCCGAACGCAAGCTCTCCGCCGTGCTGCTCGACGAGTCGATGGTCGCCGGCCTCCAGTCGATCACCCGGCTGGCCGAGGCGGCAGAGGTCTCGACCCCCACGATCATCCGCCTCGCCCGCAAGCTCGGCTTCGATGGCTTCCCCGACCTGCAAGACGCCATCCGCGAAGAGATCGCCGCCCGCATCAAGCGCCCGCTCGCCAAGCTCGATCTCGCCCCGCAGGGCGGCGACCATATCATCGCCCGCTTCACCGAGGCGGTGGCCGCCAATATCAACCGCACCCTCGACCGGCTCGACCTTGCCACCTTCGATGCCGTCGCCGCCATGCTCTCCGACCCGGCCCGCCGCCTGCACCTGCTCGGCGGGCGCATCACCCGCTCCAACGCGCATTACTTCTTCAACCACCTGCAAATCATCCGCCCCGGCGTCACCCTGCTCGACAGCTCACCCTCCGCCTGGCCCCAGGCCCTGCTCGACATGGGGCCGGGCGCGGTGCTGGTGGTCTTCGACATCCGCCGCTACGAGCGCGAGCTGGAAAAGCTCGCCGGGCTGGCGGTCGAGACCGGGGCCGAGGTGGTGCTCTTCACCGACGCCTGGGGCTCGCCCATCGAGCGCCACGCCGCCCACGTGTTCCGCGCCATGGTCGAGGTGCCCTCCTCCTGGGATTCCACCCTCGCCGTGAACCTGCTGATCGAGGCCCTCGTGGCCGAGGTGCAAACCCGCGCCGCCGTCTCCTCCGCCGAGCGCATCTCGGCGCTCGAAGACATGATCGGCGCCAGCAAGATCTTCCGCTCGTAGGGCGGGACTTGTCCCGCCATCCAACGGCGGCGCCCCCCGCCGCCCGTACGCAACCCCTCCCCCGAAGCTCGCCGCCAACTATCGACGCCCTCGTTGCCGAAGTGCAAACCCGCCCCGCCGCCTCCTCCGCCGAGCGCATCTCCGCGCTCGAAGACATGATCGGCGCCAGCAAGATCTTCCGCTCGTAGGGCGGGACTTGTCCCGCCATCCGACGACGGCGGCGCGCCCCGCCGCCGGGTCACAAACCCTCCCCCGAAAATCCCCGCCAAGTATCGACGCCCTCGTGGCCGAGGTGCAAACCCGCGCAGCCGCCTCCCCCGCCGAGCGCATCCCCGCGCTCGAAGACATGATCGGCCCCAGCAAGACCTTCCCCTCGTAGGGCGGGACTTGTCCCGCCATCCGCCGGCGACGGCGCGCCCCGCCGCCGGGTCGCAACCCCTCCCCCGAGGATCGCCGCCAACTATCGAGGCCCTCGTTGCCGAAGTGCAAACCCGCCCCGCCGCCGCCTCCGCCGAGCGCATCCCGGCACTTGAGGACTGGATCAGCACCAGCAGGAACTTCCCCTCGTAGGGCGGGACTTGTCCCGCCATCCGCCGACGACGGCGCGCCCCGCCGCCGCGTCGCAAACCCTCCCCCGATGATCGCCGCCAACTATCGAGACCCTCGTGGCCGAAGTGCAAACCCGCCCCGCCGCCTCCTCCGCCGAGCGCATCTCGGCGCTCGAAGACATGATTGGCACCAGCAAGATCATCCCCTCGTAGGGCGGGACTTGTCCCGCCATTCAGCAACGGCCCGCCCCGCCAACGGGTCGCAAACCCTTCCCCGAAGGTCGCCGCCAAATCTTGCAACCCCGCGCCCGCCAAGCCACCCTCGCCCCATGGCCAACGATCCCCTCCTCCAGCCCTTCAAGCTCAAGCACCTGACGCTGAAGAACCGGCTGATGATCACCTCCCACGAGCCCGCCTACACCGAAGACGGGCTGCCCAAGGATCGCTACCGCGCCTACCACCTCGCCCGCGCCAAGGGCGGCGTCGCCCTTACCATGACGGCAGGCTCCGCCGTGGTCTCCCCCGACAGCCCCCCCGCCTTCGGCAACATCCTCGCCTACCGCGACGACTGCGTGCCCTGGATGCGCAAGCTGGCCGACGACTGCCACGCCGAGGGCTGCGCGGTGATGATCCAGCTCACCCACCTCGGCCGCCGCACCCGCTGGGACCGGGGCGATTGGCTCCCCGCCCTCTCCCCCTCCCACGCCCGCGAACCCGCCCACCGCCACTACCCCAAGCAGCTCGAAGACTGGGACATCGCCCGCATCATCACCGACTACGCCGACGCCGCCGAGCGGATGCAGGCGGCAGGCCTCGACGGCATCGAGCTCGAAAGCTACGGCCACCTGATGGACGCTTTCTGGTCCCCCGACCTGAACACGCTCCAAGGCCCCCACGGCCCCCAAAGCTACGACTCCCGCCTGCGCTTCACCTTCGACGTGCTCGAAGCCATCCGCGCCCGCGTCGGCCCCGAGTTCATCGTCGGCATCCGCTACGCCGCCGACGAGGCCCGCCCCGGCGGGATCACCGCGACCGACGGCATCGAGATCACGAAGCGGCTGAAGGCCAGCGGCCAGATCGACTTCCTCAACATCATCCGCGGCCACATCCACACCGATGCCGCCCTCACCACCGTCATCCCGGTGCAGGGCCAACCCTCCGCCCCACACCTCGATTTCGCCGGCGAAATCCGCGCGCAGGCACAAATCCCCACCTTCCACGCCGCCAAGATCCAGGACGTCGCCACCGCCCGCCACGCCGTGGCCACCGGCAAGCTCGACATGGTCGGCATGACCCGCGCCCACCTGGCCGACCCCGATATCGTCGCCAAGATCGAGGCCGGGGAGGAAGACCGCATCCGCCCCTGCGTCGGCGCCAACTACTGCCTCGACCGCATCTACATGGGCGGCGCCGCGCTCTGCATCCACAACCCCGCCACCGGGCGCGAGCTGGAGCAGCCCCACCACATCGCCCCCGCGCAAACGCCGCTCAAAATCACCATCGTGGGCGCAGGCCCCGCCGGGCTGGAGGCCGCCCGCGTCTGCGCCACCCGCGGCCACGCCGTCACCCTGCTCGAGGCCGCACCCCACCCCGGCGGCCAGATCCGCCTCACCGCCCGCTCACCCCGCCGCGCCGAGATGATGCAGGTGATCGACTGGCGCATGGCCGAATGCGCCAGCCTCGGCGTCGCCTTCCACTTCAACAGCTACGTCGAGCCCGAAGACATCACCACCGCCCCGCCCGACGTGGCCCTCATCGCCACCGGAGGCCTCGCCGCCGAGGATTACCTTCCCGAAAACAACGACCTCGCCGTCACCCCGTGGGACATCCTCTCCGGCGACGCCGCCCCCGGCCGCCGCGTGCTGGTCTACGACGAGGCCGGCGACTACGCCGCCCTGCAAGCCGCCGAACTTCTGGCCGAAGCCGGGGCCGAGGTCGAGATCGTCACCCGCGACCGCGCCTTCGCCCCCGAGGTCATGGGCATGACCCTGACCCCCGCCATGCAGGCCCTCCAGCGTCTCGGCGTGGCCACCACCGTTATGTGGCGGCTCGACGCGCTGGCCCGCTCCGGCAACGCCCTCACCGCCACCCTCGGCTCCGACTACGGCGGCGCCTCCACCCGTGAGGTCGACCAGGTGGTGATCTCCAACGGCACCCGCCCGCTGGATGACCTCTACTTCGCCCTCAAGCCCCTGAGCCGCAATCTCGGCGAGGTCGACTATACCGCCCTGCGCGAAGGCCGCCCGCAAACCCTCGCCCCCAACCCCTCCGGCCCCTTCCGCCTGTTCCGCCTCGGCGACGCCGTCGCCTCGCGCAACACCCACGCCGCGATCTACGACGCGCTGCGCCTCTGCAAGACCCTCTAACCGGCAGCCCGTAGGGCGGGACTTGTCCCGCCTTCCCCCCGCGAAAAACGACACTCAACGCCGCAGCCGGACTAGCGCCCCCCGCCCCACCACGCTACCCCGCCCCCATGCGCCTCCTCCTCACCTTCGCCCCCCTGCTCGTCGCCGTCGCCCTGCTGCAGCTCTCGACCGGCGGCCTCGGGCCGATGGATGCGCTCTCCGGCCTCACCCTCGGCTTCTCCACCGGCGAGATCGGCCTGCTCGGCTCGGCCCATTTCACCGGCTTCTTCCTCGGCTGCTGGTGGGCGCCCCGGCTGATGGGCACCGTCGGCCACGCCCGCGCCTTCGCCGCCTTCACCGCGCTCGGCGCCATCGGCCTGCTCGGGCACATGCTGCTCACCACGCCCTGGGCCTGGGCCGGGATGCGCGTGGCCTCCGGGCTCTGCATCGCGGGCTGCTACACCGTCATCGAGGCCTGGCTCCAGGCGCAGGTCACCAACGAAACCCGCGGCCGCGCCATGGGCGGCTACCGGCTGGTCGACATGGGCGGCTCGCTTCTGGCCCAGCTCCTCGTCGGCATCCTCGCGCCCGCGGCCTATGCCTCCTACACCCTGCTGGCCATCCTCTGCTGCGCCGCGCTGCTCCCGCTCACCCTCACCAACGCGCCCCAGCCCGCCACGCCCGAGGCGCCCCGCCTGCACCCCGCCCTCGCCTTCGCCCGCTCGCCGCTGGCCGGGGCGGCGGTGCTGGTGGCCGGGCTGACCTCGGGCAGTTTCCGCACCGTGGGGCCGGTCTATGGGCAGGCCGTCGGCCTCGCGCCCGAGCAGATCGGCCTGTTCCTCGCCATCTGGATCGGCGGCGGCGCGCTGGCGCAATGGCCGGTCGGCTGGCTGGCCGACCGCTATGACAGGCGGTGGGTGCTGATCGGCCTCTCCATCGCCTCCACCCTCGCCTGCCTGCTCACCCTCGCCACCTCCGGCTCCACCGCGGCCATCCTCGTGGCGGCGGCGGTCTTCGGCCTCACCAGCTTTCCGATCTACTCGGTCGCCGCCGCCCATGCCCACGACTGGGCCACCGACGACGAGCGCGTCGAGCTCTCGGCCTCGCTGATGTTCGCCTTCGCCGCCGGGGCCATTGCCGCGCCGCTCACCGTGTCCTGGCTCATGGCCGCCACCGGCCCCGCCGCGCTCTTCGTGCTGATCGCGCTGGCCCATGTGGCGCTCGCCGTCATCGGCACCCTGCGGATGCGCGCCCGCGCCACCAGCGCCGCGCGCACGCGCTACGTCTACGCCCCGCGCACCAGTTTCCTCGTCGGCCTGCTGACCCGCCGCCAAAGGCGTCCGTAGGGCGGGACTTGTCCCGCCATCCCTCAGCGCCCCGCGCCCAACACCGCCAGCAAGCCCCGCCCCCGCCCAAGCCGCGCCAGCACCAGCGCGCAAAGCCCCAGCATCGCCACATCGGCGACCGGCGGCGCCAGCCACAGGCCGCGCTCGCCCAAGCCCAGCGGCAACAGCAGCGAGAGCGGAATCACCAAAAGGTACACCCGCGACAATCCCAGCAGCGCCGCCCGCCGCGCATCGCCGATTGCCTGAAAGAAGCTCGACACCATGCTCACCGGCCCCACCAGCACGTAGAAGGCGAGGATCATCGGCAGGATCCGCGCCAGCGCCGCCTGCACCCCCGCATCCTCTGTAAACACCGCCCCCAGCACGCCCCGCGCCCCGATCAGCGCCAGCTCCACCGCCGCGCAATAAACAAACGCCGCCGCCATCGCCCGCTTCAGCGCCCCGTTTGCGCGGGCGTGCAGCCCGGCCCCGTGGCAGGTGCCCGCAATGGCCTGAAGCGCCTGCCCCAGCCCGAGCATCCCGAGAAAGGCGAAGGCCATCACCCGCAGGTAGATCCCGTAGGCCGCAATCAGCGCCTCGGTGTCCGGCCCCTCCAGCAGCCGCAGCATCGCCACCACCGCGCCGGTGCTCAGCGCGATCCCCAGAAAGCTCAGGCTCTGTGGCGCGCCCAGCGCCAGCATCTCGCCCCAGCGTGCCCGTGCCGGGCGGGGCAGCGGCAACACCAGCCGCCCCCGGGCCCGCATCGCCAGCACCAGCGCCACCGCCACTCCCTGCGCCACCAGCGTGGCCAGCGCCGAGCCCGCCACGCCCCAGCCGAGCTGCACGATGAACAGCCAGTCCAGCACCCCGTTGCCTGCCGTCACGCCAATCGAGAGCATCGCCATCAACGGCACCCGCCCCTCCACCCGAAGCCCGTCGGTCTGCAAGGTCAGCACCAGCGCGATCAGCCCGCCGCCACCAAGGATCGCAAGGTAGCGCCAGCCCATCGCCGCCAGCGCCGCGTCGCCGCCCGCCAACTGGCGCACCAGCCCCGGCCCGAAGATCGCCCCGAGGGCGCAGACCGCGAGCCAGATCACCACCGCCAGCCCATGCGCCCCGCCAAAGGCCCGCGCCGCGCCCTGCACGTCCCTTGCACCCAGCGCCCGCGCCACGACCGAGGCCATCCCGTTCGACACCAGCGCCCCCAGCGCCGCCAGCAGCATCACCCCCGGAAACACCAGCGTCACCGCCGCCAGCGCCTCCGCCCCCACGAAGCGGCCCAGAAAGATCGCATCCACCACCGTCAGCAGCCCGTGCAGCATCATCACCAGCGAAATCGGCAGGGCGGTCCGAAGCAGCAGCGGGCCGAGCGGGCCGGAGAGGTAGGGTGAGTCGGTCATGTTTTTACCCGGGCATAAATACAGATCCCCTTTAGGCGCCCGCCCCGCGCCCCGTCAAGCCCGCAGGTGGCCGCGCGGGCCCTGTGCCCGGCGCCCCATCGGGCCACCCGCAGGCGTTGCCCCCCGCCGCCGCCTGCTGTAACCCATCGACAACTCCGACAAAGGCCGCACCCCATGTCCCGCACGCTCATCACCTCCGCCATCCCCTATATCAACGGGATCAAGCACCTCGGAAACCTCGTCGGCTCGCAGCTTCCTGCCGACCTCTACGCCCGCTATTGCCGTGCGCGCGGCGACGAGGTGCTGTTTCTCTGCGCCACCGACGAGCACGGCACCCCCGCCGAGCTGGCCGCCGCCAAGGCGGGCAAGCCGGTGGCCGAGTTCTGCGCCGAGATGCACGCCGTGCAGGCCGAGATCGGCAAGGGCTTCGGCCTCTCCTTCGACCATTTCGGCCGCTCCTCCTCGCCCCAGAACCACCGGCTGACCCAGCATTTCGCGGGTTGCCTCGCCGACAACGGGCTGATCGAGGAAGTCTCCGAGAAACAGGTCTATTCCAATGCCGATGGCCGCTTCCTGCCCGACCGCTACATCGAAGGCACCTGCCCCAACTGCGGGTACGACAAGGCCCGCGGCGACCAGTGCGAGAACTGCACCAAGCAGCTCGACCCGACCGACCTGATCGAACCGCGCTCCGCCATCTCCGGCTCCACCGACCTCGAAGTGCGCGAAACCAAGCACCTCTACCTGCGCCAGCGGAGCCTGCGCGACGATCTCTCCAAGTGGATCGACAGCAAGGCCGATTGGCCCATCCTCACCACCTCCATCGCCAAGAAATGGCTGAACGACGGCGACGGGTTGCAAGACCGCGGCATCACCCGAGACCTCGACTGGGGCATCCCGGTGCGCAAGGGCCAGGAGCCGTGGCCGGGCATGGAAGGCAAGGTCTTCTACGTCTGGTTCGACGCGCCGATCGAATACATCGCCTGCGCCGCCGAGTGGTCCGATGCCAACGGCACCGAGGATGAGGCCTGGTGGAAATGGTGGCGCACCGACGAGGGCGCCGATGATGTCCGCTACGTGCAGTTCATGGGCAAGGACAACGTCCCCTTCCACACCCTGAGCTTCCCCGCCACCATCCTCGGCTCCGGCGAGCCGTGGAAGCTGGTCGATTACATCAAGAGCTTCAACTACCTGAACTACGAGGGCGGCCAGTTCTCCACCAGTCAGGGCCGCGGCGTGTTCCAGGACCAGGCGCTCCAGATCCTGCCCGCCGACTACTGGCGCTGGTGGCTCCTCTCCCACGCGCCCGAGAGCAACGACACCGAGTTCACCTGGGAGACCTTCCAGCAGGACGTGAACAAGGATCTGGCCGACGTGCTTGGCAACTTCGTCTCCCGCGTCACCAAGTTCTGCCGCTCCAAGTTCGGCGAAGAGGTGCCCTCCGGCGGCGACCTCTCCGAGCGCGGTGCCGCGCTGATCGACGACCTTCAGGGCAAGTTCAACGACTACACCGCCCAGATGGATGCCATCGAGGTCCGCCGCGCGGCCGCCACCCTGCGCTCCATGTGGGTCGCGGGCAACGAGTTCCTGCAATCCACCGCGCCCTGGACCGCCTTCAAGGAAGACCCCGAGGCGGCGGCGGCCGACATCCGCCTCGCGCTCAACCTGATCCGCTTCTACGCCGTGATCTCCGCGCCCTTCATCCCCTTCGCCGCTGAACGGATGCTCGCCGACATGGGCACGGATGAAACCGCATGGCCCGGCGATCTCGCCTCCGCGCTGACCCGGCTCAAGCCCGGCCACGCCTTCACCGTGCCCGAGGTTCTGTTCTCCAAGATCAGCGACGATCAGCGCGAAGATTGGGCAACCCGCTTCTCCGGCACCCGGAGCTAACCCCTTTCCTACGACTTTCGTGCCGTCTTTCCGGGGCCCGCCCGGGATTGGCAGGAGCAAATCGTGAAAAATTGAACGATTGGCTTGCTTTGACTCACAAAGAAGCGTGGACTGATTGAGGGGCAGGCATCGTGGGCAGGTTGAAAATGCGCCATGAGGGAGGGGAGCCATGAACCCTCGACCATTGCTGACCGACCAATCCACCGTGCCGGGAACCGGCTTCGACGGTCTCTTCGAGGTCGAGCCGCTGCTGATGCATTCGGTCGATGAAAACGCCACTCTTCTCAATGTTTCCACCGCATGGGCCCGGCTTCTGGGCTACGAGCGCGAAGACCTGATCGGGCGGCGGACGGTCGATATCATGTCGCCCAAATCCCGCGCCTACGCCCTCACCCGCGGCCTGCCGGCGCTCTATACCAACGGCCATGTCTCCAACATCTCCTACGAGTTCCTGCGCTCCGACGGCCGCCCGATTCCCGTGCTGCTGTCCTCCGGCGCGATCTACGATGCGCAGGGGCGGTTTTCCCGCAGCCTCACCATCATCACCGACGACCGCCGCGCGCGCTACGCCGAGCGCGAGCTGAACGCCCGCAACCGCCGCGATGTCGACGGCGCGGGGGCGCTGCGTGACCTGCTCGAGCGTCTCGGCCACGATACCCGCACGCCCCTCGGCGCCATCCTCGGCTTTGCCGGGCTGATGGAGCAGGGCGAGCTCGACGAGGCCCAGCGCGGCCGTCTCGCCCAGGTGCTGACGGCGGCCGAAACCCTGCGCACCGCGCTCGATGCCGCCCTTGCCGACGCCGAGGCCCGGCTGGTGCCCCAACGCCGCTCCAGCGCCCCCATGTCCCGTCAGGGCGAGCCGCCGCCCAGCCTGCTGCCCCTCGCGCCGCTGCGGGTTCTGCTGGCCGTGGGCGAGGCCAGCCGGCAGGACAGCCTGCGCGAGATCCTGCGCGCCGGCGGCCATCACGTCGTCGCTGTGGCCAATGGCTACGAGGCCATCGAGGCGCTCTTCGCCGGGCCCATCGACCTCGCCTTCATCGACCTCGACATGCCCGGCCTCTCCGGCCCCGCCACCGTCGCCCAGATCCGCAACTCGGGCCGCTGCTTCCGCGACATCCCGGTCATCGCCTGCTCCGGCACCGACGACCCGCCCGCCCTCGCCGCCCTGCGCGGCAAGGGCATGGACGGCCTCCTCCCCGCCGCCTGCACCCCCGGCACGCTCGAAGCCGAAATGCGCCGCGTCCTCGAAAGCCGCTCGCCCTAGCCCCCAGCGCAGGGCCATTCAGGCACGCCGTCCGACGCCCGCGAGCGAACCGCAAAACCTCCCGAGCCGCCCCTCGACTTCGCCCAACGCCTGCCCGCCCTCGACCAACCACGCGCATCCCCCGCAATCTCGCCAAGCCCCACCCCGGCGTCACCGGATGGCACCACAAACACGGCCCAGCGGCAGGCCTCCGCGCCCCGCGCAGAGCGTCACACCCGTTAAATTCCCCCGCCGCCGCGCCCTGACCAACCTCTCCCCCGGAAAGCCCCCTTCAACGCGCGCGCAAGAGATCACCCCTCCTCGCCACTCTCCCCCTCGATCTCCGAAACCTCCCGCCCCGGTCGCGCCCGGTAGCGCGGCAGGGACAGCCCCCACCAGATGCCCGCCGCCCGCAGCGCCAGCGCCACCGCGAAGCCCGCCATCAGCGCCACCTCCCGCACCACGCCCGCACTGTCGGCCAGCGCCAGCGTCAACGCGCCCGCCAGCGCCGCCGTCACGTAGATCTCCCGCCGCAAGATCACCGGCTCCTCCCCGCCCAGAAGATCCCGCAGGATGCCCCCGAACGAGGCCGTCGCCACCCCCATCGCCACCGCCACCGAGCCCGGCGCCCCCGCGTCCAGCGCCCGCTCCGCCCCGGTGACGGCAAAAAGCGCAAGCCCCACGGCATCGAACCACAGCAGCACGCGGTAGCGGGAGTTCGGGATATGGGCGAGGAAGAACACCGCCGCCCCCACACCGGCGCAGACCAGCAGGTAGGCCGGCGTCTCGACCCAGAACACCGGCGCCAGCCCCAGCACCAGATCGCGCACCGTGCCCCCGCCCACGCCGGTCACGACCGCAAGCAGCACGAAGCCCACCACGTCCATCTCCTTGCGCGAGGCCACCAGCGCCCCCGTCACCGCAAAGACGCACAGCCCGAACCAGTCGAGCACCGCCGTTACCGTCTCAAACATCCGCCGTCCTCCTCCCCCCACCAGACCGCGCCCGTAGGGTGGGTGCAACCCACCACCCCTCCTCCGCCCCCGCATTTCCCGCCCCGCCCCGTCCTCCCCCTGTACGCACCACCCCGCCCCTCCGCATCCTCCACTCCAATCCCGCCGCCACAGGCATCCCCCACCACAACACCCCGCTCTCATCCCCTCCAGCATCTCCACCCGGTGCCCCGCGCCTTTCACCCTTACTTCCACACAGGCCACCCCGCCTCTCCGCATCCTCCGCCGCAATCCCGCCGCCACAGGCATCCTCCACTACAACACCCCGCTCCCATTCCCCCGCCCCCACCACCATCTCCCGCCGCAGTCCCGCGCCTCTCACCCACACCTCCACAAAGGCCACCCCGCCCATCCGCATCGCCAGCTCCAATCCCACAGCCACAGGCGTCCCCTCCCCGTAGGGTGGGTGAAACCCACCACCATCCCGCCTCCACCACCTTGCCCCGCTCCCGCCACCCCCCTCGTCCCGCTCCTCTCTCCCCACACCACGCCAACCCAATCGCCCCCCCAAACCCAACCGCCCCCTCACCCCAACCCGACCGTCGCCCCATCAACGCCCCCCATTGACGCCCCCCGCCCCCCATGGCTTCCTCCCCCCAAAAGGAACCCGCCCATGCCCCTCGACCTCTGGCTCACCTTCACCGCCGCCTCCACCGCCCTGCTGCTCATCCCCGGACCCACCGTCCTGCTGGTGCTCTCCTACGCCCTCTCCCAAGGCCGCCGCACCGCGCTCGCCTGTGCCAGCGGCGTCGCGGCGGGCGACCTGCTCGCCATGTCCGCCTCCCTCGCCGGCCTCGGCGCGCTGGTCGCCGCCTCCGCCACCGCCTTCACGATCCTCAAATGGGCCGGGGCCGCCTACCTCGCCTATATGGGCCTCAAGCTCCTGCGCAGCCCCGCCGCCGCGCTCGACCGCCCCGAGGCCGCGCAGGCCCGCCCCGCGACCATCTTCCGCCACGCCGCCACCGTGACGGCGCTGAACCCCAAGTCGATCGCCTTCTTCATCGCCTTCGTCCCCCAGTTCGTCACGCCCGAAGCGCCGCTGCTGCCGCAATTCGCCATCCTCACGGCAACCTTCGTCGCCCTCGCCGCGCTCAACGCGCTGGCCTATGCGCTGGCTGCCGACCGCCTGCGCGCCGCCATCCGCCGCCCCGCCGTGCTCACATGGCTCACCCGCGCCGGCGGCGCCGCCCTGCTGGCGATGGCCGCCGCCACCGCCACCCTGCGCCGCGCGTGAGCGAGCCCCGGCACATCCTGCTGCTCGGCGCCGATGGTTTCATCGGCCGCCACGTTGCCTTCGCCGCCCGCGCCGCAGGCCACCGCGTCACCTGCATCGCCCGGCGCACCTCGGCCCTGAAGGCGCTCGGCTTCGACACCTTCCAGGCCGATCTGACAGCCGAGAAATGGCACTCCGCCTCCTCCTGGCGCGACCTCGCCCGCACCGCCCACGGCGTGATCAACTGCGCCGGCCTGCTCACCGGCACGCCCCGCGCCATGGCCGCCGTGCACGAGCACGCCCCCGCCGCCCTCTACGATGCCCTCCCCCACGGCAGCTTCCTCACCCTGCTCTCCGCCACCGGGATCGACGCCGACACCCCCTTCGCCGAAGCCCGCCGCACCGGCGAACTCGTGGCCAAGCTCGCCTCCGAAAACGGCCGCCACCGCCTCACCATCCTGCGCGCCGGGCTGGTGCTCTCCGATGGCGCCTACGGCGGCTCGGCGGTGCTGCGCGCCCTCGCCGCCTTCCCCCTCGTCATGCCGGTGCTCGGCGGCGGAAAGCACCGCTTCAACCCCTGCCACGCCGAAGACCTCGCCACCCGCCTCCTCGCCGCCACCGAGGAAGACAACGGCCCCCAACCCCTCCCCACCGGCGGGGCCGACACCCTCACCCTGAAGGAGCTCACCGCCGCCACCCGCGCCCGGCTCGGCCTCAAACCCGCCCCCGCGCTGCCCGTCCCCATGGGCCTCGCCCGCCTGATCGGCCGCCTCGGTGACGCCATGCGCGCCGGCCCCTTCTCCACCACGGCGCTGAAACAGCTCGAACACGGCGTGCTCGCCCAAAGCTCGCCCGCCCTGCCCGGCGCCCGCAGCTTCCTCGCCCGCCGCCCGCCCAGCCCGGCAGACCTCTGGCACGCCCGCCTCTACCTGCTGCGCCCTCTGCTGCGCCTCACCCTCTGCCTGCTCTGGGCCGCCTCCGGCCTGCTCGGCCTCTTCGCCGCGCCCGCGAGCTACCTGCCCGACCTCGCCGCCACCGGCCTGCCCGACCAGACCCTGATCACAGCCGCCCGCGCCTTCGGCCTGCTCGACCTCGCCCTCGCCGCCGCACTCTTCCGCAACTGGCGCCCCGGCCTCACCTTCGCCGCCCAATTCGTCCTCGTCCTGGGCTACACAATCGGCCTCACCGCCCTCGCCCCCCACCTCTGGCTCGATCCCTACGGCGCCCTGCTGAAAAACCTGCCCATCCTCGCCCTCCTGCTCACAACCCGCGCCCTCGACACCGAGCGCTAACCCCAAACCAAAGCCCCGCCCTCACCCCAAGGCCCACCCAACCCCATTTTCTTGCTGCAAATATCTCCGGGGCGGGGGCTGGCCCCACTCCTCCCCCCGGCAACAGGCGCCCCCGCATGGACCTCTACGAAACCCTCAAATGGCTCCACATCCTCTCCTCCACGGTGCTCTTCGGCACCGGGATCGGAACCGCCTTCCAGATGGTCATGGCCATGCGCACCGCCAACCCGCAAACCGTCGCCCATACCGCGCACCACGTGGTGCTGGCCGACTGGATCTTCACCACCCCCGCCGGCATCGCCCAGCCGCTCACCGGCCTCGCGCTGATCCATGTCACCGGCTACAGCCTCACCGAGCCATGGCTCCTCGCCACCTACGCGCTCTACGCGCTGGCCTTCGCCTGCTGGGCGCCGGTGGTGCACCTGCAAATCCGCATCCGCTCCCTCGCCCGCGCCGCCGCCGCCACCCGCCAGCCGCTCCCGCCCGAAGCCCTCCGCGCCTACCGCCTCTGGTTCGCCCTCGGCTGGCCCGCCTTCGCCGCCCTCACCGCCGTCTTCTGGCTGATGATCGCCAAACCCCAACTCTGGTAGCCCTGCCGCGCATCCACCCTGTTCATCCGCCCCCCGCATCGCTACCAATACCCACGACCGACAACGGGAGACCCGACATGAACCGCACCATCCTCGCCGCCGCCCTCTGCCTGGCCACCACCGCCCCCGCCCTCTCGGAGGCCTTCATGATGGGCACCGGCCGCTGGACCTGCGAACGCGCCCGCGCGGCCTTCGTCACCCAGAACGTCACCGACCAGGGCCAGGTCGCCGGCTGGATCCTCGGCTACTGGTCCCATGCCTCGATCGACACCCCCAAGGCCTTCCTGGACAAGATGCAGGAGGTCGGCCCCGGCAAGATCGTCGACATCACCCTCGCCGAATGCCAGAAGAACCCCAACGCCATGCTGTTCCAGGTGACAGAGGCGATCCTGCAGAACTCGCTGAAGGAAGAATCCGGCGACGCCGAAGCAGACGCCCCCGCCGAGTAAGCCCGGACCCGACTCGATGAAATCCGTCTCCGATTACATCCGCACCATCGCGGACTTCCCCCACGAGGGGATCATGTTCCGCGATGTCACCACCCTCTTCGCCGACCCCCGCGGGCTGCGCCTGTGCATCGACCAACTGCTCCACCCCTACGCGGGCGAGCCGATCGACAAGGTGGTCGGGCTCGAGGCCCGCGGCTTCATCCTCGGCGGGGCCATCGCCCACCAGCTCGGCCTCGGCTTCGTGCCGATCCGCAAGAAGGGCAAGCTGCCGGGCACGGTGATCTCAGAGGCCTATACGCTGGAATACGGCGAGGCGGTGATGGAGGTGCATGACGACGCGATCCAGCCCGGCGAGCGCATCCTGCTGGTCGATGACCTGCTGGCCACCGGCGGCACCGCCGAAGCCGGGATCAAGCTCGTCGAACGCCTCGGCGGGGTGATCACCGGCTGCGCCTTCATCGTCGACCTCCCCGACCTCGGCGGCCGCGCCCGCCTCGAAGGCCTCGGCTTCGACGTTCACGCCCTGGTCGCCTACGACGGCGAATGACCCCTGGAGCGAGGCCCGTCCCGCCCCCCGAAACACGTCACCGCCGCCACCGGACACCTCGCAGGGCGGGACTTGTCCCGCCCCCCGTCACCCGAACCACGTCACCACCGCCACCGGGCACCTCGTAGGGCGGGACTCGTCCCGCGCCCCGCCACGGCCCTGTAGGGTGGGTGAAACCCACCACCCCCCAAACCACGCAACCCAAACCGCCGCCCCCCGTAGGGTGGGACTTGTCCCGCCACGCGCCACCCTAAACACATCACCACCGCCGCCGGACACCTCGCAGGGCGGAACTTGCCCCGCCCCCTGCCACGGCCCTGTAGGCTGGGTGAAACCCACCACCCCCCAAACCAAGCAACCCAAACCGCCGCCCCCCGTAGGGCGGGACTTGTCCCGCCGCCCCGACCAGCCGCTACCCTTCCAGGCAAAGCGCCCCCCGCCGGCCCTACTCCGCCGCCGCCAGCGCCAGGCCGTCCACCACCGCCGTGAAGGCCTCCGAGCGCAGCACCTCCGCCCCGCCGCAGACAGCCGCCGCCTCGCGCCCGACAAATCCCATCAGGCTCGACCCGCCGACCAAAATCACCCGGGCCACGTCGCCCGGCCCCACCCCGGCCCGCACCAGCACCTCGCGCACCGCGCCGCCGATGCTCTCGCGCGCCGCGTCCAGCACCCCGTCCATCCGCGCCGCCGTCAGCTCCGCCGCGAGGCCGGGGCTCACGAAGCCCATCCCGATCCGGCCCGCCCCGGCATCGTTCGCCGCGATCTTCCCGCGCTCCACCGCGAAGGCCAGCTCGTGGCCCAGCTCGTCCTCCAGCACCTTCGCCAGCCGCCCCAGCACCTCCGGCGCCTCCGCCAGCTTCAGCATCTGCGCCACCTTGCGGCGGGTGTCGGCGGTGTAGAGAAACGGGATCTTCGGCCATGTCGCGAGGTCGACGAAGAGCGCGGCAGGCACCGGCAGCAGCCCGGGGCCGAATTCCCGGCGCAGCTCACCGCCAAGCCCCAGAAGCGGCATCACCTCGGCCACCGAAACCACCCGGTCAAAATCGGTGCCCCCCAGCCGCAGCCCGTAGCTCGCCAGAATCTCCACCTCCGCGCCCGAGCGGAACACCGTGAAGTCGCTGGTGCCGCCACCGATGTCCACGATCAGCCCCAGCCCCTCCGCGCCGCCCATGCCCTGACAGGCCCGCGCCGCCGCCTCCGGTTCGGGCAGAAACTCCACCTCCTCGAAGCCCGCCGCCATGTAGCAGCCGCGCAGGTCGTCCTCGGCCCGCGCATCCTTTTCCACATCTTCATGAAACCGCACCGGACGCCCCGACAGCGCCCGGGTGAAGCGCGCGCCGGTAAAGCTCTCGGACCGCTCGCGCACCTGCACCAGAAAGGCCGTCACCACTTCGGCAAGGGTGCGGCGCTTGCCTTCGATCAGCCGCTTCTCGTGCAGCAGGGGCACGCCCAGAACCGACTTCAGCGCCCGCATGTAGCGCCCCTCCTCGCCGCCGATCAGCGCCGCGCCCGCCGCCGCGCCGATCCGCATCGCGCCGCCCCCCTCCGGGAAGAACACCGCCGTCGGAAGCGTCTCCGCTCCGTCCTCGATCGGCAGCCGCCGCACCGCGCCGCCCGCATGGACCGCAGCCGCCGAATTCGAGGTGCCAAAGTCGATCGCCAGCCTGTTCATCGCCGCCACTCCATGCCGAAAGGAGGGCGCAGCTACCCCAAGCCCCGCGCCAAGGCAAGCCCCCGCGCCCGGCCGGTTAACCTCTTGCGACTATGTCATTTGATGTCTGCACGGGGTGTGTACGGCTTGTGTACGCCTTGTGCCTGTGATCTCGAAAGCACTTAACGCCGTGCGCCCGATCAAGGAAAATTCTGTCCGAAAATCGCGCCAGGGTTCAAAATACCCAATGGATCCAGGGTCTTCTTGATCGCCCGCATCATCTCGATCCGCACCGGATCGCCCCACTTTGCAAGGTCGTCCACCTTCGCCCGCCCCAGCCCATGCTCCGCGCTGAACGAGCCCTCCATCTCTGCAAGCAGCTGATTTATAACGTCTTTCAGCACCTCGTAGCTGTCCGCCGGATAGTCCTCCCGGCGCTTTCCCGCCGCCGGAAACACGTTGTAATGCAGGTTCCCGTCGCCAAGGTGCCCAAAGCAGTTGATCCTGAAATCCCCCGCCTTTCCAATAGCTTCCCCGGCGCGGGTGATGAACTCCGGCACCGCGCTGAGCGGCAGCGAGATATCGTTCGAAATCACCGACCCGACCCGCCGGTTCCCCTCCGGCAAAGACTCCCGCATCGCCCAGAACTCCGCCCGCTGCCCCTCGCTCGCCGCGACCACGCCATCGCGCACCAGCCCCGCCTCGTAAGCCTCTGAAAACAGGGCCTCCATCAGCGCATCCGCGTCCTGCCCGGCGCTGCATCCCAACTCGATCAGCACGCACCAATCGGGCACCTCCGACCAGGGCAGGCGCACCTGCGGCACATGTTCGGCCAGAAACTTCGGGCCCTGCCCCGCAATCAGCTCGAAGGCGGAAAGGGCAGGCCCCGCGAGGCCTTGCGCCTTGCCCAGCAGCCCCAGCGCCGCCGCCGGGCTCTCCACCACCAGCACCGCGGCGGCCCTGTTTTCGGGCCGCGGAAACAGCCGCAGGCTCGCGGCGGTGATCACCCCCAGCGTGCCCTCCGAGCCGATCAGCAGGTTGCGCAGGTCATAGCCGGTGTTGTCCTTGCGCAGCCGCTTCAGCCCGCGCATCACCCGCCCGTCCGCCAGCACCGCCTCCACCCCGAGGCACAGCTCGCGCGCATTGCCGTAGCGCAGCACGTTCACGCCCCCCGCATTGGTGCCCAGAAGCCCGCCGATCCGCGCCGAGCCCTCGCTGCCCAACGACAGCGGAAACAGCCGGCCATGGGACTCCGCAACCCCCTGAACCTCCTGCAGAATTGCCCCCGCCTCCACGGTCATCACGCCCTCCTCGGGCCACACACCGCGCACCGCCTTCATCCGCTCGAGGCTCAGCACCAGCGGCACCGGCCCCTCCGTCGCAAGCTGCCCGCCAACCAGCCCGGTGCCGCCGCCATAGGGCACGATGCCCACCCGGTGTTCGCTGGCCAGCCGCATCACGGCAGAGACCTCCTCCACCGATCCGGGCGTCAAGACCGCCCCGGCCCGGCCCGTTAACCTGTCTCTGGGTTCTTCGAGGTATCTTTGCTCCACGTCCCGCACCACGCCCTCAGGCAGGGCCGCGCGAAAGGCGTTAACGATTTCGGGGGTCGCATCATTCAACATGGGCCCATTCAGCACGGGTCCGGGGCAAAATCAATCGCGCCCCGTCAGCACGAGGGGTTGCAGCACGAGGATAGTAGGCCGCGACGGCAGATCGCGGAGCGACATGGTAAACGAACTCTCCATCCGCCGTTCGATGGCAAACTCACCCGCCATCCCCTCCAGGAATCGCTCCAGCGAGTAGCCTGAAAACCAGTGCATCGGCAGCACCACCGACGAGCGCAGCCGGCTGACGATCCGCTGCATGGTGCCGATATCCACCGTCATCCCGCCATCCACCGGCGCCATCACGATATCGAGCCGCCCAAGGGCCGCATATTGCTCGGCATTCGGCTCGTGATGCAGATGCCCGAGGTGCCCGATGCACAGCCCCGCCACCTCGAAGACAAAGATCGAATTGCCGTCTTCCTCCACCCCGCCAAAGCCCTGCCGAATGTCGGTCGGCACGTTGCGCACCAGCATCTCGCCAAGGTCGAGGTGGTGGTCGGCAGGCCCCGCCCCATCGCCCCAGCCGCGCAGCACATTGGGGATGCGCGGGTCGGGGTTCGGGGTCCAGTGCGAGCCGTGGGCATGGTTCATCGTGGCTACATCGGGCACCAGATCCTCGGGGCCGAGATAGCCGTTGTAATCGGTCGCCACCGACAGGCCGCCCTCGGTCTGGATCACGTAGACCGAGTGATCGACATAGGTGATCCGCACCGAATCTTCCGCCACCGGATCGCCCCAGGAGGCCTTCTGCACATAGGCCATCCCCGGCGTCGCCTCGGCCAGCGCGATGCAGTGCGAGGGCCGCCTGTCCTGCGCGGCGGCAGGGCTGACACAGGCGAGAAGCCCGGCAAGGGCAAAGAGCGGTCTGATCATGGGCGGCGCCTCCTGGCGCTCAGGCTAGCGCAGAATCACCGCGCCGCACCGCCCCCACGAAAAGTTTACGCCCCGGCCTCGGTCCGCCCCCGCCGATCGCGGCGCAAATTGGCGTAAAGCACATGATTTCGCCACCGCCCGTTGATCTGAAGGTAGCTCTGCGCGACGCCCTCGTATTTGAAGCCGCATTTTTCGAGCGCCCCGCGAGAGGCGGTGTTTTCCGGCAGGCAGGCGGCTTCGAGGCGGCTGAGATCGAGCGTGGTAAAGCCGTAATGTGCAACCGCTTCAATGGCTTCTCGCATGAACCCCTGCCGCTTGTGCGGCCCGCCGATCCAGTAGCCCAGCGTGCCCGATTGCGCCGGGCCACGGCGGATGTTGTCGAGCGTGATCGCGCCCAGCAGGGTCTCTTCGTTGCGCTCGAACAGGAAGAGCGGCACCGCGGAGCCGCCCGCAATCGCCCGCTGCGCCCAGTAGACACGGTTTGTAAAGCTTTTGCGCGAAAGATGGTCGGCAGCCCAAGTCGGCTCCCACGGCGCCAGAAAGTCGCGGCTGTCGCGGCGCAGGTCCGACCAGGCCCGGTAGTCGCCATGGGCAGGCGGGCGCAACAGCATCCGCGGCGTGTCGATCCGGGTTTTGCGCCGCCCCAGCAGCATCAGGCCGCCAAGCGCTCCTTCAGGCCGGACAGGCCCGGCGCACGTTCGGCCGGGCCGTATAGCGCCAGCGCGGCGGGCGCGTCGGAGACGAGGCCGGTGGCAAAGCGGCGCAGGTCGGCAAGGGTGACGGCGTCGATCTTCTCCACGGTTTCTTCCGGCGTGGGGACACGGTCCCAGATGGTGACCATGCGGGCATTGCGCTCGGCGCGGCTCGAGGGGCCTTCGAGCCCCATCAGCAGCCCGGCCTTCAGCTGGTTGCGGGCGCGCTCCAGCTCGGCGGTGCTCAGGTCGTCACCGGCCCGGCGCAGCTCGTCGATGACCACTTCCGAGAGCCCGGCAATGTCGTCGCCGCTGGTGCCCGCGTAAATCGTCATCAGCCCGGTGTCGCCATAGGCCCCGGCCTGGGCATAGATCGAGTAGCAGAGGCCGCGCTTTTCGCGCAGCTCCTGGAACAGCCGCGAAGACATGCCGCCGCCCATCGCGGAGGCGTAGATCTGCGCGGTGTAAATGTCGGGGTCGCGGTAGTTGGGGCTTTCCAGCCCCATCGCAAAGTGCACCTGCTCCAGCGGGCGGATTTCGCGGGTTTCGCCCCCGATAAAGCGCGCGCCCTCCTCCACGCGGCTGGGCCGCGGGGTGAGGTGCCCAAAGGCCCGCTCGGCCAGCCGCAGGATCTCGTCGTGATCCACAGCGCCCGCCGCCGCCAACACAAGGTGCTCGGGCCCGTAGTGCTCGGCCACAAAGCCGGAAAGGTCGCCGCGCCCGAAGGCCTGGATCCGCTCGGGCGGGCCAAGAATGGTGCGCCCCACCGCCTGGTCGGGATAGGCGGCCTCCTGAAGCCAGTCGAAGATGATATCGTCCGGCGTGTCGAGCGCCTGCCCGATCTCCTGCAGGATCACCCCGCGCTCCACCTCGATCTCGGCAAGGTCAAACGCAGGTTCCAGCACGATATCGGCGATCACGTCCAGCGCCAGCGGCACGTCGGCGGCCAGAACGCGGGCGTAATAGGCGGTCATCTCGCGCCCCGTGTAGGCGTTGATATAGCCGCCAACGTCCTCGATTTCCTCGGCAATCTGGAGGGCGCTGCGCCGGGCCGTGCCCTTGAAGGCCATGTGCTCGAGGAAGTGGGCAATCCCGTTCTGCTCGACGCGCTCATGCCGTCCGCCCGCGTTGATCCACAGGCCCACCGACGCACTCGCCAGCCCCGGCATCGCCTCGGTCACGATGCGCATTCCATTGCCAAGCCTGTCGATTTGCACGCTCACGCAGACCGCCTTTCCCTGATGAGAGTTTCGATGGCGTGCAGGTCATTCTCGACCCGCGTCACCCGTTCCGATTTGTCATATAGGTCTGCCATCCGCTTGGGAAGGGCGGCATGTACGCCGCAGGCCTCCTCCACGGCGGCCGGAAACTTGGCCGGATGGGCCGTGGCCAGTGTCACCAGCGGCGTCGCGCCGAGGTGCTCGCGGGCCACCCGCGTGCCCACCGCCGTATGCGGGCAGATCACCTCGCCGGTTTCCTTGAACATGCGGTCGATCTCCGCGCGGGTCTCGTCCTCGCTCACCCGACCCGAGCTGTAATGCTCCGTGAGCGCGCCCATGGCGTTCTCGCTCACCCGGAACCTGCCCGCCTTCAGCTCGTCCATCAGCGCCGCCACCGCGGCCCCGTCCTTGCCATAGGCAAACCACAGCGCCCGCTCGAAATTCGAGCTCACCTCGATGTCCATCGAGGGCGAGATCGAGGGCTTCACACCCGCCTTGGCATAGTCGCCGGTTTCAAGGCAGCGGTGCAGAATGTCGTTCTGGTTGGTGGCCACGATCAGCCGGTCAATCGGCAGGCCCATCTGCTTGGCCAGAAAGCCCGCGAAGATGTCGCCAAAGTTGCCCGTGGGCACGCAAAAGCTCACCTTGCGATGCGGCGCGCCGAGCGCCACGGCGGAGGTAAAGTAGTAGACGATCTGCGCCAGAACCCGGGCAAAGTTGATCGAGTTGACCCCCGCCAGCCCCACCTCGTCGCGGAAGCTGAAGTCGGCAAACATCTCCTTCAACATGCCCTGGCAATCGTCGAAATCGCCATCGACGGCCAGCGCATGCACGTTTGCCGCCTCCGGCGTGGTCATCTGACGCCGCTGCACCTCGGACACCCGGCCATGAGGGAAGAGAATGAACACATCCACGTTGTCCAGCCCGGCAAATGCCTCGATCGCAGCCGAGCCGGTATCGCCCGAGGTCGCGCCGACAATGGTGATCTTGCGCCCATTGCGCTTCAGCACGGTCTGAAACATCTGGCCGATGAGCTGCATGGCGAAGTCCTTGAAGGCCAGCGTCGGCCCGTGGAACAGCTCCAGCAGAAAGTGGTTGTCGGCCAGTTGCTTGAGCGGCGCCCGCGCCGGGTGGCCAAAGCCCGCATAGGCCCGCCCGATCAGCGCCTGCACCTCGGCCTCGCTGCCCAGCGCATCGCCGATGAAGGGCGCAATAACCCGCGCCACCGCCTCCTCGTAGCTCACCCCGGCCAGCGCCGCGATCTCGGCCTCGCTCATGGTCGGCACGCTCTCGGGCAGGTAGAGCCCCCCGTCGCGGGCGAGGCCCGTCAGCATGGCGTCTTCAAAGCTCAGAACCGGGGCCTGGCCCCTCGTGGAGATGTAGCGCATGGAAAGTCCTTCAGGCGGTGCGGCGCTTGATACGCCACATCAGAAACAGTGTCATCCCCAGCCACACCAGCGCGAGGCCGAACCATGTGACCGCATAGCCGAGGTGGTCGTTGGGGATGCCCTCGGAGCTGACCGGCAACGGCGTGATGCTGGAGCCGGGGCGCACCTCGCGGGCCACGATCAGCAGCGGCTCGGCGCCAAGGGCTTCGGCCATCGCAGGCACGTCGCGGGCAAACCACAGTTCGCCATCGGGCGCCGGGGTGAAGCCGTCGGTCTCGTCCGGCCAGTGCAGGTTGCCCGTCACCTTCACCGCGCCCTGCGGAAAGGAGGCATCCGCCGAGATCATGTCGCGGTAGCCCAGATCCACCAGCAGCACCCGCCCGTCATAGGTTTCAAGCGTGGTGATGAAGCGATGCACCGCGCCGATCTGCTTGATCGAGGCCAGCACCCGCAGCCCCTCCCCGCTCAGCTCGCCCTCGGCCTCCACCGGCAGGTAGCGGTCGGCCTCCGGGTCGGGCGTGGCGGGCACCGCCACCGGGGCGGCGGCGATGCGCGCGTCGATATCCGCCAGCATCCCCTCTTTCCACTGCAAGCGGCGAAGCTGCCACGTGCCGAGGCTCACCAGCACAGCGATGCCGCAGATGCCCAGAATGGCGGGAAAGAGGTAGCGCATGGGGGTGTCCTTCAAAGCCGAACGCGGGCCGTCTCCAGCCCGCGTTCCGTTAGTCCGTAGGGTGGGTGAAACCCACCACTGGCTCAGCCGCCCCAGATGTAGACCGCGGCGAAGAGGAAGAGCCAGACCACGTCGACGAAGTGCCAGTACCAGGCGGCGGCCTCGAAGCCCACGTGCTTCTCCTGCGTAAAGTGCCCGGCCCGCAGGCGCAGGTAGCAGATGAACAGGAAGATCGTGCCGATCACCACGTGGAAGCCATGGAAGCCCGTCGCCATGAAGAAGTTGGCGCCGTAGATGTTGCCCGCGAAGCCGAAGGCGGCGTGGCTGTATTCATAGGCCTGGAGCACGGTGAAGATCGCGCCGAGCACCACCGCCAGGATCAGCCCCTCGGCCATGGCCTTGCGGTTGTTCTCATGCACCAGCGCGTGGTGCGCCCAGGTGGCGGCCATCCCCGAGCAGAGCAGGATCAGCGTGTTGATCAGCGGCAGGTGCCAGGGGTCGAAGGTCTCGATGCCCGCCGGCGGCCAGACGCCATCGACCGCGGGGCTCTCGGGGCCCATCGGATACATGGCGTGCTTGAAGAAGCTCCAGAACCAGGCCGCGAAGAACATCACTTCGGACATGATGAACAGGATGAAGCCGTAACGCAGGCCGATCCGCACCACCGGGGTGTGATCGCCCACCTGGCTCTCTTCCACCACCTCCGACCACCATGCGAACATGACGTAGAGCACACCGACGAGGCCGATGAGGAAGATCCAGGGCTGGGTGGTTTCCACCGCAGGCGAGATCCACTGCACCGCCCCGAAGAGCATGACGAAGGCCGCGACGGCCCCCGCAAAGGGCCAGATCGAGGGGTTGAGGATGTGGTAGTCGTGGTTCTTTTCGTGGGCCATCTTTGGTTCCTCGGACGGTCTCTGTATTCGGGTCAGTTGGCCTTCGGCGCCGTGTCGGGCGCGTCGGGCGAAAGGGCTGCCTGCTCTTCGGGCAGGTCGATTTCGTAGAAGGTATAGCTGAGAGTGATGGAGTTTGTGAACTTCGCATCGCGGTCGTTCACGATCTCCGGGTCAACATAGAAGCTCACCGGCATCTGCACCCGCTCGCCGGGTTGCAGCACCTGCTCGGTAAAGCAGAAACAGTCGATCTTGTCGAAGTAGCCGCCCGCGATGAAGGGGGCCACGTTGTAGCTGGCCTGCCCGGCAATGGGGCGGTCGGTCGGGTTGTAGGCCTCGTAGAAGGCCAGGCCCGTTTCGCCGATCTTCAGCACCATCTTCTGCTGCATCGGCTTGAACTGCCACGGCATGTCGAGGTCGGTGTTGGCATCAAAGCGCACGGTGATCTCGCGGTCGAGCACCACGTCGCTGCTGCCTTCGGCCACCGAGGTGGTGCCGCCGTAGCCGGTGACCTTGCAGAACCAGTTGTAGAACGGCACCGCCACCCAGGCCATCGCGCCCATGAAGACCACGACACCGGCGGCATAGAGGGCCACGCGCGCGTTCTTCGGGTTCTGCTGGCGATCGGGATCAGACATCAGTTGCCCCCTTCCGACGTGGTCATGGCAGGGCGCACCGCGTGGTCGAAGCCTTCCATCGCCGCACCGCCACCACGGGTCACCTTCACGAAGGTCAGCCCCAGCACGATCACCACGAGCCCGACCAGCGACAGGGCAACCCCGAGGTTGCGGCCCAGCCGGCGCTGGTGAATTTCATGCTCCGCCCGGATCATGCCGCGCCTCCGATCAGCCCGAGCGCCCGCAAGGCGGCATCGGCCAGCAACGCCCCGAAGTGCAGCGCGAGATAGATCAGTGACAACTTGAAGAAGCCCTTTTCGGCCTTGAACCCATCGGCCTGTGCGGCCTCGGTCCCGCGCCGCAGGATGGTCCATGCGCCCTTTGCAAACAACGCGTTCAGCACCAGTGCCGTGGCAATGTAGACCGGCCCGGCGATCGAGGTGAAGCCGAGCGCCAGCGCCGAGGCGGCCAGCACGAGCGTATAGATGAAGATCTGCCGACGGGTCGCGTCGGGGCCGTGGGTTACGTGCAGCATGGGCACGCGGGCGTCCTGGTAGTCGGTCTTCATGAACAGGCAGAGCGCCCAAAAGTGCGGCGGCGTCCAGAAGAAGATCAGCGCAAACATCAGCACCGCCTCGAGGCTCACCGAGCCCGTGGCCGCAACCCAGCCCACCATCGGCGGAAAGGCCCCGGCGGCCCCGCCGATCACGATGTTCTGCGGCGTCCAGCGCTTGAGCACCATCGTGTAGATGACCGCGTAAAAGAAGATGGTGAAGGCCAGCAGCGCCGCGGCGGCGATGTTGGCGGCAAGGCCGAGCATCATAACCGACAGGCCCGACAGCGCCACGCCGAGGCCCAGCGCCTCGCCGGGCTGGATCTTGCCGGAGGGGATCGGGCGCTTCTGCGTGCGGCTCATCACCGCGTCGATGTCGGCGTCCCACCACATGTTCAGCGCGCCCGAGGCCCCTGCCCCGATGGCGATGAAGAGGATCGAGGTGAAGGCGATGAACGGGTGCACCGGCACCGGCGCCACCAGCAGGCCAACCAGCGCCGTGAACACCACGAGCGACATCACCCGCGGCTTCAGCAGGGCCACATAGTCCCCGAAGCCCGGCTCTTCCGCCTGCTCATATGCATTCACATCGCTCAAGTCGTCTGCCTCCCTAGCGGGCGCTCATCAGGCGGCCCGCGCAGTAGCACATGGCCGGGCCGCCCCTGGGGCCGCCCGGAGTTGGATCAGTCGGCCGAAGCCACCTTGACCGAAGGCGAAACCCCGGCAAATTCCTCGGTGGCCCGCTCCAGCCATTCGGCATAGGCCTCCTTGCTCACCACCTTCACGGTGATCGGCATGAAGGCATGGTCCTTGCCGCAAAGCTCGGAGCACTGGCCGAAGTAGACGCCTTCGCGCTCGGCCTTGAACCACAGCTCGGCAATCCGGCCCGGCACGGCATCCTGCTTCACGCCGAAGGCGGGCACGGTCCAGGAGTGGATCACGTCGGCGCCGGTGACACGCACCACCACCACGGTATCGACCGGAAGCACCAGCGCATTGTCGGTGGCCAGCAGGTACTCGTCTTCCGCGTAGCCGTATTCGGCCAGGTCTTCGCGCGGCAGCATCAGGCTGTCGAAGGCAATGCCCTCTTCGGGATATTCGTAGCCCCAGTACCACTGGTAGCCCGTCGCCTTGATGGTCAGCTCCGGCTCGGGGATCTCCTGCTGCTTGAACAGCACCGGCAGCGAGAAGGCGCCGATGAACACGAGGATCACGATGGGCCCCAGCGTCCAGCCGATCTCCAGCGGGGTGTTGTGGGTGAAGTTCGCCGGCTTCGGGTTCGATTTCTGGTTGAACTTCAGGATGATGATGGCCAGCAGCAGCACCACGAAGAGCGAGATGGCGATGATGATGACGTTGATCATCCCCTCCAGCCAGTGGATGTCGCGCGCCAGCTCGGTCACGGCGGGCTGCCAGTCGATCCCCTTGGGATGCGGCTTGCCGATGGTTTCGAGCCCCTCGATCCCGTCCTGGGCGTAGGCGGCAAAGCCGAAAAATGCCGCCATGAGAGCGGTATTTGCGGCAGCAAGGAGCTTGAGAATCTTCATCGGCACGTCCCTTCGCTTGTCTGAAGCGCGTCTGCGGGGTGGCCGCTTTGGGCTCACCCGTTGTTCCTTCGCGCGTCTCAAACCATATTACACCAGATCGCTCAAGCGGTTCCAGCGCGGCAATGTGGCGCGTGGGCCGTGACAACACCGCAAGGAAACCCCATGGCCAACAGCTTCCGCCCCTTTGAAACAAGCCTCGACGAAGCCGCAGCGCTCCGGGCGCTCCGTCTTGCGACAGATGGCGCAGAAGATGGTGAGCTTTTTCTCGAACGCCGCGCTGCCGAAAGCCTGGTGTTCGAGGATGGCCGGGTGAAGACCGCCAGCTTCGACACCTCCGAGGGATTCGGCCTGCGCGCGGTGAAGGGCGAGACTTCGGGCTATGCCCACTCCACCGAGCTTTCCGAAAAGGCCCTTCTGCGCGCCGCCGAGACCGCCCGCCTCGCCGTGGGAGATGGCGGCGGCGTGCTCGCGCCCGGCCCGGTGGCCACCAACCGGCGGCTCTACGGCGATGCCGACCCGATCGAAGGCGTCGAGTTTCCGGTGAAGATCGACACGCTGGGCGAGATAGATGCCTTCACCCGCGCCCTAGATCCCCGCGTCGTGCAGGTTTCGGCCTCGCTCTCCGCCGGGCTTCAGGAGGTGGTGATCCTGCGTCCAGACGGCACCCAGGTGTCCGACACCCGCCCGATGACCCGCATCTACGTGTCGCTCATCGTCGAGGAGAACGGCCGTCGCGAGAGCGGCAGCCATGGCGGCGGGGGCCGGGTAGAACTGACCGGGCTGATCTCCCCCGAGATGTGGCAGCCCGCTGCCCGCGAGGCGCTGCGAATCGCGCTGGTCAACCTCTCCGCCGAGCCCGCGCCCGCAGGCACCATGGATGTCGTGCTCGGCCCGGGTTGGCCCGGCATCCTGCTGCACGAGGCCGTGGGCCACGGGCTGGAGGGCGATTTCAACCGCAAGGGCAGCTCCGCCTTCGCCGGGCTGATGGGCCAGCAGGTCGCCGCCAAGGGCGTGACCGTGGTGGACGATGGCACCATCCCCGACCGGCGCGGCTCGATCTCGGTCGATGACGAGGGCACGCCCTCCTCGAAGACCACCCTCATCGAAGACGGCGTGCTGGTCGGCTACATGCAAGATCGTCAGAACGCCCGCCTGATGGGTGTGCCCGCTACCGGCAACGGCCGCCGCCAGAGCTATGCCCACCCGCCGATGCCGCGGATGACCAACACCTACATGCTCGGCGGCAACGAGTCGCCCGAGAGCATTCTCGCCGGGCTCGAAGACGGGCTCTACGCCGTGGGCTTCGGCGGCGGGCAGGTCGATATCACCTCCGGCAAGTTCGTGTTCTCCTGCACCGAGGCCTACCGGGTGAAAAACGGCCGCGTCGGCGCCCCGGTAAAGGGGGCGACCCTCATCGGCGACGGGGCGACCTCGCTGAAGAACATCACCGGTATCGGCAACGACATGTCGCTCGACCCCGGAATCGGCACCTGCGGCAAGGCCGGGCAATGGGTGCCGGTGGGCGTCGGCCTCCCGACTCTGCGCATCGGCGGGCTCACGGTGGGCGGTGCTGCCGGCTGAGGCCTTTGCATTAACCCCAATGCTCCGATGGTATGGCGCAATCGGCCTCTGGCTGGTTGCGCCGGGACGGGCGCAAAAAAATAATTCCCGCTGCCGCACGCGCCGCAAGACACTGATAACGCTACATAATTAAAAATTCATGTCCCGCAACACGAGAAAATTCGCATTTCCGCCCAGATTCTTCCGGCGCGTTAATGCCCGGTTAACCACTTAAGCCTAGAACTGATCCTGCAAGCAGACGGAGCGACGTTGGCGTGGAATTGTTTTCTTCCCCACCCCCCCTCGCACCACCCACCTCGGAAGAAGATAAGCTGGCGTGGCTTCGTCTCTTGCGCTCCCGCCGGGTCGGTCCCACCACATTCTACAGGCTGATGCGCGAGCACGGCGGCGCCGATGCCGCCCTCGCCGCCCTGCCCGCCATCGCCTCCCAGGCCGGCGTCTCCAACTATGCCCCCTTCCCCCGCGACCTCGCCGCAAGGGAGCTCTCCGCCGGCAAGCGCGCCGGCGCCCGGCTCATCGCGGCCGGTGAGCGCCATTATCCCGCCGCCCTGCGCGACATCGCCGATGCGCCGCCCCTGCTCTGGGCACGCGGCGACCTGACCCTCGCCAACCGGCCCACCCTCGCCGTGGTCGGCGCCCGCAATGCCTCCTCCCTCGGTCGCCGCATGGCCGCCCGGCTCGCGGCGGCGCTCTCCGAGGCGGGGTTTGTCATTGCGTCCGGCCTCGCCCGCGGAGTCGATACCGAGGCGCACAGGGCCACCCTCGATGCGGGCACCATCGCCGTGGTCGCTGGAGGGGTCGATGTGACCTACCCGCAGGAGAACGCCGCGCTGATGGCGCAGATCGCCGAGGGCGGGCTTATCCTTGCCGAGGAGCCGCCGGGCCTTCACCCGCAGGCGCGGCATTTTCCCAAGCGCAACCGCATCATCTCCGGCCTTGCCCGGGCCGTGGTGGTGGTGGAGGCCGGGGCGCGCTCGGGCAGCCTGATCACCGCGCGCGGCGCGCTCGACCAGGGCCGCGAGGTCATGGCCGTGCCCGGCCACCCCTTCGATGCCCGCGCCTCGGGCTGCAACCTCCTGATCCGCGACGGGGCCACCCTGATCCGCAGCGCGGAGGATGTGATCGAGGCGCTCGGCCCCCACGCCTTGCCCCGCGCCCGGCCGCCGCAGCCCGCCCCCGCCGACCTGCCCCGCCCCGCCCCGCGCCCCCGCGCCGAAACCCGCGATCTGCACGCCCGCATCCTCGGCCTCATCGGCCCCGCCCCCGTGGCCGAAGACCAGCTCGCCCGCGACCTCTCCCTGCCCGCCCGGCGCGTCTCCGAAGGCCTGCTCTCGCTCGAACTCGACGGGCAGATCACCCGCCAGCCCGGCGGGCTCGTCATAAAAACTGCGTGATCCCTCCCGGCCCCAACCCCTACGCGCCCACATCATGCGCGCCCGCGCGAGGCAGCGGAGCGCGGCCGGAATGGCTCCATTGACAACGCACCGACAGCCCCCACATGTTGCGCGCCAATCCGAGTCACCCCCCAGCCCCGAAAGGCGCCCCATGCCAGTTGTCGTTGTCGAGTCTCCCGCCAAGGCCAAGACAATCAACAAATATCTGGGGTCCGACTATACCGTTCTTGCCTCCTACGGGCACGTCCGCGACCTGCCGCCGAAGGATGGCTCGGTCGACCCCGACCATGACTTCGAGATGAAATGGGAGGTGGCGAGCGACAGCAAGAAGCACGTCGCCGCCATCGCCAACGCCCTGAAGGACGACAACGCCCTCATCCTCGCAACCGACCCCGACCGCGAGGGCGAGGCGATTTCGTGGCACCTTCAGGAGGCGCTGACCAACCGCAAGGCGATCAAGAAGGACACGCCGGTTTCGCGCGTCACCTTCAACGCCATCACCAAGGACGCCGTGCTCGCCGCCATGGCCGCCCCGCGCCAGGTCGACATGGAGCTGGTCGAGGCCTATCTCGCCCGCCGCGCGCTCGACTATCTCGTCGGCTTCAACCTCTCGCCGGTGCTCTGGCGCAAGCTGCCCGGCGCCAAGTCGGCGGGCCGTGTGCAATCGGTCTGCCTGCGCCTCATCGTCGAGCGCGAGATGGAGATCGAGGCCTTCCGCGCCCGCGAATACTGGAGCGTCAAGGCCCTGCTCGACACGCCCCGCGGCCAGACCTACGAAGCCCGGCTCACCGTTCTGGGCGGTCAGAAGCTCGACAAATACGACATCGAGAACGAAACCGCTGCCGAACTGGCGGTGCAGGCGATCAACTCGCGCGATCTCACCGTCAAATCGGTCGAGGCCAAGCCCAACAGCCGCAACCCCTCGCCGCCCTTCATGACCTCCACGCTCCAGCAGGAAGCATCGCGCAAGTTCGGCATGGGCGCGCGCGCCTGCATGGGCACCGCCCAGCGTCTCTACGAGGCCGGGCACATCACCTACATGCGGACCGACGGCATCGACATGGCCCCCGAGGCGGTGAGCGCCGCGCGCGACGCCATCGGTGATCGTTTCGGCAAGGAATACGTCCCCGGCGAGCCCCGCATCTACAAGAACAAGGCCAAGAACGCGCAGGAAGCCCACGAGTGCATCCGCCCCACGGACATGACGAGAGACGCCGACAGCCTCTCGCTCGAAGCCGATCAGCGCAAGCTCTACGACCTGATCTGGAAGCGCACCCTCGCCTCCCAGATGGCCTCCGCCAAGTTCGAGCGCACCACCGTCACCGTCGGTTCCGCCGATGGGCAGGTCGAGCTGCGGGCGACTGGGCAGGTCGTGCTGTTCGACGGCTTCCTCAAGGTCTACGAAGAGGGCCGCGACGACGAGGTGGTCGATGATGACGACCGCCGCCTGCCGCAGGTCGCCGAGGGCGAGAAGGCCGGCAAGAAGAGCGTCACCCCCGAGCAGCATTTCACCCAGCCCCCGCCCCGCTACACCGAGGCCACGCTGGTCAAGCGGATGGAAGAGCTCGGCATCGGCCGCCCCTCCACCTACGCCTCCATCGTCACCACGATTCAAGACCGCGAATACGTCCGCAAGGACAAGAACCGCCTGATCCCCGAAGACAAGGGCCGGCTGGTTATTGCCTTTCTGTCCAACTACTTCCGCCGCTACGTGGGCTACGAGTTCACCGCCAAGCTGGAAGAAGAACTCGACGAGATCTCGGCTGGCGATGCCCAGTGGACCTCGGTGCTCGCCTCCTTCTGGCGCGACTTCAAGGCCGCGATCGAGGAAACCTCCGAGCTGCGCATCACCGAGGTGCTCGAAAAGATCAACGAGGTGCTCGAACCCCACCTCTTCCCGCCGCTCCCCGAGGGCGGCGATCCGCGCCTCTGCCCCCATTGCGGCAAGGGCCGGCTCTCCATGCGCACCGCCCGCTCCGGCGGCGCCTTCATCGGCTGTTCCGAATACCCCGAATGCCGCTACACCCGCCCCTTCGGCCCGCCCGATCCCGAGGCCGAGAAAAGCGCGATCCCGCCCGAGGGCAAACTGCTGGGCGAGGACGCGGGTGACAAGATCTGGGTGATGAAGGGCCGGTTCGGCCCCTATGCCCAGCGTGGCGAGCTGACCGAAGACAACAAGAAGCCCCCGCGCCAGTCGATCCCCAAGGAGTGGAAGCCCGAGGAGCTTGACCTGGCCACCGCCGTCAAGCTGCTGGCCCTGCCCCGCCTGATCGGCACCCACCCCGAGGACGGGGTGAACGTCTGGGCCAACATTGGGCGCTACGGCCCCTACATCAAGCATGCCGAAAGCACCTCCGATCGGGGCGGCACCAATGCCAACCTCGAAGGGCTCGACGAGGTCTGGGAGGTGGGGATGAACCGCGCCGTCCAGCTTCTGGCCGAAAAGGTTGCCTCCCGCGGTGCGCGCGGCGCGGCCAAGACACTGCGCGAGCTGGGCGAGCACCCCGAAGCCGGGGGCGTCGTGTCGATCATGGAGGGCAAATACGGCCCCTACGTGAAGTGGGACAAGATCAACGCCACCCTGCCCAAGGGCTCGGATCCCGAGCAGTTCACCATGGAGGCCGCCGTCGAACTGATCGCCGAGAAGGCCGCGCAGAAGGGCAAGAAACGCCCGGCGAAGAAGGCAGCCGCCAAGAAAACAACGGCCAAGAAGCCCGCCGCCAAGAAAGCCCCCGCTAAAAAGGCAGCGGCCAAGAAATAGGCCCTGCCACGGGTTTTCCCCAATCTCGCACCTCTCCTGCCCGAAACGCGCGTTAACCCTGTTTCGGTCAACAGGAGAGGCCCCAGATGTTCCGCAAAATCTACGACTGTATCAATCCCATGGTCGTCATCCCGATCTGCGGAGTGCTCTACGGTCTGATCCGCGGCGCAGGCGCCTATTTCGACAGCGTCAATGCTGGTGACGCGATGACCCCGCCGCAAATTGCAGGCTACATGCTCGGCGCGGTTTTCGTCTGGGGTCTGGCCGGGCTTGCAGTGGGCTGGGCCTTCCAGTGGCTCGAAAAACGCGGTGCCCGCAGAGAGGCGCGCGCGGGCGAGCCCGAACGGCAGGGCTGAACCTCCGGCGCAGGCTGCCGCACCGCAGCATTTCATTGACTCCTCCCCTCTGCGGCGTGACAACAAGGTCAAGCGCAGGAAGAGGAGTTCCCATGAAAAAGGTCTACGACTCCGCGGCGGAGGCCCTCGACGGGCTTTTGTTCGACGGAATGTTCATTGCGGCGGGAGGCTTCGGCCTCTGCGGCATCCCCGAGCTGTTGATCGACGCCATCGTCGAGTCGGGCACCAAGGATCTCACCATCGCATCGAACAACTGCGGCGTCGACGGCTTCGGCCTCGGCAAGCTGCTCGACACCAAGCAGATCAAGAAGATGCTTTCGAGCTATGTCGGTGAAAACGCTGAATTCATGCGGCAATATCTCTCCGGCGAGCTGGAGCTGGAGTTCAACCCGCAGGGCACGCTGGCCGAGCGGATGCGGGCCGGCGGCTGCGGCATTCCGGGCTTCTACACCGCCACCGGCGTCGGCACCCAGATTGCCGAGGGCAAGGAGGTCAAGTCCTTCAACGGCAAGGATTACATCCTCGAAGAGGGCATCTTTGCCGACCTCTCCATCGTCAAGGCCTGGAAGGCCGACGACACCGGCAACCTCGTCTTCCGCAAGACCGCCCGCAACTTCAACCCGCCCGCCGCGATGTGCGGCAAGACCTGTGTCGTCGAGGTCGAAGAGATCGTGCCGCGCGGCAGCATCGACCCCGATCACATCCACCTGCCCGGCATTTACGTGCACCGGATCATTCAGGGCGAGCATGAAAAACGCATCGAACAACGAACCACCCGGAAAAGGGAGGACGCATAATGCCCTGGGATCGCAATCAAATGGCCGCCCGCGCGGCGGATGAGCTTGAAGACGGCTGGTATGTGAACCTCGGCATCGGCATCCCGACGCTGGTGGCCAACTACGTGGGCGACAAGGACATCACCCTCCAGTCGGAAAACGGCATGCTCGGCATGGGTCCCTTCCCCTTCGAGGGCGATGAAGACCCTGACCTGATCAACGCCGGCAAGCAGACCATCACCGAACTCAGCCGCACCTCCTACTTCGACAGCGCCACGAGCTTCGGCATGATCCGGGGCGGCAAGATCGCCGCCGCGATCCTCGGCGCGATGGAAGTGGCCGAGAACGGCGACCTCGCCAACTGGATGATCCCCGGCAAGCTCGTGAAGGGCATGGGCGGCGCGATGGACCTCGTGGCCGGTGTCGGCCGGGTCATCGTGGTGATGGACCACACCAACAAGCATGGTGACTCCAAGGTGCTGAAATCCTGCACCCTGCCCCTCACCGGCACCGGCGTCGTCAACCGCATCATCACCAACCTCGGCGTGCTCGACGTGGTCGAAGGCGGGCTGAAGATCGTCGAACTGGCCGATGGCGTCACAGAAGACGAGCTGCGCGCCGCCACCGAGGCCACCATCGTCTAACCGCGTTGGGTGCGCCGTCATGGCGCACTTGCCGCGCCGCACTTCGGGCCGCCCCGCACCGGGCGGCCCGTTTCCTTTTCACCGTTGAGAAAACGGAAACAACTTCACATTATCGCCCTAATCTGTTGCTACGCGGGCAGGTAATGACAATGGCGACGAGCAGCGAAACTCCCGGCCCCAAAAGGCGCCCCGGACTGCCCCGCGTGGGGCGGGAGCTGTATTTCGTGCTGCT